>CAVOLM010000048.1:0-95321 GCA_963696675.1 uncultured Gammaproteobacteria bacterium | reverse complement strand
CGCTGAACGCTGCCCGCAGCTGGTGCGGCGGATCGCAGACGCGGGGCATGAAATCGCCAGCCATGGCTACGATCACACCCGATTGATCGGCATGACGCCTGATCAGCTGCGCGCGGACGTACTGCGCACCAAGGCGATTCTCGAGGATCAGTCCGGACAGCCGGTGCGCGGTTACCGTGCACCGAGCTACTCCATCGGCCGGGACAACCTGTGGGCACTCGATGTGCTACGGGAGACCGGCCACAGCTACAGCTCCAGTATCTATCCGATCAGGCATGATCTATACGGCATGCCGGAGGCGCCGCGCTTCGCGTTCCGCGCATCGCAGAATGGAATTCTGGAAATCCCGGTGACGACCGTGCAAGTGCTCGGCCAGAAACTGCCGTGCGGTGGCGGCGGCTATTTCCGTCTCATGCCATACGCGTGGTCACGCTGGGCATTGCGACGGGTGAACAGCGTGGATCGACAGCCCGGTGTGTTCTACATGCACCCGTGGGAGATCGACGCCGCGCAGCCGCGGGTTGCGAAAGCGGGGCTGCGTTCCCGGTTCAGGCACTATCTCAATCTGCACGCCATGGAGCCGCGGCTTACGAGGCTGCTGCGCGACTTCCGCTGGGAACGCATGGATCGTGTGTTTTCAGGCCTGATACCCGGCCCATGAATGCGGCGACACGTGACCTGCAACCTGCATCGCTGCAGGTAGCCAGAGCGTCCCCGGACGACGTAGCCGCGTGGGACGGTTTTGTGCTCGACCATCCGCAGGGGAGCTTCTTTCACCTGCTCGGCTGGCAGACGGTTCTCGAGCGCGCCTTCGGTCATGCCGCACACTATCTCCTGGCGCGCGCTGACGGGCGCATTCAGGGCGTATTGCCCCTGGCGCGCGTTCGCAGCCGCCTGTTTGGCGATGCGCTGATCTCCACTCCTTTCTGCGTGTACGGCGGCGTCCTGGCCGCAACCGATGAAGCACGCGTCGCGTTGGAAGATGCTGCGTGCGCGCTGGCGAGCGATCTCGGCGTCGATCACCTGGAGCTGCGCAACCGTGAGCGGACACGGCCTGACTGGCCCTGCCGCGACCTCTATGTGACGTTTCGCAAGCGCATCAGCCACGATCCCCAGGCGAATCTGAACGCCGTGCCCCGCAAGCAGCGCGCCGTCATCCGCAAGGGCATCGCCTCCGATCTGCGCTGTATCGTCGACCAGGATGTGGAGCGGCACTATCGGCTTTACGCGGCCAGCCTGCGCAACCTCGGCACGCCAGTATTCACGCGCCGCTATCTCGAGATCCTGCGGGAAGTGTTTGGCGATCGTGTGTGAGGTGCAGACGATTGCGCACGGGAACGAGGATCTCGCATCCGTGCTCAGCTTCTATTTTCGCGATGAGGTGCTGCCGTACTACGGCGGTGGCACCGAGCGGGCCCGCGAACACTTCGCCAACGATTTCATGTACTGGCAGCTGATGTGCCGCGCCGCGGAGCGTGGCGTCGGGATCTTTGACTTCGGTCGCAGCAAGCGCGACAGCGGCGCATACAAGTTCAAGGTTCACTGGGGTTTCGAGCCACAGCCGCTGCACTACGAGTATTTCCTGGTTCGCGCGACGCAGATGCCCAATCTCAGTCCCAACAATCCTCGCTATCGCCTGATGATCGCGACCTGGAAACGCCTGCCGCTCGGCGTGACCAAGGTGCTCGGCCCGCCGCTGGCGCGGTACCTGGGCTGAGCGTCGCTCGAGACCACCGGCATGTGCGGCATCTACGGAATTCTCGGACTGCGTGGCCACCTCCAGATGGACGCGAGTCTCCTGGATCGGATGGGCGCGGTAACGCGCCACCGCGGCCCGGATGATGCCGGCGTCTACGCGGATGGCCCGCTACTCATGGGCATGCGGCGCCTGTCGATCATCGACGTAGCAGGTGGCCATCAACCCATCGCCAACGAGGATGAGACGCTGTGGGTGATCTGCAACGGTGAGATCTACAACTTCCGGCAACTGCGCGCCGACCTCGAGAAGCGCGGTCATCGCTTTCGCACTTCGAGCGACACTGAAGTCATCGTGCATCTGTACGAGGAACACGGCGACGATTTCGTCAAGCACCTGGACGGGATGTTTGCGTTCGCGCTGTGGGATCGCGCGCGGCGGCGGCTGCTCGTGGGGCGCGATCCGCTGGGCATCAAGCCGCTGTATCTGCGCGTGACTCCAGAGCTGTGCGCCTTCGCCTCCGAGGCGAAGGCGCTGCTGCAGCTTCCCGGCGTCACCGCCGAGCTCGATCCCGCCGCGGTGTCCGAGTACCTGGTGCTGGGTTATGTGCCGACGCCGCTGTCGATTTTCCGCGGCATTACCAAGCTCGAGCCGGCAACCCTGATGATCTGTGAAGCCGGGCATGTGCAGGCGCGACGCTACTGGTCGCTGGATGAGCGCCCGCGATTGTCCATGCAGCGCGGAGAATGGCTCGCGCGCCTGCGGCAGGAACTCGAGCGGGCGGTCGCGGCCCAGATGATCAGCGACGTGCCCATCGGCGCGTTCCTCAGCGGGGGACTCGATTCGAGCACGGTCGTGGCGCTGATGGCGCGGCACAGTCCGTATCCGGTCAGGACCTACGCGATCGGCTTCGAGGCCGCGAGCGGGGCGGCGCTCTACAACGAGTTGCCGCATGCGCGCCGGGTAGCGGAACTGCTCGGCACCGAGCATCACGAAATCATAGTGCAGCCTGACATGTGCGCTCTGTTGCCGCGCCTCATCTGGCACATGGACGAGCCGATCTGCGATGCCGCATTCCTGACGACCTTCCTGGTCGCGGAGTTCGCGCGGCGTGAGGTCACGGTGATTCTCTCCGGCGTGGGCGGGGATGAACTATTCGGTGGTTACACGCGCTACCTGGGTGAGCACTATCTGCAGAAGTACCGGCGCTTGCCCGCGTGGCTCAGGCACAGTGTGTTGCAACCGCTCGCGCGTCGCCTGCCCGCCGACCGGCATTCTCGCCTCATGAACGTCTCACGCCTGGCGCGCAGCTTTCTGCTGAGCGGTGAGCTCGAGTTTGGCGCACGCTATCGCAGCTACGTGCAGGTGTTCGCGCCGGAACTGCGGCACGAGATCGCGCCCGGCCTGTCCCGCGCCGGTCACAGGTCTGCATTCGATATCGCGTTGGCTGCGGTGGGCGAGGGTGACAACCTGTTGCGCGCGCTGCGGTTGGACTTCGCCACGCAGTTGCCCGATGACCTGCTGCTGCTGACCGACAAGATGACGATGGCGACCTCGCTCGAATGCCGCGTACCGTTGCTCGACACGGGACTCGTGGAGCTCGCGATGGCGATGCCCTCGGATCTCAAGGTGCGGGGTCGGGAATTGAAGTACGGGTTCAAGCAGGCCGTCGCGGATCTCCTGCCGGCCGATATCCTGCATCGCAAGAAGCGCGGCTTCGGTGCGCCCGTGGGCGCGTGGCTCAAGCATGAGTTGAGCGGCCTGCTCACGGCCGTGTTGTCCAATCGCAGCGTGAGCGAGCGCGGCCTGTTCTCGTGGCCGGTGATCGACCGCATGATCGAGGACCACAAGGGCAATCGCGCCGACTACACCGATCACCTGCTGGCACTGCTCAACCTGGAAATCTGGGCACGCATCTACCTGGATGGGCGTCAGCCGACCGATGTCGCCACCGAGCTCGAGGAGCGGATGGCGGCATGAAAGTACTCTTCCTGTGCCATCGCTTTCCGTATCCGCCGCAGCGCGGCGGCAAGATCCGGCCCTTCAACATCATCCGGCACCTGACCGCGCGCGGCTGCGAAGTGACCGTACTGTCACTGGTACGGAGCGATCAGGAGCTTGCGGAGGCGCAGGGAATTGCGCCCTTCTGCAGCGAGTTCGCGCCCGTGCGCGTCAGGTCGTGGGCGGCGTGGCTGCGAATGGTGGGACGTCTTGCGACTCACTTGCCTTCGAGCTTCGGCTACTTTCAGTCGGGCGAGCTGAATCGACGCGTGTGGCGACTGTTGCGCACGCGGAACTTCGATCTGGTCTTCGTGCACTGCTCGTCAATGGCGCCATACGTGATGCGATACCGCGGCGCGCGCAAGATCCTCGACTTCGGTGATATGGACTCACAGAAGTGGCTCGCGTACTCACAGTTCAAGCCTCAGCCCCTGGCGCTCGGCTATAAGGTCGAAGGCATCAAGCTGGCAGCCTGGGAGCGACGGTTGGCTGCGAGTTTCGACCTGTGCACGTGCACCACGCGGGCTGAGCTGGAAACGCTGCAGCGGCTGGACACCGCCCCGGCGACGGGATGGTTTCCGAATGGTGTGGACTCGCAATACTTCGCGCCGGTCGCGGAGCCGTTCGATCCGGACCTGATGGCGTTCGTGGGGCGAATGGACTACTACCCCAACCAGCAGGCGGTCCTGAAGCTGTGTCATGAGGTACTGCCGCTGGTACGGCGGCAGCGGCCGCAGGTCCGGCTGGCAATCGTCGGCGCCAATCCGTCTTCCGCGATTCGGGAGCTGAGCCGCATCGCAAACGTCGTAGTGACCGGATCAGTGGCAGACGTGCGCCCGCACGTGCAGCGCGCGGCGCTCACGGTCGCAAACCTCGAGATTGCTCGCGGCACGCAGAACAAGATCCTGGAATCGATGGCGATGGGTGTGCCCGTGATCGCGAGCAGCAGAGCGGCCGCAGGGGTCGATGCGGTTGCAGGCGAGCACTTGCTGGTCGGCGATACGTCCGCGCAGCTCGCTGCGAAGATTCTTTCGGTGCTGGACAATCGGCAGCTCCGCGATCGACTGGCGCTGGCAGGCCGCGCGCGCATCCTTTCGCACCACAGCTGGGCGCAGTCGATGCTGAAGCTCGACGAGCTGATAGACCAGGCTGTCTCTTCACGCGCGGTCGCCTCACCCGCGCACCTGGCTGTGGGGTGAAGCGCATGGTGTCCATGCCATCCTACGCGGAGCGCTCGCAACTCGTGAATGCGGCGCCACATGTGGCTCTGCCGCGCAGCATGGCTGCTCGCGGCCGCGATTCTCGTGAGCCTGCTCCTGTTTCGTGACAGCTGGCTGGGAATGGCTGCGATCTGGTGGCGCTCGGAAACTTTCGCTCACGGCATGCTGATCCTGCCGATCGTCGCGTGGCTGGTGTGGCGTAAGCGAGCAGTGCTGGCGCAAACACCCTGGCGATCGAATGTCGCGGGACTGGCGCTGGTTGCATTGACCAGCGTCGTCTGGGCGGCCGGACGGGTGGCGGAGGCGCAGGTGGTCGAGCAGCTGGCAGCTGCCGCGATGATACCGGCGCTCGTGATCACCCTCGGCAGGTTCCCGCGTGGCGCGCGAGCTTGCGTTCGCGCTTGCGTTTCTCTTCTTCGCGGTGCCATTCGGCGAGGCGCTGATTCCTGTCCTGATGGAGTTCACAGCCAAGTTCACGGTCGGCGCGCTGCGGCTTTCCGGGATCACCGTCTATCGCGACGGGATGCTTCTGAGCACCGTGATGGGCGACTTTCAGGTCGAGAAAGCGTGCAGTGGCATTCGCTACCTGATTGCGAGCCTTGCCGTAGGGAGCCTGTTTGCATTCCTGATGTACCGCTCGCCGTGGCGGCGAGCCGCGTTCATCTGCCTTTCGATCATCGTGCCGATCATTGGTAATGGTCTGCGCGCCTACCTGATCGTCCTGCTTGCGTTGACCAGTGACATGCAGGCTGCCGTGGGGATCGATCATCTGATCTATGGGTGGTTGTTCTTCGGGCTGCTGATGGCGGGGATGTTCTGGGTCGGACTTCGCTTCCGTGAGCCACCGGAAGTTGCGATCAACAGAGAGGATCTGCCAAGCGATAGTGCGACCAGCGTCCCGAGGGGCGGGCCGCTGCGCGACATCGGGATTGCGATTGCGGCAGTTCTCCTCATGAGTTGCGGGCCGCTCTGGGCAGGCATCGCGATGCGCGCGAGCGGTGTACCGGCCGGCGCGCCGCAGCTCCCGGCCGGCAGTGAAGCCTGGTCTGGCCCAACGACCGCCTCGCTCCCATGGCAGCATGGCTTCCCGGCGCAGACCCGCGAGCAGCGAGGTGAGTATCGCGATGGTGCAGGCAATGCAGTCATCGTCGCCGCCTACTCCCTGGACCCACAGGACGGGCGCGGGGAGTTGGTGAGTTCTGTTGCGCGTCCGATCGCGGCCGGCGGAGCGGTGCGTGTCACGAGGACGCACACGATCCACACCGCCACCGGAGTTGCCCTGCGACAGTCCGAGGCAGCCACACCGCTGGGACGCTGGCTGGTCTGGGATGGGTACGCAGTCGCCGGACATCTGGTGGCGAGTGAGTACGCAGCGAAGCTGCGCCAGGCCTGGTCGCGATTGCGCGGGGAGGGAGGGGCAGTAGCGATCATCGTGCTTGCCACGCGGACGGACGGGACTGGACGTGCGTCGGCAGCTTTGGAGGACTTTGCGACGCGAAACCTGCCGCAGCTCCTGCAGTGCGCGGCTGGGCAATACGTCGGGGGATCAGAGTGCGTCGCGGTATCGGGTAACCGCTCGCCATGAACGACGTGTCACGTACACCGGGCGCTCCTGCGCTGATCGCGCACGTCGTGTTCGAATTCCATATGGGCGGGCTCGAAAACGGACTCGTCAACCTCGTGAACAACCTGCCGCGCGACAGGTTTCGCCATGCCGTCATCGTGATGACATCGATAGGTGCATTTCGCTCCCGTATTGAACACGCTGACGTCGAGTTCTTCACGATCGACAAGCGCCCCGGCAAGGATCCCGGCATGTATGGACGGCTGTGGAAGTTGTTTCGCCGGCTTCGGCCCGCGATCGTTCACACGCGTAATGTGGGCACTCTCGATGTGCACCTCGCAGCGCGCGCTGCGCGGGCAGGGCGTCAGGTGCATGGCCTGCATGGCTGGGCTGCGAACGATCTGCATGGCACGAACAAGCGTCACGCGCTGCTGCGGCGCGTATGTGACCCGTTCGTCGACCGTTACATCGCCGTCTCCCGCGACCTCGCGCAATGGCTATCACGGGTGCTGCCGGGCACCGCGCGTCACAAGATTCAACACATCTGCAACGGTGTGGATACGGCGCGATTTCATCCGGCGCCAGATTTGCGTCGCCATGACCTGCTGCCGCCCGGATTTCTGCCGCCCGGTGGCGTGCTCTTCGGATGGGTCGGCCGCATGGACGCAGTCAAGGATCCCATGCTGCTGGTCGAGAGCTTCATCAGCCTGGTAAAGACGATGCCGGAAGCTCGCCAGCGTGCGCGTCTTGCCCTGATTGGAGATGGGTCGCTGTACGCACAGGTGGAAAAGCGCCTGGTGGACGCCGATGTTGCGCCCCTGGCATGGCTGGCGGGCGCGCGCGACGACGTTCCTGACCTCATGCGCGCGCTCGACGTGTTCGTCCTGCCATCGCGCAACGAAGGCATCGCGAATACATTGCTCGAGGCGCTGGCCAGTGGCCTGCCCGTCGTGGCGACTGCGGTGGGAGGCAACCCGGAACTCCTCGAGAATGCGGAGTGCGGAGTACTGATACCTGCCGACGATCCGCCGGCGTTGCGCGAGGCCATGGCCAGCTACCTGCTCGACGGCGCGAGACGCGCTGCGCATGCTACTGCGGCGCGACGCCACGCTGAGCAGCATTTCAGCCTCTCCGGCATGATCGCTGCGTATACCCGTGTTTACGACGAACTGCTCAGAGCAGTTCCCTCGAGGTCCTGATCTTGTGCGGGATAGCCGGAATTTTTGACTGCCGCGAACAGCGCGAAATCGATCGCGGACTGCTGCGGCGGATGACTGACGTTCTCGCTCACCGCGGGCCCGATGGCAGCGGGCTGCATGTGGAGGCGGGAGTCGGCCTGGGCCACCGCAGATTGTCGATCATCGACCTGGCGGGCGGGTCGCAGCCCTTGTTCAACGAAGACAACACTGTCGCGGTCACTTACAACGGCGAGATCTACAATTTCAAGGAGCTGATGCGCGAGCTCGAAGCGCATGGTCATCGTTTTCGTACGCGCTGCGACACCGAGGTCGTCGTGCACGCCTGGGAGCAATGGGGCACCGAGTGCGTGAAGCGCTTTTCAGGCATGTTCGCTTTCGCGGTGTGGGATCGCAACCAGCGGAAGCTGTTTCTGGCCCGCGATCGGCTCGGCAAGAAGCCGCTCTACTACACGGTCGATCCGGACGGCTACCTGCTCTTTGCCTCGGAACTGAAAGCGCTGCTACTGCATCCGGGTGTCAGGCGGGAGATCTCAGCCGCGGCAGTCGAGGACTACTTCGCATTCGGTTACGTCCCCGATCCGAAAACGATCTTCAATGGTGTGTACAAACTGCCGCCGGCCAGCACGCTGCTGGTTCAGGCGGGCGCTTCGCTGCCCGCGCCACAGAGCTACTGGGACGTCGATCTGCGTCCTCGCAATTCCGCGCATGCTGCGGAGCTCGAGGCCGAGCTGGTGACGCGCTTGCGACGTGCGGTGGCCGAGCGGCTGGTCGCCGACGTCCCTCTCGGAGCCTTCCTCTCGGGCGGCGTCGACTCGAGCGCGGTTGTCGCCATGATGGCTGGCCTGTGCAACGAGCCGGTACGGACATGCTCGATCTCATTCGGTGATCCGCGTTACAACGAATCGGAGTACGCGCGCGCAGTGGCGACTCGTTATCACACGAATCATCAGGTGCGGCAGGTCGATCCGGAGGAGTTCGGACTGCTCGATCGGCTGGCCGAGGTCTATGACGAACCATTCGCTGACAGCTCTGCCATTCCGACTTTTCGGGTCTGCGAGATGGCGCGCACATCCGTGACCGTGGCGCTGTCGGGGGATGGTGGGGATGAGAGCTTCGCGGGGTACCGGCGTTACCGCTGGTTCATGAACGAGCAGGCGGTTCGCGACCGTTTGCCCGAGCGGCTGCGGCGGGCCGCTATTCTCCTTCCTGGGAAGCGTGTATCCGAAGCTCGACTGGGCACCGCGATTCCTGAGAGCCAAGTCGACGTTGCAGGCGATCGGGCGCGACGCACTGGATGGGTATCTGCACGGAGTTTCGATCTTTCCGAGCGATCTGCGTGCGGGCCTCTTCAGTGCCAGGCTGCGCAGCGATCTGCAAGGCTACCAGGCGCTGGATGTGTTCCGTCACTGGGCGGCCGATGCCCCGGTCGAGGACGCCTTGTCGCTGGTCCAATATCTCGACTTCAAGACCTATCTCCCCGGCGACATCCTGGTGAAAGTGGATCGGGCGAGCATGGCCAACAGCCTCGAAGTGCGCGCTCCGCTGCTGGATCACGACTTCGTGCAGTGGGTGGCCAATCTCCCGGCTGGCGAGAAGCTGCACGGCGGGGAGGGCAAGTACATCTTCAAGCGTGCGCTCGAGCCCTATGTCAGCAATGACATCCTCTACCGGCCAAAGATGGGCTTCGCAGTTCCACTCGCGAGCTGGTTCCGCGGCCCCTTGCGCCAGCGCGTGCGCGATGTCGTGCTCAATGGTCGTTTGACGGAGAGCGGCCTCTTCGAGCAACGGGCGCTGCGTGGCCTGGTGGATCAACACCTGTCTGCGGCGCGTGATCACAGCGCGATCCTGTGGGCCCTGCTGATGTTCGACGGGTTCCTGCGTCGCGTCGGGAGTGCCTGACTTGGCCAGATCCCTCAGGATTCTGACGTTCAGCAGCCTGTACCCGAATGAGCGTCAGCCGCATCACGGCATTTTCGTCGAGCAGAGGCTGCGACACCTGCTGGCCTCAGGACAAGTGCAGGCGCGAGTCGTTGCCCCCGTCCCATGGTTCCCGAGCGGTGTCGGCGGGCCCAAGGCCTATACGCGCCTTGCGTCCGTACCCGCGAGAGAACAGCGGCATGGAGTCGATGTCACGCATCCGCGCTATTTCCTCATCCCAAAGGTCGGCATGACGCTCGCCCCGTGGCTGATGCGCGCCGGTGTGGAGCGCGAGATCGAAGATCTGCACCGCAGCCACCACTTCGATCTCATCGATGCGCACTACTTCTATCCGGATGGGGTCGCGGCCGTCGAGATCGGTCACCGGCTGGGCCTTCCAGTCGTCGTGACGGCTCGCGGCACTGACGTCAATCTGATTCCGAAAGCCAATCTCGCACGCCGGATGATCGTGAGTGCTGCGCGCCGCGCCGCAGCTGTCATTACGGTGTGCGAGGCGCTCAAGTCGCGGCTGGTCGAGCTCGGCGTGCCGGCGGCCCATATCACGGTACTTCGTAACGGAGTGGACCTGGAAATGTTCCGGCCATTGCCGCGGACGGGAGCTCTGGCGCGAGGCGCCGGCGAAAAGATCCTGCTGTCCGTCGGCGGGCTGATTGAACGCAAGGGACATCATCGGATCATCGCGGCGCTGCGCGAGCTGCCGGTCGAGTACCGCCTGGTCATCGTGGGTGACGGACCGCTCGAGGGCCGGCTGCGTGCGCTTACGCATGACTATGCTCTGCAGGATCGCGTTTCATTCGAAGGGCCCAGAACTCACCAGCAGCTGGTCAGCTATTACAACGCGGCCGATGCCCTGGTCCTGGCATCGGATCGCGAAGGCATGGCCAACGTATTGCTCGAATCGCTTGCATGCGGTACGCCGGTCGTAGCGACCGCGACCTGGGGCACGCCGGAAGTAATTTCCTCGCGTGCTGCCGGTGTTCTGACCCGCGGGCTGGAGCCGCAAGACATCGCGGCCGCGATTCGCGAGCTGTTCGATCGTCCATCGGATCGTGCGGCGACGCGGCGGCACGCAGAGCAATTCAGCTGGGATCCAACCACTACAGGCCAGCTGCGCATATTTGCCCAAGTGCTCGATCGCCAGCCGTCGATTACGGATCGTGCCGCTTGAGGCGGACTGTTTTGGAAGAGGAAAGCAAGTAATGAGGATCAGTATTTTTGGTCTGGGCTATGTCGGTGCGGTTTCGCTGGCGTGTCTCGCCCGTGACGGTCACGAGGTGATTGGCGTCGACATCGATCCGCACAAGCTGGAGCTGTTGCGCAAGGGCCGCTCGCCGATCGTCGAAGAGGGCATCCAGGAGCTGACGCGCCAGGTGGTAGCGTCAAAGCGGGTGTCGTTTACCGACGATGTGAGTACCGCAATAGCGGGAACTGATCTGTCATTCGTCTGCGTGGGCACTCCAGCCAGCCCTAACGGCAGCCAGGATCTCACCGCGATCAAGCGCCTCGCGGAGCAACTGGGCAAGGCGCTGGTCGGCAAGTCCGCGCGACATACGATCGTCATCCGCTCCACGGTAAGGCCCGGAACCGTCGAGGGCATGATTCAGCCGCTGCTCGAAGCGCACGCCGGCAAGCGCGCAGGCCAGGACTTCGATTTGTGCTTTCAGCCCGAATTCCTGCGCGAGGGCACCTCCATTCGGGACTACGACAATCCGCCGTTCACCATCGTCGGCGTTGCCACGGAGGCGGCGGCCGAGACGCTGCGAACGCTGTTCGGCCACTTGCCGTGCGCGTTCCATAGCACCTCCATTCCAGCCGCCGAAATGCTCAAGTACGCGTGCAACGCATTTCACGCGGTCAAGGTGACTTTCGCCAACGAAATCGCCCGGGTCGCGCAGGCGAGCGGAGTCGACCCGCACTCGGTCATGCGGCTGCTGTGCGAGGATCGCCAGCTCAATGTTTCGAGCGCTTACCTGCGGCCCGGGTTCGCATTCGGCGGCTCCTGCCTGCCGAAGGATCTCAAGGCCTTGATGTACGTTGCGAAACAGTCGGATGTGAACATCCCGATGTTGGGTGCGGTGCTGGCCAGCAATCGCGTGCACATCGATCATGCAGCGGACTGGGTGCTCGCGACGGGCCGGCGCAAAGTCGGCCTGATCGGGCTGAGCTTCAAGAGCGGTACAGATGACTTGCGCGAAAGTCCCCTGGTGACGCTCGCCGAACGCTTTATCGGTAAGGGCTTGCAGCTCCAGGTATACGATCCGGAAGTGAACCTTTCGCGCCTCATGGGCGCGAACCTCCTCTACATCGAACGCACGATCCCGCACATCGCCTCGCTGATGACGGATGATGTGAGGCGACTGGTGAGTGAGAGCGAGGTCCTCGTGGTCGGATTGTCCAGGCCCGAGGTGCTTGCCGCGCTCCAGGAAGCGCAGTCGGAACAGCATCTGCTCGACCTCGTGAATTTGCGCGAGCGTGACAAGCTGAAGTGCCAGTACCGCGGACTCTGCTGGTGAGCAAGCAACTGCTGTTCGTCTCGCCGCGCTTTCTCTTCCCGGTCGATTCGGGAGGCAAGATTCGCACGACGCAGATTCTGCGCGGCATGAAGGGCGGCAGCTTCCAGACAACTCTCGCATCACCGGCGCCGCCGAACGCGGCGCAGCAGTTTGCCTCCGAGCTTGCGCAGGTCTGTGATCGGTTCGTGAGCTGGCCCGCCCGCGAGGGCGCGAGGTGGCGCGCGCCATACCTCGCGAGCAGCCTACCGATTCCGGTCGCAACCGATCAGAGCTCGGCCGGTCGACGCCTGATCGCAGCGGAAATGGGGCGAAGACCCGACGTGGCAGTCTTCGATTTTCCGCACGCCGATGTGCTCGCCGCAAAGTCGCCGGGTGTTGCGCGCGTAATGTTCACGCACAATGTCGAGGCGGAGATATTCCGGCGTCACGCCGAGGTTGCGTCGAATCCAGTGCTGCGCTGGGTGTGGCGCAACCAGTACCGCAAGATGCAGGCGTTCGAGCGCCGCGTGGTGCATGACTACGACGCGGTAATCGCCGTCGTCCGAGCGTGACGCCCAGGCATTCGCCCGCGAATATTCCCTGCCTCGATGCCGGGTAATCGATACCGGCGTGGACCTGGAGTATTTCTCGTTCAGCGAACCGCCTGCGGGATCCAATGTTGTGTTCTCCGGCTCGATGGACTGGCTCGCCAATGCCGACGGGATCCGGCACCTGCTGGAGGACATTTGGCCGCTCGTGGTGGCCGAAGTACCGAGCGCCCGCATGACGGTGGTCGGACGTGCGGCGCCCCCGGACCTCGTGGAGCGCGCGCGGCGTTCGGGTTACCAGTGGGAGTTCACCGGCTTCGTGCCGGATGTGCGCGAGTACCTACGCCAGGCATCGGTCTACGTAATACCGTTGCGAGTGGGGGGAGGTACGCGTCTCAAGGTATTCGAAGCGATGGCGAATGGCTGTCCGGTGGTCTCGACCGGCATCGGCGTCGAGGGTCTGCATCTTGAAGCGGGCCAGCATTACGTGCGTGCCGAACAGCCGGAGGAGTTTGCCCGTGCGACAGTCAGGTTGTTGCGTGATCACGCGGCGGCCGTTCGCATGGCGCGGGCCGCCCGCTCGTATATAGAAGAGCGCTACTCCTTCCGGCAGGTCGCGCGGCAATTCGAATCGATCTGCCTCGATGCAGTAGCGCAGCTACGCAATCCTGGTCTGAGACCCTCGGAACTGCGGCGGTCCGGCTCGCAATGCGCGACATCCTAGTTACGCTCATCGTCTGCGGCTCGCTGCCGTTCATCCTGGCGCGGCCGTGGATCGGCATTCTGATGTGGTCCTGGATCAGCTACATGAATCCCCACCGCCTGACCTGGGGTTTCGCTTACGACATGCCATTTGCTGCGATGGTCGGCGGCACAACACTCGTCGCACTGCTGTTTTCGAAGGACTTGCGCCAGCCGCTGCCACGGTCCGGCGTGTTGTTGGTATGGGTGCTGTGGGTCGTGTGGATGAACGTCACCACCCTGTTCGCCCTGGTTCCAGATGCGGCGTGGCCCGAATGGGAGCGCGCGATGAAGATCCAGCTTTTCGCGCTGCTCAGCCTGTGGGTCATGCAGGGACGCAAGCGCATGGACGCGTTGATCTGGGTGATCGCGCTGTCGCTCGGGTTCTTCGGTGTGAAGGGTGGCTTGTTCGCCATCAAGACCGCGGGCGTCTACAGGGTATACGGCCCGGACGCGAGCTTTATCGCTGACAACAACGCGCTGGCGCTGGCGCTAGTAGTGGCGCTGCCTCTGATGCGCTACCTGCACGTGACCGCGACCCGGCGCTGGGTCAAGCACGGTCTGCTGGCAGCCATGCTGCTCACGGCGGGCGCAATTCTCGCGTCACAGTCGCGAGGAGCATTTCTTGCGGCATGCGCGATGGCCCTCTTTCTGGTACTCAAGACCCGGCAGGCGGTTCTGGGTCGGTGCGGCCGTGGCCATAATCGCACCGCTGATGATACTTGCCATGCCGCGCAGCTGGACCGATCGCATGTGGACGATTCGTGACTATCAGGAGGACAGCTCCTCGATGGGCCGCATCAACGCCTGGCATTTCGCGGCAAACCTGGCCGCTGATCGGCCGGTCGTGGGTGGCGGCTTCCAGGTCTTTACGCCAGAGCTGTTTCAGAAATATGCGCCCAACCCTACGGATTTCCACGATGCGCACAGCATCTACTTCGAGTCGCTGGCAGAGCAGGGCTATGTGGGGCTCGCGCTGTTTGTCCTGATCGGCGTGACTCGGATTCCGAGCGGCGACCAAGGTCATCAAGCAGGTCGATGCCGCGGGAGCCGGCGCGCAACGATCTTGCATGGGCGCGCGAGCTCAGCGCGATGTTGCAGGTGAGCTTGGTCGGATTCGCTGTCGGTGGAACGTTCCTGGGCCTGGCCTATTTCGACCTGCCGTATCACATCATTGCCTTGATCCTGCTGGCACGACAGGCGGTACGGGTCGAGTTGCGAGCGTGCGGCGCACGCTGTCGTTCCCGACCGTCGCGATGACCGGGCACCAGCCGCAACAGCAGATCGCCAACAGTCCTTCGAGGGGCACGCAATGAGCGACGCCACATCGCGCGTCGATACCGATTCGCCCTCCAGCGACGAATTCGTCCGGTATTACGCGGAGCAGAGCGTTTCGCAGAAAACCATGGAGCGCGTTGCGGCTGTGAAGGGCACCATAGAGCGCGCCTTGCGCGCAAGAGGCGCGTGGGTCAGCGGTCTCGAGGTGGCAGACATCGGCTGTGGCGCAGGCACGCAATGCATGCTCTGGGCGCGGGACGGACACCACACTCATGGGCTCGACATCAACGCCGAACTGATTGCGCTCGGCAACGAGCGGGCGAGGACGGCAGCTCTGCGCATGGATCTGCGAGTCGGAACCGCGACAAGTCTGCCCTGGGACAGCGCCTCCATGGACGTGTGCATTGCCCCGGAACTACTAGAACACGTGCCCGACTGGCGGCAATGCCTGCGCGAGTTCGCACGCATTCTGCGGCCGGGCGGCGTGGCGTACATGAGCACGTCCAACAAGTTGTGCCCGGTGCAGGACGAGTATGACCTGCCGCTGTACAGCTGGTATCCCGCTGCGCTCAAGCGCCACTACGAACGACTCGCGGTGACGACTCGTCCCGAGCTTGTCTCACATGCCCAGTACCCCGCGGTCAACTGGTTCACCTTCCATGGGCTGCGACAAGCGCTGAGAGAGGAGGGGTTCGAGCCAGTGCTCGACCGCTTCGATCTCATTGACCTGTCGCAGCAGCCTCGAGCGATTGCGGCTTTGCTGCGCGGCGCCAGGTCAGTGCCTCCGTTGCGGTGGGTTGGACAACTCGTCACCCCGTATACAGTGGCACTGGCGTTCCGTGCCCCATCGCGATGAAATCCCATGCCAGAAAGCGTCGCTGAGTCCGCCTTGCGCGAACCGGTTCATGCCGGTCCGCAGCCCCGGCCCGGCATCGCGACGTTGTGGTCCCGGGCGCGCTGGCTGGCTGCGCGTGGGCAGCGCTTTCTCATCCTGACGTATCACCGCGTCCTCGCAGCGCCGGATCCGCTGCAGCCCGGAGAGATCGATCGCGCTGCTTTCGAGCAGCACGTGCATGTCTTGAGTCGGCACTTCCGCATCAGGCCGCTGGCGGACACGATTCGTCGGGCGCGTGAGCGAATGCTCGAGCCCGCCACGGTGTGCCTCACGTTCGACGATGGCTACGCCGACAACGTGCAGGAGGCGCTGCCGATACTTCAGCGCCACGGCGCGATGGCCACGTTTTTCATAGCCAGCGGCTACCTCGCGGGTCGCGTCATGTGGAATGACGTCATTATCGAGGCGATCCGTCGCACCAACGGAACGTATCTGGACGCCGAAGATCTGGGTCTCGGGTCCTGGTCACTGGAACACCCGGGGGCACGACGCGCCGCGCTCAAGGGATTGCTTAATCACGCCAAGTATCTCGCCGCAGCGGAGCGCGATAGTGCCGCGAGCGCCCTGAGCAGACGGCTAGGTGTGGCTGTACCGAAGGAGCTGATGATGACGCCTGCGCAGGTGGCCTCGCTGGCTCACGCTGGCATGCAGATCGGCGGGCACACCGTAAACCATCCGATTCTGCGCACGTTGGATGCAAGCACTGCAAGAAAGGAGATCGAGCTCAACAAGCGCGAGCTCGAGAGGATTTCGGAGGTGCCGGTCGAAATCTTTGCATACCCGAATGGTCGTCCCGAGGTCGACTTCGATGAGCGCGACGTGCAGCTGGTGCGCCGCGCCGGGTTCGCGGGCGCGGTGACGACGCACAGTGCTACAGCCTCGGATCGCGACGATTGTTTTCGTCTGCCACGATTTGGCCCCTGGAGCGAGTCAGCGACCAGGTTCCGGCTGCGGATGCTGAGTCTGATGTGAGGTGCGCGCTCGCGCCTGCAAAGGGCAGCAGCCAGTGCGCCTTCATGCAGCGAGTGCGAGGGCACCGCGTGGCTGATCGTGGCTCTGAAGCCATAGCTCGAGCATGGCCAGCACCCAGATGAAAGTACCGTAAAATCCCGCATGGCCGGAGCGGTGCTCGGCGATCAGTCGATCAAGAAACTCCGGCCTGAAAACACCGCGCGAGCGCAGATCGTGCAGCGCATCTGCGCTGATCTGCTGCAGACGCGAATCGGTCTTGAACCACTCGCCGTACGGCAGTCCAAAGCCGTGCTTGCGCTTGTGCAGCACTCGGTCGGGCAGAAAGCCCCGCATGGCGCGCTTGTAGAAATGGCGCAGCGTCACACCCCGTACCTTCCAATGTGGCGGGAGCTTCAGCGACAGATCGATGACTGCATCGTCAAGCAGGGGATAGCGGACTTCCACTCCGGCGAGATCGCACATGGCGCTTACCTTGCGCAGGTCATTGTCCGCCAGCGTGAACTTCCAATCGAGGTACAGCATGCGATCGACAGTGGCCTGCTGTGGGTGCTTCCCGATAGCTGGTGCGCAGCAGCTCCTCGGGATGCTGAGCGTCGATGAGATTGAGGAAGTCTCGTTCGAATACCTCCTGACGTGGCGTGCGACTGAGAAAGTTGTATCGCTCGATGCGCTCGGGCATCGGGATGCGCGCCTGAGCGACGTAACTGTTCAGTTTGCGGAGCGGCCAGAGTGAGTCCTTCGACGCGCCCCACGCAGCCATCCGATCAACGAGGACACCGCGGATGGACGCAGGCATGCACCAGTACCACTCGAACACCTTCTGATCCGCATAACGCTGATTGCCACCGAACAGCTCGTCGCCGCCGTCCCCGGCCAGCAATTGCCGTGTGCCGTTGGCCGCGGCGAAACGTGCGCACAGCAGGGTCGGAACTGCCGATGAATTGCCGAACGGCTGGTCGTAGTGCGCGGCGATGGTGGCGAATACATCCGCCACATCGCCCGGCTGTACGTACAGCTCGCGAGAATCCAGGTGGAAGTGCTGCGCTACGGTGCGCACGTAACTCATTTCGTCGAACTGCGCCACATCGAACCCCATGGAATACGTGCGCGCCGGATGCGGCAGCAACTGCGCGAGCGTTCCGGCGACCGTGGAGCTGTCGAGTCCGCCGCTCAGGAATGCGCCGGTCTGCGAGTCCGGCTCGCAGGAGGCCACCGCAGCACGCACGCTGCTGTGGAGCTCATCTGCCAGAGCACGCTGGGGTGCGGCTCGCGAGTTGCAGAACGTGGGTTGCCAGTGACGACGGACCGCGACTCGACCGCCACTGATCGTCGCGAGGTGTCCTGGCTCGAGGCGTCGCACGCCGCGGTAGATCGCGCCGGGACTCGGCACCATGTGGAAGTACGCGTAGTCGTGCAGGGCCTGAGCCGAGAGCCGTGAGTCTACTTCGCCGTGGTGGCGCAGGATGTCCGCCGAGGTCGAGAACAACAAGCCCCCGCCCGACAGTATCGCGAACTGGAGAGGCACGGTACCCATGCGGTCGACGATGAGAAGTGCCAGACGCTGTCCTGGATCGAGCACCGCGCACGCGTAGTGGCCACCGAGGTGACGCGCCAGTTCGTTGCCGTGCTCGCGATACGCCTGCGCCAGCGCACGTGCATGACCTTGGGCACGTGCCAGTCTTTCGAATTCATCGGTCCGCCAGCGAATCGCGCCCACCACCGCGCACAACAGCCCGTCCTGGTTCTCGACCTGCCCGGCAAGTAGTCCCGCACCTGCATCGATGTCCGGCGTCGGGGTGTCGTGTGAGCTGGCATCGCCATGCCAGGAAGTTACTCGCCTCACCCAGCGCTGTTGCGAGTCACTTGTCTTGCGTCCGGGCAGCAGCCATCCGGTCAGTTGCGTGCGCCTGAGGCGTCGAGGCAGTGGCGGGAGTCTGCATTGTCGCTGAATCTGTTTTCTCGGTTCGGGAGCGCTCGCGAGTATATGCGAGGCTGTTCATGCAGGGTCGGACGCGGCGACCCGATTCGCACTTGCCTCACACCACGGCGGCTGCGTGGTCTTGCCGACGGGATGCGGACTGTGCGGCGGATCACAGTTCCCCGTGTCGCGCGGATCGTGAACAGCAGGGCTGTAGTTACCCTCCCGTGGCCCTATAATCTGCCGCAAAATATGGGCTCCCAGCGGTCTGGAGCCGCTTCGGGGTGCAGAGTGTTCCTGGGGAAATCGATGCAGAGTTCTCGCAGCGGTGGCGTCGGGACGCGGACCGGCCAACTCCTGTGGCACAGCCTGCTGGCATGCCTGATCAGCGCGCCTGCAGCGTTCGCCGGCGAGCTTGATTGCGGCAGCCTGGAGAATGCATATGGTCCCTACGACTACACCAATCCCGATCATCGCGCGAACAAGATTCCGATCGTCGAAGGGGCACACTTTCAGCCAGAGATCGAAGCATTGTTGCGCTCGCCAACTGGGCTGGGAACGGTCATCGGAAACTCGACTACACGTTGCGAGCGGTTCCGAACCATCACCGGGCGCTCGCCGCAGTCGCAAGATACCAGCTGCAGGGCGGGAACATGCAGGGCGCAAGATCGGCGGAGTGCTATTTCGATCGAGCCCTGCGATTCAAGCCAGACGATGGCACGGTCCACCTGATCTACGGCGGGTTCCTGCATCGCAAGCACGACTATGACGAGGCCGAAAAGGAGTACGGAACCGCCATCAGTCTCATGCCGCAATCCGCCGAGGCACACTATGACCTCGGCTTGCTCTACTCCGATCGCGGGCATGACCTCAAAAGCGAAGGAACAAGCCATGATCGCCTACAAGCTGGGTTACCCACTGCGGGGTCTGCGCAATCGGCTGGAGAAAGCGGGCGCGTGGTCAAGCGCGGACGAGAGGGAAGCGTTCAGCGTGACTCCTGCGCCGGCTGCGGAGGCAGCCCGGAACTCCTTCTTCTTCTGGTGCCTCAGTGGGGGCGACACCCCGTGGCGCTCAACCCGTCAAGCCGACGGCACAGCCCTCACCGGCTCAGTAGGCCTTAGGACGATCAATGGCTCAGGTCGAACGCGCTGATGTCACCCAGCCCGAAGCGGGCGTATCGCTCGCGGCGGTAATTGCCGTACTGCGCGACAGCCTGCAACTCGGCCACCGAGCCGACCACCTCTCGGCACAAACGCGTCTGCTGGGGAGTCTGCCGGAGCTGGATTCGATGGCAGTCGTCGGCGTGATCACGGCTCTTGAAGAGCGCTTCGGCATCACTGTCGAGGACGATGAGATTTCCGCCGACACTTTTGAAACGGTCGGAAGCCTGCACGCGTTCGTGAATGGCAAGCGGAGCGGATGATGCCCGGCGACGCCTCCGGCGTCCTGACGGCGGGCACATTCGTCGCAGCTCGGGAGCGCCAGCTATTCCTGGTCGAGCATCGGAGCCGCGATACAAGAACTGAAGATGCGGTTCTGATCGTTCCGCCCTTCGCAGAGGAAATGAACCGCTGCAGACGGATGTTCACGCTGCTCGGCCAACGGCTCGCGAGCATGGGTACCGCGACGCTCGTACTCGATCTCAGCGGAACCGGCGAAAGCGCAGGAGACTTCGGGGATGTCACTTGGGAGACATGGCGCGAAGATCTGCGCGTGACGCTCGAGCATGCGTCCGCCATCGGGTACCGCCGCGTCTCGATCTGTGGCGTGCGCCTCGGCGCGCTCCTTGCGCTGGATAGCATTGCTCGTGACGGGACCAGGGTGGACGGTCCCGTGCTGCTGTGGCAGCCCGTGCTGGACGGCAGTGCTTTCCTGACCCAATTTCTGCGTCTTCGGTTGGCAAGTGGCCTGCGCTCATCTGCGCAGCCGCAGGAGACCACGCGCTCATTGCGCGCGCGCCTCGGGTCGGGTGAGTCGATCGAAGTGGCCGGCTATCGAATCAATCCCGCTCTTGTCGCGGCAGTTGACCCGCTGCGCTTGGCCAGCCTCGCGCAACGGGCCGCGGTGCCTCTCAGCTGGTTCGAGATTTCGAGTGCGTCCGATGCCAGTTCACCCGCGGTATCGATCGGCAATGAGCTACGAAGTGTTGGCATGCAAGTCGACTATGAGCACTGCGCCGGGGAGCCTTTTTGGTCTCTCGCCGAGATCACGACCGTTCCCGCGCTGATCGAGGCCACGTGTGCGTGCCTGCAACGGTATCAACGGAGCCACATACACGATGTCCGTTCGACCGCTCACAATTGACTGCGTGGGTGTGCACCTGCAAGGAATGCTGCATGCGCCCTCGCGGCCCGCTTCCGTGGGCGTTGTGCTCATCGTGGGTGGGCCCCAATATCGAGTCGGGAGCCATCGACAATTTGTGCACCTCTGCCGTGCGCTTGACGCTGCGGGTATCGCCGCGCTGCGATTCGACGTGCGCGGAATGGGAGACAGCGCCGGTGAGCCGCGCTCGTTCGAACACATTGCCCCAGACATCGCGGCCGCCATCGACTGCCTGCTACGAGAGATGAGCAGCGTAAAGCGAGTGGTTCTTTGGGGGCTTTGCGATGGAGCGACTGCTGCCGCTCTGTACTCGCCTTCGGATGTGCGCGTGGCCGGACTCGTGCTGCTCAATCCCTGGGTCCGGGATTCGCAGCTGCAGGCGAAGACGCTTCTCGAAGGGTACTACGGACGCCGCCTGTTCGATCCGAGTGCATGGCGGGAGATCCTGCGCTCACCGGTGCGAGCGCTGCGGGCGGTTGGTTCGGTCGGCACACTGCTGCGCCGTGCCGTGGGTAGCGCCAATCGAAGCGATCAATCCGCTGCGGGGCGGTCGCTTGCCGAGCGGATGGCGCGAGCATTGGAACGCAGACCCGTTCCGATTCTCCTGGTTCTCAGCGGCGACGATCTCACCGCCGAGGAATTCCGCGCTGCGCTTCAGCTGCGACCCTGGCGCCGATTGATGCAGCATGCGAGTGTCGCGCGGGTCGATCTGCGCCGACGCCGATCACACCTTTTCGCGGGAGATCTGGCGTAGCACCGTCGCGGCCGAGACGCAGCGCTGGGTCCAGAGCCTCGGATGATCAGCGCATCATCGCCGTCGATGGAGCAGGGCACGCGCGTCCGACTCGGAGAGCGAGCTGCGGGCCGCTCTCTGTCCCCGCTGCCGTTGCTGTCTCTGAGCTGCCTCAATTGGAGGCTCGGCCGACGCAAGCACGTTCCGAGCCTTTTCGATATCGGCCACCCGGTTCTGTTGACCAGTGGTCGTGCGGCACTCGTCTATGCTCTACACATGGCGGGAGTAAAGTCGGGCGAGGACGTACTCGTTCCGGCCTATTTCTGCGAGGCGATCACTCACGCAATCGTCTCCATAGGCGCGCGGCCTGTCTTCTATCGCATCAAGGCCGACATGCGCATTGACCAGGAATCGCTGGGCGAAGAGATCACTGATCGCACTCGCGCCATTGTGGCAATTCACTATTTTGGTTTCCCTCAGCCGCTGCAGGAAGTGCGCGCCCTCTGCGATGAGCGAGGCCTCGCACTCATCGAGGATTGCGCTCATGCGTTGCTGTGCGGTGATGAAACGTCAAGGGTCGGGACGATGGGTGACTTCGCCTTCGGCAGTGTGATGAAGTTTCTTCCGGTTCTGGATGGTGGCTGCCTCGTATCGCGGCGCCGGAACATCGATAGCGTGGGCACCCGGCCGGCTCCAGTTGCGTTTCAGGTCAAGGCCATTGTCGATACGTTCGAGCGCGCCGTCGCGCATGGGCGGCTTTGGCTCCTTGCGCCGGTGATCTGGCTGATCGATGTCTTGAAGTGGGGGGTGCGCCGCCTTCGCAGCGGCCGCAGCGAAAAGCTCGTGGCTGTGCCGGCGGCGGCCGAGGGCGGTATTGAGTTCGAGTCGACATGGCTCGAGGTGCGAATGTCCTTTTGGTCGCAATTGATGATCCGCTGGGTGAACTTCGAGCGGATCGTTCGCAAGCGTCGGGCCAACTATCAGTACCTGGCGAAGGCTTTTCGCGCAGTTTCCGGTTGCAGCGTGCTGTTTCCCGAATTGCCTTCGGGCGTTGCACCATACGTGTTTCCGTTGCTGGTACCGGATGGCGAGCGAGTCTTCTGGCAACTGCGTGCCATCGGGATTCCGACATTCCGATGGGACGCGGCCGCTGCTACTCACTGTCCAGTGACCGCGCGCTATTCCCGAGATCTGCTGCAGCTTCCCTGTCACCAGGATCTCTCTCGCGCCGAACTTGATCGACTCATGGCTGCAGTGAAAGAAGCGCTCGAACGGCCACGGTTGGACGCCGGCGCCGAGGTCACTCGATGAAGGAATCGCTCCGGGTTCGGCTTTATCCCGCCACGAGACTGAGCGAGTTCGCTCCACAATGGGACGAGCTCAACAACACGTACTATCGCTCGCCCGTCCTTGGCTGCCTGCTGTTCCAGATCGGACT
This sequence comes from uncultured Gammaproteobacteria bacterium, assembly GCA_963696675.1. Classification (GTDB taxonomy): domain Bacteria; phylum Pseudomonadota; class Gammaproteobacteria; order Steroidobacterales; family Steroidobacteraceae; genus DATBVX01. The sequence goes on along the minus strand of CAVOLM010000048.1, from coordinate 72,366 downwards.
GCGCGAATTCGGCACGGGCAAGGAGCTGCTCGCGATCTGCGAACAGGGCGACGATGTGGTAGCCATGGGCATCATGCAACGGCGAGGCTCGGGTCAGTGGCAGACGTTTCAACCCTCGCAAGCACCGCTCGGAGCCTGGGTACAGCGCCTGAGTGTCGCCGAGGGAGCGCTGCTCGACGCATTGCTGCGCGCACTGCCTGGCGTGGCGCTCACGGTCGGCATCACACAGCAGGACCCCGAGCTGATGACGCGGCCGGGCGATGCACCGCGGACGGGGACCCTTGATTACATTCAGACCGCGCGCGTGCAACTGACGGACGATTTCGACGAATACTGGCAGGCGCGCGGAGCCAATCTGAAACAGAACATGCGACGGCAGCGCAATCGGCTTGCGAGAGATTCGGTCACCACGCGACTCGAGGTCGTGAACGATCCGGATTCCGTGGCGACGGCTGTCGATGCCTACGGAGAAATGGAGTCGCGAGGCTGGAAGGGTTCGGAAGGCACCGCCGTTCATCCCGGCAACGCACAAGGAAGGTTTTATCGGTCGCTGCTGTCCGAGTTGGCGAAGCGCGGCCAGGGAGCCGTGTACCGCTATTCTTTCAACGACGCCGTCGTCGCGATCGACATGTGCATCTTCAGCCACGACACGATCGCGCTTCTCAAGACGACATACGACGAATCCATCAAGGGCTTCTCGCCGACGATGCTCATGAGACAGGACATGCTGCAGATGCTGTTCCGGAACGGCAGTTGGCAGCGCCTCGAGTTCTACGGCAGAGTCATGGAGTGGCATCGCCGTCTATCCGATGACATCCGTACCATGTACCACCTCACGCACTATCGGTGGCCCTGGCTCAAGAAACTCACCGAGGCGAGGCGAGGCCGAAGCGCACGAGCGCTGACACCGCCCGACCAGGCTGTAGCGGCGAATGAGAACGCCGGGGATGCCTGAGCAGCCGCCGCGCCGCGTATTGATGATCGCGTTCCACTTTCCCCCGTTTTCCGGGAGCAGTGGTGTTCAGCGCACGCTGAAGTTCGCGAGTTATCTGCCGTCGCACGGCTGGAGTCCGGTGGTCCTCAGCGCGACTTCGCACGCTTACGGAGCGTCGAGCGACGATCTCATGGGAGACATCGCCGAATCCGTTCGCGTTGAACGGGCACTCTGCCTCGATACCGCGCGGCATCTGTCCATCGCGCGGACGCTACCCGAAATGGCTGGCCCTGCCGGACCGGTACGTGAGCTGGTTTCCGGCCGCGGTGTTTCGCGGTGCACGACTGATCCGGAAGCTCGACATCGACATCATTTGGTCCACCTATCCGATTGCCACAGCTCACCTGATCGGCTGGGCGCTGCACCGGCTGACCGGTCGACCATGGGTTGCAGATTTTCGTGACTCCATGACGGAGGAAGCGTATCCGGCCGATCCCCAGATACGACGCGCCTACCGATGGATCGAGCGGCATACCGTTGCCCGGGCTGCAGGCGTCGCGTTCACGACGCCCGGCACGAAGTCCATGTATGCGAGGCGCTACCCGCAAGTGCCACCGGAGCGCTGGGTCGTCGTTCCGAACGGCTATGACGAGGGAGCGTTTCGGGACGCGGAGGCACGCTTGCCGGCAACCCGGTTGCAACATTCTGGCGAAGCAGTGCTCGTGCACAGCGGAGTCCTGTATCCGAGTGAGCGAGACCCGACTCGGTTCCTCGAGGCGCTGGCAATGCTGAAGGCAAAGGGCGTACTGCAACGCAGGTCGCTGCGCGTGATCCTGCGCGCGACCGGCCACGACGCGACGATCGCACGCCTCATCGAACGCTTCGACGTCGGCGATCTCGTGCAACTCGCACCCGCGGTCGGGTATCGAGACGCGCTGATGGAAATGATGATGGCCGACGGGCTTCTGCTCCTGCAGGCCGCGAACTGCAATCATCAGATCCCCGCCAAGCTGTACGAGTATCTGCGTGCGCGACGTCCAATCCTCGGCCTGACCGATCCGGCCGGCGACACGGCGCAGACTTTGAGGAGTGTCGGCATCGATAGCATCGCACCGCTGGACGACGCGCGGCAAATCGCCGAGCTACTCAAGGAGTTCCTCGATCGAAAGGGCGACCGCAAGTTCCTTGGCGATCAACCTGCGCTCGTCATGCAATATTCGCGTGCGGAGCAGACTGTAGAACTCGCGGGCTTGCTCGATGAGGTTGCAAAGCGGGCCTGATCTCGTGGTTCCGCGCGGTGCAGTCTCCAGCCAGTGCCCCTCGGCGCCCCATTGGCGAGACTCTGCAGATGCTGGCTGTGTCAGCTCGTACTGTGTTTGTAGACGTACACCTTGCTGCTGGAACCCTCGTGCACTACAAACATTACAACTCCATAGCTTGAGATCGGTACGGCCACGGCTTGCGAAATGCCGCCGCTCTCAGTGGGTGTAAACGGTGCGTTGCGGCCGGTGGTCCGCCAGGTGTTGGTGGCGGGGTTGTACTCGTACGCGGTCCCGCTTGCGTTCCAGGCGAGCAACCGTCCTGAAATCGGATCAGCCGTGATGATCGACCCGGAACCACCGCTCTGTGGAATCTCCAGGCTCATCGGCGCATCTGCCACGCGAGTGATGATCCCATTCACATCGATCTTGTACAGCGCGCGGCTGCCGCCGCCACCGCCGGCCAACACGCAGCGACAAAGTGCGCTGTATTGAGAGATGTTGTGGTAGGAACCGACTGCGAGCTTCGGTGTCATGCCTCCGCCGTTCGTGCTGGCCCGCTGGGTCCACGTGCGGTTGGCAATGCTGTACTCCCATAGGCCCCAGTCGCCGTCGAGGAAAACCAAACTGCGACGATCCGGGAAGTACTCGAGCGCGCCGGCCACTTGGAACGACGGGGATGGAATGGGCGCGATCTGGCTCCAGCTTTGAGTCGCGTGACGAAAGACCGCCACCCTTCCGCTGTAATACTGCCGGTGATAGTAGTCTCCAGTGGTGGGGTCGATCGTGTCGTGGTTATAGTCGTGACCGATACCGCCGCCGAAGGCATTGTCGACGCTCGGGCACGGATTGGGCAGCGTGTTCGTCCAACTGTTGCTGGAGTCCGTGTACCTCACAAACCGCGTCTCGTTGCAATTGAAGCTTTGGCTCGGTGTGAGCTCCCCCGAGCACCATCGCGGTCTTGTTGATCGGATTCCAGCTGCCCCGGTTCGTGTACTCGAGCAAGCTTCCACCGGCCGGCGGTTGTAGCACCGCGCCGCTGTTGAAGGCGGTCGTGTTGGTGAGCTCCGCCCACGTGCCCGCCTGCATTGAGCCAGCCAGGCTCGCCAGCGAGGTGCCACTCGTCGGAGTTGGCGAGGGCGGTGGTGTGCTCGCGGCGGTGGTGGTCGCACTCGCAGTCGTGGACTCAAGCGAAACATTACCCGCGGCATCGACTGCCGAGACGTTGTAGCTATGAGTCGTGCCCGCTGACAGTCCGGAGTCTGCGTAGCTTGTCGCCGCGCTGGTCCCGACGTGAGTGCCATCACGGTTGACCCGATAACCGGTCACCCCGACGTTGTCGGTCGAGGCAGTCCACGAGAGATTGATCCGCGACGCACTCGCCGCCGTCGCATTGAGACTCGCTGGCGCTGTCGGCCTCATCGTATCCGCCGGTGTTGGGCTGGACGTGGCAGCGGACGGATCCGCAATGCGGTTCCTGGAGATGATGAGCTCGTCATACCAGGTGTAGCCGACCGGGTGCGCCTGCGAGGAATCCTTGTTGGTGTGATATGGCAGCAGCCATACTTTGCCGAACTTCTGATCCTCCGCCGTGCTGCCGGCGGAGAGGTTGTACGGGCCCCACTCGATCACCAGCTCCGAGGGCTGCTTCGCACGCGCAATCCACAGCGTCGCATAGCTGTTGGCGAACTCGTCATTGTCCCGCGGACCAGTGCGGATCATCACCTGAAAGGTCATCCACTCATCCGCAACGTAGCCAAAGCAGTTTCCGTTCGGCGCGAAGTAGCTGGGCGGCGTGGTTTGTCCCTGCAGGTACGTGCAGTAGGGGTTCAGGCGGCCGTTCTGCGGATTGATGAACTCAGCGAGCTGTCCCGACCGTTAAGCGTCGCAATGCAGCGACCCGCTGATGCGCAGCCACAACGCTGCTCAAAGTCCGCCGAGCCCACGCGGAGGTACCGGCGGCGCGGCAGCCGTCGCCGCCGTGGCAATCGCCGATGCCGCAGACACATTGCCCGCGGCATCGGCCGCCTTGACCTGATAGCGATAGCTCGTGCCTGCGCTCAGTCCGCTGTCGCCAAAGCTCGTTCCCGTCGCGCTGCCCACCTGCGCGCTTGGCGCGCAGCTCGCCCCCTGGCAGCGGAACACCCGATAGCCCGTCACTGCAACGTTGTCACTCGACGCACTCCAGCCCAGATTGATCCGGCTCGAGCCCGAAGCACTCGCCACCACACCCGTCGGCGCAGAAGGCGGCGTGGCGTCAGCCGCTGCACCCGCAACCCTGATCGTGAACGGCGCGAGCGAGCTCGATGCCTGGCTGTCGCTGACGCTGATTACGATTCCCTGGTAGCTGCCGACATGAGCGGCGGTTGGAGTACCCGCGAGTCTTCCCGTCGAGGTGCTGAAAGACGACCACGCGGGTCTCGTCTGGCGCACCGAGGCGCGGGCATTCGGGCCTGGCGCACCGAAGCGCGCGCATTCGGGCTCGAAGTCCGAGAATTGCGTCACACTGTTATACATAACGCGCTGTCGCAACTGATCTCGAAGCCCGAGAATTGCGTCACACTGTCGTACATAACGCGCTTTCGCAACTGCCCAGACGCGCTCGATCCGAAAAGCAGTCAGAAGAAATTTCAGCGGCGGTACAGGAGCTTGTCGCTCAATACGGACGCTTGAACGTATTGAGTTGCGAAAACCTGTCATGCATAGTCGCGCGTGTCTGTAAAGGGCAAACCTGTCGAAAGGCGGGGACGCAAAGCCACCGGTCTAACGGAGCGGTCCTATGACAGCGGGGTTGCCGGAGCGCGATGACATTCGACTGTGCGTTCTGCACCAGCCGAGAGTTTGCATCTTTACCCCTCTACCGGTTCGGCGGCGTTGACAGTTGGTGAGCCAGCGGGGTTGGCCGATGAGCAGCGCTGAGCAACGCACGAGGACGATCATTAATGAAGAATGAGAGAGTGCCATTGAGCACGCGGATTCGCGGAGTGGTCTTGGCGGGGGCTGCGGGAGCATTGGTCCTGTGCGGCGCGGCGCGGGGATCACAGCTCTCTGATGCAGCCGCCGCGCTGCAGCCCGGGCAATGGGCACAGATCAATACGACGGGATTCAACAGTTCGCTGCTCGTGACCGGGGACCGTTACATCCTGGAGTACGCGGAGTCCATGCGCTGGGATCCGCAGCGGCAGGAAATGCATTTCGTCGGCGCTGGCCACTACGAGCCGGCGCGACACATCGTGTACAGGGAAGCGACTAATTCGTGGACCCAGCGATCGCTGTCGGGGTTTCCCACTCCCGATGCACGGTTACGATCACCTCGCCCTCGACCCGACGGGTCGCAAGCTCTATCACCGCTACTACAACGAGGACGGCATGGGCCGCTACGATCTCGACGCGCAATCGTGGTCGGATACCGCGGCGGCCAATGTGTCCGTCCAGGTCGCTGGCGGAATCGACTGGTTCCCGGAGGTGGGGAAGGTGATTTTCTTCGACAGCGGCGGGATCTATGGTTACTCGCCGGCCAGCAACTCGTGGTCGACGCTCGCCGGAGCACCAGCCGGTGCCGGTCCGTACCACAACTTTGCCGAATACAGCCTGGGTCGTCACGTGCTCATCATGGGCGGTGGCAACGACAGTCGGGTTGTATACAAGATGGTCTCCTCGGGCACGATCACCCGCATGCGCGATGCCCCGGTCGATCTCGGCAATCGACTGACTCGATCGTCACCAGCGACCCGATCAGCGGCAACTTCCTGATCTTCACCGGGGGGACGTCCTACGAGTACGACCCGGTTGCCGATACCTGGTCGGCGCTTCCGAAGCCGCCGTTCGTCAGTGCCGGATACGAATCTGGCGTCTCTGGCGCGATCGCCGGGCCGATCTCGACGCATGGCGTGGTGATGGTGGCGAAATTCGACTACGACAGTTCGCGCGTGTGGCTTTACCGGCACCGTGCCGGCTCGGGTGTTCCCGCCGCCGCCCACGCCGACCATCAATTTGAGTGCCAATCCGACCACAGTGAATGCGCAGGGTTCGACGGCGCTGACCTGGTCGACGAGCAATGCGGACAGCTGCAGTGCCTCGCCCGCGCCGTTGTGGAGCGGGTCGAAAGCGACGAGTGGTAACGAGACGGTGGGGCCGATCACGGCGGCGACGACGTTTCAGCTGAGCTGCACGAACACTGCGGGCGGCAGTGCGAGCAAATCGGTGAATGTATCGGTGGCCTCCTCGACGCCAGCGCCGACAGTGACGCTGAGCGCCAACCCGACGACGGTGCCGATGAACGGCTCCTCGACGCTGAGCTGGACGACGAGCAGTGCGACTTCCTGCACGGGGAGCGGTGGCTGGTCGGGGAGCAAGTCGGTGCCGAACGGGAGTCAGTCCGTGGGCCCTTTATCAGCGTCGACCGCTTATACCCTGTCGTGCACGGGGGCGGGGGGTACGACGCAGAAGTCAGCGACGGTGAATCTCACCGGGGCACCGGTGGTGAATATTTCGGCGAACCCGACGACGGTATCGGCGGGGGGCACTTCGCAACTCACGTGGAGCTCGCAGAGTGCGACCGGATGCACCGCGTCGGGGGCATGGTCGGGCAACAAGGCGACCTCAGGCACCGCGCAGACGCCCACGCTCAACACCACCAGTGATTTCGTGCTGGCGTGCACGGGCGCTGGTGGATCGGGTCAGTCTGCGGCACGAGTGACGGTGAGCAGTACGAGCCCGGCTGCACCGACGGTGACATTGAGCGCCAACCCGACGACGGTGGCGATGAACGGCTCCTCGACGCTGAGCTGGACGACGAGCAATGCGACTTCCTGCACGGGGAGCGGCGGCTGGTCGGGGAGCAAGTCGGTGCCGAACGGGAGTCAGTCCGTAGGTCCCATAACGGCGTCGACTACTTACACCTTGGCGTGCACGGGTGCAGGGGGTACGACGCAGAAGTCAGTGACGGTGAATCTCGCCGGGGCACCGGTGGTGAATATTTCGGCGAACCCGACGACGGTGTCGGCGGGAGGTGCTTCGCAACTCACGTGGAGCTCGCAGAACGCCACCGCATGCTCGGCTTCCGGAGCATGGTCGGGTAACAAGGCGACCTCGGGCAACGCAGCAGACGCCCGTGCTCAACACCACCAGTAATTTCGTGTTGACGTGCACGGGCGCCGGTGGATCGAGTCAGTCGTCGGCACAAGTGACGGTGAGTCAACCGAGCCCGAGCGCACCGACCGTGAATCTGTCCGTGAGTGCCGCGAGCGTAGCGCCGAACGCCACCGTGACCCTGAACTGGACGAGCACCAATGCAGATACCTGCATGGCCACGGACGGCTGGAGCGGCACGAAGGCGAGCAGCGGCAGCGAAACATCGGCGGCGCTGAATACGACGACCACCTTCACCCTGGAATGCTCGGGCGCGGGCGGGTCGGCCAGCGATTCGGAGCTGGTCACCGTCGCGGCCGGGGCTGGAGATGGCGGCGGCAGCACCACCTCCACCGACTCCGGCGGCGGCGCCCTGGATGCAGTGGAACTTCTCTTGTTGTCGTTGATTCTGTCCCTGGGGCGCATCGGCTATGCGCTCCGATTCAGGACGTCATCGGTCCTGGCGGCGCTGTTGATGGCAGGCGGAATCGCGTCGCCCTCGCAGGCGGCTGATTTTGCCACCCGCTGCGCGGATCCAAAGGTCGTGCGTTGTTACGGGTTTGAAGATTCCAACGACATTGCGAATCGGACGTTCGGTCGTTCGGGCGACGGCAAGAAGCTCATGTCGATCGACACGAGCACCAAGGCGTCCGGCAATTCTTCCTCTGAAATTCGAGATTCCGCCGCTCAGCGCGAGCCGATACCTCCGGCAGCTTCTTCCTGAACTTCGCGGACGACTTTTCGCAGCGCTTCGGCGAAGGCTCTGAATTCTACGTGCAATGGCGTCAGCGCTTCTCGCCTGAAATGCTGCGGGCGTTCCGCGGCGGCAAACGGCTGGAAGCAGATCATCGTCGGCGCGGGCGACTATCCGGGCACGATCAACTATTCCTGCAGCGAGCAGGAAACCGTGATGCAGCAGGACCCGCGGCTTGCCAGCCGGTGGCTTTCCAATGGTCTACCACAGCTGCGGACGCTTCGAGTCGCTGGATTTCTATGACGGCACGCAGGTCCGCATGCAGCACCAGGGCCCGCCATACTGCTACTACCCGGACGATCCTCTGCATGGCTGCAAGCTGTATGCTGGCGAATCAGTGGATGACCTTCCAGATGCACATCAAGGTCGTCAAGTGGAACGAGAAGAACTCAGTGTTCCACGCCTGGATGGCCAACGAGGGCCAGCCGAGCGTGATGATCTTCAATTCCGATCTTGTCGGTGGCATGACGTACTACCGCAACAACGACCCAAATGCTTTCTTCGGCAAGGTCTGGCTGCTGCCGTACAACACCAACAAGGACGATACGGAGAGCTATCCCACCGCCTACACCTGGTACGACGATCTGATCATTTCCCGTGCCCGCATTCCGGATCCCGACGCGACGGCGCCGCCGCCCACGCCGACCATCAATTTGAGTGCCAATCCGACCACAGTGAATGCGCAGGGTTCGACGGCGCTGACCTGGTCGACGAGCAATGCGGACAGCTGCAGTGCCTCGCCCGCGCCGTTGTGGAGCGGGTCGAAAGCGACGAGTGGTAACGAGACGGTGGGGCCGATCACGGCGGCGACGACGTTTCAGCTGAGCTGCACGAACACTGCGGGCGGCAGTGCGAGCAAATCGGTGAATGTATCGGTGGCCTCCTCGACGCCAGCGCCGACAGTGACGCTGAGCGCCAACCCGACGACGGTGCCGATGAACGGCTCCTCGACGCTGAGCTGGACGACGAGCAGTGCGACTTCCTGCACGGGGAGCGGTGGCTGGTCGGGGAGCAAGTCGGTGCCGAACGGGAGTCAGTCCGTGGGCCCTTTATCAGCGTCGACCGCTTATACCCTGTCGTGCACGGGGGCGGGGGGTACGACGCAGAAGTCAGTGACGGTGAATCTCACCGGGGCACCGGTGGTGAATATTTCGGCGAACCCGACGACGGTATCGGCGGGGGGCACTTCGCAACTCACGTGGAGCTCGCAGAGTGCGACCGGATGCACCGCGTCGGGGGCATGGTCGGGCAACAAGGCGACCTCAGGCACCGCGCAGACGCCCACGCTCAACACCACCAGTGATTTCGTGCTGGCGTGCACGGGCGCTGGTGGATCGGGTCAGTCTGCGGCACGAGTGACGGTGAGCAGTACGAGCCCGGCTGCACCGACGGTGACATTGAGCGCCAACCCGACGACGGTGGCGATGAACGGCACCTCGACGCTGAGCTGGACGACGAGCAATGCGACTTCCTGCACGGGGAGCGGCGGCTGGTCGGGGAGCAAGTCGGTGCCGAACGGGAGTCAGTCCGTAGGTCCCATAACGGCGTCGACCACTTACACCTTGGCGTGCACGGGTGCGGGGGGTACGACGCAGAAGTCAGTGACAGTGACCCTCGCCGTGGCACCGGTGGTGAGTATTTCGGCGAACCCGACGACGGTGTCGGCGGGAGGTACTTCGCAACTCACGTGGAGCTCGCAGAACGCGACCGCATGCTCGGCCTCCGGAGCGTGGTCTGGTAGCAAGGCGACCTCAGGCAACGCGCAGACGCCCGTGCTCAACACCACCAGTAATTTCGTGTTGACGTGCACGGGCGCCGGTGGATCGAGTCAGTCGTCGGCACAAGTGACGGTGAGTCAACCGAGCCCGAGCGCACCGACCGTGAATCTGTCCGTGAGTGCCGCGAGCGTAGCGCCGAACGCCACCGTGACCCTGAACTGGACGAGCACCAATGCAGATACCTGCATGGCCACGGACGGCTGGAGCGGCACGAAGGCGAGCAGCGGCAGCGAAACATCGGCGGCGTTGAATACGACGACCACCTTCACCCTGGAATGCTCGGGCGCGGGCGGGTCGGCCAGCGATTCGGAGCTGGTCACCGTCGCGGCCGGGGCTGGAGATGGCGGCGGCAGCACCACCTCCACCGACTCCGGCGGCGGCGCCCTGGACTGGCTCGCGCTCGCGTTGCTGGGCTTACTGATTCCTCGTCAGCGGCGCTAGTGCAGCTTATGCTCAGGGCCAACATGCCCTGCCTAAGCAAACTGACGAGTATTGCGATCTACTCTATCGGCTTCTTGATTCTGGCCGATCTCAGAACCGCGTGCGCGGACATCATCGAGCTCTTTCCAGGCGGCAGCTTCGAACTCGCAGCAGAAAGCTTACATCCAGGTGACACCCTAATCCTGCACGCCGGAGATTATTTCGATACCGGCCGCATCAGCGTCACGGTGCAGGGGACGCCCTCGAGCCCGGTGCTGATCAAGGGTGCAGATGGTGAAGAACTGCCACATATCGCGCGTGCCGCATCAGCTGTAGCCCAGAACACGATCAACATCGAGGGCGCTCGCTACCTTACCCTGTCGCGGCTGGAGATCAGCAGCAACGGCGGCGACGGCGTCAACCTCAACAGCAACCCGCAGTTCATCACGCTCGAAGATCTCGACATTCACGATGTCGATGTGGGAGTCAACTTCCGCAGCAGCATGAACAACATCGTGGTGCGGCACAGCCACATCTATCGGACCGGCGGCGGTGACGGCACAGGCACGGGAGAGGGCATGTACGTCGGTTGCAACGATGCGGCCTGCGTCGTTCGCGATTCGCTGATCGAGAACAACTGGATCCACGACACGCGCAACTCGACGCAGGGCGACGGCATCGAGGTCAAGCTCGGATCGCACTCCAACGTGGTGCGCGACAACGTCATCTACAACACCGGGTTTTCCCTGCATCCTCGTTTACGGCACGCAGGGTAATCCGGTGAATATCGTCGAAGGTAACGTGATGTGGCAGTGCGGAGATTCCGGCATCCAGGCTGCTGCCGACGCCGTCATCCGCAACAATATCATCCTCGAAAGCCCCGGGAGCAGCGGCTTCAACTCCCAGCCGCACCAGGGTGCAGTGCCGAGCAACCTGCAGTTCGTCCACAATACAATCGTGGGTGGCGATCCCGTGCGTGCGGCTCGGCAGCTGGAGCGGCCACCCGGACTCGTATTCGCCAACAACGCGATCTACTGCGACGCCGACAACTTCGTCATCTCCGGTCTCTCGGGAGTCGTGGTCACCGGTAACGTCATTGCGCCGCCGACGTCGGCGTTCCCCTCGAGCGGCTATCGCACCGGGCAGGCCCGGGCGCTCGATCTTCTCGACGTGGCGGGCAAGAATGTCTACCCGACCGCCAGTCCCGACTATTGGATGCTGGCGATCTGGCCGCGGGGCGACTCGACTTCAACGGAAGCGCGCGCAGTGGTACCCCCGATGCGGGGGCTTACGAATGGAGTGTATCGGCCAACCCCGGCTGGGTCGTGGCACCCGGATTCAAGGGCACGAACACGTCGGCGCCGGCAGCACCAACTGTCGATCTCAAAGCGGATCCACCGTCAGTAGCGAGCGGCGGTTCGACGACGCTCGCGTGGACGACCACGAATGCCACGAGTTGCGCTGCCACTGGGGGACTCAGTGACTGGGCGGGCAGCAAGTCGACCCAAGGGAGCCAGAGCGTTGGACCTCTCTCGGACGTCGCGACCTTTGGTCTTGCCTGCACCGGGTCCGGCGGGACCACGCAGCGTTCAGTGACCGTATCGATCGTGGCTGCGCCCACCGTCAGCCTGACAGCGAGCGCCGGCACCGTGGCGCCGAACACGAACGTGACGCTGCAATGGTCGAGCACAAACGCCGACACATGCTTGGCGTCCGACGGCTGGAGCGGGACTAGAGCGCCCTCCGGCACTGAATCGGTCGGGCCGTTAGGCATCTCCGACGACCTTCATACTCGCAATGTACTGGGTCCGGCGGCACGGCGAGTGATCAAGAAACGATCAACGTCACTGCCAGCGGCAGCGCCGAGCCGAACAGCGGCGGCGGCCCAATGGACTTGTTGTTGCTTGCCTTGCTGATATGGCGGTGCGGGCAGCGTCTGCGATGTCAGCTTACTAACGCTGCCGCGCATCTGCACACGCCTCCTTGCTGATATGTCCATCGCTATCGGTACGCCTTCAACCATCTCTGAGCTTGTTGCTGCCTGTTGACCTCGTATCGCTTAGGATGGGGTAACCCCGCTGCAGAGCAGTTGACCGCCCGGCTACCGCTGGTAGTCTTTTCGTGCCAGCAGCCCGCCCGGGATAACACAATGCTCGCGAGAACGAGGCTGTATCTCCTGCTCAACGCCATGCTTGGCGGTCCAACCAGACCGGACGCGACCATGGTGCGCACTCATCATCGCATCAAGCATGAAGAGATCTATCGGGAAGATACCGTTCCGTTCCTGGGCGAAGTAGAGAAATATCTGTCCAGAGAATCAACCGCACTGGTTGTTGGGTGCGACGATAACGGCGTAGAGGTTGGATGGATTGGAAATCGATGTAAGTCGGCGATCGGCATCAGCATTGACGAAGAGCAAATTCACAGATCCGAGGTGATGCTTCGGGGCCACTCACGTGTCGACTTCGTCGTGGTGCCCGAGGCATCGCTACCTTTCCACGACGAATCGTTTGATGTGATCTTCATGCACAATGTCTGCGAACACATCATCAAGCTAGAGAGCTGTTTTCAGGAGTACTGGCGCGTCCTGAAGAAGAACGGTGTACTGGTCAATAAGTTCTCGCCGCTGTTCTATTCGCCCTTCGGCGCGCACTTGTCCTACGCGCTGAGAATTCCCTGGGGCCACCTGCTGTTCGGGCTGCGAACGATCGTCGAAGTGCGGAACGTGTTTTACCCCGGTACCAGCGTGGCGCATTCCTGGGAGGACTTTAGTCTGAATCGAATTACTGAGGGGCGGTACGTCAGGCTCGTCAGAAGGATCGGCTTTAGGCAGGTCCTGCATTCGTCGCACACGGCCCGGAACCTACCGATGGTTGGGAAAGTGCCGCTTGTGAGAAATCTCTTCGTGACAAGCGTAGAGAGCGTGCTTGCAAAGAACTAGGAGTGGTTGTGAGCCGCGCTCCGACACCATCATCGGATCGACCAGCTGCTTCAAATAGCGCGGTTGAGGTAATTGCGTGCCGCTCGACGATAGGCGCCGGCTGCGAATCGGTAAGTACCCATGAAATGGACAAACCGGCACGCATGGAGATCGGCGCCGGGCTGATAATATCTGTAGCGCTCGAACGGCAAGACGCAGGGATCCGGCGCGTTTGCGACCAGGAAATTTGACGCCACCTGCTCGCTGCCCCATTCGAGCCATTTCTGCCTGCCAATGAGCACCGACATCTGCCGCGAGAAGCTGCTAAGAGCGTCGAGGCTGTGTGCACCTAGGGCGAAGCCGGCGAACGCGGAATTGCCGCGAACGTAACTTGCCGGCTTCGGTTCCAGCGCGTGTAGCGCGAGCTCCGCCTCGATTTGCACGTGACTGTTCTTTCCGGACAGGTGGCGAACCGCCGCGCTGGCTTGTTCGACGCTGACGACAGAGCGGCCCATCGCCGTGCCGAGAGTGAAGCTGCGATTATCCGCCACGCAGCGCAGGACTTCGTCTGGGGCGCCGAGAGTGATCGTGTCCGCGTCCAGCTGAATCGTGTAGTCGGTGGAGGTTTGCCGGATGATGGTAACGAGCCGCTCCCACGTGCCCCCACGCGGCAAGTCCACGGTGTCTACCTGGTCGATATCGAGAATCTGAACCGGCTGCACGTGCGCGCGAATTACGTCTTTCTCGGCCGGGCTAAGACGATCTCCCACGACGATGACGTTCTTGGGCGCAACGAAACGGGCAAAGGTCTTGGCGGCCAGAAGGTACATCATCAGATCTGGTGAATGAATTTGCGTCACGAGCGTCACCCGTCCGTGTGGGTTGCAGTCGAGCGGAGGCGTGTCCAGGATGGCACGTACGCTATGATTGAACCGCCATTGGGCGGCCTTGCGGCGCAATCTGAAGAGCATGCGGATTCCCCGTCAGACCAGAATTTCACCGGGTGGTGGGTGACTCAGGAACGCGGTAGGGCTAGCGGACAGGCCATAGGCACCGGACTGAAACACGGCGACGAGATCGCCAACGTCGGCGCGTGACAGCTGGACACGATCGCCTAGCAGGTCGAGCGGCGTGCACAGCGGCCCGACCACAGTGACGACTTCTCGTGGCGCGGCCGCGACGCGCGTGGCGATGAGTTGCGGATAATTCTTGCGGATTACCTGGCCAAAATTGCCCGAGGCCTGGAGTATCGATTCGATCGAGTCCGCGACCCAACTCTCCGAGTTGTAGAGCGGCATTCCGACGCTGACGAGCGGGGTGTTCGGTGTTCGATTCATTGGTCCTGGCCCAACGCGGGATTCAGATTGGCCCGCTTCGCAGTCCAGCGCTATTTGCGCGGATTGTGCGGATTGTATAGAAGCGCCGATGTACTTCAGGGAATCACGGTCACACAACGGCGTCCCGATCAGCGCGCAGTTGCGCCCTCGGCTCAGACTTGTGCTAGGCCATGTACGGAGCCACGGCACGCTGTACCTGCAATCATATCGCTTGACATAATGAAACGTTCGGATCACACAGACGGCCCGGGACGGTGGCCCGGCCCCTCGCCCGTAAGCAAGCCGCGCCAAGGTAGGAGCCGCAGGAACGCGACGAGACCGTATCATTTCACGAGCAAAAAGTTGCCGCGCAATGATCATGTACCCGACTATGGCAGCACATATCGCGCGCATTCGCATCGAACCACGGGTTGCACGATGACGGCCAGCGCCACAGTCAGTGTAGGCATGCCCGTCTACAACGCCGAGAATTTTGTTGCCGGGGCGCTTGATTCGCTGCTCGCGCAGACCTACGGTGACCTGGAAATCATCGTCGTCGACAATGCCTCTACGGATGCGACTGGCGAGATCTGTGCGGCCAAGGCACGCGCCGATCGACGCGTCCACTACTTCCGTAACGATTCGAACATAGGCGTCTTCAACAATTACTCGTTGGCATTTCGCCGCTCGAGCGGCCCACTGTTCAAATGGGCATCCGCCGCGGACTGGCATGCACCTGCTTTTGTGGCGGACTGCGTTGCGGAGTTACGGCGGCGTACCGATGTCGTGCTGTGCGGTACGCGCGCGAAACTGTTCAGCGAGGATTTGGACTCGGCCGAGCCCTATTACCGTGACATGAACCTGCTGGATGACTCGCCGAGCGCCCGCTTCGCGCGGCTGTACGCGTATATCGGCCTCAACAACATCATGTACGGCGTCATCCGGCGCGAAGCCCTGGAGCGTACCCGCCTGCACCGTCCCTACTATCAATCCGATGTCGTGCTGCTCGCAGAGCTCGCGCTCATGGGAAAATTCGTGGAGCTGCCGGAATACCTGTTCTTTCGACGCATGACCCGGCAGACGGCCACGCAGCTGATGGCGCGTGCCGAACGCGAGTCGTACATGTTCGGCCGTGCAGCTCAGGACTCCATCATCCGGCCGGCTGCAACGCAGTCTCGATCTGCTGGCCCTCGTGTGGCGCAGTCCCCTCGGGCTGCGTGAACGGGGCAGGCTGCTCTCGCAGGTGGCGCGCCGACTGTATTGGGATCAACGTCGCGTGATGGGGAATCCCGCGCCCTGACGGGCAGTGGCGCTACAGCACGACTTCGCCCGGCGCCGGGTGACTCAGAAAGGCAGTAGGACTCGCCGTGAGTCCATACGCGCCACTCTGCAGCACGACGATCAGATCGCCTGCTTCGGCCACTGCCATCTCCATGCGATCCGCGAGCAGATCGAGCGGCGTGCACAGAGGTCCGACCACCGACGCATGTCTCGCGAGCAGTCCCGCGCACCTTGTTTCCGACCACGACTGGATAGTTCTTGCGAATCACCTGCCCGAAATTGCCGGAAGCAGCCAGGTGGTGATGCAGGCCGCCGTCGGTGACCAGGAAGACCTGGCCACGTGAAATCTTGCGTTCGATGACGCGACACACGTACACGCCGGCTTCTCCGACCAGGTAGCGCCCCAACTCCAGGACGAGCTCAGCCTGCGGCAGCTCGCGTTCGACCCTGACCAGTAATTCCTGCAGCTCTTGCGAGATCGGGCGCAGGTCGAGTCGCTCCTCGCCGGGAAAATACGGAATGCCGAACCCGCCGCCGATATTCAGCGTACTGACGGGCGCGGGCGCGCTGCGTGACAACCTGATCGCGAGCTCCACGGATTGACGCTGCGCTTCCGCAATTGAGGCCGGTCGCAAATTCTGCGAGCCCGCGAAGATGTGAAAGCCGCGAAACTCGAGCGGCAGGTTTGCCAGCTCGCCGAGCATCGCCGGCACCCGCTCGGCATCGACGCCGAACTGCTTGGCGCCGCCCGCCATCTTCATCCCGGAAGCCTTGAGCTCAAAGTCGGGGTTCACGCGAACCGCGACACGAGGCCGGGCGCCCGTGCGCCTCGCAATCTCAGCCAGCGCACGCATTTCGCGTTCCGATTCGAGGTTGACCACGATGCCGGCGGCGGCCGCTTGCTCGAGCTCAGCTTGCGTCTTGCCCGGTCCCGCAAAACTGATCGAACCCGCGGCGCCGCCATTTTGCAGCGCGACGTGCATCTCGCCGACAGACGCGACATCGATGCCATCAACCAGTGTCGCCATGTGCCGCACGACGCCAGGCATCGGATTGGCCTTCATCGCGTAGTGCAGGCGGATGGCCTGGGGGAGGGCGGTGCGCAGTTCCTGCACGCGGCGGGTCATGACGCTGCGATCGTAGGCATAGAAAGGCGTGCGCCCGACTGCGGACGCGACCTCGCGTCAGGGTGCGCCCCGCGAGGATCAGCTCGTCATCACGAACCTCGAAGTACGGGTGGGGGGGATGCTGAGCAAGAGTATCGATGCTCATGCGCCGCTCTCGTCATACTGCGTCTTGAGCTCGGCCGCGAGTTGCGGGCGGTCGAACTTGCCATTTGGATTGCGCGGCAGACTCTCACGCCACTGCACGGCAACTGGCACCATGAAAGCCGGCAGCTGGCGGCGGCAGTGATCGAGTAAGGCGGCAGGATCCTGTGCGGAGCCCGCCGGCGCTGCCACGACGGCAACGATTGCCTGGCCCAGGGTCGCGTGCGGAACGCCGACCGCCACGGCATCGGTGACGAGGCCGCTGGAATAGAGCACTTCCTCTACCTCCGTCGGGCTCACGCGATAGCCCGAAGTCTTGATCATCTCGTCACGCCTGCCGACGAAATAGAGAAATCCATCGCTGTCGCGCCGTACCGTGTCCCCGGACCACACGGCCATTTCGGTGAGCACGACCCCCGGGTCCTGCCCGGGCACGGGCTTGAAGCGCTCAGCGGTCTTCTGCGGATCGTTCCAGTAACCCATTGCGACCAGCGAACCTCGGTGCACCAGCTCACCCGGCTCATCGGCTTCGCATGGCGTGCCGTCGGGCCGTACCACGAGAATCTCCGCATTGGGTATTGCTTTGCCAATCGATTCCGGTCTGCGGTCCACCTCGGCGGGATCGAGATAGGTCGAGCGGAACGCCTCCGTCAATCCGTACATCAGGAAGACCTGCGTGCGTGGCAGCGCGCGGCGCAGCTTCTGCAAGGTTGCGACCGGCATCGCTCCGCCGGAATTGGTGATGTAACGCAGATGCTGGGCGACCGCGAGTGGCCACTGCAAGTCGACGAGCTGGGCCCACAGTGGCGGTACGCCGGCAAGCCCCGTGATTTGATCCTGCTCGAGCAGCCCGATGATGTCGCGTGCGAAGAGGTAATCGATCAGCGACACCGAGGCGCCAACGTGAAATGCGGTCGAGAGCTGACTGAAGCCATAGTCGAAACTGAAGGGGAGCGCCGCCAGCAGGCGATCCTGCGGTCGGTTGTTCGAGATACTGCGCGACGCTCTCTGGCGCCCGTGACCATGTTCCGGTGCGACAGCACCACGCCCTTGGGACGGCCGGTGCTGCCCGACGTATAGAGGATCGCGCACATGTCCATGTCGATGAGGCGGTGACCAGGCTTGCTGGCCGCGCCGAGCAGCTGGCTCCATTGCACGGGTTGCAGCTCGCCCACCGCGCCGGGACGAGTCTCCTCGTCCACAGTCACGATCGCACGCAGTGAGCGCAGCTCGGGCAGCGCGCCGAGATCGCGCAACCGGTCGCTGGATGTGATCAGGACGCGCGCGTCGCAGTCGCCAAGAATGTGCGCGACCTGGGGAGGCTTCAGCAGCGGATTGACCGGAACGAATACGCCGCCGGCGCGAACCGTGCCGAAGTAGGCCGCGACAGTTTCGAGGCGCTTCGGGAGGTAAATCGCGACCCGCTCGAGCTTCTGCAAACCCACGGACAGGAGACCACCGGCGAGTGCGTCGATCGCCGTGGCCAGCTGAGCATACGTAATCGTCGCGCCGCGGTGGCGCAGAGCGACCGCCTCAGGCGTACGCGCGGCGGAGCGCAAGGGCAGCTCAAACAGCAACTCACTCATTTGGCGCGGGATGATAGGTACCAATCGTTGCGCCTGCCGCGGCCCACCTCACAAGCGCGCACCAGCCGGCCGCGGGCGCCCGTATCGGGCGGAAGGGTCGTCGAGCACTTGGGACGTTTCTTGGCACGCGAGGATGCGACGTGGGCAGTATACATAATGGAAGACTCTTGATTTACTTCGAGCCCATCGTGCCAGTCGCCCGGGCCAGTGCCGTGCGCCGGCGTGGTAGAGGTGGTCGCGACCCGCGACGAACTGCCGAGGAGTCTCGACAGATGAATCCACTCTTGCCCGGGGGTCTGCGCGATCTGCGTAGTGTCCTGTGCATCGGCGCGCATTGCGACGACATCGAAATCGGCTGCGGCGGCGCCTTGCTCGAAATGCGCAAGCGCTGCCCCGGCATGCATCTTCTCTGGGTGGTCTTCTCGGGGGATGACGTGCGCGAGGCCGAAACTCGTGCGGCCGCCCGGCGCTTCGGCGTGCGTGCGCAGGATCGCGTGGATGTGCAGCGGTTTCCGACCAGCTACTTCCCGTCGAGCGCACGCGAGATCAAGGATGCGTTCGAAGCCCTCAAGCCGACCGTGCAGCCCGATCTCATTTTCACGCATCAACTGTACGACCGGCATCAGGATCACCGGCTGCTGGCCGAGCTCACCTGGAATACCTTTCGCGACCACACGATCCTCGAGTACGAGATCGCGAAGTTCGAAGGTGACCTGGGGCAACCGAACGTGTACCTGCCGCTATCCGCCGAGGTCGCGGACGCAAAAGTCCTGGCGCTCGAAGACTGTTTTCCCTCCCAGCGCACCCGCCCTTGGTTTGCGGCCGATGCGTTTCGCGCCTTGATGCGAATTCGAGGTATCGAATGCAACGCCCCGTCCGGCTTTGCCGAGGCTTTCCACGGCCGCAAGCTCGTGTTGTGAAATCGATCAGGGTATTGCATCGCAGCACTGGCTATGCTTTGGCGGCCCACGCGGCCTTGTTTCGCCGCGAAAAATGGCCGTTCCGATGCGGCCGGACATAACAAGGCAGATATGAATCGCACCACTGGCCCGATGTCGCTGCAGACGCTGCTCGATCAGGATCTCGAGTCCGTCTGCCAGGACCTGGATTCGGAGTTCGCACGAATGGGCGGCCGCCGCCTGCTCATCACCGGTGGCGGAGGCTTTCTCGGCTACTACCTGGTCCAGGCCGCGCTGCACTGGAATCGAACCCGCGGCGCGCGCGGCAAGATCGGTGTGACCGTCTACGACAACTACATGCGAGGCGTCCCGGCGTGGCTGGAAGCCTTGCGCGATCAGCCGCTGCTCGAGCTCGTACGCCAGGACATGACGCTGCCGTTACCGGGTGGCATGGGACACTTCGATTACATCATTCACGCCGCAGGCATCGCCTCGCCACAGTACTACCGCGCACAGCCGCTGAAGTGCATCGATGCCAATATCATCGGCCTGAGAAACCTCCTCGAGTACGCCCGCGCCGAACGCGATGCGAAGCGCCCGCTGAAAGGATTCCTGTTCTACTCCTCGAGCGAGATCTACGGTGATCCGACGGCGGACGCGATCCCGACCCCGGAAACCTATCGCGGCAACGTCTCGTGCACCGGGCCACGTGCCTGCTACGACGAGAGCAAGCGTTTCGGCGAAACGTTGTGCGTGACCTTCGCGCGCCAGGAAGGCATCGCGACCAAGATCGCACGCCCGTTCAACAACTACGGTCCGGGCCTCAAGATCACCGATGGCCGCGTGATACCCGATTTTGTGCAGAACGTGCTCGCCGGTCGTGACATCGTGATGTTCTCGGACGGCACACCGACCCGCACGTTCTGCTACGCCACCGACGCGATCGTTGGCTATTACAAGGTGCTGGTGCGGGGCGGCGCCGGCGAGCCCTACAACGTCGGCATCGATCGTCCCGAGATTTCGATGCACAACCTGGCGAAGATTGTGATCGATACGGCCCGTGAGCTGTTCGGCTATGGCGGCAAGGTGGTGCTCGGCAAAGCCCAGGAAGCGGACTATCTCGTCGACAACCCCAATCGACGCTGCCCGGTGATCGACAAGGCGCGCACCGAACTCGGCTACGCGCCGCGCGTGCTGGTGGAGGAGGGCATCCGCCGCTCGCTCATCTGGTACCAGCACAATCGCACGGCGGAAGCGGCGTGATGAAAGTTTCCATCGTTGGCACCGGATACGTCGGCCTGGTGACCGGCACCTGCTTCGCGGAGCGCGGTCATGAAGTGACCTGCATCGATGTGGACGTCAGCAAGGTGGAGATGATCAACCGCGCTGCGCCGCCGATTCACGAACCAGGGCTGCAGGAGCTGATGAACCGAAACGTGGGTAGCCGCTTGAGGGCCACCACGGATCTGGCCGCAGGGGTTCGGGATAGCGACATCACGTTCATTGCCGTGGGCACCCCCGCGATCGATGGTCACATTGACCTGCGATATGTAGAGAAGGCTGCCACCGAGATCGGGAGCGCCCTGCGCAGCAAGCGCGCGTATCACACCGTCGTGGTCAAGAGCACGGTGGTGCCTGGCACCACTGATGGCACGGTCCGGCGCTGCCTCGAAGGCGCGGCTGGCATGCAGGCGGGGCGCGACTTCGGGCTCGGCATGAATCCAGAGTTTCTGACCGAAGGCACCGCGGTCCAGGATTTCATGCATCCAGATCGGCTGGTATTCGGCGGCATCGATGAGCGTACCCGGTCGACGCTCAGCGAGCTGTACAGCGACTTCGGTACCAGCACGCCTCGCGTGCGGACCAACAACAGCACGGCGGAGATGATCAAGTACGCGTCGAACAGCGTGCTCGCGACGATGATTTCTTTCTCGAACGAGATCGCGCGCCTGTGCAACGCGGTAGGTGGTGTCGACGTTGCTGACGTCATGCGCGGCGTGCACCTGGCCGGATACTTCACGACTTCGATGCCGGATGGCTCCGCCATCAGTGCACCGATCGTGCGCTTCCTGGAAGCAGGTTGCGGCTTCGGCGGCAGCTGCCTGCCGAAGGACGTCACGGCCCTGGTCGCCCAGGGAACCGAGCATCAGCTGTCGATGAGTCTGCTGCGCAGTGTCCTCGACATCAATCGCACGCAACCCGAAGAGATGCTGCGCCTCATTGCGCGACACTATCCGGATCTCACCGGTGTGCCAGTAACGGTTCTCGGGCTGGCCTTCAAGCCCGATACCGACGATGTGCGCGAGTCACCGGCCTTTCCACTGCTGCGGCAGCCTGCGCGAAGCCGGGGCGCGGTTGACCGCGTACGATCCAATCGCACGTCCTGCACAGCACGAAGCGTCTGCAGGGCGTGCGGATCGCCGCTTCCCTCGCGAGCGCGCTCGAAGGCGCGCAAATCGTGGTGCTCGTGACGCGCTGGCAGGAATTTGCGCAGCTCGCCTCGCTGGCGCGACGCATGCAGCCCGAGCCGCTGGTGATCGACGGGCGACGGATGCTCGATCCGGCCGCTTTCAAGAGCTACGAGGGCATCGGCCGCGGAGCCTGATTTCAGGGAGAAAGCATGAAGGTTGTGCTGTTCTGTGGGGGTCTGGGAACCCGGTTGCGCGAGCATTCGGACGCCATTCCCAAGCCGCTCGTCAACGTCGGCTATCGGCCGATGATCTGGCACCTGATGCGCTACTACGCGCACTTCGGTCACAAGGAGTTCGTGCTGTGCCTCGGCTATCGCGGCGACATGATTCGCGAGTACTTCCTGCGCTACAACGAGTGCATGACCAACGATTTCACTCTCTCCGAGGGTGGGCGACGCATCGATCTGCGCGCCAAGGACATCGAGCGACTGGAAAATCACGTTCGTCGACACCGGGCTGCACGCCAACATCGGTCAGCGACTGCTGCGCGTGAAGCAGCATACGTGGAAGGCGAAGACGGCCTTCCTCGCCAACTACTCCGACGGGCTGTCGGACCTGCCGCTCGACCGGATGATCAGCGACTTCACGACCAAGAAAGTGGTCGCAAGCTTCGCTGTCAGTGCGTTCGTGGCACAGCTTTCACGCCGTGCAGGCTGACGCCGATGGCTACGTCAAGGTCGATGGGCCCGGTGCGCAATCGACGATCTGCTGATCAACGGCGGGTTCTTCATCCTGCGTCGCGAAATCTTCGACTACATCGAGGAAGGCGATGAGCTGGTTGAGAAGCCGTTCGCGCGACTGGCAGAGCGGCGGTTGCTCGCAACCTATCGGCATCTCGGTTTCTGGCAGGCGATGGATACTTTCAAGGACAAGATCACCTTCGACCGGATGGAAGCACAGCGCGATTGTCCCTGGATGCTGTGGAATCGCACCTGAGAGGGCGACCATGCCATCGAAGGCACGAGGACCAACAGCTTGAAATTCACGCCCGCGAAGCTTGCCGGCTCATTCATCATCGAGCTCGAGAAGCGCACCGACGAGCGCGGTTTTTTTGCGCGCCAATGGTGCCAGAAGGAACTCGCCGCGCAGGGCTTGTCTTCTGCAATCGCGCAGATCAACGTGGGCGCAAGTCCGCGGCCCGGCACTTTGCGCGGCATGCATTTTCAGAAGGCGCCGTTCGCTGAGGTGAAGATCGTGCATTGCACGCGCGGCGCGGTGTTCGATGTGCTGATCGATCTGCGCGTCGATTCGCCGACCTATCGCGACTGGATGGGTGTTGAATTGAATGCCGCCGAGCATCGTCTCGTGTACGCACCCGAAGGGTGCGCCCACGGTTATCTGACGCTCGCGCCGGAAAGCGAGGTCACTTACTTCACCTCGCAGTTTTACGCGCCGGAGGCTGCTTGCGGCGTGCGTTACGACGATCCGGCCTTTGGAGTCAAATGGCCGCGGTCAGTAGAAGTGATTTCCGCAGCCGATCGAAGTTGGCCGGCCTATGCGCCGGCGACAGGAGGTTGATTCTCATGCTTATCGTGGACACGGCATTACAGCAACGACTGGACAAGAACAATCCGGTCCGGGTGGCACTCGTCGGCGCCGGCTACATGGGGCGAGGCATCGCGCTGCAGATCATCACGGCGATGCCCGGCCTGAAACTCGTGGCGATCGCCAATCGGCATGTCGAGCAGGCGGAGCGGGCCTACCGCGAGGCCGGAGTCGACTCTCATCGCGGCGTAAGCAACGTCGCCGCTCTCGAGCGGGCAATCCAGGAAGGTGTCCCGGCGGTGACCGACGATGCGCAGTTGCTGTGCCAGGCTGGCGGCATCGAAGCGGTCATGGAGACGACCGGCGAAGTCGAGTGCGGCGCGCGTGTCGCCTTTGAAAGCATCCGCAATGGCAAGCACATCATTCTCATGAACGCGGAAGTGGACGCCGCGATCGGCCCGATACTGAAGGTTCATGCCGATCGCCAGGGCGTCGTCTATACGTACACGGATGGCGATGAGCCGGGCGTGGCCATGAATCTGTATCGCTTCGTCGCGACCATCGGCTACAAGCCGGTGATGATGGGTCAGATCAAGGGATTCCTGGACCGGTACCGCAATCCCGACACGCAGAAGGACTTCGCGGAGAAGCACAAGCAGAAGGCGGCGATGGTCGCCTCGTTCGCCGACGGTTCGAAGCTCGCGCTCGAGTCGACGCTCATGGGCAACGCGACCGGATTCAAGCCGGGCAAGCGCGGCATGTATGGTCATCGACTCGCGCATGTCAAAGACCTGCTCAAGCATTTCACCCCTAAGGACTTCGAGGCGGGCGGCCTGGTGGAATTCGCACTGGGCGCCGAACCGCATACCGGTGCATTCGTCGTCGGTTACAACGATCAACCGGTGCTGCGCGAATACATGAGTTATTTCAAGATGGGTGACGGTCCGCTGTATGTCTTCTACACGCCATTCCATCTGCCGCACCTGCAGCTGCCGCTCACCGTCGCGCGCGCCGTCCTGTTCAAGGACGCGACGCTGACGCCGCGCGGCGCGCCGGTGTGCGAGGCCCTGACGTTCGCCAAGCGCGATCTAAAGGCGGGCGAGCTGCTCGACGGCATGGGCGGCTTCACCTGCTATGGAGAGATCGACACCTACGAGACCGGCTTGCGCAGCAACAGCCTGCCCATGTCGCTGTCCGTGGATTGCCGCCTGAAGCGTGACATCGCCAAGGACCAGCTGATCAGTTACGACGACGTCGTGCTGCCCGTGGGACGCCTGTGCGATCGGCTGCGCGCGGAGCAGACAGCGCACTTCAGCCAGACGCCCCGCCGCGCCACGGCCCCGCAATGATCGAAGCGCCAGGTCGCAGGCTCGTGAGGTTGGCGCCGCTCTGAGTATCGTCGCGCCATGAAGTTAAGGGCTGGCGACACGGTCGTGGTTCGCAGCAGCGACGAGATCCTCGCGACACTGGATGAGCGCGGCTGCCTCGACGCGCTGCCGTTCATGCCGGAGATGCTGCGATTCTGCGGTCAACGCTTCCGCGTGCAGGCCGTCGCTCACAAGACCTGCGACACGATTGAGAACAAGGGCGGCCGGCGCCTGCATGACGCCGTGCATCTCGAAGAACTGCGCTGCGATGGAGCCTCGCACGGAAATTGCCAGGCGGCGTGCCTCTTGTTCTGGAAATCCGCATGGCTGCGCAAGGTCACGGGCGCGCAGGGCGACGAGCGTACCGACCTCGAACAGCGCGTTGCGTCGCGCTGCACTCCCGCGGCGCTCGAGGCCGCGACGCGATCCGGTTCGGGAGCCGATGGCGAGCCGCTGTACTCGTGCCAGGCGACGAAGCTGCTCGCAGCGACGCGGCCGCTGGCGTGGTGGAACTTCGCGCAGTATCTGCGCGACATCCGCAGTGGCAATGTCTCCGTGCGCCGTGCTGCACGTGTCTTGTTCCTTGCCTCGCTGCGCGCCTGGACCGACTGGGGATTTGCGTATCGCATCTCGACGCGTATCTACGATTGGGTGCATCGCAAGCTGACGGGCAGACCCGCGCCTCTCGGCAAAGGTGGAGTTCGCGACGGTGAGGTAACGCCGACGGCGACGCTGGGTTTGCGGCCGGGCGAGTGGGTGAGAATCAAGCCGGCCAGCGAGATTGCGGCCACGCTCAACTCCAACAGCAAGAATCGCGGTCTTTGGTTCGACGAAGAGATGGTGCAACACTGCGGTTCGACGTTCAGGGTCGCAGGACGCGTCGAGCGCATCATCAACGAGAAGACCGGCGCGATGCTGCAAATGAAGACTCCCTGCATCGTGCTCGATGGCACGGTCTGCACCGGGAGCTACACGCGCCTGAGACTTCTGTGCCCGCGCCGCATCGTGTCGTACTGGCGGGAGATCTGGCTGGAGCGTGTTCCAGCCCGGCCGCCGGATCCTTCAGCTTCCGGGGCACCATGACGCACGCCTCCGGAGCACGGACTCACGACCGTGCGCTCATCTCCGGACTTGCGTGGACTGCCATTTTCCGTTGGGCGGCGCAGGCGATCAGCTGGGTGGCAACAGGCTATGCGGCACGCGTTCTGACCCCCGGGGATTTTGGGTTGGCGGCGATGGCGAGTCTGGCGATCGGGCTCGCGCGCATGGTTGAGGATCTGGGGCTCGACGCCGTGATCGTTCAGGACCGCTCGCTGCAATCTCACCAGATCTCGCGCCTGGGCGGACTGGCAGTGCTGTTCGGCCTGACGCTGACCGGCATCTACGGACTGCTTTCCGTTCCAATCGCCGGTTTTTTCGGCGAGCCGGTGGTCGCGGGGCTCATTGCCGTACTGGCGATCACCTTTGTGACCGATGCCCTGCAGATCGTGCCACGCGCGCTCCTGCAGCGCGACCTCGCATTCCGGCGCCTCGCCTGGATCAACTTCCTGCAGCTGATCACCCAGGCCGGCACGCTTGCCACCTTTGCCGCGCTCGGCTTCAGCTACTGGGCACTGGTGTTCAACTCCGTCGTGAGCGGGATCTGCGTGGCGATCCTGCTCAACGTGCTGCGGCCTCACGCACTCAGCTGGCCACGTGAGCTGAAGGCGCTGACCAAGCCGATCGTGTTCGGCGCGCGCATGCTGGTCTCGAGGATCGCGTGGTATGGATACAGCAATGCCGATTCAACCATCGCCGGCAAGGTGCTGGGCAAGCAGTCGCTCGGCGCGTACCAGTTTTCCCTGAGCATCGCGACGATTCCGCTGACCGAAGTCACGAGCCTCATCAGCCGCGTGATTCCCGGCATCTTCTCCGACGTGCAGGGCAACCAGGCAGCCTTGCGACGCTACTACCTGGTGCTGACGGAGGCGATCGCGATCGTGACGCTGCCGATGTTCACCGGCCTCGCGCTGGTGGCGCACGATGCCGTGCCGGTACTGCTCGGACCTCAGTGGGAGGAGACCATCGCACCGCTGCAGATCCTGTGCATCGTGCTGGCTGTGAATGCCCTGTCGATACTGGTTTCGCATGTCCTGGTGTGGACCGGACGCGCGCGCGCCAATATGTGGCTCAACATTCTCTCACTGGGGGTCATCCCATTCTGCCTCTATGTCGGCAGCCGGCACGGGTTGATCGGATTGGCGTGGGCGTGGGTGATCGCTTTCCCGCTGGCAAATCTTCCCGCGTACGTGATCGTCTTCAGGATTCTCGATCTGAGCCTGGCAGCAATCGGGAAAACCTTGCTGCCCGCCGCGACAGCATGTGCAGTCATGGCTGTATGTGTGCTGATGCTCTCGGCCGCGCTGCCGGCCGGTTGGAATCACGCCGCGCGCTTCGCGACGTTGTCGGTAAGCGGTGGGGTCATCTACGCAGCCATGATGTGGTTTACGTACGGACAGCGCGTCCGCGAGCTACATGCGCTGCTGCGTGGGCAGCCCGCGTGAGGAACGTTTAGCCGGAACCGGAAACCCCGCCGCCATTGCCAGTGGGACCCGCGGGACGATTTCCCAGGCCCCGCCGCGACAGAATGCCCTGCAGTTGACGCAACAGTAGCCGTTCCGCGCCTTCAGGGCGTCCGGACACGAGCCACAGCGCCAGCACCATGATCGCGTAAGACGCGATGCCGAGCAGGATGACACCGATCAGGTTCAGGGCATTCAGCCCCGTGCCGTGCCCAGCGCGGCTTACGACGTTGACGACACCCGCTACGATCAAATACATCCCCAGGGCCGCCAGGAGCGGGCGCCACACCACGCCAAAGAAGGCCCGCGCCCGCAGATCAATCAGGCGAAAGACGAAGGCGAACGTAATGGGCAGGACCAGAACCGCCGTCAGCAGATAGGCGATCGCGGCGCCCATCAGGCCGTACCAGCGCGTGAATACGATCAGGGCGCCGAGCAGGATCGCGACGTGAATGCTGGTGATGCGTGCCGAGAGATCAGGTCGTCCCAGCGCGAGATAGGCCGCGTACGCATTGCTCTGCATGACCTGCGTGATACCAAAGAACGCCAGGACAGGCAGGATGTGCTGCGCCTCGAGCCACTTTGGGCCGAGCAGGACGGCGACCAGCAATTTCGCAGTTGCGGCGATTCCGGCGATCGCGGGCACCGCGATCAGGCACACGACCGACATGACCGAAAGATATTCGGTGCGAAGGGCCTCGCGGTCACCGGCCAGGCGTGCATAGGCGGGGAAAATTGCACGATTGATCGGCGCGACGAGCTCTGTGCCCGGCAGGTTGGCGATTTCTGCCGACACGTTAAAGACGCCGAGCGCGCTTGGCCCCGCAATGCGGCCGATGACAAAGTCGGGAGAGCGCTCCTTCAGAAACGCGAGAATGTTGCCGATCAGCACCCAGCGGGAGAAGTGCAGCAGGTCGGCGCGAGCCGCCAGACTGAAGCGCGGACGATAGGGGTGCAGCCAATAGCTGAGTGCCACGCCGGCGATTCGACCCGTAATGGCACCGGCGACCAGCGCCCAATAGCTGCGCAACCACAGCGCAAGGCTGACTGTGACCAGGAACGCGGCGATGCGCTTCGTCAGCAGATAGCGGAATTCCCGGTGAAACTGCATTTCCTTGCGGAACGCGACTACTCCGACGTTCTCGAACCCCTGGACTGCGGATGCCACTGCGAGCGCGCAGATCACCGGAGGCAGATTCACCTGGCGGTAGTAGTGCGAAACCGGCAGCGCGAGGGCCAGCAGCAACGCGGCGACACACAGTCCGACAATGACGTTGAAGGTCCACGCAGTATCGAAATGACTGCGCGTGGGGGATTGCCGATGGATCAGCGCAATATCGAATCCGAATGCGCCGAACACTTCGAGCAAAGCGATGAGAGAGGTCGCCATCGCGACGAGACCAAAGTCGCCCGGTACCAGCAGGCGCGCCAGCAGCAGGGTGCTCACCAGCCCGATGCCCTTGTCCAGGAGCTTGAACAAGACCATCCAGGCTGCGCCTGACGCCATCTGCCTGCGTATGCTCGTCATGTGCCTGGGGAGGAGCGTCGCGTGGCTGGCAAGCGTCCGTGCCGCAGCGACAAGGCGGCCGGACTAGCGCGCCTTGAAATCGTCCGGCACCAGCTGATGACGGGCCAGCAGCTTGTAGAAGTCGGTGCGGTTGCGCTTGGCGAGCCGCGCCGCCTGGCTGACGTTGCCGGCGGTGATCTGCAGGATCTGGGCAAGATAGCTGCGCGTGAATTCATCCCGCGCTTCATCGAAGGAGGGCAGGCGCGAGGGCGAGCCGCCGAGTGACTGCTGCACGAGCTCTGCGGTGATGATCGGCGTGCGCGTGAGCGCGACATTCTGCCGCACGACGTTGTGCAACTGGCGGATGTTACCCGGCCATTCCGCGGTCGCGAGCAGCTCCACCGCCTCCGGCGCGTAGATCTTGCGCGAGCCCGTCTCCTGCGCGATCTGCTCGAGAAAGTGCGCGACCAGAAGCGGTATGTCCTCGCGCCGCTTGGCCAGCGGCGGCATCTCGATGTGAACGACATTCAGGCGGTAGTACAGGTCTTCGCGAAAGGTGCCGCCGGCGAGCAGCTGCTGCAGATCCCGATGCGTGGCCGAGATCACCCGCACGTTCACCGGCAGCGCATCGGTGCTGCCAACGGGGCGGACCTGGTTCTCCTGCAGCACGCGCAGCAGCTTCACCTGCAGCCGCTGCGGCATGTCGCCGATTTCGTCCAGCAGCAGCGTGCCGCCATCGGCTGCCTGGAACAGCCCCTTGTGGGTGCGGATCGCGCCCGTGAAGGCGCCCTTCTCATGGCCGAACAGCTCCGACTCCAGCAGCTCCTCGGCCATGGCGCTGCAGTTGATGGCGACGAAGGCACGCTCGCGACGCGGGCTCGCCTTGTGGATGGCCCGGGCCAGGAGCTCCTTGCCGGTACCGCTCTCCCCTGAGATCAGCACGCGCGCGTCACTGCCGCGACCATGTGGGCCTGGGCCAGCTTTTCCTCGACGATCGGGCTGCGCGTCACGATCTCGGCGCGCCAGTCCTCGTCCGACTGAGCGAAGCCGGAAATCTTCAGTGCCTTCTGCACCTGGTCGAGCAGCTCCTGCTTGTCGACCGGCTTGGTGAGAAAGCCGAATGCACCGCTCTGGGTGGCGTGCACGGCATCGGGAATGGTGCCGTGAGCGGTCAGGATGATGACGCGAAGGCCTGGCCAGCGGCTCTGCAGTTCCTTGAGCAGGCCGATGCCGTCCATCTGGTCCATGCGCAGGTCGGTGATGACGAGGTCCGGCCGGAATCGACCGGCAGCGGCGAGGGCCGCGACGCCGCTTTCCACGGCTTCGACCTCGTAGTTTTCGGCGCGCAGGCGAATGGTCAGCAGGCGTAGCAATCCCGGATCGTCATCGACCACGAGAATGCGTGCCTTGCGTTTCGCTGGTGAGGTCAAATTGAACCGGTCCGGAAGGGCCGGGCCATTATAGCGAGGCGCGCCGGTTTTGAGATACCGACGCGCCAGCCGGGCCTCATTTGCCCCCGTTTCCCGGATTGCGCTCGATGATGGCGCGTTCGATACGCGTGATTTCATCGAGCTTGGCCTGCGCTTCGGCCAGCTCCTTGCGCAGGCGTGCGTTCTCGTCGATCTCCGCCTGCAGGCGCCGGTTGGTGACTGCGTTCTTGTCGCGGTCCTGCTGGATCGTGCTGGCCTGCAGGCGCAGATTCTCCGCTCGCAGGATCATTCGCTGCTCGACGTCCTTGAGACAGATCCACGCGAGTGCGCGCTCGGCGGGCAGCATGGTTTCCGGCGTCGCGAGAAGCTGGGTCAGCATTTCACGTGCGGCGGCTTCATCCGACTTGCCGTGCCCGGGCGTCGCGAGCACCAGCGCATATCGCAGGCGGTTGCTCGTTGTCGGTGTCAGCGTCCGAGGCATCCTTGGCGGCCTGCGCGATTTCGGCCTGTTCGGCCGGCGTGCCGCGCGACAGGCGCTCCATCATGTCGAGATAGCTCGACATTGAACCCAGGGAAGGATCGGTCGTGGTGGTTGGCGCCGTTGTGGGCACGGGCGTGCTCGGCATGATGCTGCAGCCGGCCGTCAGAACCAGGACGATTGCGCCGGCAAGCGAGCTACGCCGCATGCGCCGGCTCCTTGTCCCCACGCCCGGCTGGCGCAGCGGCAGGCGGATGCGGAAATGAGCACCCGCAAACTGACCGTCGACGATTTCAATCGTGCCGCTGTGCGCGTGTACGAACTCGATCACCACCGAGAGCCCGATACCGGTGCCCTTCACGTGCCCGCCCTGCGGAGTCTTGCCCTGGTAGAAGGCCTCGAAGATGCGGCTGCGCTCCTCGAGCGGAATGCCCGGTCCCGGTATCAGCCGACATCCAGGACCAGCTGGTCGCGCAGCGTCTGCGCGTGAATGTGGATCGTGCCACCCTGCGGCGTGAACTTGATGGCATTCGAAAGCAGGTTGTCGAGGATCAGCTTCAGCTTGCTGCGATCGGCTGCGACAGTCACGTCTTCCACGCGTACATCGAGGCGCACGCGCTGGCTCACGAGCGTGAGGCGCTGGCTCTCCAATACGCTCTTGACGAGTGGTCGCAGCTTGAATTCGCTCACCTCGAGGCCGACGCTCTGCGCCTGCCAGGTGCTGAAAGTCAGCAGGTTTTCGATGAGGCGCTGCAATTTCAATCCGTTCTCGCGCAGGATGCCGGTGACCTCGCGCTGATCGTCCGCAAGCTGGCCGACCGAGCCGTCGAGCAGGAGCTCCGTACCTTCGCGAATATTGGCCAGTGGAGTCTTCAGCTCGTGCGACATGTGTCGCAGGAATCGATTCTTTTCCTGTGCAAGGTCAAGCAGGCGCACACGCAGCCACTCGAGCTGCCGACCCAGGGCCTCGAGGTCGCTCGGGCCCTTGACCCTGATGGCGCGAGAAAACGTCCCGCGCCCGAGCTCGCCGATCACCCGATCCAGATGGCGGATGGGTCGCGCCAGCGACCAGCGTGAAGACGATGGTCAGGACCAGCGTGGCCGGAAGCAGCGCTGCGGATTGCCAGAACAGATTCCTTTGCGCGCTCGCGGTCGCGACCTGCAAGGTCTCGAGCTGCTGATCGATGCGCCGCCGGCTAGCTTCCGCCAGCGTCGTCGCCGTTTCCCACAGGCGCGAAAAATTGCTGACCGCCTGCGTGATCTCGGGCGAGCCACGCCGACGCGTGCTCAGCAGCTGCCAGATCGCGACGCTCTCGGTGCGCAGGGTCTCGAGCTGCGTGTCGCTGCGCGGATCGCGCTGCAGTCGACCAGAGCTTTCGAGCGTGAGCTGGAACCGTTCGTGATTCTGGCGGTAGACCTCGAGCAGCTCGCGATTGCCGATGACCTGGTAGAGACGGGCGCTGCGTTCGAGCGAAGCGATCTGCTCGAACAGCAACTGGTGGTAGCGGGTCGCCCTGCACGCCCTGTACGACGAGCGCTTCGCTCTGGCTGGCGAGGCGGCGGATCTGAAACGCCGCATTGATGACCGCGAATCAACAGCGGCACGGCCACGAGGGACATGCCGAGCAGCATCAGTCCGCTCAGGGATCGCGGCTTGGTGAAGCGCATGACCGCCAATTCTAGCAGTCCGGCCCGAGTGCCGATCGAGCGGGAAGTGACTGTTTTGCGGTTCGAGTCACAGCTTCGGCGCTCGCGACGAGACCCAAGGCGCTGCGAGCTGCCTGCGTTCCCACTCCAACGAGGTGCGCACGATGGCTTCCAGGTCATCGAGCTGCGGACGCCATCCGAGCACCTGCGCGCACGCGATCCGCTCGTGCGATCAGGATGGAAGGATCGCCGGCCCGGCGCGTTTCTTCACGAATCTGCAGTGGGCACTGTGCGACCTGCTCCACCATCCGCAGCACTTCGCGCACGCTGTAGCCGTGCCCGTAACCGCAATTGAGCGTGATCGAGTCGCCGCCATTGCGCAGATAGTCGAGAGCCTGGACATGGGCGCTGGCGAGGTCTTCTACGTGGATGTAGTCACGCACGCCGGTACCATCCGGCGTCGGGTAATCCGTGCCGAAGATCGACACACCGGGACGCTTCCCCACCGCGGCTTCGCAGGCAACCTTGACGAGCAATGTGGCAGCGGGTGTGCATTGTCCAATGCGGCCGTGTGGATCTGAGCCTGCGACGTTGAAGTACCGCAGCGACACGTAGCGCAGGTTCCCAGCCAGCGCCACATCGCGCAGCATCCACTCGCTCATGAGTTTCGAGGTTCCATAAGGATTGATGGGCGCAAGCGGCGTGTCCTCTGCCGCAACTCCCCCCGGCGGTATTCCGTAAACGGCGGCGGTCGAAGAAAAGATGAAATGGCGCACGCCCTGCGCCGCACAACACTCCAGGAGATTGCGTGTGGCGCACGTGTTGTTGCCGTAGTACTTGAGCGGTTTCGCCACGGATTCGGGCACGATGGTGTGCGCAGCGAAGTGCATCACCGTGTCGATGCGGTGCTCGGAGAGAATGCGGGTAACGAGCTCGCGGTCACCGGTCTCGCCCACGATGAGCGTTCCGTGCAGCACGGCCTCGCGGAAGCCGGTCACGAGGTTGTCGAGCACCACGACGGTCTCGCCGGCCTCGCCGAGCTGTCGCGCTACGTGGCTGCCGATGTAACCTGCGCCACCGGTTACCAGGATTGCAGATTGCGGCATGAATTCAGGACCTGAAAGAAGGAGTTGCGTCGCGCGTGCATGATAGCGAAAGGGGCGCCGGTCCGATAACACCGTCGGCGAACGAGACGCCGTTCGCCGGTCTGACGCCTGAGATCGTCATCGCCGCTGTCGAGGCGGCGGGCTACCTTTGCGACGGGCGCGTGCTGGCGCTCAACAGCTACGAGAACCGCGTCTACCAGGTGGGCCTCGAAGAGGGCGAGCCGGTCGTGGTGAAGTTCTATCGCCCGCACCGCTGGAGCGATGCAAGCATCCTCGAAGAGCATGGTTTCGCACTCGAGCTGGCTGGCGCTGAGATTCCAGTCGTGGCTCCGTTGTTGCGCGAAGGCCGGTCTCTGCTGAGCTTTTCCGCCTTTCGTT
Organism: uncultured Gammaproteobacteria bacterium; assembly: GCA_963696675.1. Lineage (GTDB taxonomy): Bacteria > Pseudomonadota > Gammaproteobacteria > Steroidobacterales > Steroidobacteraceae > DATBVX01. The sequence goes on along the minus strand of CAVOLM010000048.1, from coordinate 38,391 downwards.
ACGCCGTGTACCCGAGGCGTAACGGTCAGTGGCCCGAACTCGCGACCAGCGATGATCGGCTGTGGATGGGGAGATTCCTCGGCAGACTACATGCAATGGGGCAGGCACGTCGCTTTGTCGCATCGGCCGATACTGTCGATCGTGACCTACGGCGATGAAGCGCGCGAAACGATTCTGCAAGGCGGCTTCCTGCCCGACTATCTCATCGATCGCTACGCCGAGGTCACGGAGCGCCTGATCGAGAGGGTACGAGAGGCGGGACTCGAGCTGCAGAGCTCTCAGTGGCATCGCATTCATGGCGACTGCCACCGTGGCAATATTCTCTGGAGGCCGGAAGGTCCTCATATCGTCGACCTCGACGATTGCATGACAGGTCCCGCAATCCAGGACCTGTGGATGCTGCTCGCAGGCACGCGCGACGAGATGCGCGCGCAGGCATCAGACCTGCTCGAGGGCTATTCGCAATTCGCAGCCTTCAATGCCTCGCAGCTTGCGCTGATCGAGCCGCTGCGGACTCTGCGGCTGATCCATTATTCGGCGTGGCTGGCACGACGCTGGAACGATCCGGCCTTTCCCCGGGCGTTTCCCTGGTTCGCCGAACCCCGCTACTGGGAAGGCCATGTGAGCACGTTGCAGAGTCAGTTCGATGCGCTGGATGAGGAACCGCTCAACATCTGATCTCGGACAGGTCGGTAGCACTGTGCTAATTTTCTCATTCATGAAACATGTCATGGCGGGCTCCGTTCTGAGCTTGGTGTTGGCCACAACGCTCTTCGGTTGCAGCCGCGAACCGGATAGCGATAAGGCACAAGTCGCCGCGACACCGGCCGCCGCAGTCACCGCGAAGAGTCCCGAGACCGACGCGGCACTCAAGCGCATGGTGAGCGGCGTGAGCGCCGGCAAGGACGAGTCGGTGGAGCTCAAATTCGAGCTCAAGGACCGGCCCCAGCTCGGCCAGCCACTCGAGCATCTCGATTGCGCTGCTGCCCAAGATTTCCGCCAGTGCGATGCGTGTGACGTACATCTCAACCGACGCCCTTGCAGTGCAGCCCATGGTCGCACCGGCAGAGTATCGGGAAATCCAGGCCGGCAACGTCTACCGTCACGAGCTGAGTGTCGTGCCGCGGGACAATGGCGTGTATTACGTGAGCGCCGTAGTCCTGCTCGACACCGATACCGGAAGCGTCGCGCGCACTTTTGCCATTCCCGTCGTAGTGGGCGCCCCGGACCAGGCGGCGGCGCCTTCTGAGGCCAAGCCGGGCACCGATTCGGCGCACTGACGCAGAGGTTCAGCCAGCCGACCTCTCGAAGCGTCGATACAGCAGGTCCGTCCATGTACAATGCGCGCCCTTTGAGCCTGGCAGGCCCCACCCCGTGATCGCTAATCTTCGCAACATCGCCATCATCGCGCACGTCGATCACGGCAAGACGACGCTCGTCGACCAGCTGCTGAAGCAGTCTGGCACGCTCGACGCACGCAAGGAGATGCCCGAGCGCATGATGGATTCCAACGCGCTCGAACGTGAGCGCGGCATCACGATTCTTGCGAAGAACACGGCGATCCGCTGGGAGGACTACCGGATCAACATCGTCGACACGCCGGGGCACGCGGATTTCGGCGGCGAAGTCGAGCGCGTGCTTGTCGATGGTCGATTCGGTCCTGCTGCTGGTGGACGCAGTCGATGGGCCGATGCCGCAGACGCGCTTCGTCACGCAGAAGGCCTTCGATCACGGACTGAAGCCGATCGTGGTCATCAACAAGATCGATCGCGCGGAGGCGCGTCCGGGCTGGGTGCTCGATCAGACCTTCGATCTGTTCGATCGTCTCGGCGCCACCGAGGCACAGCTCGATTTTCCTGTGGTGTATGCATCTGCGCTGCAGGGTTTCGCCACGCTGGATCCGGCGCAGTCGGCCTCCGACATGGGCGCACTGTTCCGCGCCATCGTGCAGCATTGCCCGGCGCCCGACGTCGATGTGAACGGGCCGCTGCAACTGCAGGTGAGCCTGCTCGATTACTCGAGCTACGTGGGCGCCATCGGGATCGGCCGGATCAAGCGCGGCACGCTGCGTCGTAATGCTCGCGGTCACTGTGATCGGCGCGGACGGACAGGTTCGCAACGAGCGCATCGGCCAGATCCTCGGCTTCATCGGCCTCATCCGCGTCGAAGTTGAGTCTGCCGAAGCGGGCGACATCGTGGCTTTCGCGGGCATTGGCGAGCCGAAGATTTCCGACACGATCTGCGATCCGACGCAACCCGAAGCGCTGCCGCGGCTCACGGTGGACGAGCCCACGATCAGCATGACCTTCGAGGTGAACACTTCGCCTTTCTACGGGCGCGACGGCAAGTTCGTGACCAGCCGCCAACTGCGCGAGCGCCTGCAGCGCGAGGCGCTTCACAACGTCGCGTTGCGCGTCGAGGAAACGGACGACCCGGACAAGTTCATCGTGTATGGCCGCGGCGAGCTGCATCTGGGTGTCTTGCTCGAAAACATGCGCCGCGAAGGGTACGAAGTCGCGGTCTCCAAACCACGCGTGGTCATTCGTGAAATCGATGGCGTGTCCTGTGAGCCGTACGAGCTGCTGACTGTGGACATAGAAGACTCTGCCCAGGGTGCGGTGATGACTGGTCTCGGCGAGCGCGGCGCGGAACTGAGCGCGATGCAGCCGGATGGCAAGGGTAGGGTGCGCCTGGACTACATGATCCCGTCGCGCGGCCTGATCGGCTTCCAGACCGAGTTTCGGACCATGACGTCGGGCACCGGCATCCTGCATCACGTCTTTGATCATTACGGACCGCTCGTCACGCGCGAGCTCGGTCTGAGGACCAATGGCGTGCTGATTTCGAACGGCCAGGGCCGCACGCTGGCATACGCCCTTTTTAGCCTTCAGGAACGCGGGCGTCTATTTGTGGGTCCGGGCGAGGAGGTCTACGCGGGCCAGATCGTCGGCATTCACAGCCGCGACAACGATCTGACCGTCAACCCGCTCAAGGCCAAGAAGCTGACCAACATCCGGGCCGCCGGCAGCGACGAGAAGTTGATCCTGACACCCCCAATCCGTCTCTCGCTCGAGCAGGCCATGGAATTCATCTCCGACGACGAATTGGTGGAGATCACTCCCACGGCCGTACGGCTGCGCAAACGCGCGCTGTCCGAGCAGGAGCGCAAGCGGATGCTGCGCGCCGCTTCTGCGTAGGATCGCTTCCCTTGGGCTGAGCCTTTTCGTGCGAATCCTGGGACTCGTGGCGGAATCGAGAGTCGGATCACACAGCCATTTTCCATAGCGTAACTAAGATGCCCGTCCGCGCTTGCTCGAAGCGCAAGGTCCCTGGCACGCCTTATGTCAAATGCGGGCGGTAGAGCAACTGCGCCGAGTCGGCTCCCGGAGCACCTGGCGAGCGACCCCGCGGCCACTTACCCGACCGGGTGGACGGGACTGTTCCCCACCGGCACCCCCAGCCTGAACCGGCTGCTGCGCCAGCAGCTGCGCATCGCGGCGGCGGGCTCTCCGGATGGAACCCCGGAACTCATGCGGCTGCTCGAGACGATCAGCCGCCACTACGACGCCGTAGATGAAGAGCGGCGCGGCATCGTGCGTTCGATGCAGCTCATGTCGGATGAGGCACAGGCCCTCACACGCGAGATTCGTGAGCAGACGGCCGCGCAGCTGCAGGCGATTCTCGATCACATCAAGGACGCCATCATCACGGTCGATGAGGGCGGACACATTGAAACCTTCAATCCCACCGGCGAGCGCATCTTCGGCTACAGCCAGGCCGAGGTCCTCGGCCGCACCCTTGATCATCTCGTCCCCGAGGCGGCGAACCAGGGAACGGTAGCCGACTACTTGTCGCGGCTGGCGGCACGGCTCGATGACACTCATGTCGACCTGGCAGCCCATGAGACCTGGGGCCGGAACAAGGATGGGGCCGCAGTTCGCCGCCGACATCGCGGTGAGCGAGGCGCGCGTGAACCGCCGCCGCGTCTTCGTCGTCTGCCTGCGTGACATCACGGATCGGCGCAATTCCGAGCAGGCCATGCGCGAAAGCGAGGCGCGCTATCGCACGCTGGTCGAAAACGCCCCGGAAGCCATTGTCGTGCTCGACATGGATGTCGGTCGCTTCATCGATGTCAACGACAACGCGGTGCGCTTCTTCAAGATGGATCGGGCGGCGCTGCTTCAGTGCGGGCCGGAACAGGTGAGTCCACCCGCGCAACCGGACGGCACCTCTTCGTTCGGCGTGGCGCGCGGGTATCTCGATCGCGCGCTCAATGGCGAGACTCCGGTGTTCGAATGGCTGCACCGCGATGCGCTCGGCAACGACATCCCGTGCGAGGTGCGCCTGGTCAGGCTCCCGAGCTCCACGCGCACGCTGATCCGGGGCAGCATCACCGACATCACCGACCGCAAGCGTGCCGAGCTCATCGCTGCCGGCGAACGGCGGGTATTCGAGAAGCTCGCCTCGCACGCGCACCTGTCCGTGGCGCTGGAGGCAATCACCGAAGTCATAGAGAAGGTCGCTCCAGAGCTCTATTGCGCGATCAGCCTCCTCAACCAGCAGTCACACACGTTCCAGCAGCTCGTAGCGCCGCGGCTGCCTCCCGAGTTTTGTGCCGGTATGGAAGGCACCCCCGTGGGCCCGCGGTTCGGCTCCTGCGCGGCGGCGGTCTTTCTGGGGCGGCAGGTGATCGTCGCGGACATTGCGAAGGATGCCTTGTGGGAGCACCGGCGTGATCTCGCGCTGCGTTTCGGCCTCAAGGCCTGCTGGTCGACGCCGATTCTGGCCGGCGATGGCAGCGCGCTCGGCTGTTTCTCGATCTATCGGCGCCAGACCGGCACGCCCGGGCGACGGGAACTGGAGCTGATGGCGCGCATGACACAACTCGCTGGCATCGCGACCGAGCGGCGCCGCGCGGAAGACGCGCTGCGAGCCAGTGAAGCGAAATTCCGCGGGCTATTCGAAAACGTCATGGAAGGCGTGTACCAGACCAGCCGCGAAGGCCGGTTTCTGTCGGTCAACCCGGCTTTCGTGCAGATCCTCGGGTTTGATTCGGCGGAGGAGCTGTACGCACTGGCCGATGCGGCGAGCCTGTACGTCGATCCGGCAGACCGTGCGGAGTTCATACGGCGCATCGAAGCGGATAGCGAGGTTCACAACGCCGAACATCCGCTGCGGCGGCAGGACGGCAGAACCATCGTGGTGCTCGAGAGCGCGCGGGTAGTGCGCAATGAGCAACGCGAAATCATCGGCTATGAAGGCACGATCGCCGACATCACGGAGCGCTGGAAGGCCGAGACGGCGGTGTTCGAGGAGAAGGAACGCGCCCAGGTCACGCTGCAGTCGATCGGCGACGGCGTCATCACGACGGATGCCGGTGGCTGCGTCAACTACGTCAATCCGGTCGCAGAGAGCCTGACGGGCTGGGATACCCGCGAGGCCAATGGACTGCCCGTGGCGGCAATTTTCCGGCTGATCAATGAGACTGATCGTGAAGCGGTAGAAAATCCCGTCGTGCGGTGCCTGCGCGAGGCACACGTGATCGGCCTGTCTGACCACACCGTGCTTCTGAATCGACGCGGGCAGGAGATCGCGATCCAGAACTCTGCGGCGCCGATCCGCGATCGGGCCGGAAACGTCATCGGCGCGGTCATGGTGTTCCACGACGTGAGTCGCGAGCGCCGGCTGCGCCGCGCGCTCTCCTACCAGGCGAGTCACGATGCGTTGACCGGGCTCATCAACCGGCGCGAGTTCGAAAGCCGGCTGAGCGAGGCATTGGCGAGCACGCGTCGCGGCGAAGGGCCCGGCTTCGTTCTGCTATACCTCGACCTGGATCAGTTCAAGCTGGTCAATGACACCTGCGGCCATCCGGCCGGAGACCGCTTGCTCAAACAGATCACAGGGCTCTTGCAGACGCGCATTCGCGCCAGCGACACGCTGGCACGGCTTGGCGGCGATGAGTTCGGCATCCTCCTGTCGGAATGCCAGCCGGACCAGGCGATAAAGATCGCTGAGACCCTGCGCCAGGCCATCCGCGATTACCGTTTCGTGTGGCACGACGGCGCCTTGAACGTTGGTGTGAGCATCGGCATCGTCGAGATCGGTCGCGAGACCGAGAGCATGGCTGCGCTCATGAGCGCGGCGGACGTTGCCTGCTATGCTGCCAAGGATCAGGGCCGCAACCGCGTGCACGTCTATCAGCAGGACAATGTTCCGGAACGGCACCGCGAAATGCAGTGGGTATCACGCCTCACCCGCGCGTGCGAGGAAGACCGGCTGGAGCTGTACTTCCAGCCGATCGTCCCCATCGGCAACAACCGCGATCTGCGCCGCCATTTCGAGTTGATGCTCAGGATGCGCGATGAGAGTGGCGCGCTCGTGCAGCCGATCGAGTTCATTCCAGCCGCCGAGCGCTACAACGTCATGCCCGCCATCGATCGCTGGGTGGTGCGGCACGCGCTGAGTGTGCTGGCGCATCGCGCCAGTGACCCGCATCCGCCGTACACGATCTCGATCAACCTGTCGGGCACATCGCTCAATGACGATCGTTTTCTCGAATTCCTGATCAACGAGCTGGCGCAGGAAACGCCGAGCCCCGGGGCGATCTGCTTCGAGATCACCGAGACTGCGGCGGTGTCCAACCTCGCCAACGTGGTGTATTTCATGCGCGAGCTCAAGAACCGCGGGTGCCGTTTCTCGCTCGATGACTTCGGCAGTGGCCTGTCTTCGTTCATGTACTTGAAGACCCTGCCGGTGGATTATCTCAAGATCGATGGCCAGTTCATCGAGAACGTCACCCGCGACCCCATCGATCGCAGCATGGTCGAAGCGATCAGCCAGATCGGCCGCGCCATGCACATCCAGACCATCGCCGAGCGGGTCGAGTCACCTGAGGTGCTCGCCGAGCTCGCGCGCCTCGGTGTGAGTTACGCACAGGGTTTTCACATCGCGGAACCCGAGCCGACCGCGCGCTTCCCGTTTGCACGCGCGCTGACCGCCGACCTGCGCCGCCTGGGCTGAGCCTCAGGGCAACTCTGCACCGTTGGCGACGCAACGCGCCACGTGAAACCGGTGCAGAGTTGCCCTGGCCCACTGATGTAGAATCGCGATCGATGAGATCGGCCCTCGAGAGCGCTTCGAAGCACGATGAGTCTTCCTTGATCGGCCCCGGCGATCCGCCGCCGTTCACGCTGCTCAACATCGCTGGCAAGGGCGAGCTGTTGCTGGTCTGCGATCATGCGAGTCGTGCATTTCCCGGTGCGCTCGAGCACCTGGGCCTGAGCACGGCGGATACCGCGCGCCACATCGCCTGGGACATCGGCTCTGCCTCCGTGACGCGAGTGCTCGGGCGATTGTTCGACGCGCCGGCGGTGCTCGCGGGTTACTCGCGATTGGTGATCGACTGCAACCGTGCCCCCGAGGATCCGACTTCGATCCTGGCGACAAGCGACGGCGTGCCAGTTCCCGGCAACCAGAAGATAAGCGACGCCGAGCGTGCCGAACGTCTGCACACCTTCTTCGAGCCGTATCACCGCGCCATCGAGCTGCGCCTCGACGAGTTTCGGCGCCGCGAAGTGATTCCGGCGTTCATCTCGATGCACAGCTTCACTCCGATGATGGGAAGCGAGCCACGTCCCTGGAACATCGGCGTGCTATGGGATCGAGATCCACGCATCGCCGTGCCGCTGCTCGAACGCCTGCGGGCCATCGAAGGGCTGACGGTTGGCGATAACCTGCCGTATTCCGGCCGGCATCCCGCGGACTACACCGTGGCGCGCCATGCCGAGCGTGCCAAGCTGCCGCACGTCTGTATCGAGGTACGGCAGGATCAGATCGATACTGCGGCGGGTGTCAAACGCTGGGCTGAGCTCCTGCACAGCGTCCTGCAGCCGATCCTTCTGGACCCGGGGCTACACCATCGATTAAAAGAGTAGCGGCCCGCAGCTACAGCACCGAGGCAACATGGCACTCAAGCAGCCACCTTCACGGTGGGAATCGAAGAAGAATATCTGCTGGTGAACCTGCAAACGCGTGATCTCGACACGGATCCGCCGGCAGCCATGCTCAAGGAATGCACCGAGCTCGGAGAAGGGCAGGTGAGCCCGGAATTCCTGCGCTCGCAGATCGAGATCGGCACGCCGGTGTGCCGTGACATGCAGGAAGCACGCGCGCACCTCACGCGACTGCGCAAGATCGTGGTGGACGTCGGCCGCAAGCATGGCATCGCGCCGATCGCCGCATCCACCCATCCCTTCGCGCGTGCGATCCAGCAGAAGCACACCGACAAGGACCGCTATGTGGCGCTCGCCCGCGAGATGCAGGCGACCGCGCGTCGCATGGTCATCTGTGGCATGCACGTGCACGTCGGACTCGAGGATGACGAGCTGCGCATCGACCTGATGAAACAGCTCGCGTATTTCCTGCCCCATCTCCTGGCGCTGTCCTGCTCATCGCCCTTCTGGGAAGGGGAAAACACCGGCCTGAAGTCATTCCGTCTCACGGTGTTCAGCGCGTTGCCGCGCACCGGCCTGCCCGAGAATTTCGCCAGCTACGGCGAGTATCAGCGCCACATCGGTACCCTGATTCGCAATAACCTGATCCAGGACACCTCCAAGATCTGGTGGGATCTGCGCCCGAGCTGGCGCTACCCGACGCTCGAGACGCGCATCATGGACGTGTGCACCAACGTCGATGACGCGATCGCGCTCGCATCGCTCAATGTGTGCCTGCTACGGATGCTCTATCGCCTGCGACGCAACAACCAGCACTGGCGCGTGTACGCGGACATGCTGGTGAACGAGAATCGCTGGCGCGCCTCTCGCTACAGTTTCGATGAAGGGCTGCTTGATCTTGCAAGAGGCGAGCTCGTGCCTTTCAGTGAGTTGCTCGAAGAACTGCTGGAGCTACTGAAGGAAGATGCCGAAACGGTGGGCTGCAGCGCGGATATTGCGCATGCACGCACCATCCTGAAACGCGGCACCAGTGCGCATCGTCAGCTCAAGGTGTTCGAGGAAGCGCGCGCGCGGGGTGCCAGCGAGCGCGAGGGGTTGAATGCGGTCGTCGATTGGCTGATCCGGGAGACCGCCAGCGGGCTGGCCTGAAACAGCGCCCGATCGGTCGGGAGAGCATGGGGCGCACCAGCGAAATGCCGGCGAGCGTTCGGGCGACCATAAGGTATGCGGTCCCGGCAAAACCGCGCAGTTCTATCCCACCAACGGAACGCGCTCCTACTGGCCGGCCGAGGAGCATACCATCGAGATCCGCAATGTCAGGCCGCAGGCCGCGCGACTGTCGCTCAGCGGCAGAGGTTCATGCTCCTCCACGAGCCCACAGCCGTGCGCGATTTCCACGATGCCCGGGAAGTTCGCAACGTCTACTATCCGGAAATCGAGGCTCTCGTCGCCCGCCTCCTGGACGCCGAGAAGGTTCTGGTGTTCGGCGAAGTGGCGCGCAGCGATTCAACCGACGCCGGCGATGGCAACGGCCGGCCTACGGTGCGCACGTGGACTATGGCGAGCGCACCGTGCGGAGTCCACGCACGATCTGCTCGGCTCTCAGGAAGCCGGTCCTGGCTGCAAAGAAGGTTCGTCCTGATGAACGTCTGGCGGCCCATTCGCACCGTGTACCGGCACCGCTGGCGCTGTGTGACGGCTCCTCGGTAAGGAGAAGCAGCTCAACGACAGCGAAGTTCACGGCGGCTGGAACGATCCGAACCGTCCACGTTGTACGGATACACTTTGAGTTACGGACCGCAGCATCGCTGGTACTACGTCCCGCGGATCGAGCCCGGGGAGGTCCTGGTCTTCAAGCTCTTTGATTCGGACGCGACGCAGGTGCAGTGGACGGCGCACGCGGCATTCAACGACCCGACTGCGGCGGCCGACGCGCCGCCGCGCGAGCGGGTCGAGGTCCGCACCATTTCGTTTCTCTCGTGAGGATGAAGGCTCTGGACCGTCGGCTGAGCGTCGCGCCGATGATGGACTGGACGGACCGGCATTGCCGGTTCTTCCTGCGGCAGTTCTCGCCGCACGTCGTGCTGTACACGGAGATGATCACAGCGGCCGCGCTTCTGCACGGCGATCGCGAACGTTTGCTCGGATTCGATTCCGCCGAACATCCAGTGGCGCTGCAATTGGGCGGAAGCAGCCCGATGCGCTGGCGCGCGCGGCAGAGTACGGGGCGGCGCAGGGCTACGATGAGATCAATCTCAACGTGGGCTGCCCGAGCGATCGCGTGCAGTCGGGTGCCTTTGGCGCGTGCCTCATGGCGCAGCCGCGCCTGGTCGCAGAGTGCGTCGCGCAGATGCGCGCGCGGGTTGCAGTGCCGGTCACCGTCAAGGTGCGAATCGGCATCGAGGAGGGCGAGGGAGCCGTGCGTCGCGGCCTCGAGTACACCGAGCGCGACTACGATCGCTTGCGTGAATTCGTCGACAAGGTGGCCGCCGCCGGTTGCACGGTATTCGCAATCCATGCGCGTAAGCCATGCTGAAAGGGCTTTCGCCCAAAGAGAATCGTGACGTCCCGCCATTGCGTTATGACATCGTGAGGCAGCTCAAGCGTGACAGGGCCGGGCTCACGATCGTTGCCAACGGGGGCGTGCGCAATCTCGAGCAGTTGCAGGAACTGCTGCTCGATTGCGATGGAGTCATGATCGGGCGCGAGGCCTACCACAATCCCTACCTGTTGGCGCAGAGCGATCGAGCGCTGTATCCGGACTGTGGTTGGGAACCTCCATCGCGGCTCGAAGTGCTGGAGCGCTTCACCGCCTATGCGGAGAGCCAGTTGCGCAACGGGCACCCACTCAGCGCTATGACGCGCCATATCCTGGGCCTCTTCTCCGGCCAGCCGGGTGCACGGAGCTGGCGGCGCTACTTCTCCGAGGCAAGTCGCAAAGACCGCGCGGGCATCGAGGTATTGCGGCGTGCCTGCGACCTCCTTCGCCAGCAACAGGCCGCCTAGGCGCGCTGCGGCGCTACGTCTTGCAGGGCCTTGGTCGTTTCCACCACGCGTGTATCGGTCTTCACCTCAAATTCGCGGGATGTTCCATTCCCGCCCATCCCGTATAATCTGGCGGCACAAGAAGTGGCGCTGGAACCTCCCGCAACTTCAAGCAGTTGCATCAGAAAGCGTAACCATGGCCAAGGATATCGAGCTCGCGATTCTGTTCGCCGATGTGGTCGGCAGCACCAAGCTTTACGAGCAGATGGGCGATGAGAAGGCACGCGATATGGTGGCGATCTGCATCGATATCATGCGTACCGCGACCGAGCAGCATAACGGCACCGTCATCAAGACCATGGGTGATGAAGTGATGTCGACTTTCCCCACGGTCGACGACGCACTCAATGCGGCGGGCCAGATGCAGCAGGCGATCCTGGCTCACCCGGATCTCAAGGTGGACGGTCAACCGGTTTCGATCCGCATCGGCTGTCACTTTGGTCCCGTCGTGCTCGAGAACCGCGACATCTTCGGCGCCGCCGTGCACACCGCCAATCGCATGACCAGCCAGGCGAAGGCTGGCCAGATCATCACGACGGCAACGATGGTGGATCAGCTCTCACCGGAATGGCGCGCATCGGTGCGCCAGATCGACGTCGCGACGCTCAAGGGACGCTCGAGCGAAGTGGCGCTGTTCGAGGTGCTGTGGCAGACCGAGGATGTCACCAGCATGTTGCCGGCGATCGCGATGAGCCAACGCGATGGCAAGAAACTGCGCATGCGGTTGCGCTATCAGGGCCAGGAAGTCGTGGTGGACGAGCAGCGTACGAACATCGCCATCGGCCGCGCCGAGGACAACGACCTGGTGGTGAAGGGCAATCTCATCTCGCGCCTGCACGCACGCATCGAGGTCAATCGCAACAAGTTCGTGCTGATCGACCAGAGCACCAACGGCACGTTCGTGCTGTCGAGCGCGGGTGAGGAGGCGTTCGTCCGCCGCGACAGCATGCAGATCAAGGGCGAAGGCTACATCGGACTCGGGAAGCTCCCAGAGGCCAATTCGCCGCAGGCAATCAGGTTCGTTTGCGAAGAATAGGGGAGTGATCCGCGAGCGCGTCCGCCGCTTCGCGCTGCTTACCCGAGTCGCTCCAGCACTTTCTTGTGTTCGTCCATGAGCTTTGGCGGCAGGCGTGCGCCAAAGGTGCGCAGATATTCCCCGAGGTCCCTCATTTCCTGGCGCCACAAGGCCGGGTCCACTGCCAGCAGTTCCTGCATCGTCGACAGCGAGACGTCGAGACCTGACACATCGATGTCCTCCGGCTTCGGCAGGAAGCCGATGGCGGTCTCGTTGGCCGCCGCACGGCCCGTGCTGCGATCGATGATCCAACGCAGAACACGCAGGTTGTCACCAAAGCCTGGCCAGAGGAACTTGCCACTCTTGTCGCGGCGGAACCAGTTGACGTGAAAGCGCCATGGAGTCCTTCTCTTGGCCGAATTTCCGCTTCAGTACGCGAGGGAGGGCGAACAGCGGCCGGCCGCGCAGGCTTTCAAAGTTGTCGCAGGATTATAGCGGCTCGATCGGTTCTTACCTGCCTATGGGCGAAATGTGGGGAAGCGTGTGGGGCGCTACAACGTCAGCGCCCCACACGGTGCAGACTGTTAGTTCTTTCTGGCAGCCTTGCTCCGTCGCACGCTCTTGCGTCGACGCGGTGCCTTGGCCTTAGGGCTGATCCTGGCGCCATGGACGAGCTGGGCATACGTCTCCGAGGCAATGGAGCCGAGCTCGCGGCCGGTATCCGCGGCGAGGGTCCACGTGGCCCTGAGGTCCTGTCCGAGTCGTGCGCAGGCTCGCGGGATAGAGTTTCGCCTGCTCGGCGATCAGCCCTCTGAAATCCTTCGCCTTGGCGGCACGGCTGAGTCGCTGGGCACCGTCCTCGATGACGCCCTCGAGGTTATGAACCTGCTGCTTCACGAACTGCGCGAGGTAGCGGTGCGAGGTATCGTTCACGCGACGCCCAGCCTCGGCCACGATCTGGATGGGGGCGCGTGCGGCAACAACGCCGTCTGCCGCCTGCTGGGCGGCTTTACGGGCGGCTTCGACGACGACATGACGGTAGTCTTCGACGCCGTTGCTTCCGCTCTCTGGCGGGCGCGCGTCAGCTGTTCACGAATCTCCATGATTTCTCCATAAAAAGTCTGGCTGCAGTGCAACAATTGGCGCATCGCACAATAAGGCCCCGGCAGATCGGTGTCAAGCCTTCTGAGTGACTGGGGCACCGAGTGCTGCGTCGGAGTTCACTGCGCCGAGAAACTCCCGGATCACGGGAATGACTTGGTCGAGACAATGCAGCATGAAGAGATGTCCACCGCCCGGAATGATCACCAGGCGGTTGTCGGGAATCAGGAGCGACAGAAGACGCGCGTTAACTGGCGGTACCAGCGGGTCGTCGGACCCGGCCATGATCAGCGTCGGTTGCTTGAGCCGATGAAGCCAATGAATGCTGGTCCAGCCCACGCCCGCGATGAGCTGATAGACATACCCCAGGAACTGGGGCGGGATGACTACTGGCGGTATGCGCCACCACGAGCTCGGGCCGGTCGCGCACTTCGCCGCCGTAGATCGTTCCCGCCGCCTTGCGCATGAACTCCGGTGAGAGGTAGCGCCGCGGCGTGGTCATCTTCATCAAAACGCTCGGGCGCCCAGGCACCATGATGGCGCCCGCGGAGGTTGCGGCGAGAATCAGGCGACGACAGCGCTCCGGATACTGGCGCGCGAACTGTTGCGCGACGGCTCCGCCCCACGACACGCCAGCGACATCGACAGCTCGATATCCAAGACGATCGAGCAGATGACTCGTGAGGCGTGCAATGCCACCGAAACGACGTGGCACCCACCACATCGGCGAGCGGCCGACTCCCGGCATGTCAAACACGATCACTTCCCGATCATTGAGCGCCTCGATGAAGGGAAAGACGAGCTCGAGATTCGCGCCGATGCCATTAAAGAGCAGGAGCGCTGTTCCGCCGCGGGCACTGCGGATCGCAACTCGCAGCATGACGCCATCCACATCGATGTACTCGATCTTCGGCGTCGTCGTTGACCGTTTGTTCACTTCGTTGCCCGTTGCGTGGGTGCGCACGCGCAAACTCTAGCGGCATTCACGGCCGCACGTGCATGGAACGCACACTGGCGTCAGCCGCGACGAAACGGCAACGTGAATGCGAACCACAGCGTTCGCCAGTTCATCAGGCGCAGCCCGTTGCGCAGTTCCGTGGCTGAAGCCTTGCCGTGAGCGGCATGGTGCCGAAGATCTTGCCCCGCATGATGAGCTCGGAGGATTCGCGCTCAATGGCGGTGATCGTCATCAATTCCTTACCGTCCGGGCCGTAGATCTTCATGCCATGGGGGTGCCGAGAGAGATTTGCTAGTGCTGATGCACGTAACGGCCGGGTGCCGGTACCGCCCGCGGGATGAGCGTCGCTCCCGAGATGTGATGGCGCGGGGACGCTTGCCGCCGCCGCGTGCCTCGTACCACTTGCTCCAGTGGTCCCACCACGAGCCTGGATGTGCAGTAGCAGTCTCGATCCACTTGTCGGCCGCCAGGCCGAGATCCGAATCAGAAAATACTTCGCCTTCGGATTGCCGGGAGGGTTGACGATGCTCCCGATGGCGCCGCTGGAGCTCAAGACAAAAGTCATCGAACCGCGCAGCACCCTGCGTGATTCGTAGCACGCGGGCCACGGCGTGATGTGATCCGTGATGCCCGCAACCACGTAGCTGTCGATGTTGGTTTGTGACATGTCGATCGGCGTGCCGAGCACCTTGAGCCGATTGGCGTTGAGCAGAGGATTCTCGATAGGTCTGCAACAGATTTGCGTGGAACGCCGCCGGCAGACGCGTGGTATCCGAGTTCCAGTACAGGATGTCGAAAGCGGGCGGACGGTTACCCATCACCCAGTTGTTGGCGACGAACATCCAGACGAGGTCATTGGGTCTGAGCCAGGCGAAGGCGCGGGCCATGTCGGCGCCTTCGAGCACACCCTGATTGCGAGCGCTTGATTGCCGCCGCGATGCCGTCCGTGATGCGAACGAGCCGAGCAACGTTGGCGACTCGGTGTCGAGCACCGTGACGAGGAGCGTCACACTGCGCACCCGTTTATCGCCGGCGGCCGCGAGATGCCCCAGCAGTGTCGCGAGCGTGAAGCCGCCCGCGCACGCTGCCATGATATTCACGTCCGGGCTGCCAGAAATCTGGCTGACGACTCCGATCGCCTCCTTGCAGGCGGTGAGGTAGGTCTCGAGATTCCAGTGGCGCTGTGCAGCGGTGGGATTGCGCCAACTGATGACAAACGTCGGCACACCATTTTGCGTGGCGTATTCGGCGAAACTGCGCCCTGGGCTCAGGTCGAGCGCATAGAACTTGTTGATCTGCGGCGGCACGATCAGGAGCGGGCGCTTGTAGATCTCGGTCGTTGCCGGCTGGTACTGAATCAACTCCAGCACCTCGTTACGAAACACGACGGCCCCGGGCGTCGTCGCCAGGTTCTTGCCGACCTGGAATTTGCGATCGTCGACCTGGCGCGGCATGCCGCCGTTGTTGAGCACATCGTCGAAGAAGTTCTGCAGGCCGAACAACAGGCTCTTGCCGCGCGTCTGCGAGATGCGCATCAGCGCGCCCGGGTTGCCGATCAAGGTGTTGGTGGGTGCAAATGCCTCCGTGACCAGGGACAGCGCGAAACGCGCGCGTTCTCGATCCTCGGGCGATGCGTTGGCGCCCTCGAGCATTCGCGTCATGCTTTCACGCCACGCGAGAAATCCCTGCATGAGACGCTTGTAGTAGCCATTCTTCTGCCAGATCTCGTGACTGAAGCGCCGGTCTTTCGGGTCCGGTTGCTGCTGCGAGCGACCGGTGATCACGCCGAAGAGCTCGCGCGCCAGGTTGATCTGTTCGCGCACCACGACTCCAGGCTCGAAGGCCAACAACTTCGCAAATCGTGCGAGTGCATCGAGGATCTCAGAGCGGTCGAAACCCACCAGCGGGTTTGCGCCGAGGATTTCCTCGGCCGCCTGGTTGGCCGCGGCGTGATCGAGCTCTGCTTGGCCACCATGCTCGGGCGTAAAGCCATCGCTCCCTGGAAGCTCCAGGCCAGGATTTCTGGTCGATTTGGACGCGGGTCCTGCTGGTGCATCCTTCAAGGGCTTGTCCCCGGAAGAACCGTGACGCCGTCGTGGTCTGGCGGCCGTTTGTGATCCACGTCTCCCGGCCCTGCGGGTGGTTTTCATAGCGGGATAGTGCGGTTATTGGCCACGGCGAACAACCGTGACAAGGGTCAATTTGCCGCCCCGGTGGCTGTGAATGTGATCACGTTGAGTTAAATCGATTGTCCCTATGATCACAAGCGTTTTTGAGGCCAATCCCACGGACCGGGTCGCCGCGCAAGCCCTCGCGCTGACTCGGAAAATCCGGATCGCGCGGGGCACGCACAGATCGCCGCGCGGCACCCCAGCTGAGCGCTCCTCTCGCTGTATCGGACCGCGAGTCGGGGTCCGATGGAGGGCGCGTTTTTGCGGTGCACTGATCGCACCGCGGGTAGCGAGAGCACGGCGTAATGACACGCTTCAAGATCTACATCGCAGTTCTGCCGATTTGTGCGTTGCTGTCGACGCACACGCTCGCCTCGGGCACGGCTGCCGGCACGTCGGTCTCGAACCAGGCGAACGTGAGCTTCGTGATCGGTGGCGTGCCCGGCTCCGCGCAATCCAACCCCGCAGCGTTCCTGGTCGGTGAGATACTTGATCCCAACGTGACGCGCCAGAGCTCGACGGTTTCCGTTTCGGCAGGCGACATGAATCGCGCGCTGTTGTTCCGGCTCACCAACGCCGGCAACGGCAGTGAAACCTTTCCGCTCACGATCGATAACTTGGTCGCGGGCGACGATTTCGATCCTCAGGCCGCGGCGCCGTCGATCTATTTCGACAGCGACGGAAGTGGCGACCTCTCGCCCTCGGATGTCGCCTACGTCCCCGGCAACAACGATCCGACGCTCGCGCCCGATGCTTCGATCGGAGTGCTGCTCGTGAACAACATACCGGCCTCTATCGCGGATGGCGCGCTCGGACGCAGCCGCCTGCATGTACGCGCTGCGACCGGCATCGGTGCGCCGGGGACTTCGTTTCCCGGCCAGGGCACCGGCGGCACCGATGCAGTGGCAGGAGCCAACGGTGGGCAGGCGCGATGCGTTCGGCGAGTATCTCGTCGGCGATGTGCAGGTGAGTCTTGCGAAGAGCGTGACCGTGATCGATCCGGCCGGTGGCGCCACGCCAGTGCCTGGAGCTCGCCTCACCTACCAGATCGTCGTGAATGCCACGGGCACCGGGACTGCGCATGCCTTCGTGCTGACCGACCCCGTCCCGGCGGGAACGGCGTATTCCGGTGGTTCATTGCGCTTGAACACCCTCGCGCTGAGTGACAGCGCGGATGCGGATGCGGGCCAGTTCATCGCTGGCACCACACCCTTGATTCGAGTGGCGCTCGGCGACCTGACACAGTCTGCCGGCCCCCAGACCATCGTCTTCACTGTAACGATCAACTAGAACTTCAGGAGTCGAGTCATGAAACGGATGAAGATCTTTGCGGCGGGAATGATCCTCGCGTTCGTCGCGACCACGGTTTCGGCGCAGGAGCGTGGGTGCATCCTGCTCAAGACCGTCGCTGAGATCGAGAAGGTCGACACCAACGAGCGCGGCGAGAAGAGCACGCGCCTGGTGCCGGCCGAAAAGATCGTGCCGGGAGACGAGGTCGTCTACACCGTCAGCGCGACCAATATCTGCGATGAGCCGGCGGACGCCGTCGTCATCGACAACCCGGTTCCGGAGCACATGAAGTACCTCGCCAATTCCGCGATCGGTCCCGGCACCGAAGTGACTTACTCGATCGACAGCGGCTTTCACTACGACAAGCCCGCGGCTCTGAAGGTCTCCAATCCCGACGGCTCGCAGCGCGAAGCGCGCGCCGATGAATACACCAACATTCGCTGGGTCATGCGCAACCCACTGAAGCCCGGCTCGGTCGCGTTCGCACGCTTCCGCGCCCGCCTCGAATAACAGCGCGGATCCTTTCCACAGAGATTCCAGGGGAAACGGTGTCGCGGACTTGCAGGGGTCCGCGGCTTCCGGTTCTGCGCCTTGCATTTTTTAAACTGACAGGAGTATCGAAATGACATCGATCATGAAGCGACTGAAGACAGCAAGCGGCATTGCCGTGTTGTTGTCGTTGCTGGCAGGAGTACAGGTGGCTCACGCCGCCGGTACGCCAGCGAATACAACGGTCAGCAATACCGCGACCGTCAACTACAACGTGAATGGCGTGCCTCAGACCCCGATCACGAGCGCGCCAACTCAGTTCGTAGTGGACAACCGCATCGACCTGACGGTAACCGAGTTCAGCGGCAACGCCACGCTCGTGCTTCCCGGGCAGACCAATGCGGTCCTGAGTTACCTCGTGACCAATACCGGTAACGACTCGCAGGGCTTTCAGCTCTCAGCGTCGAATCTCACCGGAACGGTGCTGTTCACGCAGACCGACAACGCTGACTTCTTGCCACTCAACGTGCTCGTGGACGGCAATGGCAACGGCACGTACGACCCGGCCGATACTGCTCAGCACATCGATACGCTGGCGCCCGATGCTGGCGTTCGAGTGTTCGTGGTGGTCAACGTACCGGCAGGCGCGACCAATGCGCAGGTCGTGAACGTGCACCTGCAGGCGCGTGCTGCGGTGGCGGGCACCGCGGGCGCGACCCTCGCGACCGAAACAGCTGGGGCTGACACCCCCGGCGTTGACGTCGTGTTCGGCGATACGGGAGAGGATGCGACCGAGGGTGCAGACGACCAGTACCTGGTCCAATCTGCGGCGCTCAACATCTCGAAGGCGTTGTCGGTGGTCAGCGATCCGTTCAATGGCACCACCAACCCGAAGTCCATTCCGGGTGCAGTCATCCAGTACGTCGTCACTATCCAGAACACCGGCACGGCTCCTGCGGGCGGCATCTCCATCGCTGATACGCTCGACACGAACCTGACGCTGATGCCTGGCGCGACAAACGTGCAAATCCAGGTGGGTGGCGGTCCCGCGACGTTCTGCAACGCTGACGCAGCTGACGGCAATGCCGACGGATGCGGAATCAGTGGCTCGACGCTGACTGTCAATCCGACTGCCGGCATCACAGTTGGTCCGTCGACGACGGCAACCGTGACATTCCGCGTGACGGTCAAGTGATCGTCGACGGATGAAGGATGACTGAGCGAGCCGCCACGCGGCCGCTCGGCGCAGCCTTCAGGCTGATAGTCGTACACCTGCAGTCGGCTACCAGCCGGTTGCGCGACCGGGCATTCGATACTCCGGCCACAAACCGGGGCAGGGCGGACCTTCGCGTCCGCTCTGCCCCGCTGCATTTGTGGCGCGGGGTGCTCGCGTGCGCGTTCGTGCTGGCCGGCAGCGTGCAGGTTGCTTCGGCTCAATCTCAACCCGCCACGCCGCCAGGAACGGCGATTCGCAATACCGGTCAGGCCAGTTACACGACCAGTGGCGGGGCGGCAAGGACGCTCAATTCCAATGAAGTGCTCACCATCGTCGCGCCGCCGGCTTCGCGCGCGGCAATCGAGCTGCTGCGCACGAGCGCCAGCAACCCGATCGTCACCGAACCGGCGGGACCGACTCAATGTCTGGCGGGCACCACTTTCCAGACTCTTCCGAACCCGGTGTTGATCGGTGGTCAGACGATTGATCCGACACAACCGGTTGCACTGACAAGTACCGCGAACTATCACGGCGGCGAGCCGCTGTTCGTGCGGCTCGTGGACGCCGATCAGAACCGCGATTCAGCGGTGCGCGACAGTGTCGACGTGCAGATCGCCGCTCAGCAGACCGGCGATCGCGAAACGATCCGCTTGACCGAGACGACACCGGCGAGCGGGGTATTCGTAGGCTATCTGCAGACCGGTACGAACGCCGCAACACCCGGCGATTGCACGCTGCAGGTGGCGCGCGATGCGACGCTCAGCTCGAGCTACGTCGATCCGCTCGATGCGACCGACAGCGTTGCTGCGAGCGCAGGGATCGATCCGAGCGGACTGATCTTTGATTCGCAGACCGGGCAACCGGTCGATGGCGTAAGGATTCGCCTGGTTGATGCAGCCACTGGCACACCGGTAACCGCGCGCGGCGACGACGGTGTGAGTACGTTTCCGAGGGAAATCATCTCGGGCTCGACCGTAACGGACTCGTCCGGCACGAGTTACGTATTCGCGTCGGGCCGGTTCCGATTCCCGGTGGTGAATGCGCCCGGCAGCTATCGACTCGAGCTCACGCCACCGCCCAGCTATCGGTTCCCATCCACGGCCGATCCTGCCGCGTTGCAGACCCTGCCCACAGCGCCCTTCACGCTCAACGCCGGATCGTTCGCGGCCGGCTATGCGGTGGCGGCGCCGTCTGAGGCCAACATCGACGTGCCCCTGGATCCGACCGGCACGCGGCTTTTCTTGCAGAAGTCGACGCTTACGACGCTGGCGGCGCCAGGCGATTTCGTTCAGTACACGCTGATGCTCGAAAACCCCGGCACCAGCGGCACGATCACGGCTACGCATATCACGGATATTCTCCCGGTCGGTCTGCGCTACCAGGCGGGTTCGACCCGCGTGGTGCGCAATCAGCTCGATGCGGTGCATGGCGCAGATCCGCAAATCGCACCGGACGGCCGGACGCTGACTTTCGACAGCGGCGATCTTGGGCCCGGCGAGAAGATCACCGTGCGCTACGTCGCCGCGCTCACGCTCAGCGTGAAGGGCGACGTGCTGACCAACCGCGCTGCGGCGGCCGGTGCGGACAACATGATCTCCAATCCCGCGAGCAGCACGATTCGCATCCAGCAGGCCCTCAACAACGATCGCGCGTTCATCATGGGCCGCGTCGTCGACAGCGCATGCGGCGCCGACTCATTGCAGGCGCCAGGCGTCGAGGGTGTGCGCGTTTACCTCGAAGACGGGCGCTACAGCGTCACCGACAGTGAGGGCAAGTACCACTTCGAGGATGTTGCAGCTGGCACTCACGTCGTGCAGCTCGACGTCGACAGCATCTCCGACACTCTCGAGCCGATGAGCTGTGAGGCTGCCGGCAGGCACGCGGGACGCGCCTACTCGCAGTTCGCGGATGTGGGCGGCGGCTCGCTGTGGCGTGCGGATTTCAACCTGACGACGCGGCGCCCGCCGGAAGGCAGCGTGACGCTCGCCCTCGATCGCGATGTCTCGGCGCAGGCCAACGGGACGCAGCTTGGCATCGATATCACGGTTGAAGGCGTTGCGGTCGGCAATCTCAAGGCGCTCGTCATGCTGCCGGACCAATTCGCGTACGTTCCGGGCAGCGCGACCGCCGATGGCAAGCCGATTGACGATGCGGAGCAAACCGGTTCGCTGCTGACTTTCCGCTTCGGAGAGACGACGGCGCAATGGCGTCGCAAGCTTGGCTTCGCAGTCAGCGCGGCAACGGGCACAGCCGGCGATCCGGTGGTGCGTGCGCTGCTGATGTTCGATTCGCCGACGCAGAACGGTCAGAAGACCGATACGGTTTCACTGCCGCTCGCGGCTGCGGGCGGCGAGGCGGATGCCACGACCCGTGCGCAAACCCGAGGCGTGCTGGTATTCCTCAAGGCGCCGAAGTCGGATTTGCCTGCAGGTGCTCAGTCGCATGTCGATCTCGAGGCGGAAGGGGGAGATCTGCCCAACATCGAATCACTCGCCCCGGGCATCGATTGGGAGCTGCCGCGCGCCGATTTCTATCCGGCTATCACGAGCATCAAAGCCGCGGTGCGACATGCCCCCGGGCAGACGGTCGAGTTGCGGCTCGATGGCTCGCCGGTCAGCCCGCTCAATTTCTACGGCACCTCCGAAAATCGCGCGCATACGGTGGCTGTCAGCCTGTGGCGCGGCGTCGATATCCCAGAGGGCCCGAGCCAGCTCGTCGCAATCGTCCGTAATGCGGATGGCGATGAAGTCGATCGGCTCACCCGCGACATTCACTTCGGTGGCGGCCCTGTTCGGGCGGAATACGATCCGAATTCATCGCTCCTGGTGGCGGATGGCCGCACGCATCCCACGATTCGCATCAAGGTCGCCGATGCCTATGGCAAGCCCGCACGCCGCGGCACGCTCGGCACGTTCCGCGTCGACCCGCCACGTCGTTCCTGGTTCGAGGTGCAGTCGCTGACGGAGAACCAGTTACTCGTGACGGGGCATCGCGAGCCGACCTATACGGTCGAGGACGGCGGCGTCGCGACCATCGAGCTCGAGCCAACGACCCAGAGCGGCGAGGTCGTCGTGCACCTCAAGTTCAATAATGATCGCGAACAGGAGATCCGGGCCTGGCTGGCGCCGGCCGCGCGCGATTGGGTGCTGGTCGGCGTCGCCGAGGGTACCGCCGCCTATCGGACCATCAGCCAGAACGCCGAGGCGGCGCGCGAAGCGGGCGTCGACGACGGTCTGGACGAGGCGGGTCGCGTCGCATTGTTCGCGAAGGGTCGGATCCGCGGCGATTTCCTGCTCACGATCGCCTACGACTCAGCGCGCGATCGCGATGAGGCGCGGGCGCGGCTCAAGGATGTGATCGAGCCCGACCGTTACTACACGCTGTATGGCGATGCGACCGAGCAGCGCAACGAGGCCGCGAGCCAGCACAAGCTGTACCTCAAGCTCGAGCGCCGGCAGTTCTATGCGCTCTTCGGCGACTTCGATACCGGGCTCACGGTCACTGAGTTGTCGCGCTATAGCCGCAGCCTGAGCGGCCTGCACACGGAATTCGCGGGCAAGCAGTGGACCGCGAACGCGTTCGCTGCGAACAGTGCACAAGGCTTCGTCAAGGACGAGCTCCGTGGCGATGGCACGTCGGGCCTGTACCGGCTCTCGCACGTCCCGCTCGTCATCGGCAGTGAAAAGCTGCGCGTCGAATCGCGCGACCGGTTCCACACTGAGCGAGTCGTGGAGTCGCGCACGATGACGCGCTTCCTGGACTACAGCATCGACTACGAGCGCGGGGAGCTGTTCTTCAAGGAACCGATCCTCGACCGCGATACCAATTTCAACCCGGTGTTCATCATCGTCGAGTATGAGACGCAAGGTGAGCAGGGAGAGGAACTGACTGCGGGCGGCCGCACCTCGGTACGTCTCGCCGGCGACAAGGTCGAGCTCGGCGCGAGCTTCGTACACGAAGGTGCTCAAGCTGGGGATCGACAGCTCGCGGGCGCAGACATGCAGTGGAAGATCGGTGCGGGGACCGAGTTCAAGGCCGAAGCCGCGCAATCCACGCAGGGAGCCGTGTCAGGCAGCGATCCTCACGCCTATCTCGCCGAGCTGTCTCATCAGAGCGGACGCCTGGACGGGCGCGTGTACCTGCGCGAGCAGGAGCAAGGCTTCGGGCTGGGTCAGCAGCTGTCGACCGAATCGGGCACCCGCAAGTACGGTGCGGACGGTCGCGTCAATCTCACGGATCGGATCGCTGTGCAGGCGGAAGCCTACGAACAGGAATATCTCGATACCGGCAATACGCGGGAAGCCGGGTCTGCGGAGCTGCACTATCAGGATGAAGCACGGGGCGGTGGCGTCGGCGTGCGTCACGTCAACGATGAGGTCGATGGCGAGGCGCAGGGCTCCGACCAGGCCTACGTCACGGGCAGCATGGACATGCTGGAGAAGCGCGTGCGACTGCGCGCCTCGGCGGAGACCTCGCTGGGCGGCGAGAACGCGAGCCTCGATTTCCCCACGCGCACGGTCGTGGGGGCGGACTGGCGCGCGACGCAGGACATGACCCTGTTCAGCGAGTACGAGCACGCAGAAGGGGAAAACCTCAGCAGCAACATGATGCGTGCCGGCGTGCGCGCCTCACCGTGGTCCCGCGCGGAGATCGTTTCCAGTGTTAACGCCGAGCAGTCCGAATTCGGACCGCGCACCTTCGCGAACCTCGGCCTCACCCAGGGCTTCCAGCTCGGCAAGCGCTGGGCGCTGGATTTCGGCGTCGATCAGAGCAGCACGCTGACCGAGCCCGGCACCAGGCCCATCGATCCGCAGGTGCCGCTGGCGTCCGGCAGTCTGGCTGGCGATTTCTTCGCGACGTACGCTGGGGCGCTGTATCGCGGCGAGCTCTGGACCATGACGTCGCGGCTCGAATATCGGAACGCGGATCTGGAGAATCGCGTCTCGCTGAGCGGCGGGCTCTATCGCGAGCCGGTCGCCGGGCAGGCCTTCTCGCTGTCACTGCTCGCGCTGAGCAGCGACCTGTCGGACGGGCCAGCAGGACACGCGCGTCGACCTGAGCTTTGGCTGGGCGTATCGCCCGATCCAGAGCCGTTGGATCCTGCTCAATCGCCTCGACCTGCTGACCGAGACCAGCACAGGCATGCTGCAGGACCTCGAATCCTGGCGCGCGGTCGATTCGTTCAACGCCAACTGGAAGCTCGATGAGCGAACCCAGCTCGGGCTGCAATTCGGCACGCGCTATACCCGCGCGACGATCGATGGTGATCACTACGACGGGTACAGCGACCTGCAGGGCATCGACCTGCGCCACGACCTGGGCGGGCGCTTCGACGTGGGCGTTCAGGCCGCGGCACTCAATTCATGGAGTGCGGGGACTCATGAGTACGCGCTGGGTGCGGACTTCGGCATCAGTCTCGCTCGCAACGTCTGGATCGCGGTCGGCTATAACTTCGCGGGCTTCCACGATGAGGATTTCTCGCGCAATCGTTACACCGACCAGGGTCCATTCATTAAACTGCGCATCAAGGCCGACCAGGACACCTTCAGGGAACTAAGCGCCAGGTTCTAATTGAGAGACTGCGACGATATTCTGGGCGCCGAGGGACCGCTGGCCCAGACCTTACCCGGCTTTGCACCTCGCGCTGAGCAGCTCGAAATGGCCCGCTGCGTCGCGCAGGCACTCGCGGCGCTCGAGCCGCTGGTGATCGAGGCGGGCACCGGAACCGGCAAGACATTCGCCTATCTCGTGCCCGCTTTGCTTTCGGGCCGGCACGTCATCATCTCGACGGGCACGCGCACGCTCCAGGATCAGCTCTATCACCGCGACCTGCCGGCGGTGAGTGCCGCGATCGGCCGACCCGTGAAGATCGCTCTGCTCAAGGGCCGCGCCAATTACCTGTGTCGGCACCGCCTTGAGCTCGCCAGATCGGAGCGCGAGCTGCCGTTGCAAGAGAACGGTGGCGCACGAGCTTTCGAGCGGATAGCCGAGTGGTCGCGCACGACTCGCAGCGGCGACATCAGCGAACTGAGTGGTCTTGGCGGAAAATCACCCCGTGTGGCCGGCAGTCACTTCGACGCGAGAGAACTGTCTCGGCACGGACTGCCCGCAGTTCAACGACTGTCACGTCTTTGCGGCACGACGTGCCGCGCAAGCCGCGGACATCGTGATCGTGAATCATCATCTCCTGCTTGCCGATCTCGCGCTCAAGGAGGGCGGCTTCGGGGACCTGCTGCCGGGCACGGAAGCCGTGATCCTGGACGAAGCACACCAGATTCCGGAGATCGCTGCGCAGTTCTTCGGCGCGAGCCTGAGCGCCCGGCAGCTCACCAGCCTGGTACGCGATACGCGCGTCGAGCTACGAGCGGCTCATCTGGGCGGCACTTCGATCGATGCTTCTCTGAATGCGCTCGAAACCGTGATCACGGAATTTCGCCAGGAGTTGCCGCGCGGTGAGAAGCGCATCGAGTGGGGTGCTCTGAGCTCGACGGCGGCGGAGCGCCTGGCGGAGATCGAGACACAGCTCGAGGTAGTGCGCGATACGCTCAGCGCAGCTGATGGCATCCGCGGGGCTCGAGCACTGTGCACGGCGCGCGGGCGAGCTGGCTGCAAAGTGCGCGGAGCTGCGCACGTTCGAAGAGGAATCCGGCGTGCGCTGGATCGAGGTGTATGCACAGGCCTGGACGCTGCAGTTCACGCCGTTCGAGATTGCGAGCCGCCTGCAGCAGTTCATCACCGCACAAGCCTGTGCGTGGATCTTCACCTCCGCAACGCTCGCGGTGGGCGAGGATTTCAGTCACTTCACCCATCGCGTCGGCGTGCCCGAGGCGCGCACCGTGCGCATCGACAGCCCGTTCGATTACCGGCGTCAGGCCTTGCTCTATCTGCCGCTGGTGATGTCCGACCCGGCTGACCGTAACCATGCCAGCGATGTTCTGCAGGCCGCATGGCCGCTGCTCGAAGCAGCAGGTGGACGTGCGTTTTGCCTGTTTACGAGTCATCGGGCGCTCGCCGACGGTGCCGCGTGGATGAGGAACAAGAGTCGGCTCGGGCGCGCCGTTCCCGGTGCTCATCCAGGGTGAAGCACCGCGGGAGCAACTGCTGCGGCAATTCAGAGAACTGGGTAACGCCGTGCTGCTCGGTACCGGCAGTTTCTGGGAGGGTGTCGACGTCAAGGGACAGGCACTCTCGCTCGTAGTCATCGACAAGCTGCCCTTCGCCTCACCGGACGATCCCGTGCTTGCAGCACGGCTCGAATCGATTCGCCGTCATGGTGGTAAGCCCTTTTCGGAGTATCAGCTCCCCCAGGCAGTGCTCGCGCTCAAGCAGGGTGTCGGCCGCCTGATTCGCGACAGCGCCGACGCGGGCGTAGTGATGATCTGCGACCCGCGCCTGACCACGCGCAGCTACGGGCGGGTGTTCGTGCAGAGCCTGCCGCCGATGCCCGCGACCCAGGAAGTGCGTGAAGCGATCGCGATGCTCGAACGCGTAACATCGCACGGCATGAGACTGCTCGCAATCGATACTGCCACCCAGGCGTGCTCGGTGGCGCTGCTGCTGGGCGAAACGCTGATCGTGCGCTACGAAGAGCCGGGCCGCGGACATTCCGAGCTGATCCTGCCGATGGTCGATGCGGTGCTGACGGAGGGCGGGCTGCAACTCGAAGAGCTCGATTGCATCGCCGTGGGCCGCGGGCCCGGCGCATTCACCGGCGTGCGAATCGCCATCAGCGTGGCGCAGGGCCTCGCGTTCGGGGCGGGACTGAGGATTGTGCCGGTCTCGGACCTTGCTGCGGTCGCGCAGCGAGTCGCGTGCGAATCGCGAAGCGGGTGGTGGCATGCATGGACGCACGCATGGGCGAGGTGTACTGGGCAGAATTCGACGTGTCGGCCGACGGACTCGTCAGGGCTCGTTCGCCGGAACGATCTCAGTCGGCCGCAAGAGGTCGAGGTGGACGGATCCGACAGGCTGGGTCGCAGCGGGCACGGGTTGGGCAGCCTATCCGCAAATGATCGAATGTCTGAGAACCGAGGAGCGCGCCCCCGGGCCATTCACGGGACTCTCCTGCCGCGGGCCGAAGAGATTGCGTACCTTGGCGCGGCGGGGTGGCGCGAAGGCGCAGCGGTGGCCCCCGAGCGGGCCTTGCCCGTCTACCTGCGTGACAGGGTCACTCACAACGTGTCACAAAAGACATAAACTCAGGCGTCGAAGTCATGGAACTGTCATATTTCTCCCCTGTAATACGCGCGTCTTTTTCAGCACGGAACGCCATGCCTGCCAAGCAGATACTCATCGTCGAGGACGAGAAACCGATCCGCGAGATGATCGCCTTCGGACTCAGGCGTGCCGGTTTTGACGTTCTGGAGGCGGAGGATTGCCGCGCTGCACGGGCGCGCCTGGCCGATCGGCGACCGGACCTGCTGCTGGTCGACTGGATGCTTCCTGACATGAGCGGCCTGGAGCTGACCCGCGCACTGAAGCGCGACAAGGACACGCGCGAGGTGCCCGTCATCATGTTGACGGCCCGGGCGGAAGAGCAGGACAAGGTGTCGGGCCTCGAAGGCGGCGCCGATGACTACGTCACCAAGCCGTTCTCGCCGCGCGAGCTCCTGGCGCGCATCAACGCGGTGCTACGACGCACGGCGCCGGCTGGCACAGAGGAAGTGATTGCAATCGAAGGGCTGGTGCTCGACGGGGCGAGCCACCGAGTCACCGTGGGCGATCAGACAGTGTCGCTGGGCCCGACGGAGTATCGTCTGCTGAGTTTCTTCATGACGCATCCGGAACGCGTTTACAGCCGCAATCAATTGCTGGACCGGGTGTGGGGCGGCAACGTCTATGTCGAGGAGCGCACCGTGGACGTGCACATCCGCAGGCTCCGCAAGGCGCTCGAGGTCTTCAACTACGACCGCTTCATTCAGACGGTTCGCGGAGCCGGCTACCGGTTCTCGGTGCGCGAAGCCTGACGGATCTCCGAGATGACCTCCGCCTGGTCATTCGCACTCGCCCGGCTCCTGGCGCTGCTGGCGATTGCGCTGGCGGGCGGACTGGTGTTCGGCAGGCCGCTCGTGTGGTTCGTGATCGTGCTCGCCGGGTACCTGTCGCTGCAGCTGATCAACCTCTATCGGCTGCACCGTTGGCTGCGCAATCGTAACTATCTCGATCCGCCTGACGTCAGCGGTGCCTGGTCGGATGTCGTGGGCCAGGTCGTGCGCCTGCACCGGCGCAAGCGCTTCCACAAGCAGCGCCTGATCCAGCTGTTTCGCGAGTTGCGTCGCTCCACGGCGGCCATGCCGGACGGCGTGATCGTGCTCAACGCCGGGCGTGAAATTCAGTGGTTCAATCGCACGGCTGCCCGGCTCCTGGGCCTGCAGCGCAAGGCGGACCTCGGGCTGCGCATCGACAACCTGATCCGCGCGCCCGATTTCGTGCAGTACCTGGAGCACGGTGACTACACCAGTGCCGTAGTCATCAACTGGCCGGTGGGCGGTGAGTTCACGCTGTCCGTGCAGCTCATTCCTTACGGCGGTGGCCAGCAACTGATGCTGGTGCGCGACGTGACACGCCAGGCCAAGCTCGAGTCGATGCGCAAGGACTTCGTCGCCAACGCCTCGCACGAACTGCGCTCACCGCTCACGGTGGTCACCGGCTATCTCGACTCGCTGGCCGAGGACACCGCCATCGATCCGTCATGGCTCGGGCCGATCAGCGAGATGCGCCGCCAGGCCGATCGCATGGGCGCGATCGTCAATGATCTGCTCGAGCTGTCGAAGCTCGAATCCGCGGAGCAAAGAGGCAGGGAATGAACCGGTCGACGTGGCGGGCATGCTGTCGCTGCTGCGCAAGGAAGTGCACTCGCTGTTACAGCGACCGCGTGAGTTCGTCCTCAAACTCGACAGCACCGCGAAGCTCGCCGGAGAAGAAGGGGAGATTCATTCGGCATTCTCGAACCTGATCGCGAACGCCGTGAAGTTCACACCCGCCGAAGGCAGCATCGAAGTGCGCTGGTGGACGGACTCAAGCGGCGCGCATCTGTCGGTGCGCGACACCGGAATTGGTATCCCCGCCGAGCATATCCCCCGCCTGACCGAGCGCTTCTACCGTGTCGACCCCGGCCGCGCACGCCAGCACGGAGGTTCGGGGCTCGGTCTCGCCATTGTGAAACATGTATTACAGCGACACGGCGCGCGGCTCGAGATCGAGAGCGAGGAGGGTCGCGGCAGCCGCTTCACGTGTCATTTCCCGCGCTCGCGGGTGATCGAGTCCGCGGAGACTCCGGCGCGACTTGCTGCAGAAGGGTAGGGAGGGCCGTCCGATTGGCGGGTTGTCGCCGGATCCTGCGTCCCTGTGTGAACTAAATCACGTAACCTCTCGCCTTGTAAAGAAATCGTAGCTTAGATTTCAAGTCCATGTAACGCGCCGCCTTCAGGCTCATGGCCGGTTCTCTCTATATATAGGGAGCGGCATGAGCCACGTGCCCACACTGCGACTGCGATCCGCGTTCATTTCGGACGTTCATCTCGGCACCCGGGGCTGCCGGGCGGACTTGCTGCTCGAGTTCCTGAAGAGCGTGCAGGTCGAAACGCTCTTCCTGGTGGGCGATGTGGTCGACGTCTGGAGCCTCAGTCGGAATGTCTTCTGGCCACAGGCGCACAACAACGTCATCCGCGCGCTTCTCGGCAAGGCGAAGCACGGCACGCGGGTGATCTACGTGCCCGGCAATCACGACGACGTATTCAGGGAACTCGACGGCTCCGTGTTCGGCAACCTCGAGATTCACCGCGAGTACGTGCACGAGACCGCCGACGGCCGGCGGCTCCTGGTCCTGCACGGCGATGAATTCGACGGCGTCGTGAAGTGCAGTCGTTGGCTCGCGCGGCTGGGTATCTGGGTGTACGACTCGTTGCTGTGGCTCAACCAGCACGTCAACTCGGTGCGCCGGACATTGGGTTTCCCGCACTTCTCGCTCGTGTCGCATCTCAAGCAGATGAGCCGCAACGCCGTGCAGTACATCGCGAGCTTCGAGCATGCGGTGGCGCACGCCGCGTTCCGGCGGGGCGTGGACGGAATCGTGTGCGGACACATTCACAGGCCCGCACTGACGAAACTCAACAGCATCCTGTATTGCAACGATGGCGACTGGGTCGAGAGCTGCAGTGTCCTGGTGGAGGATTTCAACGGCCGGCTGTCGCTCTGGAACTGGGTCGAGCAGCGCGAACGGCTGGCGCCGCTGATCGAACGGGCCGCTTGACGCAACGCTGCTTCGTCAGCCCAGCGTCGGCGGAGTCTCGCTCCCGGATGAAAATCGCCCTGATCACCGACGCTTGGCGACCGCAGACCAACGGCGTCGTCACGACGCTGACGTGCACGGTGGCTGGGCTGCGGAACTCGGGCATCGAGCCGCTGGCGTTACTCCCGAGGCGTTTCGCACCATTGCGTGTCCGACCTATCCGGAGATCCGCCTCGCGCTCTTTTCCGGGACGGCAGGTAGCACATCGACTCGAAGGCTTTGCGCCTCAGGCGGTGCATATCGCAACCGAAGGCCCGCTTGGGCAGGCCGCTCGTGCATGGTGCCTGCGGACCGGCCATCCATTTACCACTTCGTACCACACGCAGTTTCCCGAGTACGTGCGCGCACGCTTTCCAATTCCGGAGAGCTGGAGCTACGCGTTCCTGCGCCGC
The DNA here is from genome assembly GCA_963696675.1 of uncultured Gammaproteobacteria bacterium. Classification (GTDB taxonomy): domain Bacteria; phylum Pseudomonadota; class Gammaproteobacteria; order Steroidobacterales; family Steroidobacteraceae; genus DATBVX01. Next base: position 7,472 of record CAVOLM010000048.1, on the reverse strand, counting down.
TTCCATGGCAAAGCAGCGCGCACGATGGTATCGACCGAGCACATGCGCCGTCGCTGGAAACGCGTGGTTTTCGCAACATCGCTCTGTGGACGCGCGGTGTCGACGTGACGGTGTTTCGACCGTATCCGCGGGAACTGCTGGATGCGCCGCGACCGATCCTCCTCTATGCGGGGCGCGTCGCAGTGGAAAAGAACCTGGAGGCATTTCTCGAGCTCGAGGTGCCCGGCACCAAGTACGTCGTCGGGGGTGGGCCGGCGCTGGAAGCGCTGAGCAAGCGCTATCCGGCTGCAGTATTTACTGGCTACAAGTACGGCGAAGAGCTGGCACGGCACCTGTCGGCCGCAGACGTGTTCGTGTTTCCGAGCCGCACGGACACCTTTGGCATCGTATTGCTCGAAGCGATGGCCTGCGGCACGCCGGTTGCCGCATTCCCGGTCGTGGGCCCGATCGATGTCGTGAAAGAGAGAATCAGTGGTTGTCTGCACGAGGATCTGCAGGCAGCGATTGCGGGCGCGCTGACGCTGGATCGCGAGGCTTGTCGCCAGTATGCGCAGGGCTTCACGTGGGAACGCGCCACCCAACAGTTCCTTGGCAATCTGCAGCCACGCGTCAGTATTCCCGGTGCGACGGCCCTCGCGGTTCGTGCGGAATGAGGAATGCAACGCGGGCGGCTATCATGTCGCCCGTGAACAAATCGTCCCTGATCTATGTGGCCGGGCATCGCGGACTTGCGGGCTCGGCGATCCTGCGCCAGCTGCAAGCCGAGCGCTACAGCAATCTGATCACGCAGACCAGCAAGCAACTGGACCTGCGCAGCCAGCGTGATGTCGACCGGTTCTTCGACAGCACGCGCCCGGAGGTCGTCATACTCGCGGCGGCGCGCGTCGGCGGCATCCACGCGAACAACAGCCAGCCGGCAGAATTCATCCGCGACAATCTGCAGATCCAGACCAACGTGATCGATGCTGCGCACCGGTTCGAGGTCAGCAAGCTGGTGTTCCTGGGATCGAGCTGCATCTATCCGCGCCTTGCCCCACAGCCGATGAAGGAGGAGTACCTGCTCACTGGCGAGCTCGAGCCGACCAATGAGTGGTACGCCATTGCCAAGATCGCCGGGCTCAAGATGTGCCAGGCATATCGGCGCCAGCACGGCTTTGACGCGATCGCGGTGATGCCGACCAATCTCTACGGCCCGCACGACAACTTCAGTGCCACCGAATCACACGTGCTGCCGGCGCTGATGCGTCGCTTTCACGATGCCCAGCAGGCAGGCGCGCGGAGGTTGTCGTATGGGGCACCGGCAAGCCACGCCGCGAATTCCTGCACGTCGACGATTTTGCTGCAGCCGTGCTGCTGCTGATGAAGCTCTACAGCGAGGAAGCACCGATCAACATCGGGACCGGGGAGGACGTGTCGATCGCCGAGCTCGCGGAGTTGGTGAGTGAGACGGTCGGCTTCGAGGGTCGTGTCGCTCTGCGACCCATCGAAGCCGGATGGAGTGCCGCGCAAGCTCCTCGATATTTCGCGCATCAGGGCACTCGGCTGGGAGCCGAAGATCGGCCTCAGGGAGGGCATCGGTTCGACCTATGCGTGGTTCAAGGAGCACGAGCGGGACGCTCGACGCTAGCGATCGGACGGCGTCTTATGTCTCCAGCCCGTCGCGTGTCCGTATGCAACCTGTAATCGCAGCGTAAGGCGGCCGTCACGATGAGGGAAGAGACCATGGGTGCTGTTGTCCGCGAGAACTCCATCGACTTCACGGATCTGTTTTCAACTCTCCGTTCCGGGTCGCTCCGGCCGCTGATGCGCGTGCTGCTCACCGAGCTGCTCGGGGTGAGAGAAAGATCGAGCGCCTTTACCGTTCGCTGCCGCCGTTCCGGAACCCATCGGAATTTGCGCGTGCTGCCCTCGAACGCTTAGGAGCGCACTTCGACTTGCGCCCCGAAGAGCAATTCCGCATTCCGACTCATGGGCCAGCCATCGTTGTCGCGAATCATCCGTTTGGCGGCCTCGAGGAGCTGTTCATGATCTGGCTGCTCACCTGTCTGCGCAGCGATGTGCGGATCCTGGCCAACGTTCACCTGAGCCGGATCCCGGACTTGAGGATGCCTGTTCTTCTCGATCGATCCCCTCGGTGGGGCGGCAGCGGCGCACGTCAACGCGACCGGACTGCGTCAGGCGTTGCGCTGGGTGAAAGGTAGTGACCTGCTCTGATGTTCCCGCCGGTGAAGTGTCGCACCTCGATCCACACAGCGGCGCCGTTACCGACCCGGTGTGGAGTCCTGTCGCGGCACGCCTCATCCGGCTGGCCGGGGCAACAGTCGTTCCGGTATTCATCGACGGCCGCAACAGTGTGCACTTTCAGCTCGCCGGACTGATTCACGCGCGTCTGCGTACCCTGCTGCTCGCGCGGGAGCTGTTCAACAAGAAGCACAAGCCGATTCGTGTGCGGATTGGCCGGCAGATTCTGTTCACGCGACTGCGCGGCATCAAGACGGACGAAGAGCTCGCCGCTCACCTGCGCGTCAAGACCTATGTGGTGGCGCGCCGATGGCGTGAGCGAATCTGCACATCGGCGCGCGAGCGGCAGATGGCTGGCTGCGTAGTGGGGCCGACCTCCCATCCCTTGGGTTTCGCGACGTAGTACACTCACGCCAACGGCCGCTCGCCGCGGCTCCGGAGATCGCGATGGAAACTGCTGATCTTTCGCACCACATCTCGCGCCGCTTCAACGAGGACCTCGAGCGCCTGCGCAACAAGGTGCTCACGATGGGCGGGTTCGTGGAGCAACAGCTGCAGAAGGCCATCACGGCCCTGGTGGAGGGTGACAGCACGCTGGGCGAATCGGTGGCGATGGACGATTACAAGGTCAACGGCATGGAGGTCACGATCGACGAGGAGGCCAGCCGCATTCTCGCCACTCGTGGACCGACCGCCGGCGACCTGCGCGTGATCGTGGCGATCATCAAGACCATCACCGACCTGGAGCGCATCGGGGACGAAGGCGAGAAGATCGGCTACATCGCCTCCCGTCTCGCGTCGATGGAACGTCCTGCCGACAAGTACCGCGAGGTCAAGCATCTTGGCCGCATGGTCTCCGAGATGGTGCACGGGGCGCTCGATGCGTTCGCGCGTCTGGATGCACAAGCGGCGCTCAGCGTGGCACAGGAGGACAAGGTGGTCGACGAAGAGTACGAGGCCATCCAGCGCCAGTGCATCACGTTCATGATGGAGGATCCGCGCACCATCCGGCGCGCCCTCGATGTGATGTGGGTAGTTCGGGCGCTCGAGCGCATCGGCGATCACGCCAAGAACATCTGCGAATACGTGATCTACATGGTGCATGGGAAGGATGTGCGCCACACCTCTCTCGATGACGTCGAGCGCGAGCTGCAGGCCGACGCGCACTGAAGCATGCGACGCTGGGTGTTGAACTTTGCTGGCGCGCTCGCGTGCGCGCTGCTGCTGGGCTACGCGTACTACCTGCAGTTCGTGCAGCACCTCGAGCCCTGCCCGCTGTGCATCTTTCAGCGCGTTGCGGTATTCGCGTTGGGCTGCGTCTTCTTGCTGGCAGCTATTCATCAGCCGCGGACGACTGGTGCCCGGGTCTACGCCTTTCTCCTCGCGTTGTGCTCACTTGCGGGCATCGGTGTGGCGGCTCGTCACATCTACATTCAGGGCCTGCCACCGGGCAGCGTTCCCTCCTGTGGGGCGACACTCGAGTACATGTTCGAGGTATTCCCGGTGACGGAAGTGATTCGCAAGGTGCTCACCGGTTCCGGCGAGTGCGCGACGATCAACTGGTCGTTTCTCGGCCTGAGCATGCCGTGGTGGGTGCTGATTTGTTGCGCAGTGCTCGGTAGCGCCGGTGTCATCGTCAACTGGCGGGAGTCATCCAGCAGCGTGCCTTCGATGCGCCGGCGGCGAGTGGAACCGATCATCCGCTAGCAGGCAGGCGGACTCTCAAGCGAGCAGCAGTTCTATCAGCCGCTCGTAGATTCGCTGCAGGCGCGGGATGTCCTCGACCATGACGTGCTCGTTCACCTTGTGAATGCTGGCATTGATGACGCCCAGCTCCACCACCTGGGCGCCGGTTGGTGCGATGAAGCGTCCGTCCGAGGTGCCGCCGCCGGTGGAGAGCGATGGTGTCAGGCCCGTGACTTCGCGCACCGCCCGAGCGACGGCGTCCGACAACATTCCCGGTGGCGTGAAGAACGGGTCGCCTGACACGAACCATTCGAGCGTGTACTTCACCCGGTGCCGGTCGAGAATCGATTCCACGATCTGTTTCAGGCCAGCAACGCTTTGCTCGGTGGAAAAGCGAATGTTGAAGCGGGCCTTGAGCTCACCCGGAATCACGTTCGGGGCGCCTGTCCCTGCGTTGAGATTCGAGACCTGAAAGCTCGTCGGCTGGAAGTGCTCGTTGCCCGCGTCCCAGACACGAGTAGTCAATTCCACGAGTGCTGGAGCGAGAGCGTGCATCGGATTGTCCGCAAGCTGCGGGTATGCGACGTGGCCCTGAACGCCGTGCACCGTCAGGCGCCCGCTGAGCGAGCCCCGTCGCCCGATCTTGATGGTATCGCCGAGCCGCGTCTCACTGGACGGTTCGCCCACGACGCAGAAGTCGATCCGCTCACCACGCGCCTGCAGCGCTTCAATGACGCGACGCGTGCCGTCCACTGACTGACCTTCTTCATCGCTCGTGATGAGCAGCGCGATCGACCCGCGATGCCGGGGATGCTCGCGCACGAACTGTTCGCAGGCGACAAGCATGGCGGCGAGGCCGCTCTTCATGTCGGCCGCGCCGCGGCCGTAAAGAATCCCATCGCGTACCACCGGTGTGAACGGGTCGGTACCCCATTCTTCCAGCGGGCCGGTGGGCACCACGTCCGTGTGGCCTGCGAAGCAGAACAGTGGCGCGGTGCTGCCGTGGCGCGCCCAGAAATTGTCTACGCTGTTGAAGCGCATGCGCTCCACGGTGAAACCGACCCGTTCGAGGCGTTCGCTCAGGAGCTGCTGGCAACCGCCGTCGGCGGGACTGATCGAGGCGCGTGAGATGAGGTCCTGAGTCAGGTCGAGGGCGTCGGACATCGGGGCGCGAACGTCTCCGGACTTGGCATGGGCGCGCGGCTTTATAAGAAGATTCTGGCTCGGCTGCAAGCGCAAACCGCCTGCGTGGCGCGATTTGCGGCCTGCGCGGTTGGCGGCATGGCCGCTTCATGACAGGCAGATGTCAAGCGCCAGCGGCCTGCAAGGGTGAGATCAACCCCGGTGACCCGGACCGGACTCACCCCGTTGAGGAACATGGGCTTGGCCGGCATCCGGACGCCTGACATGCCGCTGTAACAATTCCCGCTTATAACGCTCGCCGAAATATTGCGAGCAAATTCTGCACGCAACAAACCCCGTCCGAGGGGCATGCACCCAGGTCCAAACCGGAGGCTCAACGTGTTCAAGAAACTGCTGATCGCGGCCGGCGCCGCCAGCGTCGTCGTTGCAGGGCTGGCCCAGGCGCAAGCCGCGCGCGATTACATCTTCATCGTCGGTTCTTCCACCGTTTACCCCTTTACTACCGCCGTAGCGGAGCAGTTTGGTCGCGCCGGCAAGTTCAAGACCCCCAAGGTCGAAAGCACCGGCACCGGCGGCGGCCTCAAGCTGTTCTGCGGTGGCGTGGGGCCACAACACCCCGATGTCGCCAACGCTTCGCGGCGAATCAAGCCCGTCGAAGTCGATACATGTGCCAAGAACGGAGTCAAGGACATCCTCGAAGTCAAGATCGGATTCGATGGCATCGTGCTGGCCAACGCGAACAGCGCGCCGTCGTTCGCCTTGACTCGCAAGGATATCTACCTGGCGCTGGCGAAGAAGGTACCTGACCCGGCCAATCCGTCGAGCCTGATCGATAACCCATACCGGACCTGGAAGGACGTCAACTCCGCGCTGTCTGCCGAGAAAATCGAAGTACTCGGCCCGCCGCCGACCTCCGGCACGCGCGACGCGTTCGTGGAGCTCGTAATGGAATCGGGCTGTTCCACTTTCCGTGGCTCAAGGAACTCAAGGAAGTCGATGAGAAGCGCTACAAGGCGGTCTGCGACGGCATCCGCGAGGATGGCGCCTACATCGAGGCCGGCGAGAATGACAACGTCATCGTGCAGAAGCTGGTAGCGAGCCCGACGGCGGTCGGCATTTTTGGCTACAGCTTCCTGGAAGAGAACGCCAACAAGATCAAGGGCGCGAGCGTCGAAGGCATTGCCCCGACGTTCGACAGCATCGCCTCGGCCAAGTATCCGGTCTCGCGCGCCCTGTACTTCTACGTGAAGAAGGCTCACGTCGGCGTCATTCCGGGCCTGACCGAATTCGTTCAGGAGTACACGAGCGACAAGGCGTTCGGCACTGAAGGATATCTCGCTGACAAGGGTCTGATCCCCCTGCCTGCGTCGGACGCCAAGAAGTGCGCGCCGATGCCACCGCGATGAAGAGCCTCAGGCTTTGATCTCCACCCGAGAGAGAGATAACTCATGAAAAGCAATCTGCTCACGGCCGCTCTCATAACCTCGATCCTGGTCGTACCAATGACGTCGTGGGGTGCGACGGATGCCGATCTCGCTGAGCTGCGGCGGGCGCTGCAACAGGTCAACCAGCGCCTCGACGCGCTGGAACAGCAGAACCAGGCGCTGAAGACACAGAACGAGCAGCTCGAAGCCAAGAACCAGGAGCTGGAGACGAAGGGCAAGGCCCTCGAGGAAACGAACGATCGCCCAACCGATGCGCTGGCGCAGGTGAGCTCGCGCACCAAGAGCATGGACTGGGCCTCGCGCGTCACCTGGAAGGGCGATTTCCGCTACCGGCATGAAAATGTCGACCCGGAGGAGGCAGTCAACGATCCAGACCCGCCAGCGCATCCGCGCGCGCTTCGGCCTGACCGCCAAGATCAATGACACGATCAGCACCACGCTGCAGCTTGCTACCAGTGGCGGCAACAACGATCCGAGATCCACCAACCAGAGCCTGGGCAGCGGCTCGGGATCGCAAGGGCGTCGCTATCGATCTTGCGTATCTCGATTGGGCACCCGCAAACGGGCTGAACGTACAGCTCGGCAAGATGCCTTACCCGCATCAGCGCGTAGGCACGTTCTTCTGGGATCCGGACCTCACGCCGGAGGGCGGAGCCGTGAAGTACGCACATGGTGCCTTCTTCGGCAGTGCGTTCGGCTACTGGCTGTCGGAGAACGCCACCGTGTCGGTCTCGAACATGGTCGGTTGCCCAGGTCGGCCTGAAGGCTGATGTCGGCCCGGTCAAGCTCACGGGCGCGCTCATGTACTACGATCTGGGCGCGGTGCAGAACGAAGTCGTGTCCATCATCGCGCCCTCTGTAATGGCGCCTGCGATCTGCCCGGCCGGGCAGGTCAACGACACTTTCTTCGCCAACAGCGCGAATGGCAACTCGACGATCAACGTTGGCGACAACTGC
>CAVOLM010000047.1:0-20971 GCA_963696675.1 uncultured Gammaproteobacteria bacterium | reverse complement strand
GCGGAAGGCTAGGAGGCCCGCCCGGATTGGCGAGTTGCCGCCGGATCCTGCGCTCCTGTGTGAACTAATTCACGTAACCTCTCGCCTTGTAAAGAAATCGTAGCTTAGATTTCAAGTCCGTGTAACGCGCCGCCTTCAGGCTCATCGTCGGTTCTCTCTATATATAGGGAGCGGCATGAGCCACGTGCCCACATTGCGACTGCGATCCGCGTTCATTTCGGACGTCCATCTCGGCACGCGGGGCTGCCGGGCGGACTTGCTGCTGGAGTTCCTGAAGAGCGTGCAGGTTGAAACGCTCTTCCTGGTGGGCGATGTAGTCGACCTCTGGAGCCTTAGTCGGAACGTCTTCTGGCCACAGGCGCACAACAATGTCATCCGCGCGCTTCTCGGCAAGGCCAAGCACGGTACGCGTGTCATCTACGTACCCGGCAATCACGACGATGTATTCAGGGAACTCGACGGCTCCGTGTTCGGCAACCTGGAGATTCACCGCGAGTACTTACACGAAACCGCCGACGGTCGCCGGCTCCTGGTCCTGCACGGCGATGAATTCGACGGCGTCGTGAAATGCAGTCGTTGGCTCGCGCGGCTCGGTATCTGGATGTACGACGGGTTGTTGTGGCTCAACCAGCACGTCAACTCCGCGCGCCGGACCTTGGGCTTTCCTCACTTCTCGCTCGTGTCGCATCTCAAGCAGATGAGCCGCAACGCCGTGCAGTACATCGCGAGCTTCGAGCAGGCAGTCGCGCACGCCGCGTTCCGGCGTGGCGTGGACGGAATCGTGTGCGGACACATTCACAGGCCTGCGTTGACGAAACTCAACAGCGTCCTGTATTGCAATGATGGCGACTGGGTGGAGAGCTGCAGCGTCCTGGTGGAGGATTTCAACGGCCGCCTGTCACTTTGGAACTGGGTCGAGCAGCGCGAACGCCTGGCGCCGCTGCTCGAACGAGCCGCTTGAAGCAAGGCTCTTCGTTAGCCCGATACCGGCGGAGTCTCTCTCCGGGATGAAAATCGCCCTGATCACCGATGCATGGCGACCGCAAACCAACGGCGTCGTCACGACGCTGACGTGCACGCTCGCGGGGCTGCGGCGACTGGGGCACGAGACGCTGGCGATTACTCCCGAAGCCTTTCGCACCATTGCGTGTCCGACGTATCCGGAGATTCGGCTCGCGCTTTTTTCCGGGCGGCAGGTAGCGAGGCGACTCGAAGGTTTTGCGCCTGACGCGGTGCATGTCGCAACCGAAGGTCCGCTCGGGCAGGCCGCTCGCGCATGGTGCCTGCGGGGCGACCATCCGTTCACCACCTCTTACCACACGCAGTTCCCCGAGTACGTGCGCGCACGCTTTCCGATTCCGGAGAGTTGGAGCTATGCCTTCCTGCGTCGCTTTCATCGCAAGGCAGCGCGCATGATGGTATCGACGGAGCACATGAGTCGTCGTCTCCAAGCGCAGGGCTTCCACAACATTGCCTTGTGGACCCGCGGTGTGGACGTGACAGTGTTTCGTCCGTATCCACGTGACCTACTGGATGCGCCGCGACCGATCCTGCTCTATGCGGGGCGCGTCGCGGTGGAAAAGAACCTCCAGGCATTTCTGGAGCTGGATGTGCCTGGCACCAAATACGTGGTCGGGGGCGGTCCGGCACTCGAGATGCTGAAATCGCGGTACTCGGCTGCAATTTTTACAGGCTATAAGTACGGCGAGGAGCTGGCACGTCACTTTTCGGCCGCGGACGTGTTCGTGTTTCCGAGTCGCACGGATACCTTCGGCATCGTGCTGCTCGAAGCAATGGCCTGCGGCACGCCCGTTGCAGCCTTCCCGGTCGTCGGCCCGATCGATGTAGTGAAAGAGGGAATCAGCGGCTGTCTGCGCGAGGATCTGCGTGCGGCGATTGCCGCTGCGCTTACACTCGATCGCGAGGCCTGTCAGCAGTATGCCCAGGGCTTCACGTGGGAGCGTGCCACGCAGCAGTTCCTGGGAAATCTGAAGCCACGCGTAAGAATTCCCGGTGCGACGGCTCTCGCCGTCCCTGCGGAATGAGGAATGCAACGCGGGCGGTTATCATGTCACCCGTGAATAAATCCTCCCTTATTTATGTGGCTGGCCATCGCGGACTTACGGGCTCGGCGATCCTGCGACAGCTGCAGGCCGAGCGCTACACAAGTCTCATCACGCAGACCAGTGACAAGCTCGACCTGCGCAACCAGCGTGCAGTAGACCGATTTTTCGACGGCACACGTCCGGAGGTCGTGATACTCGCGGCAGCGCGCGTAGGTGGCATTCATGCAAACAACACCCACCCGGCAGACTTCATACGTGACAATCTGCAGATCCAGACCAACGTGATCGATGCCGCACACCGGTTCGGTGCGAGCAAGTTTGTGTTCCTTGGATCAAGTTGCATCTATCCACGCCTTGCTCCGCAGCCGATGAAGGAAGAGTACCTGTTGACCGGTGAGCTCGAGCCGACCGATGAGTGGTATGCGATTGCAAAGATAGCCGGACTCAAGATGTGCCAGGCATACCGGCGCCAACATGGTCTTGATGCAATCGCGGTCATGCCAACCAATCTCTACGGCCCACACGACAAGTTCAGTGCCACCGAATCGCACGTGCTGGCGGCGCTGCTGCGCCGGTTTCACGATGCGAAGCGCGAAGGACTGCCGGAAGTCGTCGTGTGGGGCTCGGGCAAGCCACGCCGCGAATTTCTGTACGTCGACGATCTCGCCGCCGCGGTAGTCATTTTGATGAAGAAGTACAGCGAAGAAGCACCAATCAACGTCGGTATCGGTGAAGACATCCCGATAGCGGAGCTCGCCGAGTTGGTGCGCCAAACAGTTGGCTTCGAGGGTCGCATCGTCTTCGACCCGTCGAAGCCGGATGGTGTCCCACGGAAGCTACTCGATGTGTCGCGGGTAAATGCGCTCGGATGGCAGGCTCAGATCGGCCTCAAGGAAGGCATCGGCTCGACCTACACCTGGTTCAAGGAGCACGAACTTGACGCGCGGCGATAGGGTATCGAGAATCCCGTCAGAGCGTAGCAGCGTCTCTATTGCGCGCTCAGTCTGGCAGATAGGCGGTTGGGCAGGCTGCATGCTTACGTATGCAAATGTCATCAGCCTGCAACTAGCGCGTAAACCTGCCGTCACGATGAAAACCTAGCGTCACGCATTGACAATCCGTTGTAACCGTAGATTTTCTCATGGGTGCTGTTGTCCGCGAGAACTCCATCGACTTCACGGATCTGTTTTCAACTCTCCGTTCCGGGTCGCTCCGGCCGCTGATGCGCGTGCTGCTCACCGAGCTGCTCGGGGTGAGAAGGATCGAGCGCCTCTACCGTTCGCTGCCGCCGTTCCGGCAACCCATCCGAATTTGCGCGTGCTGCCCTCGAACGCTTAGGAGCGCACTTCGACGTGCGCCCCGAAGAGCAATTCCGTATTCCGACTCATGGGCCAGCCATCGTCGTCGCGAATCATCCGTTTGGCGGCCTCGAGGGGTTGTTCCTGATCTGGCTGCTCACCTGTCTGCGCAGCGACGTGCGGAGTCCTGGCCAACGTTCATCTGAGCCGTATCCCGGAACTGAAGCCGCTGTTCTTCTGCGATCGATCCGTTCGGACGGACGGCCGCGACGCACCCGAACGCAACCGGTCTGCGTCAGGCGCTGCGCTGGGTAAAGGCGGCGGACTGCTACTGATGTTTCCCGCCGGCGAAGTGGCGCACCTCGATCTGCATACCGGGGCCGTGGTCGATCCGTTGTGGAGTCCTTCGCGGCTCGGTTCATCCGCCTGGCTGCGGCGGACGTCGTTCCAGTGTTCATCGATGGCCGCAACAGTCTCCAGTTTCAGCTCGCCGGAATCATTCACGCGCGTCTGCGCACCCTGCTGCTGGCGTGGGAGCTGTTCAACAAGAATCGCAACCCGATTCCGGTGCGCATCGGTCGACAGATCCCGTTTACGAGACTTCGCGGCATCAAGACGGACGAAGAGCTCGCCGCTCACCTGCGAGTCAAGACCTACGTACTGGGTGCGGCGAAGGCGCGACGAATTCCTCTCCCATCGGGCGCGCGAGAACACGCTCAGAGCCACACTCGCGGCAGCCCGTCGAGCGGGAACGATTGCAGGCGGAGATCGCCGCACTACCTGTCGATCAGCGCTGGTCGAAAGTGGCGAATTTCGCGTCTACTATGCGAGTGCGCGGCAGATTCCCTGGTTGCTGCAGGAAATCGGGCGATGTCGCGAGCTGACGTTCCGAGCAGTGGGCGAAGGCACCGGGCGAGCCAGCGACATTGATCTGTTCGATGACTACTACGAGCACCTGTTCGTGCTGGAACGCCGAGCGCGCGAACTCGTGGGCGCGTACCGATTAGGCCAGGTCGATCGAATCCATGCACGATTCGGCAAGCGCGGCCTATACACCTGCACGCTGTTCGACTACCGTGAGCAGTTGCTGAAGCAGCTCAATCCGGCGCTGGAACTCGGTCGCTCGTTCGTTACGCCCCAATACCAGAAGACTTTCGCAGGGCTGTTGCTGTTGTGGAAGGGAATTGCGGAATACATCGTGCGCCACCCGCGGTATCGAGTTCTGTTCGGTGCGGTCAGCATTAGCAACGACTACGCGCTGCTCTCGAAGCAAATGCTGATCGAGTATCTGCGGCACCACAACTACGAGACGCGGCTGGCGAGGTGGTACATCCGCGTCGTCCATTTCGCCGTCGTCACGGTCTGCGCCCGCTCGCTGCCGAGGTCAAGGGACTTTCGGATCTGGACGCGCTGTCAGAGTTCGTGAGCGACATCGAGCCCGACGGCAAGGGCGTGCCGATTCTGCTGCGTCAGTATCTGAAGCTCGGTGGCCGACTACTCGGTTTCAACGTCGACCCCGCCTTCAGCAACTCAATCGACTGCCTCGTCATGGTGGACCTCGCGTGGACGGATCCGCGCGTACTCAGCAAGTACATGGGGCACGGGCAGGCGGAGGTGTTTCTTGCCTTCCATTCCAGATCGCGCGCTTCTGCGCGCCCGAACGAGGTAGCCGCGGGCTAAGAATCCGGCACATTCACGCTTCGCTGCACGGGCCCGGGTGGCAGCGGCGAGCAGCTGTTCGCTCCGTGGCTTGAGCTGCGTCACAACTCGCTCAAGCCCTTTTGCATCCGTTCGATTCGAGGCGTAGTACACTGCGCCAATGGCCGTTCGCTGCGGCCCCTGGAGATCGCGATGGAAACTGCTGATCTTTCGCACCACATCTCGCGCCGCTTCAACGAGGATTTGGAGCGCCTGCGCAACAAAGTGCTCACGATGGGCGGGTTTGTAGAGCAACAGTTGCAGAAGGCCATCACCGCCCTGGTCGAGGGTGACAGCACGCTCGGCGAATCAGTGGCGATGGACGATTACAAGGTCAACGGAATGGAGGTCACGATCGACGAGGAGGCGAGCCGCATTCTCGCCACGCGTGGACCGACGGCCGGTGACCTGCGGGTGATCGTGGCGATCATCAAGACCATTACAGACCTCGAGCGCATCGGGGATGAGGGCGAGAAGATCGGCTATATCGCTTCTCGTCTCGCGTCGATGGAGCGGCCGGCCGACAAGTATCGCGAGGTCAAGCATCTGGGCCGCATGGTTTCCGAGATGGTGCACGGGGCGCTCGACGCATTCGCGCGCCTGGATGCTCAAGCTGCGCTCACCGTCGCGCAAGAAGACAAGGTCGTGGACGAGGAATACGAGGCCATCCAGCGTCAGTGCATCACGTTCATGATGGAGGATCCGCGCACCATCCGGCGCGCCCTCGATGTGATGTGGGTGGTACGTGCACTGGAGCGTATCGGCGATCACGCCAAGAACATCTGTGAGTACGTGATCTACATGGTGCACGGTAAGGACGTGCGCCACACCTCTCTGGACGACGTGGAACGCGAACTGCGGGCCGACGCCCACTGACGCATGCGCCGCTGGATGTTGAATTTTGCTGGTGCGCTCGCGTGCGCGCTGCTGCTGGGCTATGCGTACTATCTGCAGTTCGTGCAGCACCTCGAGCCCTGCCCACTATGCATCTTTCAGCGCGCTGCGGTGTTCGCGTTGGGCTGCGTTTTCCTGCTTGCAGCCATTCATCAGCCGCGGACCACGGGTGCCCGGATCTACGCGTTGCTCATCGCGTTGTGCTCACTTGCGGGCATCGGCGTCGCGGCGCGCCACATCTATATTCAGAGCCTGCCGCCGGGGAGTGTTCCCTCTTGTGGGGCGACACTTGACTACATGTTCGAGGTGTTCCCGGCGACGGAAGTGATTCGCAAGGTGCTCACGGGTTCGGGCGAGTGCGCGACCATCAACTGGTCGTTTCTCGGCCTGAGCATGCCGTGGTGGGTGGTCATCTGGTGCGCGGTGCTGGGGATCGCGGGTGTCGTCGTCAACGGGCGGGGGTCTACGAGCCGCGCGCCGTCGATGCGGCGGCGGCGTGTGGAGCCGATCATTCGCTAGCAGCCAGACACAGGCTCAAGCAAGCAGCAGTTCCAGCAGCCGCTCGTATATTCGCTGCAGGCGGGGGATGTCCTCGGCCACGACGTGCTCGTTCACCTTGTGAATGCTGGCATTGATGACGCCGAGCTCCACCACCTGGGCGCCGGTCGGCGCGATGAAACGCCCGTCCGAAGTTCCGCCGCCGGTTGACAGGGATGGCGTCAGGCCCGTGACGTCGCGCACCGCTTGAGCCACGGCGTCCGACAAGGTCCCCGGCGGAGTGAAGAAGGGATCGCCTGACAGGAACCATTCAAGCGTGTACTTCACTCGGTGCCGATCGAGGATCGATTCCACGATCTGCTTCAGGCCCGCGACGCTCTGTTCGGTGGAGAAGCGAATATTGAAGCGGGCCTTGAGTTCGCCCGGAATCACGTTTGGAGCGCCTGCGCCTGCATTGAGGTTCGAGACCTGAAAACTGGTCGGCTGAAAGTGTTGGTTGCCTGCGTCCCAGGCGCGAGTGGTCAGCTCCACGAGCGCAGGTGCGAGCGCGTGTATCGGATTGTCCGCAAGCTGCGGGTATGCGACGTGGCCCTGAACGCCATGCACCGTCAGGCGCCCGCTCAGCGAGCCACGTCGTCCGATCTTGATGGTATCGCCGAGCTGCGTCTCACTCGACGGTTCGCCCACGACGCACAAGTCGATCCGCTCACCACGCGCTTTGAGCACTTCGATGACGCGACGTGTCCCGTCCACTGATTGCCCTTCTTCATCGCTGGTGATCAGCAATGCGATCGAGCCGCGATGCCGGGGATGCTCCCGCATGAACTGTTCGCAAGCGACGAGCATGGCAGCGAGCCCGCTCTTCATGTCGGCCGCGCCGCGACCATAAAGAATCCCATCGCGTATCACCGGCGTGAACGGGTCGGTGTGCCACTCTTCCAGCGGTCCGGTGGGAACCACGTCTGTATGCCCGGCGAAGCAGAACAGTGGCGCGGCGCTGCCGTGGCGCGCCCAGAAATTGTCCACGTTATTGAAGCGCATGCGCTCCACGGTGAAACCCATCCGTTCGAGGCGTTCGCTCAGGACCTGCTGGCAACCGCCGTCGGCGGGACTGATCGAGGCGCGTGAGAGGAGGACCTGAGTCAGGTCGAGGGCGTCGGACATCGGTACGCGGACTTCTCCGGACTTGACATGGGCGCGCGGCTTTATAAGAAGATTCCGGCCCGGCTGCAAGGGCAGGCGATCCCCGTGGCGCGATTTGTGGTCGGCCGGGCTGCCCGCATGGCTGCTTCATGACAGGCAGATGACAACAGCCAGTGGCTTGAAAGGCGGCAACCGTCGCGGCACTTGAGACCTGACCATTCCCGTTGAAGAACATGACCTTGGCTGGCCGGCGGCCGGCTGACACGCCGCTGTAACAATTCGCGCTTATAAAACGCTCGCTGAAAATTGCGAGCAGATTCGCACGCAAGAAGCCCCCGCCCAACGGGGCCCCTGTAACCAGGTCCAGACCGGAGGCTTAAAGTGTTAAAGAAATTGCTGATCGCGGCCGCCGCCGCCAGCGTTGTCATGGCAGGGCTGGTCCAGGCGCAAGCCGCGCGCGACTACATCTTCATCGTCGGTTCTTCCACCGTATATCCCTTTACGACCGCCGTGGCAGAGCAGTTCGGCCGCGCCGGCAAGTTCAAGACCCCGAAGGTCGAAAGCACTGGCACGGGTGGTGGCCTGAAGCTGTTCTGCGGTGGCGTGGGGCCACAGCACCCCGATGTCGCCAACGCTTCGCGGCGAATCAAGCCCGCCGAAGTCGACACGTGCGCCAAGAACGGCGTGAAAGAGATCCTCGAGGTCAAGATCGGCTTCGATGGCATCGTGCTCGCCAACGAGAAGAGCGCGCCATCCTTCAATCTGACACGCAAAGACGTCTTCCTGGCGCTGGCCAAGAAGGTTCCGGATCCCGCGAATCCGTCCAGCCTGACGGACAACCCGTATCACACCTGGAAAGACGTCAATCCGTCATTGCCCGCCGAGAAGATCGAAGTGCTAGGTCCGCCGCCGACCTCGGGCACGCGCGATGCGTTCGCCGAGCTGGTGATGGAATCGGGTTGCTCGACCTTTGCCTGGATCAAGGAGCTTAAGGAAGTCGATGAGAAGCGCTTCAAGGCGGTCTGCGACGGCATCCGTGAGGACGGTTCCTATATCGAGGCCGGTGAAAACGACAATGTCATCGTGCAGAAGCTGGTGGCAAGCCCAACGGCTGTCGGCATTTTTGGTTACAGCTTCCTGGAAGAGAACGCGAACAAGATCAAAGGCGCCAACATCGAAGGGGTCGCCCCGACGTTCGATAGCATTGCTTCCGCCAAGTATCCGGTGTCACGCGCGCTGTATTTCTACGTCAAGAAGGCCCATGTCGGAGTGATCCCGGGTCTGACCGAATTCGTGCAGGAATACACCAGCGACAAGGCCTTCGGTGCCGAAGGGTACCTCGCCGACAAGGGCCTGATTCCGCTGCCGGCGTCTGACGCCAAGAAAGTCCGCGCCGACGCCACCGCAATGAAGAGCCTCAGGCTCTGACACCAGATCGTGTCACCGGCGCGCCAAGCGCCGGTGGCACATCTCGTGTTTGCGGCTCTCGAAATGCATGACAGTTGTCGGACACATCGCCACCTTCTCGGCGCTGGTCCGATTCTCAATAAAGATCCTTAAAGAGAGATCACTCATGAACAGCAAACTGCTGGCAACTGCTCTCATCGCTGCGATCCTCGCCGCTCCGGCCACGTCCCTTGGCGCAGCAAGCGATGCCGACATCGCCGAGTTGCGCCGGGCTCTGCAACAAGTCAACCAGCGCCTCGATGCGCTGGAACAGCAGAACCAGGCGCTCAAGACACAGAACGACCAGCTCGCAGCGAAAAACCAGGAACTGGAAACGAAGGGCAAGGCGCTCGAGGAAACTAACGATCGCCAGACCGATGCGCTGGCGCAGGCCAGCGCGCGCGCCAAGAGCGTGGAGTGGGCGTCACGCATTGCCTGGAAAGGCGATTTCCGGTATCGCCATGAATATGTCGACCCGGAAGAGGCAGTCAACGATCAGACCCGCCAGCGCATCCGCGCGCGCTTCGGCCTGACCGCAAAGATCAACGATACGATCAGCACCACGCTGCAGCTTGCTACCAGTGGCGGCAACAACGATCCGCGATCCACCAACCAGAGCCTGGGCAGCGGCTGGGATCGCAAGGGCGTCGCCATCGACCTTGCGTATCTCGATTGGGCACCCGCAAACGGGCCTGAACGTACTGCTCGGCAAGATGCCTTACCCGTATCAGCGCGTAGGCACGTACTTCTGGGATCCGGACCTCACGCCAGAGGGCGGAGCCGTGAAGTACGCACACGGTGCCTTCTTTGGCAGTGCGTTCGGCTACTGGCTGTCGGAGAACTCCACCATGTCGGACTCGAACATGGTCGGTGCTCAGATCGGCATGAAGGGTGATGTCGGCCCGGTCAAACTCACCGGCGCGTTCATGTACTACGATCTGGGCGCGGTGCAGAACGAAGTCGTGTCCATCATCGCGCCCTCTGTAATGGCGCCCGCGATCTGCCCGGCCGGACAGCTCAACAACACCTTCTTCGCCAACAGCGCGAATGGCAACACGACGATCAACTTTGGCGACAACTGCGCTCGACTGTTGAACGACTTCGAAATCTACGAAGTGCTGGGCCAGGCCGAATTCGGTCTCGGCAAGCATCCCCTCTGGTGGTGTTCGCCAACTATGCTGAAAATACTGCGGCAGACGATCTGAACACCGCCTACGCGGCCGGCTTCACCATCGGACGTGCGAGCAACCCAAGGACGTGGGAGTTCGGCTATGCCTATCAGAAGACCGAAAAGGATGCGCTCTTCGGCCAGTTCGTGGACTCAGACTTTGGCGGCGGGCTTACCGACGTTGACGGCAGTGTATTCAAGATCGTCTACGCGCCCGCAAAGAACTGGACCCTGAATGGCACCTATTTCCTCAACAACCGGTTCCTCGACGTGCCGACTAACGTGGCTGGTGTTCCGACGAACGATCTCGACTACGACCGTTACCAGATCGACTTCAACGTCAAGTTCTGACCGACTCCGAGTGCGGGAGGGCGGAGTGCCGCCCTCCGTCCTCAGGCGAGGAGGCGTTGTAACGCTGCCGTAACACGGGGTCCGTAGACCGTTCGGGCGGGTGCGCCGGCTTGCGGGTGGCGACAAACCCAGGATTGTTGACCGCGAGCCGCCGGCGAGACATCGTGTGCAGCCCCGGTTCGGAAACCAACGACAAATCAGGCAAGAGGGGCTAGCTCGATCCAGATGTCCGCGTCGACCCTGGTGCTGGTGGTATTGATATTGGCCGCGATCGCATATCGCACCGGCCGCGCACGCTCGTTTGCAGTCGTCGGCGGCCGCCGGGGCCAACGAGACCTGCACTCCCTGCCTTCGTACTACGGCATGCTGACAGCGCTCTGGTGTGCGTTGCCGGCGCTGCTGATCGTGGGCATCTGGACCACTGCACAAGATTCCATCATCACACGCCTGATGCTGGCGCAGATGCCAGAGTCCGTGCAGAGCCTGCCTGCGGATCAACGCTCACTGCTTCTCAACGACGTCAAGAACGTGGTTGCGGGCAACATGCGGCTCGACCAGATCGCACCGCAGGAGCAGGTAGCAGCAAAGACGTTCCTGGAGCTGAAGTCCCTGAGCCAGCATCGCGATGGCCGTCGTCGCCCTGGCTGCCGGCATGCTGGGGGCGATCTCTCACCTGGTCGCGCATCGCCCCACAACTGCGCGCGCGTAACAGCGTCGAGAAGATATTCGAGTGGGTGCTGCTCGCGTGCTCGACACTCGCGATCTTCACGACCATCGGCATCCTGCTGTCCGTCCTGTTCGAATCGATGCGCTTCTTTCAGCAGATCCCGATCTACGGATTTCATCTTCGGAACGGAGTGGAGCCCGCAGACGGCGATCCGAGCCGACCAGGTGGGCTCGTCGGGCGCGTTCGGTGCGGTGCCGCTGTTTGCCGGCACGCTGCTCATTTCGGCGATCGCGATGCTGGTCGCCGTGCCCGTCGGCCTGTTCTCGGCGATCTACCTCGCCGAATACGCCCACCCGCGCTTTCGCGCTGCCGCCAAGCCGCTGCTCGAGATCCTCGCGGGCATTCCGACCGTGGTGTACGGATTCTTCGCGGCGCTGACCGTCGGTCCCTGGCTGCGCGAGGTTGGCGCGAGTCGTGGGCCTCAACGTGGCCTCCGAGAGCGCGCTCGCCGCCGGGCTCGTCATGGGCATCATGATCATTCCGTTCGTGTCATCGCTGTCCGACGACATGATCACGGCCGTCCCGCAGTCGCTGCGCGACGGCTCCTACGCGCTCGGGGCGCACGCGTTCGGAAACGATTCGACGCGTCGTGTTGCGCGCCGCGCTGCCCGGCATCGTCGGCGGCGTGCTGCTGGCCGTGTCGCGCGCCATCGGCGAGACCATGATCGTCGTGATGGCTGCCGGCCTCTCGGCGAACCTGACGGCGAATCCGCTCGAGGCGGTCACGACCGTGACGGTGCAGATCGTCACCTTGCTGGTCGGCGACCAGGAGTTCGACAGCCCGAAGACGCTGGCGGCCTTCGCGCTCGGGCTGGTGCTGTTCCTGGTGACGCTGGTCCTGAACGTGATCGCGCTGCACGTCGTGCGCAAGTACCGTGAACAGTATGAGTGAATCGCGGACAGCCGAGCAGCGGCTGCCCGAGACGCTGCGCGATCATCGCAAAGCTGCAGAGCGCAGTCGCACGCGGCCTGAGTCGGCGCTATCGGGCCGAGACGCGCTTCAAGCTCTATGGGCTTGCCGCGGTGATGTCTGGGCCTGCTGTTTCGTCGCCGTGCTTGTTCGTCTCGATCATTTCGCAAGGGCTATTCGGCGTTTCGCCAGACGTACGTCCAGCTCGAGGTCTATCTACGACCCGGCAGCTGATCGATCCGGATGGCACCGGCACCAAGGCGGCGCTGCGCGCAGGCCGACTACAGCGCGTTGGTCGAAGCGTCGCTCCGCGCAGCTCTTTCCGCAGGTCGAAGGCCGGCCCGAATCTGCGCGAGCTGTACGCGCTCGTCAGCTCGTCGGCGCCGTTCGAGCTGCAGCACACGGCTCGCTGACGATCCGACCAGCTTGGCACGAGACGAGAAGATCTGCGGTTGCTTGCGGACGACGACGTCGATCAGCTACTTCAAGGGCCGGATCGACCGCGCTCCGAGCCGAGGCAGACGCGGCCGCTCAGCGACCAGCAGCTCGGCTGGGTCGATCAGCTGCGCAAGTCCGGCGCTGCGCAGCTGCGCTTCAATCGGCAGTTCTTCACCGCCGGCGATTCGCGCGAGCCGGAGCTGGCGGGCGTATGGGGCGCGGTGGTCGGCTCGTTCTTCACGCTGCTGGTCACGCTGCTGCTGTCATTCCCGATCGGCGTCGCGGCGGCGATCTACCTCGAGGAGTTCGCGCCGACGAACCGCTTGACCGACCTCATCGAGGTGAACATCAACAACCTGGCCGCCGTGCCGTCGATCGTGTTCGGCCTGCTGGGCCTCGCAGTGTTCATCAATTTCTTCGGCTTGCCGCGCTCCGCGCCGCTGGTCGGCGGCCTGGTGCTGACCCTGATGACGCTGCCGACGATCATCATTGCCAGTCGCGCGGCGCTCAAGGCCGTGCCGCCGTCGATCCGCGAGGCGGCGCTCGGCATGGGCGCGTCGAAGATGCAGATGGTCGCGCACCACGTGCTGCCGCTCGCGATGCCGGGCATGCTGACCGGCACGATCATCGGCATGGCACGCGCGCTCGGGCGAATCCGCGCCGCTGCTGATGATCGGCATGGTGGCGTTCATCGTCGACGTTCCGAAGGGCCTGTTCGATCCGGCGACCGTACTGCCGGTGCAGGTCTACCTGTGGTCGGACATCCCGGAGCGCGCGTTCGTCGAGCGCACCTCCGGCGCGATCATCGTGCTGCTGGTGTTTCTGATCGTGATGAACGCGGCTCGCCGTCATGCTGCGCAACCGCTTCGAGCGGCGCTGGTAGGCGCCAGGACGTCATCGAGAGGCCGACATGAACACAGCCGTTGCTGCAGAACAAGCCGCGCCGACAGCGAGGCCGGCTGAACGTGAAGCCCAGCCATCGCCAGCCGCGGCGGCGTGGACCTCACGCCGCCGTCGACCGGCGTACGGTCGGCGACGTCACGGTCGACGATCCGATCATGTCGTGCGCGCGATGTCGAACGTGTACTACGGCGACAAGCACGCGATCAAGGACGTCAGCCTCGACATCGGCCGCAACCAGGTGCTCGCGATGATCGGGCCGTCGGGCTGCGGCAAGTCGCACGTTCCTGCGCTGCCTGAATCGCATGAACGACACGATCGAATCGGCGCGCGTGACCGGCACGATCACGCTCGACGGGCAGGACATCTACGACAGGCGCCAGGACGTCGTGCAGCTGCGCGCCCGCGTCGGCATGGTGTTCCAGAAGCCGAATCCGTTCCCGAAGTCGATCTACGAAAACGTCGCCTACGGTCCGCGCATCCACGGGCTCGCCGCGGACCGCGCCGAGCTCGACGAGATCGTGCAGACCAGTCTGCAGCGCGCCGGCCTGTGGGAAGAGGTCAAGGATCGCCTCACTCAGCCCGGGCACGGGCCTGTCCGGCGGCCAGCAGCAGCGCCTGTGCATCGCGCGCACCATCGCGGTGAACCCGGAGGTGATCCTGATGGACGAGCCCTGCTCGGCGCTCGATCCGATCGCGACCGCGCGCATCGAGGACCTCATCGACGAGCTGCGCGCAGAGCTACGCGATCGGCATCGTGACCCACTCGATGCAGCAGGCGGCGCGCGTCTCGCAGCGCACGGCCTACTTTCACCTGGGCGATCTCATCGAGGTCGGCGACACCGATCGGATCTTCACGAACCCGCGACACAAGCTCACGGAAGACTACATCACCGGCCGATTCGGCTAGAGCGAGCGGTCGCCATGAGCGAAATCACCGAAGGCCACACGGTAAAAGGCTACGACGTCGATCTCGCAGGCCTGCGACTCGCGCCTGCTGGAGATGGGCGGGCTGGTGCTCGACCAGGTGCAGCGCGCCGTCAATGCCCTCGTCAACGGCGATGAGGCGCTGGCGCACAGCGTGCTCACGCGCGAAGAGGAGGTCAATGCCTACGATGTGCGCATCGACGAGGACAGCGTCGCGCTCATCGCGCGGCGCCAGCCGATGGGCAGTGATCTGCGTGCCATCATCTCGATTGCACGCGCGGTGTCGGACCTGGAGCGCATCGGCGACGAGGCCAAGAAGATCGCTCATGCGGTGGTGCGTGGCGACGGCAAGCGCAGCACGCGGCCGAGCCCGCAGCTCGTGCGCGATGCGCGGCACATGGGCCGATTCGCGCTCGACGATGCTGCGCGATGCGCTCGATGCATTCGATCGCATGGACGCGGTGGCCGGAGTTGAGATCGTGCGCCGCGACCAGGAGCTCGACGCGGAATTTCAGGCGGCGCTGCGCCGGCTTCTAACCCAGGTCATGGAAGATCCGCGCCGGCTGCCGGCAATGCTGGACGCAGTCACAGTGCTCAAGTCTCTCGAGCGCGTCGGTGATCACGCCAAGAACATCGCCCGGTACGTGCTGTATCTCGTCGAAGGCAGAGACGTGCGTCATGAGGATACGGCCGTCCTCATCGCCGAAGGTGCGAGGAAGTCCGCGCAGTCCTAGCGCAATCCGAGCGAGCGGTTGAGCGGGCTGGCTGGCTACTCTTGCCCTCGGCCGACACGAACCAGACATACTGCGATCGACAGGCGCGCGCGTTCGCGCTGCACACTGGCGCACCGTTGATGTAAGTCAAGGAAGAACGGGCCCAGGGCAAGAGTAGCCAGCCCGCTCAACCGCCAACGACCTAGTCTGCTTCGCGCAGCAGTTCGTTGATCGAGGTCTTCTCGCGCGTACGTGCGTCAACGCGCTTGACGATCACGGCACAATTGAGGCTGTAGCGGCCATCGGCTGAAGGCAGGCTGCCCGGCACGACGACCGCGCCGGGCGGAACCTCACCGTACGACACAGTTCCGGTAGCGCGATCGAAGATGCGCGTGCTCTGGCCGATGAATACGCCCATCGAGATCACCGCGCCTTCGCCGACGATCACACCCTCAACGATCTCCGAGCGCGCGCCGATGAAGCAGTTGTCCTCGATGATGGTCGGCGCGGCCTGCACCGGTTCGAGCACGCCGCCGATGCCGACGCCTCCGGAGAGATGCACGTTGCGGCCGATCTGCGCGCACGAGCCGACCGTGGCCCAGGTGTCCACCATCGTGCCGCTGTCGACGTATGCCCCAACGTTGACGTAGCTCGGCATCAGCACCACGTTCGGCGCAATGAAGGCTCCCTTGCGCACGATGGCGTTCGGGACCACTCGTGCGCCTGAAGCGCGAAAGGCCGCCTCGTCATGCGCCGCGAACTTCAGCGGCACCTTGTCGTAGAAACGCGTGTAACCCGCATCGAGCACCTGATTGTCGTGCACCCGAAAATGGAGCAGGACAGCTCTCTTGAGCCATTGGTTGACGACCCAGCGACCGGCCTGCTTCTCCGCGACACGCACAGCTCCGCGGTCGAGGAGTTCCAGCGCCTCATCAAGAGCGACGCGCAGCGAGGAGGGCGCCGAGGCGGGACCGAGAGAAGCGCGCTGCTCGAACGCGGAATCGATTATGGCCTGCAGAGAGGAAGAATCCGCCATCAGCGTTGCTCCACCAAGTCACGAATCCGGCGCGCCGCCGACACGCAATCGGCCGCACTGGCGACCATGGAGATACGGACCCTGCCACGCCCCGGATTGCCGCGCACACCCTCGCGTCCCATGTAGCTGCCGGGTAGCACCAACACGTTCTTGCGCGCATAGAGTTCGCGCACGAAGGCCTCATCGTCCTCGCCAGTGTCCGCCCACAGGTAGAAGGCGGCATCGGGCCGCTTGACGTCGACGACAGGCTCCAGTATCGGCATGACTTCGGCAAACTTCTCGCGATACAGGGCGCGATTCGCAGCTGCATGTGCATCGTCGCGCCACGCGGCTGCGCTCGCCACCTGCACGTGCGTGCCAACGGCTGCGCCGTGATACGTCCGGTACAGGTGATACTGTTGCATGATCTGCGGATCGCCGACCACGAATCCCGAACGCAATCCCGGGACGCTCGAGCGCTTGGACAGGCTGTGAAATGCCACGCAACGCTCGAAGCGCGACCGCCCGGCTGCCAGCGCCGCCTGTAACAGGCTCGGGGGCGGCGAGGTCTCATCGAGGTAGACGTCCGCGTAGCACTCGTCCGCCGCGATGATGAAACCATAACGATCGGCGATCGCGAGCGCGTCGTTGAGATACTCCTGGCTCATCACCGCGCCGGTTGGATTGCCGGGCGAGCACAGGAAGAGCAACTGGCAGCGTTCCCACACCGCGGCCGGCACCGCCTGCAGGTCGGGCAGAAAGCGGTTCTCGGGCAGGGTGTCGAGGTAATAGGGTTCGGCGCCGGCGAGCAGCGCCGCGCCTTCGTAGATCTGATAGAAGGGGTTCGGCATGAGCACCAGCGGACGCTGCGCCGGATCGACGCTGGCCTGCACGAAACTGAAGAGCGCTTCGCGTGTGCCGCTCACCGGGAGCAGCATCGTCTGCGGATCGACGCAGCCTGCAGGTAGCACGAAACGACGCTCCAGCCATTGAGCCGCCGCTTCGCGCAGCTCTGGCAACCCGAGTCGCGGCGGGATACTGACCGAGGGTGCCGAGCGCCGCCGTCAGCGCGTCGATCAGGAACTGCGGCGGCGCATGTCGCGGCTCGCCGATCCACAGCGCGATCGGGGCGAGATCCGCGGGCGGCTCAATGCCGGCAATCAGCCGTCGCAGGCGCTCGAAGGGATACGGATGGAGCGACGCGAGACGCGGGTTCATTCGCGCCGGTCCAGCGTCTCCACCAGTTTCTGCTGCAGGCGCAATCCGGCTTCCTCGGTGAGCGGCCGACCATCTTCGTGGCTGACGTAGAAGACGTCCTCGGCACGCTCGCCGACCGTCATGATCCGCGCACCGTGGATCTCGACCCGCTCACTCATGAAAACCTTGCCGACTTCCGACAGAAGGCCCGGCCGATCGCCGGCGATCAGCTCGAGGATGGTGCGATTGTTGCGCTCGTCCCGGGTCAGCACGACCTGCGTCGGCGTTGCAAACATGCGCACCTGGCGCGGCGCTCGCCGCGTGACGGTGGGCGGCGAATGCAGGGGTTGATGGAGACTGCGCAGCAGCGCGCGTTCGATTTCATGAATGCGCGAGGGGTCGGAGATCGTGCGGCCGTTATCTTCGAGCACCAGGTAGGTCTCGATGCTGAAGCCGTCGGCGGTCGGCGTGACGCGTGCGTTGACGATGTTCAGGCCCATCTGATCGAGTACCGCAGTGGTACGCGCGAAACTGTGCTGGCGGCGCGGCGTGTACGCGAAGATCGGCGTGCCGCCACGTTCGATCATCGGATTGACCGCCACCAGCGGAGATTCATCCTGGGGCTCGCGTGCTGCGAGCAGGGCGGTGTGCCAGGCGATTTCCTCGGGCGTGTGACGCAGGAAATACATGTCAGTGCAGGACTGCCAGACGCGTTCCACCGCATGAGGGTCGGCGCCGCGTTGCGCGAGCAAGGTCCGTGCACCCGCCTGCGTCTCGCGCACCAGTTCCTCCTGGTCGATCGGGCTTTCCAGGCCCCGTCGCAGCGCGCGCTTGGTGCGCTCGTAGAATTCCTCGAACAGCGAGGCCTTCCACGTATTCCAGAGCTTGGGGTTCGTGCCGCGCACATCAGCGACGGTGAGCACGTAGAGGTAGTCGAGGTGGGTCTGATCGCCGACCACGCGCGCGAACTCGCGAATCACCTCCGGGTCGGCGATGTCTTTCTTTTGCGCGGTCACCGACAGCAGGAGGTGATGGCGCACCAGCCATGCCACGAGCCTTGCGTCGTAGCGACTCAAACCCTGTTCGAGACAGAATGCTTCCGCATCCACCGCGCCGAGCTCGGAATGATCGCCGCCGCGGCCCTTGGCGATGTCGTGAAACAGCGCGGCGAGATAGGCGACCTCGAGCTTCGGGAGCGACTGCGCGATCGAGCTCAGCGCCGGAAATTCCTGGTCGTACTTGGGTATCGCCAGGCGGCGCAGGTTGCTCACCACGAACAGCGTGTGCGCATCCACCGTATACGCGTGGAACAGGTCGTACTGCATGCGGCCGACGATGCGGCCAAATGCCGGAATGTACCGCCCGAGCACGCCGTAGAGATTCATGCGCCGCAGCGCGTGTGTTACGCCGATCGGGGCGCGCAGCATGTCGAGAAACAGCCGATGATGGCGCGGGTTCTGGCGGAACTCCTCATCGATGAGCCACAGGCTCCGGCCGACGAGGCGGATCGTCGCCGCGCGCACACCGCGAATGTGCGGGTTCTGCTGGATCAGGCCGAAGAGCTCCAGCAACGCCGATGGATTGCGCGCGAACACGTCATCTGCGGTGACCTCCAGGTAATCATTGCGCGTCTGGAAACGCGCATTGAGCGGCACCGGCTCCCCGCTCGGCGTGAGGATCGCCTCGCGAAACAGCTGCAGCAGCATCTCGTTCAGCAGGCTGACGTCCATTACAGTGCGGTAATAGCGCTGCATGAACTGCTCGACGGCGAGCGTGTAAGTCGCGTCCTCGTAGCCGAAGAGCTTCGCAAGCCGGATCTGGTGATCGAACAGCAGCCGATCTTCGCGCCGCCCGGTGAGCATGTGCAGGGCGAACCGGACCTTCCACAGGAACGCCTGGGCGGTCTTGAGCTTGCGCAACTCGTTGCGGGTCAGAAAGCCATGCGCCACCAGACCATCGAGCGTGTCGGTGCCGAAATGCCGCTTCGCAACCCAGCCGATGGTCTGGATATCGCGCAAACCGCCCGGGCTGGACTTGACGTTCGGCTCGAGGTTGTAGGCGGTGTCGTAAAAGCGATGATGTCGCGCGACCTGTTCCTTCACCTTTTCCTCGAAGAAATCTTTCCCGGGCCAGAGGCGATCGGGCGCGAGCGCGTGTTTCATGGCGGCGAACAGCGGCTCGGGGCCGGCGAGCCGCCGTGCCTCGAGCAGGGTCGTCGCTACACTGATGTCCGCGAGGCTCTCGCGCTGACAGTCATCGATGGTACGAACGCTGTGACCGACCTCGAGACCGATGTCCCACAGGAAGGTCAGGAAACGTTCGAGGCTCCGTTCCCATGCGGAGGGTTCCCCCTTCGGCAGCAGCACGCAGACGTCGATGTCGGAACACGGATGCAGCTCGCCGCGGCCATAGCCCCCGACAGCGATCAGCGCGAGCTCATGTGTGCGCTCACCTGCATGCATCGACCAGGCGCGCACCAGAAGCCCATCGACGAGGCGCGCGCGATCACGGACCAGCTCTTCGATGGGCTCATCACGCCCGAAACGTTCGCGCAGTTCCGCATCACCGCCTTCCAGGGCAGCCCGGAACGCCGCGACCGAGTTGCCGCCGGCATCGAGTGATTCGTTGAGAGATTTCAGGTGTCGCCAGACTGCCGGCGGCCCTGCACTGATCGCCTCGTTGTCTTCGTAATCGTCGGTCCCGGGGACTGTGATCATCGACGCGTGGTCAGCCGTTGCGATCGCGACTGCCGAGGGTGAGCACCTCGTGGCCCGTGGGCGTCACCAGGATCGTGTGTTCCCACTGCGCCGAGAGCGAATGGTCCTTGGTGACCACGGTCCAGCCGTCCGGAAGCAGGCGCACGTGCCGGCGCCCGGCGTTGATCATCGGCTCGATCGTGAAGGTCATGCCAGTCTTCAATTCGAGGCCGGTGCCGGGCTCGCCGTAAGGTGCAGGACCTGCGGGTCCTCATGGTAGATCCGCCCGATGCCGTGACCGCAGTACTCCCGCACCACCGAGAAGTTGCGCGACTCGGCGAGAACCTGGATGGCGTGTCCGATATCACCAAGGTGGGCCCCCGGGCGCACCTGCTCGATGCCGCGCCACATGGCCTCGAAGCAACTCTCTGTCAGGCGCTGCGCCTGCACGGCGGGCTTGCCGACGAAGTACATGCGGCTCGTGTCACCGTGAAAGCCTTCCTTGATGACGGTGACATCGATATTGACGATATCCCCGCTCTTGAGGACCCGCTCACCCGGGATGCCATGACAGACGACGTGATTCACTGACGCACAGATCGTCTTCGGATACCCCTTGTAGTGCAGGTTCGCCGGGATGGCCTGCTGGTGATTCACGATGTAGTCGTGGCACAGCCGGTCGAGCTCTTCAGTCGTCACGCCCGGCACGATGTGCTCGCCGATCATGTCGAGCACCTCTGCGGCGAGGCGACCGGCCACGCGCATACGATCCTGATCTTCGGGAGTCTTGATCGACACGTTCATGGCGGGTGTGAAGGCTGCTTCGCGCATGGCAGGGGCACAGTTGTGCCGGTGAATCTAACGCATTGTTCGCTCAACAAGTTTA
>CAVOLM010000046.1:0-59695 GCA_963696675.1 uncultured Gammaproteobacteria bacterium | reverse complement strand
CCCCGCCCGAGCGTCGTGACGCTCGCCACCGCCATGGACGTCGGTGATCCAAGCAATGCCGAACGCCTGGGTACGCTGATGCCCGATCCCGAGACGTGGGGTAGTCGCCTGGCCGCGGTATCCATCGGCGACGATGAAATCCGGGCGCGCATCCGGGCGGACTATTCCGGTTACGGTCGCGTATGGTGCCCGCACACGGCCGTGGCAGCAGAGGCGTACATGCAGCTGCCGGTCGAATTGCGACGCGGACACCACTGGGTCCTGGTGGCGACCGCTCACCCGGCAAAGTTCAGCGAGATCGTCGAACCCCTGATCGGAGGCGAGGTCGCCATCCCACCGGCACTCGCGGCGCTGCTGTCGTTGCCGCAACAGGTCACCGGATCGATGCCGAATTCACCACTCTCAAAGCAGAACTCCTCGAACGATGATCGACACACTCGAACGTCTGGATCCGCGCATCGTTGCCTGGGCTCTCGGCGCACTGGTTCTGGCTGCATTGGCGATCTGGAGTTATGGCCGGCTGCGCCGCATGACCGAACTGCGAGCGCTGCGCGCGGCGCTCAAGGATGCCTCCTACGACATCGTGCACGATGTCCTCATTCCAGACGGAATGGATGGACGGTTGCACATCGACTTCCTGCTGCTCACGCAGCGGGGGATCCTGGTCCTCGATCTGCGTGAAGTACCAGGACTGGTCTTTGGCGGCGACCAGATGAATGACTGGGCCGTCATGACGCGCCGGCGGCGCTACTCGTTCGCCAATCCGCAGGGGCCGCTCCTCGATCGGGTCGCGGCCGTGAGGCAGTTTGCCGGCGACACCCCGGTCGAAGGGCGCGTGCTCTTCACCTCGCGTGCGCGCTTTCCGAAGGGCCGCCCGAAGTCGGTCCTGATGCTCGATTCACTGAAACTGGAGTACGCGCCAGTCGACAAGGGCTCGATGCAGAGCGTGGTCGCGCATTTCAGACCCGGCTGGGAGTCAGTCAAGACCAACCTGACTCCCAGCGATCTGGCCCGTCGGTGAGGCGCGGGCGAAATCAGGTCGACGGCGTTGAGGAATCGCCGGAAGAAGGTGCCGAAGCAGGCGGCCGGTGGCGCTGGTAATGCTGACGGGCCTGCTCTCTCATCTGCGCCTCGATCTGCGGGAGCTTCGCCTTCTGCTCCTTGGTGAGCAACCCATACACCTGGGAACGCAGTTGGCTGCCGTCGGTTACCATTTTCGATGCCAGCTCGGCGGCTGACTGGCTGACCTGTGCTACCACCGTAGCGTAGTTCGGATCGTCGGGCTGCGTGCCACGCAGCTTGTCGACCTGGTTGCGCATGCTTTCCCGCATGGCCTGCATCTGCGGACGGGCGGCGTCGAAAATCCCCTTGATGGACTGACGCTGTTCGGCGCTCAGGCCGAGCTGATCACCCATGCGCGCGATGTCGCCACCGAAGAAGCCCGCGCCGAACATTGCATCGGGCCCCGGGCCGTGCTCGTGCCCGGACCATCCACTCTCATGTTGCTGCTCGCCAGCGCCCGCGATGGTGGCACCTCCGAGCACTACGACCGCCAGCAATGCAGTCGTGAAACGCTTAACTCTTTCGAACACGGTCATCTCCTTCCACGCTGGCTCCCACCGCAGGAGCCTTGATGCGCAGAGCTTACGGTGGCCCTGGCGTGATGGGGGATTAGGACCCGCAAAGACCCTGCAAAGATTGGTCAAGGGTCGCCGGTGGCGGTGACAAACCGCGGCCTTGCCCGCACCATCGAGTGCATGAACACAGCTTCAGCTACAACGCGCGTGCTGCTGGTCGACGACGATCGTGAGCTGACGGCGATGCTGGCGCAGTACCTCGGCGGGGAGGGCTTCCAGGTCGAAGCCGTGCATGAAGGCACGGGGGTACTCGAGCGCCTCGCCACCTCCAACATCGATCTGATCGTACTCGACATCATGCTGCCAGGCCGCAATGGTCTCGAAGTTCTGCAGGAGTTGCGCCGTCGCGGCCAGGCGCCGCCGGTATTGATGCTGACGGCTCGCGGCGATGACGTCGATCGAATCCTGGGACTCGAGCTGGGCGCGGACGACTACCTGCCCAAACCGTTCAATCCGCGCGAGCTCGCGGCCCGCTTGCGGGCCATCCTGCGCCGCGTTCGGGAACCGGGAAGCCCGGCTGGTGCACCTATTCAACTCGGCCCGATCACGGTCGATCCATCGCGGCATCGAACGGAGGTCAGGGGCGCGGTCGTGGTGCTCACCGGAGCCGAAATGCGGGTGCTCGAACAGCTCATGCGCCATGCGGGCAAGGTGATCTCACGCGAGCAGCTCACCGAATCGGCGCTCAGCCGCAAGCTCGAGCTCTACGATCGCAGCATCGACACGCACGTGAGCAATCTGCGCCGCAAGCTGGCGCTGACTGGCGTGGGCGATCCGGAAATACGCGGGATTCGCGGCGCCGGCTACATGCTGACCGCCCCGGGTGCGGAAAGCGAGTGACCAGCCTGCTGGCGCGCATCTTCGCTTCGTTCTGGGTGGCGATGGTATTGATCGTTGCCGGTGCGATCGGCGTAACGCTCTACGTACTTGCGGAGCGCACCGAGGGACCGCAGCGAGACCCGGCAGTGCTCGCAGAGCAAGCCGCGGCCGCGTTGCAATCCGGCGGTGAAGCAGGACTCAAGCGCTGGCTGACGGGCCTCGAGCGCCGTAACCTGGATACGCGGCTCCTGGTGGTCGGTCCCACGGGCGACGGAGCTCCTCGGTCGTCCCGTGCCGCATTTTCTGGCGCGACGTCTGGCTCACGATGCGCTCGAGCCCGGCCATGAGCGGCCACCGCCACCGGAGCGTTCCGCCCGCTACCGGCCGCCACAACCGCTGCCATTGATCATCGCGGGCGATGGAACGGTGTACCGGCTCGCGCTGATGCCGCGCCGTCCGGAATTTTTCGGCACGCTCGAAGTACCGCAGGCGCGCGGCGCGATCCTCCTGTTGGCGATCCTGGTCACGGCCCTGATCAGCTGGTGGCTGGCGCGTTCGGTCACCCGACCGGTTCGAGCGCTGACATCTGCAACGCGTGCACTGGCGGGCGGTGATCTCGATATCCGCCTGCCGCAGGTTGCCAAGCGGCGCGACGAGCTGGGTGTCCTGGCGCGTGACTTCGAGGAGATGGCGCGCCGCCTGCGCGAATTGCTGCTCGGGCGTGAGCGGCTGTTGCGGGACGTCTCGCACGAGCTGCGCTCACCTCTGGCGCGCATGCAGGTCGCGGTGGCACTCGGCCGTCAACCTGGCGGAGATGTCGCTCAGACCCTGCAGCGGATCGAGTCCGAAGCGGCGCGGCTCGATGCACTCATCGACCAGGTGCTCAAGCTGTCACGCCTGGATGCGGGCGCCGCTGCGCTGACGCGCGAAACGGTCGATCTCGTGGGGCTGGTCGACCAGGTGGCGCGTGACGCGAGCTTCGAAGGACAAGGGCGCGGACGTGCGTGTTCAGTGGGATCCGCCGGAGCAGGCGGTCACGGTTCGTGCCGATGCCGAATTGCTCGCGAGTGCGATCGAGAACGTGGTGCGCAACGCGCTGCGCTACAGCCCGCCCGGGAGTGCCGTCGATATCAGGCTGCAAAGCGCTCCCGGCGAAGTGCGCCTCGTGGTCCGCGATCACGGACCGGGTGTTCCGGAAGCGGACCTGCAACGCATTTTCGAGCCCTTCTTCAGGGTTGCGGAATCTCGCAGCCGTGAAAGCGGCGGTGACGGCATCGGTCTGGCAATCACCGCACGTGTGTTTGCCGCGCACGGCGGCGCGACGCGGGCGCAAAATGCCCCGGGGAGTGAGGGCCTGCAGGTGGAACTCAGCTTGCCCGTGTGACGGTCTGCAGGCTCTATCGTGCAGCGTGATCCGCCAACACCTGCGCGACGCATTGAGTCACCTTCATCCCCGTTTCGATGTGCAGAAACTCGTTGGGGCCGTGCGCGTTGGCGTGCGGTCCGAGCACGCCGGTGACCAAGAACTGCGTCTTCGGGAAACGCTCGCCGAGCATGCCCATGAACGGAATGCTGCCGCCGGAGCCCAGATGTACCGCGTCCCTGCCGAAGAAATCGCGCGAGGCGCGCATCACTGATTGTTCCAGCCACGGCTCGAACGCCGGGGCATCCCAACCGCCCATCGCCGATTCCGAAGCAAAGCTCACGCTTGCGCCATAGGGCGGATCGGCCTGCAGGGTGGCAGTGAGGAGCTTCGTGACCGGGGCCGGGTCGCACGTAGGCGGCAGCCGCAAGGACAGTTTCACGCTGACCTGCGGCACGAGCACGTTGCCGGCGTTCTGCAGCGCGGGCAGACCGTCGACGCCGGTAATGGTCAGGCTCGGTTTCCACGTCGTGTTGATCAGAAGCTCCACCGGATCGGTGGAGAGCGGGCGGGCACCGGCGACGAACGGCAGGCGCGCCGCGACCTCATCGCCCAGCACCGCCGCGGCGACAGCGATTTGCCTGCGGCGCTCAACCGGGATCGGCACGTACATGGGTTCGATCAGCAGGTCGCCGGTGACTTCATCCTCGATGCGCGACAGGAGCTGGCGCAGCACGCGGATGCAGGAGGGCGCAATGCCACTGCCCATGCCGGAATGCACACCTTCTTCGAGGACCCGCACCTGCAGGGTCCCCAGCAGGTTCCCACGCAGTGAAGTCGTGCACCACAGCTGCTCGTAGTTGCCGCACTCTGCATCGAGACACACGACCAGGCTCGGCGTGCCAAGGCGTGAGGCGAGCGCATCGACATGGAACGGCAGGTCGGCGCTGCCGCTCTCTTCGCTGGCTTCGATGAGAACGACGCAGCGCGCGCGGGGTATCCGCTGCGCATCGAGCGCGGCGATCGCGGCCAGGGATGCGAATACGGCGTAGCCATCGTCCGCGCCCCCGCGCCCGTAGAGTTTTCCGTCGCGGATCACCGGCTCCCACGGACCGAGTCCTGGATGCCAGCCGGTGAACTCCGGTTGCTTGTCGAGATGGCCGTAGAGCAGCACGCAATCGTCAACCTGCCCGGGAATGTCGATGAACAGCAGGGGAGTGCGACCAGGGATGCGCCGGATTTCAACTGCCATTCCCGCGAGTGGCTGCGCGCGGCACCAGCGTGCCATCAGCTGAATCGCCGCCTCCATGTGACCGTGCTGTTCCCAATCCGGGTCGAATAGCGGGGACTTGTTCGGGATGCGTACGTAGTCGCAGAGCTGCGGCACGATGGACCCTTGCCACTGCTCTTCGACCGACTCTTTGAGCGTGCTCTGGTTAAGCTTTATTGACATGTTATATCAATGCTTTACAAGCTATATCTAAGATGATGGATTGTTCAGTCGCCGGGCCAGCCAAAGAAAGCTCGCGCGTTCGCGGTGGTCTGGCGCGCAAGCTCATCGCGAGACTCGTCCCGCAACGCTGCAACTGTCGTCAGGATGTGCGGCAGATACATCGGCTCATTGCGCCGGGTGGCGGGCTTGGGCTCGAGGTCGCGCGGGAGCAAGTACGGCCCATCGGTTTCGAGCATCAGCCGTTCGGCCGGGATCTGTGCCACGAGTTCCTTGAGCTCGCGGCCGCGACGCTCATCGTTGATCCAGCCGGTGACGCCGATGTACAGGCCGAGCGAAAGGTACTCGTCGAGTTCGGCGCGTGTCCCGGTGAAACAATGAGCGACCGCGGCCGGAAGCTGTGCCAGCTGCTCGCGCAGGATGGCCACGAAGTCCTGGTGCGCATCGCGCTGGTGAAGGAACACTGGCCGGCGCGCCTGCGACGCCAACTCGAGCTGATCGGCAAATGCCCGTCGCTGCTCGGTTCGCGGTGAATAGTCACGGAAGTAGTCCAGGCCACACTCGCCGGCTGCACACACTTCAGCCGCTTGCAGCAGGTCTCGCAACTGCGTGCGCTGCTCAGCGGTGAATTCGCTTGCGTGGTGTGGATGCACGCCGGCAGTG
The DNA here is from genome assembly GCA_963696675.1 of uncultured Gammaproteobacteria bacterium. Classification (GTDB taxonomy): domain Bacteria; phylum Pseudomonadota; class Gammaproteobacteria; order Steroidobacterales; family Steroidobacteraceae; genus DATBVX01. The sequence continues at coordinate 53,763 of CAVOLM010000046.1, read as the reverse complement.
GCCCGCAGCACGTTCGGAAACTCGCGCACCAGCTCAATGGCGCGTTGGGTGCTCGTAATGCTCGAACCGGTCACGATCATGTGTGTCACGCCGGCCGCACGCGCCCGTTCGAGCACCTGATTGCGATCCACGTCGTAGCTGTCGTGCGCGAGATTGATTCCAATGTCGATGAGTGCTTCGGGCATCTTACGAATCGATCTGAGAGCGCCTGACAGCAGAGGCGGGATTGCATGCTATCTTGCCCCGCCCGGCAAGTGAGCCCTTGAGTTTCCGCGAAGCACGCGTGAGCAGCCGAGTCACAAGCAGATGCGCAAATCCGACCTGATGTTCCTGATCCTGATGGCGACCGGCACGGTGCAGGCCCAGGAAATGGACCCTGCGGATCTCGAGGGACGCATCGAGTATGCATATTTCACGGCCGACGCCAATGCACTACGCAACCTGGTCGGCGCGACCCAGAATTCCCTGGCGAAGGGCAGCAGCAGTGCGCTCGCCCACTATCAGCGCGGCCACGCGCAGTATCGGCTCGGGCAAGTGCTCCAGGCAAAGGGCGACGCGAAGGCGCCGGACGCCTTCTCGGCTTGCGTCGATGCACTGGGCAAGGCGATTGATGTCGACAAGCAATTCGCTGAGGCGTACGCGCTGCAATCGGCATGTTATGCGAACCTCGCGGAGCTCAAAGCCTGGAAGGTCGTCGTTGACCGGCCGTTGGGAGGCTCACGCCTGGACAAGGCATTGCAGCTTGCGCCCAAGAACCCGCGCGTAGCGCTGCTCGATGCGCTGAATGACTACGAGCGACCGCGATCCTCGGGTGGAGATCGCAAGCGCGCCTGTTCGAAGTTCGAGAAGGCCGCGCAGCTCTTCGATGCTTCCTCGCAAGAGACACAGCTCCCGGGATGGGGAGCGGCGGATGCCTATCTCTACGTAGGTAAATGCCTGGACGAGGGCGGAGACGTGCTGGGTGCGCGCAGTGCACTGGAACGCGCGCTCATCATTGCACCGGATTTTGCCGCTGCCCGGGTGGAACTGCGGCGTGTCATCACGCCGAAATCCTGAACCCCGCTAGTAACTGAAGCGAAACGCGCACTGCACTGTGCGCTCACGAAAGGCTGCATCAAGGCCCATCAGCGCGCGCTGTTCGAGTTCTCCCTTGACCTGCAGCGCCTCGAGCCACAGCTGCCAGTGCTTGCCGAAGTCGAAGCTGTAGTCGAGCGTCCAGCCGTCGGCATCCTGGAATCCGTTGAAATAGAGCGCGCCGCGCAACGTATGGGTCGACAGGTTGTCATAGCGAGCGGTGAGGCGGTGCGGGCCAAATGCACCGCTCACCAGCACGAAATATGATTCGTAGGCCAGCCGGATCAGGCCCAGGCCGTCGCTGCTCGGTCCTACCGCCGTGTCGCCGTCCATCCATTGGGCCGCGAAGGTCCAATCCGGGCGCCACTCGAAGCGCAACCCCGCGCTGTCGAAACGCGTGAGCCAGGCGTTCTCGAATCCATTGCTGGCTGCCGGATCACCGCGGTTGTCGTAGTGAAGCACCCGGAGCTCGAGGCGCTCAGGCCAGCTGGCCTCGACGCCCAGGTAGTATCCCGGGCGATCGTCGATTTCATGGAAGAACTCGACCTGGTGCCTCGCGGTGCTGCCGTCGAAGATCTTGGGGAGCCCGCCGAACAGTGCCGTCTGGCGATCGTGGATCGCCCAACCGCGCTCAAAGATTTGCACACCCAGCGGATCGTTCCAGCCGTATAGCGAACCGACCAGGCTGAGGTCGACGCCCGTGCCGGTCCGCGAGCCGAGCCAGGTGAGCTCGGCTTCGGCGCCGACGATTCGCAGTTCCTCTCCGACCCAGGTATTGATCGCGGCCGGACTGAGTGAGTACGTGCTCTGCCAACCGGCGTCGCGATTCTCCAGTGAGATCGGTGGATAGAAAGCACCGAGTTTCGTCCGCCAGCGCCACGCGGATGAAGGGACCGGGCGCCACTCGAGAAACGCTTCAGTGAGGTCCACCGGATTCTTGTCATGGTCTGCGTAGCTGTCGATGGTCAGATGCGCGTCGATCGTCTCCGTCAGCGAACCGCGGTATTCCAGGAAGAAGCGTCCGAACTGCAACTCGCCGTGGTCTTCGTCGAACCGGGCAAGCCCCAGGCCACCGTGAGTAAATGAGCGCTCGACGTCTGTGTCTACGTAGCGGACGTCGATCTGGATATCGAGCTGATGTCCCGACCAATCCGCGCCCAGGGCGGTGGCCGGATACGCGAGGACTGCAGCGATGAGTGCGGTACGTGGGTCCAGGAAACCGCGTCCCTCAGTACGCATGGTGATTTGCCTTGGCCGGCCTGGGGCGCAACTCGGGCGAGAGCGATCTCGTCAGGCGCAATGTGAGAGGTGACTGCGGATCCGCGCCAACCTGCACTTCTTTCGTGATCTCGTCCTCGGCCTCGTGGAAACGCGGGCTCCACGCGCTGACCTCGTATTCGCCCTCTGGCAATCCATCGAGGCGCAGCGTTCCGGACGGGCCGGTCTTGCCGAAGTAGGGCGACGGCGTGACATAAACGTAGCCGAGCATGCCGTCGTGAATGTTGCAGCCGAGTACGACGAGGCCCGCCTGGTCGAATATCAGCGGCGGATACACATGACCCCGGTAGAGCGAAAGCTGAAAACGCTTTGCCGGCGAGAATGAATAGACCTGATGGGCGACGTTATCGCTGTTGGGGAAGTCGACTGGCGTGCCGGTGCGCACCACGAGGATGCGCGGTACGAACTGGCGATCCACTTGATCCATGACGGCGTGCCGTGCTGGCTCTGTCGGGGAGGCACCATCGGCGCCCTGGCGTGGAGTCGCGACGATCACGACATCGCTCACGGGCCGGCCTTCACGGTCCAGCACCCCGATTTCCAATGCCGCTCCCATCGCTGGCGCTGCCCAGAACGAGAGCATGCCAGTCGCTGACAGCAGGCCCGCCAGGTGACCCAAACGCAGCATCGGCAGCCCACTCCCGCAAGCCAGTGGCGGCAATGAATCACGCTGCGCAGGCCGCAAGTTTGACCTGTGTCCCAGTTTGACAATAGCTCGGTGGCTGCGATGGAGCGACCTCTCTAGATTGCGGAACGAGTAGCGTTTTCCCAGGAGCGCGAGCCGCACCGACGCACATGCAGAGCTTTCGCACCCGCATTCTTGGCCTGCTGCTGGCCATCGTGGTAACCACCCAGCTCGCAACGATGGTTGCGCTGGTCGTGCAGACACACCGCGAGGCCCAGGCGCGCGCCGAGCAGCAACTCAGCTCCGGTGGGCGCGTGCTCGCGAGCATCATGCACTCGCGGGCCGAACAGCTGCGCGACGCGGTGCACGTACTCGTGTCCGACTACGGATTCAAGGAAGCCGTCACGTCCGCGGACCAGGAAACTATTCTTTCCGCACTGGACAACAGCGCCGCGCGTATCGATGCGGACCTGGCTGCATTCTTCGATCCCAGCGGCCAGGTGATCGCGACGACACTTCCCGGACTGCCCGATGCCAGTGCGATGCGCTGGCCCTCGTTGGGCGCGGCCGCGCATGATTCCGGCGTCATCTATCGAAGCATCAACAACAAGCCTTACCTGCTGGTGATCGCACCGGTGCGAGCGCCGGTCTCGGTTGGCTGGGCAGCCATCGGTTTCGGGATCGACTCAGTACTGGCAAGCGAGATGCGCTCGCTCATCGGGGTCGACGTCTCATACTTCGACAGCAACGGCGGCACGAATACGCTCGTGTCATCGCTCGATTCCTCGCTCCGCATGGCCTTGCGTGCCGAGGTGCAGAAGCGATTGCGCGCGGCCGGGCGCGCCGAAGAGGTCTCACTCGATGGCGATGACTATGTTTTGTTGATCGAGCCGCTCGAAGGCGCGGGCGGGCAACTTTACGTAGTACTGCAGACCTCGCTCGCGGAGATCCTCAAACCCTTTGACAGCCTGCGAGCCACCATCCTGGCAGTGGCGCTCCTGGCCGTGTTGCTCGCCGTCCCGCTCGCAACGATGCTGGCGCGCAGCGCCAGCCGTCCCGTTGACAAGCTGGTGGCGGCGGCACAGCGCATCGAAGGCGGCAACTATTCCCAGCAGGTCGATCTCAGCGGCACGCAGGAATTTCGTGCGCTCGCCTCGACCCTGAATTCGATGCAGTCGCGCATCGCGGAGCGCGAGCAACACATCCGCTTCCAGGCTTCGCATGACGAGCTGACGGGCCTGCCGAATCGCACCCTGTTTCGAGAGTTTCTGTTGGCATCGCTGCTCGCGGAGCCGAACGCATCGCTCGCACTGTTGACGATCGAGGTCCGCGACCTGGACCAGATCAACGCCTCCTTTGGCCACGCCTTCGGAGAGGAGGTGATCCGAGAGATCGCCAGCCGTGTGAGCGGTCGCGTGGGCGCGGGCGATCGCGTGGCGCGCAGCGAGGCCGCACAGTTCATGGTGATGGTGCCCGGAGGCTGATGAAGGAAGCGCCCGCCGGCTCGCGGCGCAGATCCTCGAATCGATCCGCTCCGGCCTCATCCGCGAAGATGTGCCAATCAGCCTGGATGCATTCGTCGCGTTGTGTGTGTGCCCGGCCCACGGCAGGGATGCCGACGTCTTGCTGCGGCGACTGGATTCCGCGCTATGCGACGCTCGCGCTGCGGCGACTTCGGTAATGGTGTACCAGCCCGGGCGGGAGGAGGGCCACCGCAGGCAGCTGGCGATCCTGGGCGATCTGCGGCGCGCCATCGCGAACGGCGAGTTGTCCTTGCACTACCAGCCGAAGGTCGACATGGCGACCAAGCAGGTGCGGAGCCTGGAGGCGCTGGTACGCTGGAATCACCCGCGCCATGGCGCCATTCCACCGGGAGAATTCGTGCCGCTCGCTGAGCGCGCCGGCAGCATCATCCTGCTGACCAGCTGGGTGTTGAAGTGCGCCCAGGAACAGATGCAGGCCTGGCACAAGGATGGTTTCGAAATCGACGTGTCCGTCAATCTGTCGGCGGCCGACCTGGGTGACCCCGAGCTTCCGGACCTGGTGCGCAAGCGGCTCAGCGGGGCGGTGCCCCTTGCCAGCCGCATGGTGCTCGAGATCACGGAGAGCGCCGTGATGCGCGAGACCGCGAGCGCAATCCGTGTCATGGAGGAGCTGCGTCACGACGGGGTGCGTTTCTCGATCGACGACTTCGGCACCGGCTACTCGTCGCTCGCCCAGCTCAAGCGGCTGCCGGTCGATGAGATCAAGATCGACAAGTCCTTCATCATCGACCTGAAACGCCAGACGGACGATGAGGTCATCGTGCGCTCGACCATCGAGCTGGGGCACAGCCTGGGCGTCAAGGTGGTCGCAGAAGGCGTCGAAACCGCCGATGGCTGGGAAATGCTCCGCCAGATGGGCTGCGACCTGGCGCAGGGATATTTCATCAGCGCACCGCTTCCGGCCGCGCAGATCGTCAACTGGGTGCGCGCGCTCAACTCCAAACTCGAAACCGCCGAGACTCCGACCCAGCAAGTGCGCATCCTCAAAGAGCACCGCCGCAACAACGCGTAGCAGGCTCGGCGCCCCACCAAGGGTGCTCAGAGAGCCATCCGGATGTGCAATACTTCTGCAACTCCGGGCCAGACACTGAGGAGAAAAACTTGATGAGCTGGATCATCCTCGGGCTGATCGTGCTCGCGCTGCTATTCCTGGTCGGGATCTACAACCGCCTGGTGTCGGCGCGCAATGCCTACAAGAACGCGTTCGCGCAGATCGACGTGCAGCTCACGCGCCGCTACGACCTGATCCCGAACCTGGTCGAGACCGCGAAGGGCTACATCAAGCACGAGCGCGAAACGCTCGAAGCGGTCGTGCGCGCACGCAATGCGGCGGTGAGCGGTCTCAAGGCTGCGGCTGCCAGTCCCGGTGACCCCGCCGCTCTGCAGCAGCTGGCGGGCGCGGAGAACACGCTGGCAGGCGCGCTGGGCCGGCTTTTTGCGGTGGCCGAGGCCTACCCGGATCTGAAGGCCAACCAGAACATGATGCAGCTCTCCGAGGAGCTGACCTCCACCGAGAACAAGGTTGCCTTCGCGCGGCAGGCCTTCAACGATGCCGTCATGTCGTACAACACGACCCGCGAAGTGTTCCCCAACAATTTCGTCGCCAACGCATGTCGGCTTCGCTCCGGCGCAACTGCTCGAGATCGAGAGCGCTGAGAAGCGGGCCGCTCCAAAGGTCAGTTTCACCTAGGCGCTCCCGGGCGTGCCCGCCGCCTCCGGTGTGAGCGGATGAACTTCTACGCGCGCCAGGCCAACGCGCACCGCCAGACACGCCTGCTGGTGGTGCTGTTCGTGCTCGCGGTGATCGCCATCGTCGCTGCGGTCAACTTCGTGGTGTTGAGCGTCATCGCCATTTCCGACTCCGGGCATCCCGCCTTGCCGGATACTGTCTGGATGGGCGCGCGCCCGGGCACGGTCATGCTCACTTCGCTTCTCGTGCTCGTTGTAGTGGGATTGGCGAGCCTCTACAAGACGATGCTGCTGCGCTCCGGTGGTGGGGTCGTCGCCAAGTCCCTCGGTGGCGACCGCGTGGACCGCGGCACGGCAGATCCGCTCCGGCGCCGGCTGCACAACGTAGTCGAGGAAATGGCCATCGCTTCCGGTGTGCCCATGCCCGAGGTATACGTGCTCGAGCACGAAGGTGCCATCAATGCATTTGCAGCTGGCCATTCGGCGTCGAACGCGGCGATTGCCGTGACACGCGGCGCGCTCGAGCGACTGAATCGCGCCGAGCTGCAGGGCGTAATCGCCCATGAGTTCAGCCACATTCTCAATGGCGACATGCGCCTGAGCCTGCGCCTGATGGGGCTGCTGTTCGGCCTGCTGGTGATCGCACTCGTCGGCCGCACCGTGTTGCGCTTCAGCTCGCGCAGCTCCGGCAATCGCAAGAGGCGGCGTCGCTCTGATTGCTCTCGCAGCGGTGGCAGTGATGATCCTGGGGTACATCGGCGTGTTCTTCGGCCGACTCATCCAGGCGGCGGTTTCACGCCAGCGCGAAGGGCTCGCTGATGCCTCGGCAGTTCAGTTCACGCGCGAGCCCGAGGGGCTGAAGGGAGCGCTGGTCAAGATTGGCGGGCTCGACCTCGGCTCCAGGCTCCAGAGCGTCAGGGTCGACGAGGTGGCGCACATGCTGTTCGCGCCGGGCATGGCGCGCCTGTTCGCGACCCATCCGCCCCTCATCGAACGGATCCGCGCGCTAGATCCATCATTCAAGGAGGCTGAGTTTGCCCGCGTAGATTCCGGGCCCCAGGTTGGCTCCCAGATGAATGGAGACCTGTTGACGAGCGAGTCGTTGCCACCCCTCGATGCCGAACTCGGCGCGCTCACCAGTTCCGTCGCAGCGAGACCGCACGCGATCGCGCAGCTCGTAGGCAACCCGGGCACGCCACAGGTGCGCGTCGCACAGGCGTTGGCTCAAACCCTGCCGCCGGAGCTGCTCAGTAATCTCGAGGCGCCCGGGCGTGCGCTCGGCATGCTGCTCGCCCTGGTGCTCGATCCCAAGAACGAAGTGCGATCCCGGCAACTGGAGATCGTCAAGGAGCGACTCGGCGAGCGTGCGCTCGGCCTGATCGAACAGGCTGAATCGGCCGCGGCGCGACTCGAGCCGTTTCAACGTCTGCCGCTGTTGCAGACATTGTTTCCGAGCCTGAGGCGTCTCACACGCGAGAGCAGGATGCGCATCGTGGAAGGTCTCGATCGCCTGGTGCGGGTTGACGGACGGATCGAAATCTTCGAGTACGCGCTAGGCACCCTGGCGAGAATCTATCTGCAGGACGAATTGCAGCCCGCCGCCGCAACCAGGCCCCTGAAGATCGACCAGCTCACGGCCGAGTTGCAGACCGTATTCTCGACGCTGGCGGAGCATGGCACGGCCGACCCAACGCAGGCGCGGCGTGCATATGAGATTGGCATGCATCACCTGCTGCCAGAGATTCGCCCGCCCTATCAGCCTGTACCCGGCTGGGCACCCGCACTCGATCGCGCACTGAAATGCCTCGATCGCCTGGCGCCCGCCGGCAAGGAGCAGTTGGTGGAAGCGTTGGTGAAGACAATTGCCCTCGATCAGCGCCTCACAGTCGAAGAGTCGGAGTTACTGCGGGTGGTGTGCGCTTCGATTCACTGTCCGCTGCCGCCACTGATGAACCCGCAGGCGTGAGCCTGCCGGAAGCGCGCACGCTGCCTCAGGTCCGGGGCCGGGTGACGCTAATGGCCGGCGGCAGCTCCGTTCAGTTGGCCTGCCACTTGAAAGAGAGCGCGCCGAGGGTGAGAAACAGCACGGCGGTGATGGTGAGATACAGGAGCTGCGGCGCGACCTGCGCCAGGCCCGCGCCGTCAATCATGATCGCGCGTCCGGCATCGAGCATTTGTGTCAGCGGAAAGATTTTCGCCAGCCACTGCAGCCAGCGAGCCGAGCCTTCCAGCGAGAACCAGACGCCCGAGAGCAGCATCATCGGCCAGGTGAAGGCATTGATGATGCCACTCGCCAATTCCTCGCTGGTGAAGCGGGCCGCGATGAACAGGCCAATCGCGATCAGCGCGATGGCGCCAAACAGCGCCACCACGAACAGCAACAAGTAACTGCCTTCCATGCGGAAATGCAGCACCAGGCGCAATGCTGCAAATACCAACACCATGACGATCATGATGAGGATCAGCCGCGACAGCACCTGTGCCGAGATGAATTCGATCGCACGCAGGGGTGTCGCCTGGAGCCGCTTGAGGAAGCCGGACTTTCGATAGCGGACCACGACCCACCCGACGCCGAACAGGCAACTGAACATCATGTTCATCCCGAGTATGCCTGGCAGCAGCCAGTCAACGTAGCGCACCGCCTGGCCGGTCACCGACTCGCGCTGCAGACCCGGATCGGATTGCAGCAGGAGTTTCTCCACGATGTAGCCTTTCGGTGAATCCGCGTTCACCCAGTAGCGCGGCGTGGAGCGCAGGTCCAGCAGCAAGTCGATCTCGTGACGGGCAACCTTGCGCACCGCATCGTCCTGGCCGGTTGGGGTGAAGAATTCGATGTACCGGGTGGCGAGAAAGGGATGCATCGAAGTCTGGATCGACGGCCCGGCATGCAATACGCCAACCTTGAAAAGGGGTCGCTCAGGACCGCTGAAGATCAGGGCAAGGGCTCCGACCAGTGCGATCGGCACCAGTACGTTCCACCCCAGCGTCGCGCGATCGCGCAGGAATTCCAGGTTGCGGGCATGCATCACCGCTAGCACTCGTTGGATCATGCGCGTAGTTCCTTCCCGGTCAGTTCGAGGAACAGGTCTTCGAGATTGCGTGGCCGGATGCGCAGATGCCGCAGTGCCACTCCCGCATCCATCAGGTACTTGAGCGTTGCATCGACGTTGGAGGTCGAGATCTCGATCTGCTCGTTGCGATCGAGCAGCTGGAACGGTACTGCCGCGGGATCGAGGGTGAAGTCTTCGCGTGGCATTTCGAGTATCACGTCCTCGAAATGCTCGTGCAGTAGCTGCAGGGGCGATCCCATGGCGATGATGCGGCCGTGATCCATGATCGCAATCCGATCGCAGAGAAAATAGGCCTCTTCCATGTAATGCGTGGTGAGGATCACGGTCTTGTTGCCGGCCTTCGCGGTGCGAATCAGGTCCCAGAAGTTATGCCGCGCCTGCGGATCGAGGCCGGTGGTGGGCTCGTCGAGGAACAGCACTTCCGGATCGTTCACCAGCGCGATGGCGAGAAGCAGACGCTGCTGCTGGCCGCCGGAGAGCTTGCGGTTGTCGCGATCTTCCAGTTTCTCGAGCGCGCAGACCCGGATCGCTTCATCTACTGTCAGCCCGCGCGGATAGAGGTTGCGAAACAAGGTCAGGCATTCGCGCACGGTGAGAAATTCCTGCAGGGCCGTCTTCTGGAACTGGATGCCGGCCTCGGCACGAAAACGATCTCCCGCAGGCTCGCCACGGTAGAACACCTCACCGCGCGTGGCGGGCAGGATGCCTTCCATGATTTCGACCGTCGTGGTCTTGCCGGCGCCATTCGGACCGAGCAGCCCGAAGCAGGTGCCGGCTTCGACGCCGAATGAGACACCGTCGACGGCGATGACCGTGCCGTAGTGCTTGACGAGATCGCGAGCTTCAAGAATCGGCGCCATGAGAGTTCTTCGGTGCGGAGAGGGGCGAGCGATGCTACCCGATCGAATCCGATGCGGCGAGATCCGGGCAGGTGCCGTTCGCTGGTATGATTTCGGGTGACATCGTCACGCCGCAATTACAAGTCGCAATGGACGGCCGCTATCCCAACCTGCTCGCGCCACTCGATCTCGGCTTCGTGAAGCTGCGCAATCGAGTGCTCATGGGCTCGATGCACACCGGCCTGGAGGATCGCGCCCGCGATTTCCCACGACTCGCGGCGTACTTTGCCGAGCGTGCGCGCGGCCAGGTGGGACTGATCGTGACGGGCGGGATCGCGCCGAACATCGTCGGTTGGGCCAAGCCGTTCGCCGGCAAGCTGAGCTGGCGCAGCGAGATTCCTCGCCATCGCGCGATTGCCGAAGCCGTGCACCGCGAGGGTGGCCACGTCTGCATGCAGATCCTGCACACCGGACGCTATGCGTATCATCCGCTCGCGGTTGCGCCGTCGGCGATTCGTTCACCCATCAGTCCATTCAAGCCGCGTGCCCTGTCAGCACGGGGCGTGCAGCGGCAGATCCGCGACTATGTACGCTGCGCGGTGCTCGCGCGTGAGGCGGGCTATGACGGCGTCGAGATCATGGGATCGGAGGGCTACTTCATCAACCAGTTCCTGGTGCGGCGCTCGAATCACCGCAGCGATGAATGGGGTGGCTCATTCGAGAATCGCAGCCGCATTGCCCTGGAAATCGTCGCGCGCACACGCGCGGCTGTCGGGCCCGACTTCATCCTGATCTATCGCCTGTCGATGCTCGATCTCATCGAGGATGGCAGCTCGCTCGAAGAGGCGCTGAATCTCGCGCACGGCGTCGAGAAGGCGGGCGCCACCATGATCAACACCGGCATCGGCTGGCACGAGGCGCGCATCCCGACGATTGCGACCATGGTGCCTCGTGCCGCCTTTGCGTGGGTCACCGAGAAGCTCAAGCTCGAGATCCGTATTCCCGTCGTCGCCACCAATCGCATCAATGACCCTGCCGTGGCCGAACAGGTCCTCGCCCAGCGCCAGGCCGACATGGTGTCCATGGCGCGACCTTTTCTCGCCGATCCTGATTTCGTGCGCAAGGCTGCGACCGGGCGCGCCGATGAGATCAATACCTGCATCGGGTGCAACCAGGCCTGTCTCGACCACGTGTTCGTCAGTAAGGTGGCGAGCTGTCTCGTCAACCCGCGCGCCTGTCACGAGACCGAATTACAGTACACGCCGGCGGCCAGGAAGAGGCGGATCGCGATCGTAGGCGCAGGACCCGCCGGCCTTGCATGTGCCGTGGTCGCAGCACAAAGGGGACACATCGTTACCTTGTTCGACGCCGCGCGCGAAATCGGCGGACAGTTCAATCTCGCCAAGCGCATCCCGGGGAAGGAGGAATTTCACCAGACGCTGCGCTACTACGCGCGGCAGTTGGCATTGCTGGGCGCCCACCTGCAGCTTGGACGGCGCATCGGGGCCGGTGACCTGATCGCGGGTCGATTCGATGAGATCGTGTTGGCGACCGGTGTCGTGCCGCGCGTACCGGCCATTGCGGGGATCGATCACCGCAAGACCGTGTCCTATGTCGAGGTGATTCGCGATGGGTGTGAGGTCGGTCGCTCCGTGGCCATTGTCGGCGCCGGAGGTATCGGCTTCGACGTGGCCGAGTACCTCAGTCACGGCGGGGCGGGCCCCTCGCCGAGCATCGATCCAGGAGCGTTCATGGCGGAGTGGGGGATCGATGCGACACTCGGGGCGCGCGGAGGTCTTCTGCCCGGTCACGGACACGTTGAAAAGAGTCCGCGGGCGATCGTCATGCTGCAGCGAAAGGCAAGCAAGCCGGGCGAAGGTCTCGGCAAGACCACGGGATGGATTCACCGCACGGCCTTGCGGCGCCGTGGCGTGGAAATGATCGCTGGCGTTGCGTATGAGCGAATCGACGATAATGGTTTGCACTTGCGCACGGCTGAAGGCCCTCGCACGCTCCCCGTGGACTCGATCGTGATCTGTGCCGGTCAGGAACCGCTGCGTGAGCTTCAGCCGCCGCTGTTGCAGGCGGGCCTGCGGCCGCACCTGATTGGTGGGGCTGACGTAGCAGTGGAGCTCGACGCCAAGCGCGCCATCGACCAGGGAAGCCGCCTTGCGGCCCGCTTATGACGTTGTCGCCGCCAGCAGCGCGCGAGGCCGCGTCGTCGCAGCTGTCGCTTTGGCCCTCGCTTGCCGACGGCGCATGGCGCGTGAGGATCAGCGAGCGGGCGCGTCACATGTCGATCCGCGTGCACACCGGCGGTCAGGTGGAAATCGTCGTACCGCGCTGGGCCCGGGGGCGGACGGTTGAACAGTTCGTGCGGCGCCATCGTGGCTGGATCGAGCGCAAGATCGGCCAGTTGAGCGCTCGCGCACCGGCGCTGCTCGATCGCGTCCCCGGCACGATCGAGGTGGCCGCCACGGGCGAGCACTGGCGCGTGCAGATGACGCCGGGTCGTGGGCCGGTGCGACTGAGGACGGTGGATTGCAGCACGATCGAGCTGAGCGGCGACTGCTCCTCGGTGGCCGAGCTACAGCGCATCCTGCGCTCCTGGCTCATCGGGCACGCGAGGCGGGTGCTGGTTCCGTGGCTGGGCCGGCTGGCGGCACAGACCGGAATGCAGTTCAAGCGCACGCAGATCCGTCGCCAGCGATCGCGCTGGGGGAGTTGCTCGGTGCGCGGCACCGTGAGCCTGAATTGCTGCCTCCTGTTTCAGCGACCGGAGGTGGTGCGCTACCTTCTGCTGCACGAGCTCTCTCACACGCGCCACATGAACCATTCACGTCGCTTCTGGCAGCTGGTCGCGACTTTCGAGCCCAACCACCGGGCGCTCGATCGCGAGCTCCTGGACGGCTGGCAAAACGTTCCTGCATGGGTGTTCGGCACATGACACGATTTCGCATCTCGCTCGAAGAGGCTCGTAAGGCGATTCCCGGCCCGAACGGCGAACGCTACGCAGTACTGCTCGAACGCGGCCAGCTCGAAGTCGAGCTCTACCAGCCGCAGAACATCGACCCGCAGCAGCCGCACCGGCGTGACGAGGTCTACATCGTGGTGGCAGGTTCGGGTACCTATGTCGTGGGCAACGAACGCATGACGTTCGGGCCCGGCGATTTCCTGTTCGCGCCCGCCGGTGCCGTGCACCGCTTCGAGTTCTTTTCCCAGGACCTCACGTTGTGGGTGATCTTTTATGGCCCGGACGGCGGAGAGGAGCCTTCGCCACAGGATGAGGCGGACATTGCGGTCGGGGGGTTGTGCCAACCCGGACGAGCAATGTTTGCGGGGAAGCATGTTCCGTTACCACCGTCAGTGAGCGTGATCAGCCCGCCGTTGGCACACCCCCCACCCATGGCCGGCTCGGACTGCTCTATACTCCTCGCATGAGCATGCCGGACGACAACGACAACACTGAGAAGGGCGGCAAGGCGAAGTGTCGACCTGAGCGACGAGCAGGTCCACTGGGACCTGGGCTCGTCCCAGAGTTACGGCGAGTACCTGCACCTCGACCTGCTGCTGAGCGCGCAGAAACCCGTCTCCAGTCACCACGACGAGATGCTGTTCATCATCATCCACCAGGCGAGCGAGCTGTGGATCAAGCTCTGCCTGCACGAGATCGGCGCCGCAACCGACTGCATACGGCGCGATGATCTCGGCCCATCCTTCAAGATGCTGTCACGGGTGTCGCGCATTCAGACGCAGCTCACGCAGAGCTGGGACGTGCTGTCGACGATGACGCCCTTCGACTACTCGAATTTCCGCAACGACCTCGGGCGGGCCTCGGGCTTCCAGTCCTATCAGTACCGCATGCTCGAATTCATGCTTGGGCAACAAGCACGCCGACATGATCGAAGTGCACCGGCGTGATCCACGGGTCTACGAAGCGCTGCAGCGCCAGCTCGAGACGCCGAGTCTTTACGACGAATCCCTGCGCCTGCTGAGCCGGCGTGGCTATGACATCCCGCGCGATCACATCGATCGGGACTTCACCCAGCCCTACCAGCCGCACAAGCAGGTCGCCGCGGCGTGGCTCGGCGTCTACCACAGCGTGCAAACCAGCTGGGATCTGTACGAGCTCGCCGAAAAGCTGGTCGACCTGGACTACAAGTTCCAGCACTGGCGCTTCAGCCACATGAAGACGGTGGAGCGCATCATCGGCTACAAGCGCGGCACGGGCGGCACCGGCGGCGTTTCATATCTTGCAAAAGCGCTCGACCTGCGCCTGTTCCCGGAACTGTGGACCGTCAGGACCTCGATGTGATGACCCCGGATCGCCTGTACAACGTCAACGTCATCTCGAGCGAGGTGCTGCCGACGCCCGAGGACATCAAGCGTGCGCTGCCACTGACCGCACGTGCTTCGGACACAGTGTTCCGCTCGCGGGGTGTGATCCGCGACATCCTCGAGCGCAAGGATCCCAGACTCTTCGTGGTCGTCGGGCCCTGCTCGATTCACGACGTGGTGGCGGCCCGCGACTACGCGCAGCGCCTCGCACGCCTCGCGCGGCGCGTGGAGGGCAGCCATGCTGCTGATCATGCGCGTGTATTTCGAGAAGCCGCGCACGACGGTCGGCTGGAAGGGCCTGATCAACGATCCGGACATGGATGATTCCTTTCACATCGAAAAAGGCATCCGGCTGGCGCGCGAGCTGTTGTTGCACCTCGCAGAGGAAGGTCTGCCGGCAGCGACTGAGGCGCTCGACCCGATCATGCCGCAATACCTCTCGGAGCTGGTGAGCTGGACCGCGATCGGCGCGCGCACCACTGAGTCGCAGACCCACCGGGAGCTGGCGAGCGGACTCTCGACCCCGGTCGGGTTCAAGAATGGAACAGACGGCACGCTCAGCGTCGCCATCAATGCGCTGCACTCCGTGCGCCACCCGCATCATTTCCTGGGCATCACCCAGCAGGGGCAATCGGCTGTGTTCCATACGCGCGGCAATGCCCACGCCCATGTGGTGCTGCGCGGTGGTGGAGGGCGCACCAATTACGATGCGGTGAGCATCGCCCTGTGTGAGCAGGAACTCGCGCGCGCCCAGTTGCCAGGCAATATCGTGGTCGACTGCAGTCACGGCAATTCGAACAAGGATCCGGCGCTGCAACCGCTGGTCGCCGAGAACTGCATCGCGCAGATTCTCGACGGCAACCGCTCGATCGTGGGCCTGATGCTGGAGAGCAACCTCCACGCCGGTAACCAGGCGATCCCGGCGGACCTGAAGCAGCTCAAGTATGGGGTTTCGGTCACCGACGCCTGCATGGATTGGTCGACCACCGAGCGCCTGCTCCTGGATCTGCACACACGCCTGTCCTCGTGTGCGCGCATCGCTCCTGCCCTGAGACGCTCGTCCTCAGCCTGATTGCGCGGCCGCGTTTCACCGCTGCTGGTTCTGGGCATCGCGGTGATCGCGGTCGCTCATGGCGCCATCTTCGTGCGCCTGGCGAACGGCGCTCAGCCACTCGCGATTGCGGCCTGGCGACTGACGCTGGCAACGGCAATCGTTCTTCCCCTGGTATTGGCGAGGAGCAGGGGTGCATTCCACGGTGTCACGCGCAAGGAGGTGCTCCTCACGGTAGCGGCAGGCGCGTTGCTCGCCGGTCACTTCGCGACCTGGATCAGTTCTCTCGAATTCACTTCGATCAGCAACAGCGTGCTGCTGGTTTCGACGGCGCCGGTGTGGGTGGCGGTAATCGGCCGCCTGACGGGCACGGTGCACCTGTCGCGGCTCATGGGCATAGCAATCGGGCTCAGCATCCTCGGCTCGGTCATCATTGCAGGCGGGAGTGTGGCGATCGGCGCCGGAACGTTGCGCGGCGATCTCCTCGCGCTGCTGGGTGCCGTATGCATGGGCGCCTATCTGCTCACTGCCCAGCGTGTCCAACGCACGGTGGCATTCGGTACCTACGTCGCGCTCGTCTATGCGAGCGCTGCCGTGTGGCTTTGGATCGCGGCCCTGTCCAGCGGGACGCGGATGTTCGGCTTCACCACGGGCACGTGGTGGGCGCTCGTGGGCATCGCGGTCGTCTCGCAGGTGATTGGCCACAGCGGCTATAACTATTCATTGCGGCAGCTCAAACCCGAATTCGTGGCCGTCACGCTCCTGGGCGAACCCATCCTGGCGTCCATCCTCGGCTGGCTGCTGTTTCACGAGCCCGTGCCGGCGGCGACTCTCGGCGGCGGCGTGCTGGTGCTGCTTGCGATCATGCTTGCAGCGCGGGCGCAGCGCGTAGCACCGGAACCGCGCGAGGCGGCTTCCACAGACAGTGAAGCCCGATCAGCCCGCGATTAGCTCAGATATAAACTTCTATATATCAAATAGATACGGAATGTACCTAATGTTATATCACGGTGGGCCGGTGCACGATCAGCTCCGTGGTTGTGTCGACGCGGCCCCGCGCGAGGCTTCATTTTCCAGCGGCCAGCCGATCTGAACTCCAATCCTCGCGGCTTCCCGCACGGCATGCGGATCTCCATGAACGAGGTACGGATGCTCGCACGCGCCGAGGTGCGCAAGATCGGAGGCGCTATTGCCGTAAGCATGGATCGGGACGTCGGTGTGGCGCCGGCGCAGCGCCAGCACACATTGCAATTTTTCTTCGCCACGCCGATTCGGCGTGAGCAGCTCGCCGTTGAGAATCATCCCATCCCAGCGTACAGCCGTGCAGATGGTTTCATTGAAGCCGAGGGCGAGCGCGATGGCCGGGACGTACAGGTCCGGGCTTGCCGACATGAGCACCAGGTAGTCGCCGCGCGCACGATGTGCTGCAACCTGCCTGAGTCCCTGTGAGTGCATACCGGCGCGCAGCAGACGCGGGACAAAGTTTCTCGTTCCAGCGGGCGATCTGCGCGCGCGTCGTGCCCGCCAGCGCGGCCTTGATCAAAGTCTCCTTCAGCTGTCCCCGGTCACGCTCGCGGAACACATAGTGGAACAGGGCGCCGGGCAGGCTGATGAGCAACCGCAACAGCCGCACCGGCGCGCGAGCACCGAAGCCCAGCAGGTACGGCATCAGGGTGTCGCGACGGGTCAGCGTGCCGTCGAGATCGAACAGCGCGATCCGCCTGACGCGTGCGTCCGGCACCATCGCGGCCGTGCTCAAGGGACGACTTGCGCCTGCATGCCGCTCGCTCCCGGTCTCACGCCGCGCGCTCACCGGCAGCGAGCTGACGCAGGACGTAGTGCAGGATTCCGCCGTGGCGGAAATAGTCGCGCTCTTTCGGCGTATCGATGCGCACCCGGGCCGTGAAACGGATTGATTTTCCAGAGGGCGGCCGTGCGGTCACCGTGACGCTCTGTGCCTTGCCGCCATCCAGGCCTTCGATCGTGTAGATTTCCTTGCCGGTGAGTCCCAGCGATTGCGCGTTTTCGCCGTCACGGAACTGCAATGGCAGCACTCCCATGCCGATGAGGTTCGAGCGGTGTATGCGCTCGAAGCTCTCTGCAATCACGGCGCGCACACCGAGCAACATCGTGCCCTTGGCGGCCCAGTCTCGCGATGAACCGGTGCCATACTCCTTGCCGGCGATCACGATGAGTGAAGTGCCGCTCTGCTTGTAACGCATGGCGGCGTCGTAAATGCTCATCTGCTCGCCCGAGGGAATGTGCAGCGTCACGCCGCCCTCGGTTCCGGGCAGTAGCAGATTGCGCAGGCGGATATTGGCGAAGGTGCCGCGCATCATCACTTCGTGATTGCCGCGTCGCGAGCCATACGAATTGAAGTCGACCGGTTTCACCCCGAGGCTCATCAGGTACTGTGCGGCGGGACTGGTCCTGGCGATGTTGCCGGCCGGCGAGATGTGATCCGTGGTGACCGAGTCGCCGAGCAGCGCCAGGACGTGCGCGTCGCTGATGTCACGCACACTCTTCGGCGTCATGTCCATGCCGTCGAAGTAGGGCGGGTTTTTCACGTAGGTAGACGCCGCATCCCACGCGTAGATCTTTCCCTGCGGCACGCGAATGCCGTTCCAGTGCTCATCGCCGGCGAACACGCTGGCGTAGCTCTTGCGGAACATTGCCGAGTCCACCGCGTGGCGAATCGTATCGTGCACCTCGCGATCGCCCGGCCAGATGTCCTTGAGGTGCACGGGCTTGCCATCGGCGCCGTGACCGAGTGGCTCGTTGTTCAGATCCAGGTCGAGCGTGCCTGCGAGCGCGTAGGCCACGACGAGAGGCGGGGAGGCGAGAAAATTCATCTTCACCTCCGGATGCACGCGGCCTTCGAAATTGCGGTTACCCGAGAGCACCGAGCAACCGACGATGTCGCCCGCTTTCACGGCCGCGGAGATCTCCGGCCGCAGCGGGCCGGAATTGCCGATGCAGGTCGTGCATCCGTAGCCGACCGTGAAGAATCCGAGCGCATCGAGATCGCTGACCAGGTTCGCCTTGGTCAGATAATCGGTAACGACCCGCGAGCCGGGCGCAAGACTGGTCTTCACCCATGGCTTCACCTTCAGACCGCGTTGGCGCGCATTGCGCGCCAGGAGTCCCGCGCCGACCATCACTACTGGGTTGGAAGTATTGGTGCAGCTGGTGATGGCCGCGATCAACACCGCGCCGTCCCGCAGCTCGAAGGACTGACCGTCCATCGTTACCGGGGCGACGCCGTGTGCAGCGGGATTGTTCTGCGCACGTTCCTCGGCCATTTTTTTCACACTCTGCCGATAAGTCGCCTTGGCGTTGCGCAACGGCACGCGATCCTGCGGGCGGCGCGGACCGGCCAGGCTCGGCTCGACGCTGCCAAGGTCCAGGCTCAAGACATCGGTGTATTGCGCGGCAGGCTGGCCGTCCGCTCGCCAGAGCCCTTGCGACTTGGCGTAGGCGGCCACCAGTTCGATGTGTTCTCTGGTCCGGCCTGATAGCTCGAGGTAGCGCAGCGTTTCCTGGTCGATCGGGAAGATCGCGCAGGTGCTGCCGAATTCGGGGGACATATTGGCAATGGTGGCGCGATCCGCGAGTGGCAGATTGCTGAGCCCGTCACCGAAGAACTCGACGAACTTGTCGACTACGCCTTTCTTGCGCAGCATCTCGGTGACGGTCAGCACCAGGTCCGTAGCAGTGGCGCCCGGCTTGAGACTCCCGGTGAGCCTGAACCCGATGACCTGGGGAATGAGCATCGTCACCGGCTGACCTAGCATTGCGGCTTCAGCCTCGATGCCACCGACCCCCCAACCGAGTACCCCGAGCGCATTCACCATCGTCGTGTGCGAGTCCGTGCCCACCAGCGTGTCCGGGAATGCGTGGCGAGCGCCGTCGCGCTCGTCGTCGAACACCACGCGCGCCAGGTGCTCGATGTTGACCTGGTGAACGATACCGGTGTTCGGCGGAACGACCTTGAAGTTGCGAAACGCCGTCTGGCCCCAACGCAGGAACGCATAGCGCTCGCCATTGCGCTGGAATTCGATCAGGTTGTTGAGCGAGAGGGCCTTGGCACTGCCGTACTCGTCGACCTGCACCGAGTGATCGATCACGAGTTCCGCGGGCGCGAGCGGATTGATCTCCTCAGGATCGCCGCCCAGCCTGACCATGGCTTCGCGCATCGCGGCCAGGTCGACGATCGCCGGCACGCCGGTGAAGTCCTGCATGATCACGCGGCTCGGCGTGAACGAGATTTCGTGGCTCGGCTGAGCCTGGGGATCCCACTTGAGGAGCGCCTCGATATCGGCGCGCGTCACGCTGACGCCGTCCTCGAAGCGCAGCAGGTTCTCGAGCAGGATCTTGAGCGAAAACGGCAGGCGTTCGAGCTGCTGCCCCTTCAGAGCGGCGAGGCTCCTGATCTCGTAGGAACGCTCACCCACCCGCAGTTGGGACCGCGTCTTGAAGCTGTCGCTCATGCTACCTCCGGGAGCGCCCACGCGGGGCGAAGAGGTCGCGAATTATATCGACATTCGCCGTGCGGGCGCATCGCGGGTGACAGGCGATGCACGGCGGACGCGACATGCTCGATCACCGCACCACCGAGGCAGATTTCGCCGTCGTAGAACACCGCGGATTGGCCGGGAGTTATCGCGCGCTGCGGTGCTTCCAGGGTCACCTGCGCGCCATCGGCGTCCCAGGTGAGAGTGCACGGCTGATCGGCCTGCCGGTAACGCACGCGCACGTTGCAGGCGAGAACTCGCTCGCCAGCCTGCGGTGCGAGCCACTGCATCGGCCCGGTGCGAAACGAATTGCTGAGGAGCAGCGGGTGATCACGACCCTGCGCGACAACGAGGACATTGCGATCCCGATCTTTCGCCGCAACGTACCAGGGTTCCTCCGGTCCGCCCGCGACTCCACCAATGCCGAGGCCGTGACGCTGCCCGAGCGTGTAATACATGAGGCCCTGATGCCGTCCGATGACATCCCCCTCCGGCGATTCGATCGCGCCCGGTTGTGCCGGCAGGTACCGGGCCAGGAATGACTGGAAGGGCCGCTCACCGATGAAACAGATACCCGTGCTGTCCCTCTTGTCGAACACCGGCAATGCCGAGTCCTGAGCGCGCCGACGCACCTCTTGCTTCGTGAGGTCCCCGAGCGGGAACAACGTGTAGGGCAGTACCCCTGGGTCGATAGCGTGCAGGAAGTAGCTCTGGTCCTTCCCGGCATCGACGCCTTTCAACAATCTGTAACCGGACGAAGTCTTGAGGATTCGCGCGTAGTGACCGGTCGCGAATCGCTCGGCCGCCGAGGCGCCTCGCGTATTCGAAGCAGGTACCGAACTTGATCCGGCGATTGCAGAGAATGTCGGGGTTTGGAGTTCGACCGCGACGGTGCTCTGCCAGGAATTGCTCAAACACCTCGGCGCGATACTCGCCGGCGAAGTTGACCTTGTGCAACGGAATGTCGAGCTCAGCGCACACTCGCCGTGCGTCCTGAAAATCCTGGGCGCTGGTGCAGTAGCCGTCGTCGTCCTCCTCCCAGTTGCTCATGAAAAGGCCTTGCACGCGATAGCCTTGCTCCAGCAGCAACAGGGCGGCGACAGCGGAATCCACGCCGCCTGACATGGCGGCGATTACGAGGGGACGTTTTGAGCTCACGTCCTCATTATAAGAGGCGCAACCCTCCCCGAGGCGGGATCGTTACAGGAGCGCGGCGCGCGCCTTGACCTCTTCGAGCGGCAGCTGGGTCGGCAACTCGAGTGGCAGGCGGGTGCCGGCGAGGTAATCGTCCACACAGCGCAGGACCATCGGCGAGCGCAAGTGCGCCTGGCGCCCGAGGAGCTGGTCACGCGTCAGCCAGTGAACGCGCAGGATCGCATCGTCCAGCGGTCGGCGGTGATCGTAGTTGCGTACAATTCCGGTGTAGGCAACGCGCAGGAACGATTTCTCGTTGGCGGGATTCTTCCAAAGGTAGATGCCGATGATCGCCTGCGGCTGAAATTGCCAGGCGGTCTCTTCGAGCGTCTCGCGCACCACGGCGTCGCGCAGATCTTCACCTTCTTCGACGTGACCGGCCGGCTGATTGAAAACCAGGCGGCGTGCGACGCGTTCCTCGACGATGAGAAAGCGACCTTGCCGCTCCACCACGGCCGCCACGGTGAGTTCAGGCTTCCAGATCATCGACGAATCATTGCGTGGGAAAGTTTCCGTCTCAGCCGCGCATCATGCGGATTTCGGGTTCGGGCTCGCTGGCGCGCCAGATGTCGTCGAAGTAGCTGAGGTACTTGCGGGCGATCGCAGTATCGTTGAGTTCCGCCATCCCGTCCCAACGGCTGGCCTGCAGCCGGTAGACGAGCGCGCGATCATCGGCGATCAGGAACGCAGCAGCATTGTTGCGGTGATCGACGTGCACATTGCGCAGGTCGATGTAGGTCGTGAGGCGCCGCCCCATGGCGAGAAAGCGGTTGCCCTCGCGGATGGTGCGCGAGGGTTCGGAGATCAGGACGCGCACACGGGCGTAGCCGCGCGCCAGCACCAGTCGTTTGACCACCTCGAGAAAGGCGTGCTGATCGTAGACCTGAGGCTCGAGGTCAGGGGTGTAGATGCTCAGGTTGCGCCGCGCCGTCGAAGCGACCTGGACAACCGCCTCGCGCACTTCCTCGAGCGAAGTGAGAATGCTGCGCGAATTGCTGGCCTCGATTCCGGTGCCCATCTTACCTGGCGACCTTGCGGCTCATGCGTTGATGAGGAATGCCGACCTCATCGAATTCGGGTCCATCGGGAAGAAAACCGTGACGCAGGTAAAACTGCAGGGCGTGAACCTGCGCATGCAGGTATACGGTCTCGAGTCCTTGACGGCGCGCTTGCTCCACGAGCCACTCCAGAATTCCTTCCCCGACGCCCAGTCCACGAAATTCCTTGAGGACTGCAAGGCGCCCAATCTTACCGGTGGGTTCCAGACGGCCCGTGCCAACTGCGTCACGTTTCCCCCTGAGGGCCAGGGCGTGCAGACAGGTCAGGTCGGCGTTATCCCACTCTTCCTGCTCGGGAAGCTGCTGTTCGACGATAAAGACGGCACGGCGGACCTGCTGCAGCGCTTCGCGATGTTGCAGCCAGGTTGCAGGGACGATAGTGAAAGTTGTGTCGATAGATTTGAGGAGCCTCTAGATCTCACGGGCGAGCTGCGTCGCGAGACCAAGATAGCGTTCCGGTGTCAGTTCCAGCAAACGGCGACGCGCCTCTTCGGGCAAATCCAGGGTCGCGATAAAGGCGCGCAATTGCTCCCGGTCCACCGCGCGTCCGCGCGAGAAGTCCTTGAGTCGTTCGTAGCCGTCGGGAATTCCCGCGGCCCGCATCACTGTCTGCACGGCCTCGGTGAGTACCTCCCACGCGTTATCAATATCGTCCGCAAGCCTTTGCGCGTCCACCTCGAGTCGCGACAGCCCGCGATCGACCGCCTGCACTGCGAGCAGCGAGTGCCCGAGCGCCACCCCGAGATTGCGCAGCACCGTGGAATCGGTGAGGTCGCGTTGCCAGCGTGACAAGGGAAGTTTCTCGGCAAAGTGGTGCAGCAGCGCATTGGCGAGGCCGAGATTGCCTTCGGCATTCTCGAAGTCGATCGGATTGACCTTGTGCGGCATGGTGGAGGAGCCAACTTCCTGGGTGACGATCCGCTGTCGGAAATAGCCGAGTGAGATATAGCCCCACATGTCGCGACACAGACCGATCAGAACGGTGTTGTGCCGCGCGAGCGCATCGCAGTACTCCGCGATCCAGTCATGCGCTTCGATCTGCGTCGAATAGGCGTTCCATTCCAGGCCCAACGACTCGACCAGGCTGCGGCTGAGACTTAGCCAGTCCACATCCGGGAGGCCAGCAACGTGCGCGTTGTAGTTGCCGACCGCACCGTTGAACTTTCCAAGCACGCGCACGTCTGTCCAGGCCGTTTGCTGCCGATCGAGCCGTGCCACGAAATTTGCCAGTTCCTTACCCACCGTCGTAGGGCTCGCCGGCTGCCCGTGGGTGCGCGCGAGCATCGGCGTGTCTGCATATTGATGCGCGAGCTCTCGCAAGTGCTCGGTGAGCTTCGACATGGCCGGTAATAGTTGGCGGGCACGCGCTTGCCGCAGCATCAATGCGTAGGACAGGTTGTTGATGTCCTCAGACGTGCAGCCAAAATGCACCAGCTCGAGCTGCGCAGGCGTCGCCCCGGCATCCTTGAGGCGCTGGCGCACGTAATATTCGACCGCCTTGACGTCGTGATTGATTCGCTTCTCGATGGCCTTGACCGCCTCGGGTTCGACGGCGTTCGGATCACTCGCCAGGCGCTCGACTTCGGTCCGCAGGCGCGCGGCAATGCTCTGCAAAGCGGGTACGGGCGCGCCGGCGCAGAGCTGCTGCCACCACACTGCTTCGACGCGAACGCGCTGGCGAATCAACCCGGCTTCACTACACAGCGCACGCAGTCCTTGAAGTTGCGCGGCGTAGCGGCCATCGACGGGTGAGAGCGCCTCGAGCTCGGGTGAGGTCATGACCGGTGTCCGGCGCAAGTGCTAGGATGCAGCATCATACCGCAAGTGCTGCGCGCGACCTTCACCGCGTGCGTCCATCTGCATCCGCGACAGCACTCCGTATGCATCGAGGTCCCCAAATGTCGGAGCAGAAAGTCAGGATCGAACGCGACAGCATGGGAGAGCTGCGGGTCCCGGCCGATGCGCTCTGGGGCGCCCAGACGCAGCGTGCCGTGCAGAATTTCCCTCTCAGTGGCTTGAAGATGCCGCGTGCATTCATTCGCGCGCTCGGGCTTGATCAAGGAAGCGGCGGCGGCCGCCAACCAGGAGCTGGGCGAACTCGATGCTACCCTCGCTGCCGCCATCAGCAAGGCCGCACGCGAGGTCGCCGAAGGTCGCCACGACGCTCATTTCCCCGTAGATGTGTTTCAAACCGGCTCGGGCACCAGCTCCAACATGAATGCTAACGAGGTGATCGCACATCTCGCGCGCAGCGGCGCAGGGCGCGACGTTCACCCCAACGATCACGTCAACATGGGCCAGAGCAGCAACGACGTGATCCCCACGGCAATCCATGTCAGTGCTGCGCTCGAGCTGGAGGAGAAGCTCCTGCCGGCTCTGCGCCATCTGCATGCGACACTCGACCGCAAGGCTGCTGAGCTGGCTGAAGTCGTCAAAACCGGCCGAACTCACCTGATGGACGCGATGCCGGTGACGCTGGGACAAGAACTCGGCGGCTGGCGCTCGCAGATCGGCAACGACATCGCGCGACTCGAGTCGGGCAAGTCGCGGCTGCTCGCGCTGGCGCAGGGCGGTACAGCGGTCGGCACAGGCATCAATGCGCATCCGAAATTCGGCCAGCGTTTTGCGTCGAAACTGGCGCAGAGAACAGGACTGGCGTTTACCGCGAGCCGAGACTACTTCGAAGCGTTGAGCTGCCAGGACACCGCCGTCGAGCTCTCCGGCCAGCTCAAGGTCCTGGCGGTCAGCCTGACGAAGATCGCCAACGATCTGCGCTGGATGAACAGTGGGCCGCTGGCCGGGCTCGCCGAGATCGCCCTGCCGGCCCTTCAGCCCGGTAGCAGCATCATGCCAGGCAAGGTCAACGCCGTAATTCCCGAGGCGGTCGCGATGATCGCAGCACAGGTCATCGGCAATGACCTGACGATCACGGTGGGCGGCCAGGCGGGCAATTTCCAGCTCAATGTCATGCTGCCCGTCATCGCCTACAACCTGCTGCAGAGTCTCGAGCTGCTCGCGAGCGCGGCGCGCGCACTCGCGGACGACGCCATCGCTGGGTTCACCGTCAATCGGGCGCATATCGCCGAAGCGCTGGATCGCAATCCGATCCTGGTGACGGCGCTCAATCCGGTGATTGGCTACGAGAAGGGCGCCGCCATTGCGAAGCAGGCGTATGCGGAAGGCAAGCCGATACTCGAGGTTGCGCAGCAGATGACGAATCTGAGCGCCGAGGAACTCAAGAAACTGCTCGACCCTCGCGATCTGACCCGCGGCGGCATCAAGGGAGGCGGGGGCGGCGGCGGATGAGCCGGTCGATGGGGAGCGCGAGTGCGACCTCGATACAGGGCGACGACCTGTTGCGCGCACGCATTCGTGCTCGACTGGCGGGCACCGGGCCGGGCACTCATTCGCGCGATCCGTGGCTGGCCGGGCTGCCTCCGGAACTGACCACTCATTTTCACCATCTGATCCCTGCGCAGCCGACGCCCGCTGCCGTGCTGGTGCCGATTGTCGATCATCCCGACGGGTTGACGGTGCTGCTCACACAGCGCGGAGCCGATCTCAAGCACCATGCGGGCCAGATCAGTTTTCCCGGCGGGCGCCTCGAGCCGAGCGATGCGGATGCGCTCGCAGCCGCGCTGCGCGAAACGGAGGAGGAAATCGGGCTCGAGCGCGGTTTTGTCGAGGTCGTCGGCTATCTGCCCGACCACCTGATCATCAGCGGCTATCGTGTGACGCCCGTGGTCGGATTCGTCCGTCCCGGTTTCGAGCTCAAGCTCGACACCACTGAAGTCACCGAAGCATTCGAGGTTCCGCTGCGCTTCGTGCTGGATCCCGCCCATCACAAGGCGCGACGACGGCAACTCGGTGAGGGCGAGATCGAGGTCTACGATATTCCCTACGGCGAACGCAACATCTGGGGCGCGACGGCTGGAATGCTCATGACGCTCTATCGCCTGCTCCACGAATGAGCGCGCGCCGAGAGCAATCGATGAGCTGCTGCAGATCATGGCGCGACTGCGCTCGCGCGATGGCGGTTGCCCCTGGGACCAGGAACAGACCTTCGCAACGATTGCCCCGTACACCATCGAAGAAGCCTATGAAGTTGCCGATGCCATCGAGCGTGGCAATTCAGCGCAACTGTGCGACGAGCTCGGCGATCTGCTGCTCCAGGTAGTCTTCCATGCGCGCATGGCACAAGAGGCAGGCCAGTTCGAGTTCGCGGATGTCGTCGCTGCGATCTGCGACAAGCTGACGCGCCGTCACCCCCACGTCTTCGGCGACTGAGCGCATCGCCAGCTCTGCCGACCAGTCGCGGGCCTGGGAGGAACACAAGAAACGCGAGCGAGCCGCAGGTGAGGCCGCCAGCATTCTGGATGGGATTGCCCTTGGACTACCGGCGCTGACGCGCGCCGCCAAGGTGGGCAAACGCGCTGCCAGCGTCGGTTTTGACTGGGCCGATTGGCGCGGCGCCCGCGCCAAGGTCGATGAGGAGCTGGGCGAGCTCGACGCCATCGTGCCAGGCCGGGATCGCACGGCTGAGATTCAAGCCGAGCTCGGAGACGTACTTCTCGCCATCGTGAACCTGGCGCGACACCTGGGTGTCGATCCGGAATCCGCCTTGCGCGTCGAGCAATGCACGTTTCGAGCAGCGTTTCCGGCACCTGGAAGGACGCGTGCGTGACAGCGGACGAAGGCTGCAGGATGTCAGCGCCGCGGAGTTCGATGCGCTCTGGAATGAAGCCAAGTCAGCGCTGAAACACGACTGAATCACACTTTTCCCTGTCCGGGAGGGGTTCAGTCATCATTCAGAGTGCCTGCTTTAGCTTGGCTCCCACGCTCGCGATGACGGGATGACGCCGTCCGAGCGCAAAGGAGCCTGACATGTTTACGCGAGTGATGACATGCGCTGTAGTGGCCTCTGTGCTGGCTGCGCCCGCGGCGCTTGCGGACCCAAAGCACGGCCAGCCGTATGGCTCATGGCGCGGAGCGAACGCGGGCTATGACTACGCGCGTGTCCTGCACGTCGAGCCGATCGTCCGCCAGGTGCGTGTGGACGTGCCGCGACGCGAATGCTGGACCGAGACGCGTTATGACCAGCCGCAACCGTCCTACGGCAGCGTTGCGGGGCCGACGATCGTTGGCGCCCTGATCGGCGGCGCGATCGGGCATCAGTTCGGCAGCGGCCGCGGCAAGGACGCGGCGACTGTCGCGGGGGTGCTGATCGGTTCGGCGGTGGGCCACGACGCCGGTGTGCGTCGCCAGGCTCAGAATGCGTACTCACAGCCGCAACCCTACCAGGTCGAGCGCTGCGACCAGCGCATCGAGCAGACCTACGAGGAACGTATCGACGGTTATCAGGTCGACTACGAATACGGCGGGCAGCGATATTCCACACGCCTGCCGTACGATCCGGGTGAGCGCCTGCGTGTGCAGGTGGCGGTCCGGCCGGCGTAGATCATTGACGAAAGAGGCGGGCGGAGCGACTCCGCCCGCCTCGGTGCTTACGCGAAATGCGCGTCCACACTACACTTCCGGGCACTCGCCCATGACCCGACTACGAGATCGAATGTGAGGAACCAACCTGTACCGTCGCTTGCCCTAATGATTCTGGCCGGCAGCCTCGCTTGCGAGGCAGCCTCGGCACACAGGCAGGGCGCGGTGCCGGCGACGGAGGCCGCTGCGCACGCTCAGACGCGTGCGCAGGGCGGGCTGTCGCTGGATGCGGTGGTGCAGATGGTCCAGCAACGCTACAACGCCCGGGTCGTGCGGGCCGAGACTCGCCAGGAAAATGGACACACCGTGTATGTATTGAGACTGCTCAACGCGGACGGCAAGGTCTGGACCGTGCGCGTCGATGCGGACTCGGGCGCGGTGCTTTAGGCATGATTTCTGAGCGAGGAATTGATTCCGATGCGAATTCTGATCGTCGAAGATGAGCAGGCACTGCGCGAATCCCTGGTAACGCAGCTGAGTGCTGCCGGTTACACGGTCGATGCCGCGGCCGATGGCGAGGAGGGCCTGTACGCCGGGAAAGAGTACCCGATCGATCTGGCCATCATCGACCTGGGTCTGCCGAAACTGCCCGGCATCGAACTGATCCGCAAATTGCGCGAGGCCGGGCGCAGCTTTCCGGTGCTGATCCTCACTGCGCGCGATCGCTGGCAGGACAAAGTCGAGGGGCTGCAGTCCGGGTCGGACGACTATCTTGCCAAGCCGTTCCATATGCAGGAGTTGCTCGCGCGCGTGCAGGCGCTGCTGCGGCGCTCGGGCGGCTGGTCGCAACCTGTGCTTCAATGTGGTGACATCAGCCTGGATACGCGCAGCCAGATGGTCACGGTGGGCGAGAAAGTGATCGACCTGACTTCCTTCGAATACCGCATCCTGGAGTTCCTGATGCTGCGTGCGGGCGAAGTGATCTCCAAGGCCGAGCTCACCGAACGGCTGTACGCCCAGGATTTCGAGCGCGACAGCAACGTCATCGAAGTATTCATCGGCCGCCTGCGCCGCAAGCTCGACCCGGAAGGGAGCCTGCAGCCGATCGAGACCTTGCGCGGGCGTGGCTATCGCCTGGTGCTGGCACGCGCCGAAACGCCGAGCGCGCGCGCCGACGGCGGCTGATGTCCTCGCTCAGCGGGCGACTGCTGGCCTCGGTATCACTGCTACTGATCCTTTTCTTCGGTGTCACGATCGCCGCTCTCGACGCGGTGTTCCGTGACCTGAGCCAACGCAGCATCGGCGAGCTCCTCGATGCGCAGCTGGTGGCGCTGCTTGCGGCGTGCGAGCCCGATGATCACGGCAACGTGCAGCCCGCGGGTGCGCTGGCAGAAGCACGCCTGCGCCAGCCTGGCTCAGGCCTGTACGCCCAGATTCGGACACGGCGATGGCAAGTTCGCCTGGCGCTCGCCGTCGCTCCTCGGAAGCGAGGTCGACTTCGGCGGCCCGGTGCCGCCGGGCGCGCGGCGCCTCGAGCAGCGCTCCCTCGATGACCGCATGCGTGTCATGGTGCTGACCTCGTCGATCAACTGGGAGATTGCACCGGGCGCCAACCGCGAGTTCATGTTCAACGTGGCGACCAGCCTGGCGCCGTACGAGGCACAGCTGGCGCGATTTCGCAGCCAGATGCTGGGCTGGTTTCTGGGGCTGTTCGTGCTGTTGCTCGGCTCACTCGCACTTGCTGCTGCGCTGGGCGCTACGGCCCCTGCGCCAGATCGAGATGGAGATCGGCGAGGTGGAGGCGGGGAGTCGAACGTCGCTGAGCGGCTCGCAACCGCGCGAGCTTACCGGCCTCGCGACCAACATGAATGCGCTCCTCAAGAGCGAGCGTCAGCGCGTCGAGCGCTATCGCAATACGCTCGGCAACCTGGCCCACAGCCTGAAGACGCCACTCGCCGTGATGCGCTCGACGCTCGCCGCCGAGCCGACAACCGGGCGGCGCCACGAGATCGTCGATCAGCAGATCGATCGGATGAACGCGATCGTGCAGCATCAACTCAAGCGTGCGGCCGCTTCCGGTGGGGCGGTGGTGGGTCAGAGTGCGGTAGAAGTCGCGCCCATGCTCGTGGAGCTCAGGGCGGCTCTCAGCAAGGTGTATCCGCAGCGTGATCTGTTGATCGAGATCGGCGCCCCCGAGGGTATCGCGTTCGCGGGCGATCGCGGCGATCTGTTCGAGCTGCTTGGGAACCTGCTCGACAATGCCTGCAAGTGGTGTCGATCACGCGTCCGCGTGACCGCGGCGCGCCTGTCAGCTGCCGATGTGCGCACGCGGCTGCGGATCAGCGTCGAAGACGATGGCGCCGGGATTGCAAGCGCGGATCGTGAACGCATCCTGGAGCGGGGCGCGCGCGCCGATGAGCAGGTCGAGGGCCAGGGCCTTGGCCTTGCGATGGTGCGTGAGATCGTCGATCTCTACGACGGCACGCTCGAGATCGGCGACTTCGCCGCTCGGTGGCGCACTCGTCACGGTCTGCCTGCCAGGCCGCTGATACACCGACCGGCCTCCCCTGTCTGGTAGTCCCTTTCAAGAACGCCGTAAATACGTCCCTGTAGGCTCCGTGCAAAACATCCCTGTTTTGCACGGTCTTGAAAGGGACCACCAGACAAGACGAGCCCCTCACTTAAGGCTCAGCGGTTCCTATCGCCAAGGAGTGGGGCAATGAGGTCGAGCGGCAGCGGAAATACGATCGTCGAGCTTCTTTCGTTGGAGATGTCCGCGAGCGTCTGCAGGTAGCGCAGCTGCATTGCCTTGGGTTCCGCCGCCAGCGCGTGGGCCGCTTCCACCAGCTTCTCTGCTGCCTGCTTCTCTCCTTCGGCATGAATCACCTTGGCGCGCCGCGTGCGCTCCGCTTCCGCCTGCTTGGCGATGGCGCGGATCATGCTTTCATCGAGGTCGACATGCTTGATCTCGACATTCGCGACCTTGATGCCCCAGGCGTCCGTCGCCTGGTCGAGGATGTGCTGGATGTCGACGTTGAGCTTATCGCGTTGCGACAGCATTTCGTCGAGGTCGTGCTGGCCCAGCACCGAGCGCAGCGTCGTCTGCGCGAACTGGCTGGTGGCCTCCCACGGATTGGCGACCTGGATGATGGCTTTGGCCGGGATCTACCACCCGGAAGTAGACGACCGCATTGACCTTGACCGAAACGTTGTCGCGCGAAATGACGTCCTGCTTGGGAACATCGAGCACGATGACACGCAGATCGACCTTGGTCATCTGCTGCAGGATCGGAATGACCAGAATGATTCCAGGACCCTTCACGCCCGTGAAGCGACCCAGCGTGAACATCACGCCGCGCTCGTACTCCTTGAGAATCTTGATCGCGCTGAACACCAGCGCGCCCACGAGAAACACCACCACCAGTACGAATGGACTCATTGTCTGACTCCCGTCATTGCCGGACTTCCGTTATTGATGCGGTTCGACCCACAGCAGCAGGCCATCGACCTTGACCACGCGCACGCGTTGACCGGCGCTGACCGGCGCGGCGCTGCGCGCGTTCCACAGTTCGCCGCCGAGGCGCACAGTGCCCTGCGTCGCGAATCCGTCCAGCACCTCGGCGGTGCTGCCGACGATATGCTCGATACCCGTGACGACCGGGCGACGGCGGGAACGTCCGAACAGCCAGACCATGCCGACCAGCACCAGGCCGGCAACGAATGCGATGGCGGCGATGATCGGCATCGCGATCGAAAATCCGGGCACACTGGTATCGAACAGCATGATCGAGCCAATGATGAACGCGATCAGCCCGCCGACGCCCAGCGCGCCGAAGCTCGGCACGAATGCCTCGGCCACTACCAGCAGCGTGCCCAAGCGCGATGAGCGCGAGCCCCGCGTAGTTGACCGGCAACACCTGGAACGCAAACAGCGCGAGGAGCAGGCAGATCGCACCGACGACGCCCAGGCAGCACAGCGCCAGGGTTGTAGCCCTCGAACAGCAGTCCATAGATACCGATCAAGAGCAGGCCGTAAGCAATGGTCGGGTTGGTGATCACCGCCAGCAACTCGGTGCGCCAGTCCGGATCGAACTTCTCCAGTGTCAGCGTCTTGGTCGCAAGCGTGATCTCACTTGCGCCCATGCGGAGCTTGCGTCCATCGAGCTGTTGCAACAGGTCGGGAAGATCCTTGGCGATGAGATCGATGACCTTGCTGTCGAGAGCTTCGGTGGCAGGAAGGTTCGCGCCCTCACGCACTGCCTTTTCCGCCCACTCGACGTTGCGTCCGCGCAGCTGCGCGAGACCCCGCAGATACGCCACCGCGTCGTTGACGACCTTGCGCTCCATGGCGCTTGCGCCGCGCTCGCGGCGCTCGCCTTTGGATTCCTTTTCCTTCTCTTCTTTTCCGTCCTGCGCTACCGGCTTGTCGGGCGTGGGCTCGTCACCGCCTTCTGGTGGAGCAGGGGAGTCGCCTCCGATCTGTACCGGCGTGGCCGAGCCGAGGTTCGTCGCCGGCGCCATGGCCGCGACATGGCTGGCATACAGGATGTACGTGCCTGCGCTCGCCGCGCGAGCGCCGCTCGGCGCGACGAACGTCACCACCGGAATCGTCGAAGCCAGGATTTCCTTGATGATGTCGCGCATGGCGGTGTCGAGGCCGCCGGGCGTATCCATCTGCAGGATCACGAGCGTGCTGCCGGACTGCTCGGCCTTCTTGAGGCCCTGCGAGAAATAGTGGCTGATCGCGGGCCCGATGGGACCGTCGATCCTGAGCAGCAGAGCGGTGGGCGAAGCCCGTGGCTTCTCAGGCGCCTCAGCCCGGAGCAGGGCAGCGCTCAGCAACAAGACAGCGATGAGAAGTGAACGCATGTGGCAACCGCGGACGCGGCGGGAATACCGCGTCCTCACAGCATAGGGCAACTCTGCGGTAGCTGTCTCAACCTCCGACGTCGAAGCGGATCCCCTGGGCCAGCGGCAGCGAGCTGCTCCAGTTGATGGTGTTGGTCTGCCGGCGCATGTAGGCCCTCCACGAGTCGGAGCCCGACTCGCGCCCGCCGCCAGTTTCCTTCTCGCCGCCGAACGCGCCACCGATCTCCGCGCCGGAGGTGCCGATATTCACGTTCGCGATGCCGCAGTCGCTGCCCTCAGCCGACAGGAAGCGCTCGGCATTCTGCAACTTGTCGGTGAAGATCGCCGAGGACAGGCCGTGCGCCGAGCGATTCTGTTCCGCGATCGCCTCCTCGAGTGACTGCACCGGGATCAGGTAGAGGATCGGGCCGAACGTTTCGGTCTGTACGATCGGCCAGTCGTTGCGGGCGCGCACGATCGCAGGCTCGACGAAATTGCCCCGTCCGCCAAGAACGCGACCACCACAGAGGAGTTCCCCACCCTGCTCGCGAATCCTGGCGAGGGCGGCCTCGAACCTCGCCACCGCCTGGCGGTCGATGAGCGGCCCACACAAGGTCTCAGGCGCCAGGGGATCACCGATCTTGACCTGCGCATAGGCATGCAGGAGCCGCTTCTCGAGCTCCGCCTGGCGCGCCCGGTGCACGAATACGCGACGGGTGCTGGTGCAGCGCTGACCGGCCGTGCCCACCGCGCCGAAGACGATCGATGGCACTGCGAGATCGAGATTCGCCGACTCGTCGACGATGATCGCGTTGTTGCCGCCGAGCTCCAGCAGGCTCTTGCCGAGGCGGGCAGCGACCCGTTCACCGACCTTTCGGCCTACTGCCGTGGACCCGGTGAAAGAGACCAACGCAACGCGCGGATCGTCGGTGAACCGCTCGGCGAGCTCGTTACCCGCGTCGATGAAGAGCTGAAAGATCGGCGGCAGATGATGGCGCGTCAATACACGGTTGCAGATCTCCTGGACGGCGATCGCACACAGTGGCGTCTTGGGCGAGGGTTTCCACACGCTGATGTTGCCGCAGATGGCGGCGAGGAACGCGTTCCATGCCCAGACCGCCACCGGGAAGTTGAATGCGGAGATGATTCCGACCACACCGAGCGGGTGCCATTGTTCGTACATCCGGTGTTGCGGACGCTCCGAGTGCATCGCGAGGCCGTAGAGCATGCGCGACTGGCCAACGGCGAAATCGCCGATATCGATCATCTCCTGGACCTCGCCATCGCCCTCGGCCTTGATCTTGCCGTTCTCCATCGACACGAGGCTCCCGAGCGCATCCTTGTTGGCGCGCAGCTCCTCGGCCATGAGCCGCACCGCTTCGCCGCGCTTCGGTGCCGGCACCCGCCGCCACTCCTGGGCTGCAGCGACGGCCGATTGCATCACCTGCTCATAGTCAGCCGCGGTCGAGCACCGAACCTGCGCGATGACTTCATTGGTCGCCGGATTGAGTGAATCGATGAGAGGCCCGCGATTGTCCGATGACCAGCCCGCGCCGCCGGACCAGGTACCGGGACTCACTGGCTTGAGATTCAATCGCGCAAGTACTTCGTTCACGATGCCTTTCCCCACAACTGCCGCTGATGGCCGGCCTTGCCCGACACCACCACCTCGGAAGAGACGTCTTTCGTACCGCCCGGTGCGTAGTAGCGACCAAAACGATTGGCGAGAATCTCTGTCAGCCGGAACTGCTCCTGGGCGACGAAGCCGTGATACTGCTCCGGCGAGTTGAACACGAGATCGACCACAGCGGTAATACCCGCAGCCGTCGTCACCTGGATTGCCGACCACAGGCGCCCGGCGATGAGCTGGGGGTAGATCTTGTTGACGTAGTTCTCTTCCCGCAGCTGCCCGTCCTGCAGGCCACTCACAGCCGCGTAAACGATCACGACGTCCTGCAGGGTCTGCGGGACCGCATTCTCGAGCACGTGCTTGAGCGTGGCGCGATCGTGATTGAGCTTGAGGTCGTTCATCAGCAGCCGCATCTGAGCGCAATGGCCCGGGTAGCGGATGGTCTTGTAGTTCATGTTCGCGACCCGCGGCCCGTACGTTTCGCCTAAGGAACCCAGCCCGCCAGAGGTATTGAACGCCTCGTAGAGCGTGCCGTCGATCTCGATTTCTTCGAGGCCTTCGAGCGGCGCGGTGTCGACCAGCCGGCCGTCGTGGATCGCCTGGCATGGATTGCCGTATTCGTTGATGAGTCCCTCGGTCGACCAGGTCAGCGAGTACTTGAGCACGTTGTTCGGGTGCTGGGGCAGCGCGCCGACGCGCAGCTTCACGGTCCGTGGCTCGTCGAAGTGAGTGATGAGCTCATTGGCGGCAATGCTGATGAATCCCGGGGCGAGGCCGCACTGAGGCACGAACGCCGTTGTTGCGCCTTCCGCGATGCGACGCACGGCCTTGGTGACCTCCACGTCTTCGGTGAGATCGAAGTAGTGAATGCCTGCGTGCCGTGCAGCGGTCGCCACCGCGACATTGCAGTAATAAGGAAGGCTCGAAATCACCGCATCGACCGGCTGAGCCGTCAGATGCGCTACCAGCGCATCTGCATTCGAAGCGTCGAGAGGATGAGCCCGCAGGTTATTGAGACCATGTGCACGCACCACGGACTCGGCGGCCTGGCCGTTCACATCAGCAAGCGTCACCCGGTACGCACCTGATTCAGCGAGTAAACCCGAGATCAGGGCGCCGATCTTGCCGGCGCCGAGGACGAGGACACGATGCATGAGACTCACTCCGTGCATGGCGGGGCGCCAGCTCTGATCGTCGCTGACAGGACAGCGGAGCCGGCCGCGAAAAAGGCGCGCATTCTGCCTCAATGACCGGCCAAAAGCACCGTCCGTTTTTTGCGGTGCAATGAGCTGGTGTGTACGATCCCGCCATGGCTACCGCCCCCGCGATCAACGAGTGGCACCCGGCGAGCTGGCAGGCCAGGTCTGCGCAGCAGCAGCCTCGCTACGCGGATCCACAAGCCGTCGAGAACGTGATTGCCTCGCTGAGCCGCCTGCCGCCGATCGTCGTGTCGTGGGAGATCGAGGCATTGCGGGCTCACATCGCCGCCGCACAGCGGGGCGAGCAGTTCGTGTTGCAGGGTGGTGACTGCGCCGAGAGCTTCGCCGAGTGCGAATCCGACCGGATCGCGCAAAAGCTCAAGATCCTGTTGCAGATGAGCCTCGTATTGCTGGACGGGCTCAAGAAACCGATCGTGCGAATTGGCCGGATGGCGGGCCAATACGCCAAGCCCCGTTCAGCCGACACCGAGACGCGCGACGGCGTGACGCTACCGAGCTACCGCGGCGACATCGTCAACAGTACGCCGTTCACGGCGGCCGATCGCGAGCCGGATCCGCAGCTGCTGTTGCGGGGTTACGAACGCGCCGCGCTCACGCTCAATTTCGTGCGTGCGCTCATCGATGGTGGGTTTGCGGACCTGCATCACCCCGAATACTGGAACCTGAGCTTCATGCACCACTCGCCGCTGCGCGAGGCGTATCAGCAGATCGTGGACTCGATCGCCAACTCACTCGATTTCTTCGAATCGATGAGCGGACGGCCGATTCACGAGGCGAGCCGCCTCGACTTTTACGCCAGTCACGAAGGGCTGCATCTTCTCTACGAGCAGGCGCAGACACGTTTCATTCCCCGCCAGCAGCGTTGGTACAACCTGTCCACGCACATGCCGTGGATCGG
This sequence comes from uncultured Gammaproteobacteria bacterium, assembly GCA_963696675.1. GTDB lineage: Bacteria > Pseudomonadota > Gammaproteobacteria > Steroidobacterales > Steroidobacteraceae > DATBVX01. Next base: position 17,456 of record CAVOLM010000046.1, on the reverse strand, counting down.
CATGCGCACGGCGCAGACCGATAGCGCTCACGTGGAATTCTTCCGGGGCATCGCCAATCCGATCGGCGTGAAGATCGGCCCCGGGATGACTGCCGAATGGCTGCAGGCGTTGCTCGAAATTCTGAATCCACAGAACCAGCCTGGCCGCCTGACCTTGATCCACCGCTTCGGGGCAAAGGAGATCGAGCGCGGCTTGCCGGCGCTCATCCAGGCGGTACGTGCGACGGGCCAGACGGTGTTATGGATGTGCGATCCCATGCATGGCAACACCGAGACCACTTCGGGCGGCTTAAAGACGCGACGTTTCGAGAACATCCTCAGCGAGGTCGAAAGCGCATTCCGCATACACGAGGAGCTCGGTTCCATCCTCGGCGGCGTGCATTGCGAATTGACCGGTGATGACGTCACCGAGTGCATGGGCGGTGCGCGTGGGCTCACCGAAGCAGATCTGAAGCGCGCCTACCGCTCAACCGTGGATCCGCGTCTCAACTACGAGCAGGCGCTCGAGCTTGCGATGTTGATCGCGCGTCACAAGTCCGCGCCGCGCTGACGGCGCAGTTCATCGAGCACCTCGCCCGAGTCGAGTTCGCGCACTTCACCCGGTGCGAGGCCGGCGAGCATCCATGGTCCAATCGCGCAACGGATCAGGCGCAACGTCGGCAGACCAACCGCGGCCGTCATGCGTCGGATCTGGCGATTACGACCCTCCGTGATGCCAATCTCGAGCCAGCAGGTCGGAATGCGCACGCGCTGACGGATGGGCGGATTGCGCGGCCAGAGGTCAGCCGGTTCCCCGATTTGGCGTACCTGCGCAGGTCGGGTCCGCCCGTCCTTGAGATTGATACCATCACGCAGACGCTGCAGCGCCTCGGGCTGGGGATCGCCTTCCACCTGCACCCAATAACGCTTCCACAGCCGATGGCGCGGATCGGCCAGGCGCGCCTGCGTGGGTCCATCGTCCGTCAGGAACAAAAGACCTTCGCTGTCATAGTCGAGCCGGCCCGCCGGATAAACATTCTTCAACCGGACGAACCGGCCGAGCGTGGTACGAGACTCGGCGTCAGTGAAACGCGACAGGACCTGAAACGGCTTGTTGAACAGCAAACAGCGCATTCGGCATTGATTCTGCGGCGTCGGGCGCGACGCCCATGCGGTATCATATTGCGCGCTGCAAGGTTGCACCGCGCAGGATTTGCCCCGCTACAACTTCCTGCACCAAGTCTGGAGGACGCTTTGGCCTCATCGGGAGCTCCGGCAATTGCCGGCTGCGAAATCCGCGGCGCTATGCCCGCAGGCTTCGATTCGATATTGACGCGCGACGCACTCGATTTTCTCGCCACGCTGGCGCGCCGTTTCACGCCCCGGGTACATGAGCTGCTGGCGGCGCGAGACCGGCGACAGCGTGCGCTCGATGCCGGTGAGTTTCCCGACTTCCTGCCTGAAACTCGCGCGATCCGCGAGTCCGACTGGCGCGTGGCGCCCATCCCCGAGGATCTCCTCGATCGCCGCGTCGAAATCACCGGGCCGACCGATCGCAAGATGATAATCAACGCGCTCAATTCGGGCGCGAAGGTGTTCATGGCCGACTGCGAAGATTCGCTCACGCCAACGTGGGACAACCTGGTGCGCGGCCAGATGAACCTGCGCGATGCGGCGCGCGGCGTGGTCAACTACAGGAGCCCGGAGGGCAAACAGTACCGTCTGAATCCGAAGGTCGCGGTGTTGCTCGTCAGGCCGCGCGGCTGGCATCTGTTCGAGAAGCATTTGCTCGTCGACGGCGAGCAGATTCCCGGCGCGCTGGTCGATTTCGGCTTGTACCTGTTTCACAACGCTCGCGAGCTGGCGAAGCGGGGCACGGGCCCCTATTTCTATCTGCCAAAGCTCGAATCACACCTCGAAGCTCGCCTGTGGTCCGAAGTGCTGACCCAGGCCGAGCATCTGCTCGGGCTAGAGCGCGGCACCTGCAAAGTAACGGTACTGATCGAGACGATCCTGGCCGCCTTCGAGATGGATGAGATTCTCTACGAGCTCAAGGAACACATCGTCGGGCTCAATTGCGGGCGCTGGGATTACATCTTCAGTTTCATCAAGAAATTCGCGCGCCACGCCGATTTCGTGCTGCCGGACCGGCAGCAGGTCACGATGACCAGGCATTTCCTGCGCTCGTATTCGCAGCTGGCGATCCGCACCTGCCATCGGCGCGGCGCATTCGCGATGGGCGGAATGGCGGCACAGATTCCGATCAAGAACGACCCCGAGGCGAACGAGGCGGCTTTGGCGAAAGTGCGCGCCGACAAGGAGCGGGAAGCCGGGGATGGGCATGACGGTACCTGGGTCGCGCATCCCGGACTGGTGCCCTTGGCACTCGAGGTTTTCAACCAGCACATGGTCGGCCCGAATCAGCTCGCGCGCCTGCGGGAGGATGTCCAAGTGACCGCAGTGGACCTGCTGCGCGTTCCAGAAGGCGCGATTACCGAAGCGGGAGTGCTCAGCAATGTGAGCGTGGGTCTGCAATATCTCGCCGCCTGGCTCGGGGGTCTCGGCTGCGTACCGATCAACAATCTCATGGAAGACGCTGCTACAGCGGAGATCTCACGGGCGCAGCTCTGGCAATGGGTTCATCACCCGACCGGGGTGCTCCAGGACGGCCGGCGCGTGACCCTCGAACTGGTGCGCGAATGTATCCACAGAGAGCTGCACACCCTCAAGGAGAGGGCAGAGCCGGGCAACCCGGCCGTCGTCGGCCATTACGACACTGCTGCGAGGCTCCTCGAGCGACTGACGGCTGAGCCCCGTTTCACAGCTTTTCTGACCCTGGTCGCGTACCGTGAAATCGATTGATGAGCCGAAGTCAAAGGAACGGATGATGAATGCCCCTGCTGCAAGTGAGATCCGCAAGGCCTGGAGCACCGATGCGCGGTGGCGTGGCGTCAGGCGTCCGTACCAGGCCGAAGATGTCGTGCGCCTGCGCGGCACGGTCGTCATCGAGCACACGCTCGCGCGGCTGGGCGCCGAGAAACTCTGGTCCTATCTCAGCGAAAAGCCGTTCGTGGCCGCGCTCGGGGCGCTCACCGGCAACCAGGCGATGCAGCAGGTGCGCGCTGGACTCGATGCCATCTATCTTTCCGGCTGGCAGGTGGCAGGCGATGCGAACCTCGCCGCGCAGATGTACCCGGATCAGTCGCTGTATCCCGCTGATTCGGTGCCGGCAGTAGTCAAACGCATCAACAACACCCTGCAGCGCGCCGACCAGATCTGTCACGCCGAAGGGGACAGCAACGTCGACTGGCTGAAGCCCATCGTTGCGGATGCGGAAGCCGGCTTCGGCGGCGTACTGAATGCGTTCGAGCTGATGAAGGCAATGATCGAGGCTGGCGCCGCGGGCGTGCATTTCGAAGATCAGCTCGCCTCGGCCAAGAAGTGCGGCCACATGGGCGGCAAGGTGCTGGTGCCGACCTCGGAGGCGGTCAACAAGTTGACTGCTGCACGCCTCGCCGCCGATATCTGCGGCGTGCCGACGGTACTGATCGCGCGCACTGACGCAGAGTCGGCGAGTCTCCTGACCTCGGATGTGGACGATCGGGATCGTCCGTTCATCGAAAAGCGCGAACGCAGCTCAGAGGGTTTCTTTTACGTGAAGGCCGGGATCGATGTGGCCATTGCCCGCGGGCTCGCGTACGCCCCGTTCGCCGATCTGGTGTGGTGCGAGACTGCAGTTCCGGATGTGAAGCAGGCACGCAGTTTCGCCGAAGGCATCCACAAGCACTTTCCCGACAAGCTCCTGGCCTACAACTGCTCTCCGTCATTCAACTGGAAGCAGAAACTCGACGATGCAACCATCGCGAAGTTTCAGCGCGAGCTCGGAGCGATGGGTTACAAGTTCCAGTTCGTCACGCTGGCCGGATTCCATGCGCTCAACTTCAGCATGTACGAGCTGGCGCGGGGTTACCGCGCTCGGCAGATGAGTGCCTACGTGGAGCTGCAGCAAGCGGAGTTCGCCGCCGAGAAGGTTGGCTACACGGCGACACGCCACCAGCGCGAGGTTGGAGCAGGCTACTTCGACGATGTCACGCAGACCGTCACGGGTGGCAGGTCGTCGATCACGGCGCTCACCGGGTCCACCGAAGAAGCACAGTTCAAGAGCTCGAAGCGACGCCAAAGCTGATCGCGGCGCCTCAGGCGCTCCCTCGCGGGTTTCTGCTACAGTTCGCGCCCGCAGATTGGTTGACCAGCGCCATGAAGTACGACCACATCGTTGTGCCCACGGACGGGGAGCGCATCACGCTCAATCCCGATTTTTCCCTCAACGTTCCCGGCCACCCGATCGTGCCGTTCGTGGAAGGCGATGGCATCGGTATCGACGTCACGCCCGTGATGCGACGGGTGGTCGATGCAGCTGTCGACAAGGCATACGGGCGCAAGCGCCGCATCGTGTGGATGGAGATCTACGCGGGCGAGAAGTCGAATCGCATCTACGGCGCTGGCGCCTGGTTTCCGGAGGAAACGCTCCAGGCGCTGCGCGACTTTGTCGTCTCCATCAAGGGCCCGCTCGGCACCCCGGTGGGTGGCGGCATCCGCTCGCTCAACGTCGCAATTCGCCAGCAACTCGATCTCTTCGCCTGCGTGCGACCGATTCGTCATTTCCCGGGCGTGTCCACGCCGATGAAGGACTCGAGCCAGGTGGAAATCGTCGTCTTCCGTGAGAATACCGAGGACATCTACGCCGGCATCGAGTGGCCTGCGGGCTCGGCGGAAGTGCAGAAGCTGATCGCGTATCTGCATCGCGAGCTCGGTGTCACCTCGATCCGCTTTCCGTCCAGCTCGGCCATCGGCATCAAGCCGGTTTCCAAGGAGGGATCGCAGCGCCTGATCCGCAAGGCGATCCAGTACGCGGTCGACAACGATCGCTTCTCGGTCACGCTGGTTCACAAGGGCAACATCATGAAATTCACGGAAGGTGGATTTCGCAACTGGGGCTACCAGCTGGCGCGCGAGGAATTCGGCGCGCAGGAAATCGACAAGGGCTCGTGGCTGTCGTTTCAGAACCCGGTCACGGGCCATCGCATCGTCATCAAGGACGTCATCGCCGATAACTTCCTGCAGCAGGCGCTGCTGCGACCGGAGGAATACGACGTCATTGCCACACTCAACCTCAACGGCGATTACATCTCCGATGCGCTGGCCGCGCAGGTAGGCGGCATTGGCATTGCCCCCGGCGGCAATATCGGCGATGGACTGGCGGTGTTCGAAGCGACACACGGAACCGCTCCTGGTTTTGCCGGCAAGGATCGCGTGAACCCGGGCTCGATCATCCTGTCAGCAGAAATGATGTTGCGTTACCTGCGCTGGACGGAGGCCGCGGACCTGATCATCAAGGGCGTGGCCAACACGATCGCCAATCGCGAGCTGACCTATGATCTTGCGCGCCTGCGTGAGGCGATCCGGGCTCCCAGGCGCGAGCTCGCTGGTCGCAAGACTGTGGAAGAGGATCTGCAGCGGCTCATTCCCGGCGCCACGCTGGTTGGCACCAGTGGGTTTGGCGACGCCGTGATCCGTCACATGAATGACTGAGCGGTCCGACGCCACGGCCTTCGATCCCAAGGCCTTCGTTCAGAGGCTACCATCGCGCCCGGGCGTGTACCGGATGTGCGGCGCGAACGGCGAGATCCTGTACGTTGGCAAGGCGCGCAACCTCAAGGCGCGGGTCGGCAGCTACTTTCACGCCGGAAACGTGGCGCCAAAAGTGCAGGCACTCGTCGGCCAGGTCGCGGGGATCGAGGTAACGCTGACCGATTCCGAGACCGAAGCGCTGCTGCTCGAATACAACCTCATCAAGGAGCACAAGCCGCGCTTCAACGTCATCCTGCGCGATGACAAGAGCTTTCCGTACATCCATGTCACAACGGAGGCCCGTTTTCCGCGCCTCAACTTCTATCGTGGCGCGCGTACCTTGCCTGGGCGCTACTTCGGCCCCTATCCGAGTGCCGGGGCGGTGCGCGAGTCGCTGCAGCAGCTCCAGAAGCTCTTCAAGCTGCGCAACTGCGAGGACACGTTCTTCGAGAACCGCAGCAGGCCATGCCTGCAGTACCAGATCGATCGCTGCTCCGGACCGTGCGTTGGCCTCATCACGGAAGAGGATTACCGCCGCGATGTCGACAGCGCGGTCAAAGTGCTGTCCGGACGCAGCGAGGAAGTCAACGCTGAACTCGCGCGCCAGATGGAGTCGGCGGCCGAAGACCTGCAGTTCGAGCAAGCGGCGCGCTTGCGTGATCAGCTCGCGAGCCTCAAGCAGATCCAGTCGCAGCAGAGCGTGACCGCAACCAGCAAGCGCGACGCCGACGTCGTGGCACTGGCGACGGAGGCAGGCGATCACTGCATTGCGCTGATGTTCATTCGCAGCGGGCGCAACCTCGGCAGCACGCAGTTCTTTCCCCGCGCGCCGCTCGGCGACCCCGGCGAGATCATGAGCGCCTTCCTCATGCAGTATTACTTCACGCGCGAAGCGCCCCGCGAAATCCTGCTCAATACGCCAATCGTGGATGCCGAGCCGCTCGAAGCGGCGCTCAGTGAGCGTGCCGGCCACTCGGTGCGCATCCGGCGCGCCGCGCGCGGACTCGCCTCGCGCTGGATGGCCATGACCTACACCAATGCCTCGCAGGCGCTGCGCATGCGAGCGCTGAATCGTGTCGGTATCGAGAGCCATCTCGAAGCGTTGCGGCACGACCTGCAGATGCCGGAAGCACCCCATCGGATCGAATGTTTTGATATCAGCCACACGCGGGGCGAGGGGACCGTTGCGTCGTGCGTGGTATTCGGGCCGGAAGGACCGATCAAAGCCGAGTACCGCCGCTTCAATATCGCCGGTATCGAACCAGGGGATGATTATGGGGCCATGCGCCAGGTGCTCACACGCCGCTACACGCGCATCAAGGCAGCAGAGGTTCCGATGCCCGATGTGCTCCTGATCGATGGCGGCAGGGGCCAGCTCACACAGGCAATGGAAGTGCTACACGCGCTGGAGCTGCCCGGGCTCGCCATCGTCGCTGTGGCAAAGGGTGCAGATCGCAGGCCTGGGCAGGAGCGACTGTTCATCCCGGGTCGCGACGAAGCAATCGTGTTGCCGCCAGATTCAGCATCGCTCCACTTGATCCAGCGCATCCGCGACGAAGCGCATCGGTTTGCGATTACTGGGCATCGTCGCCGACGGGCGCGGCGTCACAACGAATCGGCGCTCGAATCGATTCCTGGTCTCGGGCCAGCTCGCCGCCGCGAGCTCCTCAAGCAGTTCGGAGGACTCCAAGGCATACTGCGCGCGGGCGTGGATGATCTCGTGCAGGTGCGCGGCATCGGCAGACCACTGGCACAGCTCATCTACGAGCATCTGCATCCTGGAGCGTGACCCGTTGAGCAACGGCACTTCGATACCGAATACACTCACCTGGGCACGCATCATCGCAGTGCCGCTGATCATCATCCTGTTCTATCTGCCGTATCACTGGTCGGACCAGGCCGCTGGAATCCTTTTTGCGCTCGCCGGAATCACGGACTCGCTCGACGGTTACCTGGCGCGCAAGTGGGGACAGACCACGCGTCTCGGTGCATTTCTCGATCCGGTCGCCGACAAGTTGCTGGTCGCGACTGCGCTGGTGCTGATCGTAAGCGCAGCCAGCCAGCCCCGTTGGGCGGCCATCGTGACGACCCTCGCGGCGATCGTGATCATCGGTCGTGAGATCGCGATCTCGGCGCTGCGCGAATGGATGGCGGAGATCGGCAAGCGGGGCAAGGTGGCCGTATCGGGCGTCGGCAAATTCAAGACGATCGTACAGATCGTGGGCCTCTCGATGATGTTGTTCCGATGGAATTTCCTCGGCTTGCCGATCTATGAATGCGGGCTGGCTTTCACGGTTCTCGCGGCCATCCTGACGTTGTGGTCGGCGATCCAGTACTTGCGCGCCGCGCGCCCGGAACTCGCCGCAGGCTCTTGATTTAGACCGGTTCCTTGACACGTGAGGGGCGGACCTTACAATTGCGCCCTCTTCATCGACGGCTGGCGGGAATAGCTCAGTTGGTAGAGCGCAACCTTGCCAAGGTTGAGGTCGCGAGTTCGAGCCTCGTTTCCCGCTCCATCTGCCCGTTATGCATCGCTCGACTGATGCAGACATCAGGCACCCAAGGCAGGCCTGCGAGCAACAATAAGCGTAACCGTTGAGGGCGCCGGCTTACTCCTCGTAGCCCGGCGGCAGGTCGTGACCGATGCCTTTGTGGCAGTCGATGCACGTCTCGTGGCGTGCAGCCATGCGTTCCCTGTTGTGCTTCTTGGCGGCACTCGAATCCTGCTCTTCCAGGTCCATCGCTTCGAGTGAATGGCAGTTCTTGCACTCACGCGAATCGTTTTCCTTCATCTTCGCCCAGACATTCTCGGCCATCTCCAGTCGTGCTGCGGCGAATCTCTCTTTCGGGCGCCGCGTACCCATGGCCCACTTCGGCAACTCGTTTATGCTCGCCGCAATTTTGACCTTCATCTTGGGGAAGAAGGCATGCGGCACGTGGCAATCCGAGCAGATCGCGCGCACGCCCGCGACGTTCTTGTAGTGAGGGCTTTGCTCGTACTCCGGCACCATGCTGTCCCGCATCTCATGACAAGAGCTGCAGAACGCCAGAGTATTTGAGTAGTGCATTGCCGTGTTGAATCCAGCCCAGGCGAGCGCGCCCAGGCCGAACAGCAGGAATCCGCCCAGGGGAATGCCCAGCAGCCACCGCTTGCTAGGCTTGCGCCACAGGCGCTGCCACCATGATTCGGGCAACGGTTTCTGATTCGCTTCGGGCATGGAGATCTCCCGGCAAATGCTTTTTGGTCTTGTCGGCCTCGGCGCTCGTGCCTACTTGAAACTACCGTAGTAGTCAACCAGCGCGTCGATATCGTCCTTGGTGAGCTCATCGACCTTGGGCTTCATCTTCTTAGGCATCGGCCGCTTTCCAGAGCTGTACTCCTCGAACGAATGACGAATGTAGGGCATCCACTGACCGGCCAGGATGCCGGCATCGTCCTCGGGACTGCTGCCGCCATCTTCATGGCACTTCTTGCACTGGGCGTCGTGAATCTGCTTGCCGTGCTCCGCTTTCGCGGCATCGGCGGTCTGCTTGGCACGGACGAACGGTTTCTTGGAAAGAGTGTCGGAGACTGCCGTGATGTCCCCATCCGACAACTTGCTCGCGACGGTGCACATGTCGGTCGTCTGCCCCTTCAGCTCGCCGGCGTTGTACTTAACCTCGGGGCAGGGCCGCTCCTTGTTCTTGTAGTTTGTGAGGCTATCGGTCAGGTACTTCGCTGAGTAGCCGCCGATGATCGGCACGTCGGACTCGGTGCTGGCGCCGTCCTTGCCGTGGCAACCGACACAATTCTCGATGATATCGGCTCCCCAGGCGCTTCCGGCCAGCGCTAATGCGAGGACCGCGACGTACCCCAGTCCACACGGCACGCGATTCCCTCGGGTGTTTATCGTCACGGCGGCTGTCTCCCTAATGATTCTTGAGCACGCAGAGCAGTCTGGCCGAGAACACTATTGTCTTTGTACTTCGGAAAACACGTATAACAGTCCGTAATATACTCGCGTATACGATAACTTCGGGCAAAGTTATAAGTCGATCAGCAAGGGGGGCCATCAAATGAAAAGCTTCCGCGTGCGTATTTCGCGGGCCGCCTGCTTGCCAGCGATCGCCGGCTTGATGGTCGTCGCCCTGCTGGCGACTGGTTGCAACGACCAGGGGTCGACAGGCCCAGCGGGCCCACAAGGTCCGCCCGGACCGCAGGGGCCTCCGGGCAGCAGCAGTGGCTCGAGCACCACCATTCCGAGCAATGCGACCCCGGCCAGCGATGCGGCCGCCTCCGCGTGGGCAGCGCTCGCCCCAAAAGTTACCGTCACGAGCGTCAGCATCAACAGCGCGCCCGTCGTCAATTTCACCGTGACCGATGACGCCGGCGTTCCGGTGACAGGCCTCGGCAATACGTCGAAGAGCAGCACCGCTACGGTCGCCGGCCTGACCAACCTGTCATTTTCGCTGGCGAAGCTGGCGCCTGGCACGGATGGCAGTCCGAGCAATTGGGTCAGCTACATCGTGACCACTGTGCCGACGACAACCGCAGCTGCCGCACCGACGCGCCCGTCAACCGATAACACCGGGACGCTCGTCGACCACGGCGACGGCACGTATACGTACACGTTCTATCGCGATGTCACGCAGATCAAGTCCACGGTCGACGCAATGACCGTCAGCGCGCCTAACGACATACGTGACCTCGGTGACCTGACTTACGTCCGAGCCTGGTCCACCGGCTGACGATCCAGCTGTCCGGCAATGCCCCGGGTACCGGCACCAACACGCCCAACGGCGTCGAGGTGGCCGGGTTCCCTGGCGTGCCACTGACCAAGCCTGTCGATGTCATCTACGACTTCGCTCCCGCAACGGGACAATCGCAGCCCCCCGAGAACTCCGGCCGCGACATCGTCGCCACTGCAAAGTGCAACGAGTGCCACCAGCAACTCGGCGGCATTCCCGGCGACAACCCGGAAAAGTTCGGGCGCCGGTTTCCATGGCGGCAACCGGAACGACACCCGATATTGCGTCGTATGCCATACCGAGCAACGCAAGTATGGGCGTACCGAGGCCGCGTACAACGCGAGCACGCTCACCTTCACCGGCTCCACGAACGTGGTGGACGGCCGCGCGATCGGCAACCTGCCTAATCACATTCATCATACCCACATGGGCGAGTTCCTCGCCAAGAACTACGATTACGGGGGCCTGAAGTACAACGAGGTGCTGTTCCCGCAGGACCTGCGCAACTGCACCAAGTGCCACGACGGCTCGGCCACTTCGACGGCGCAGACCGCCCAGGGCGACAACTGGAAGAACGCGCCCAGCCGGCGAGCCTGTGGTGGATGCCACGACGGCATCAACTTCGCGACCGGTCAGGGCGTGACCATCGCTGACGCGCTCGAAGGGTTGACCGAGACGACCAGCTTCAATGGCCTCGCGCACGGTGGCGGCGCACTGCCCGATGATTCCACGTGCACGACGTGCCACACGCCGGACAATAACGACAAGGCCCACCTGCCCGTTACACCGCCGAATCCGAACAATGCGCTGCTGGTGGCGCAATCGGCGGGTGGCAATGCCAACACCAACGCGGCCTGGATCGCGTCGAACACGAGCCGTCTGCCGGCTGGCGCGATCAAGGTGACGTACGAGATCCGCAAAGTGTCCCGAAACGCCAACGGTCAACCGGTGATGGAGTTCCGCATGCTTCAGGACGGTCAGCGCAAGGACCTCAACGACTTCGCGACCACCGCGGACAACCCCAAGACCCTCAGCAAGGAGATCTGGGACAACTTCATGGTCTGCCGAGCGCGCAATTCGTGTTCTCGGTGACGCAAGACGGCGTCGCCGAGCCCGCGGATTTCAATGGCAGCGTGTCCGGATACCTGAAGAACATCTGGAACCGCACGGCCACCCAGGTTCGGGTGCGGGCACGCTCACCGGTCCGGACGCCAATGGGTTCTACACTGTCACGCTCACCGGCGTGACGATACCCGACACCGCGAAGATGCTGACCGGCGGCCTTGGGTTCTCGTACAACGTGACGAGCACCTTGCCGCTGACACAGACCAATGTGGATGACGAGTGTGGGGTGGCGTCCGCCCCGCTACGGCCTCGACCGAACCGGTGCTATGCGGTATCGCCCTCGCCGATCATCGGGCAAGCGAATGAGGTCGGCGGCCTGATCGTGATCGCGCCCAACGTCACGAAGGTGGCCGACGGCTACACGGGACGCCGGCCGATCGTCGAGGATGGACGCTGCAACAAGTGCCACCAGGAGCTCGGCACCTTCACCGAAGACGCCTTCCACGCTGGCCAGCGCAACGACGGCACGACCTGTGCGTCGTGCCACACTCCGAACCGGACGAGCAGCGGCTGGTCGGCGGATTCGGTGTACTTCGTCCATGCCATCCACGGGGGTGCCAAGCGCACGCAGCCGTTCACCTGGCACGCCTCGGCAGTGGGCGAGTCCTTCGCTGACGTCAAGTTCCCGGGCGTGCTGAAGAACTGCGAGGGCTGCCACATTCGCGGCTCGTACGACTTCAGCGCCGCAGCGTCGAGAGCGCGTTGCCGAACCGGCTGTATCGCACGGCCGCCACTGGATTCTTTGCCGTTAACGTGGGGGATACCTTCCCGACGTGCAGTGGTGCGAGCCGCACTCCCGGTACGTCGTCGCCGCAAACTGACGTCGGCGAGTACGCGCTGTCACCGTACGTCATGGGGCCGACGAACTACGCGAACTACGGCACCGGTTACAGCTACAACACCGGACTCACACCGTCGACACTCATGCACGACCGACGGGTATGCCGGTGACCACCCCGCCCGCCGGTACGCTGGACGCGGATGCGCGGACGCTGGTGAATTCGCCGATCGCCGCGGTGTGCACGGCGTGCCACGACACTTCGCTGGCAAAAGCCCACATCGAGATGAACGGTGGTTCGATCTATGCACCACGCACCACCGCGCTAGCCACGGTGGAGACCTGCATGATCTGCCATGCGACGGGTCACATCGCGGACATCAGGGCCATGCACGCGAAGTAGCACTGTGCACGTGCGTGTCACGGTGCAGATCGCGTTCGCGAGCTTGTCGCCGGCCGGCGGGTTATCCGCCGGCCGGCCATACCTGATGCCGGTGCGCAAGTGCGCGGCCGACAGGCAGCGACAAGTAATGGCAACGTTGGGCGGATTGACGTGACATGACCAAGAACAAGAAACGCGCTCGCTTGCCGCGGGGCTGTTCCTGTTGTGTCTCGTCCTGTCTGCTGCGGTCAGCGCGGCCGAAACTGAGGCGCAAAGAGCAGCCTGCGCCGAAAGAGCAACCCGAGGCGAAACAGGAACCCGCGGCGAAAGAGCAGCCCGAGGCGAACAAGAACCCGAGGCGACAGAGCAACCCGCGGCGAAGGAGGAGCCCGCGAAGCAAGAAGAACCCGCCAAGAAGAGGAACCCGCCTACACCGCCCGCGGTGCCGACACCTGCCTCAAGTGCCACGACGAGAGCTCGAAGTTCCCGGTGCTGTCGATCTTCAAGACCAAGCACGCGCAACCCTCGACCCGCGCACACCCTTCGCACAATTGCAGTGTGAAACCTGCCATGGGCCGGGCGCGCAGCACGCCGAGGAAGTTCCCGAAGGTCAGAAGCAGGCGCCGATCATCAAGTTTGGCGCCAACTCGTGGGTGCCCGTCGAGAAGCAGAACCAGATCTGCCTCGGTTGCCATGAGGACCAGAGCCGGATCGCCTGGAAGGGAGTCCGCACGGCGGGAACGATGTCGCCTGCGCAAGCTGCCACCAGATTCACGCAACACACGATCCAGTTCTGGCGATTGCTGAGCAGCCCGAGGTCTGTTACGCCTGCCACAAGCGCCAGCGTGCGGAGTTCGACAAACCGTCGGTGCATCCAGTGCGCTTTGCGCAGATGGCCTGCAACTCCTGCCACGAGGTTCATGGTGCAATGGCGGCGAAGCTCCTGCTCAAGCCCACGCTGAATGAGACCTGCTACACCTGCCACGCGGAGAAGCGCGGTCCGTTCCTGTGGGAGCACGCGCCGGTTGCGGAGAACTGCACGAACTGTCATACGCCGCACGGCTCCATCCATCCAACATTGCTCGTGAAGCGGGCGCCCTTGCTGTGCCAGCAGTGTCACTCGCAGAGCGGACACCCGAGCGTCGCCCGTACGGGGGCCGGCCTGCCTGGTGGCAGTCCGTCGGGATTCCTGCTGGCCGGTGCCTGCATCAATTGCCATTCGCAAGTCCACGGCTCGAATGACCCGTCCGGTGTGAAGCTGATGAGATAGGACGCGACCATGAACGGCGACGACATTAGGCTCACTGTTCAAAGAAGCATTCCGCTCCTGCTGGCAGCCGTGATCCTGTCCATGTCGATGCGGGTTGACGCGCAGGACGCGCCCGCCGTGGACACCTCGCGCTGGACCTGCAAGTACTGTCCATTCGAGGAGGGCTTCAGTCTCACTCCGGAGCTCGGCGCGGGCTACGTCACGGACGATTCGGCCAAGTTCGGCGAGTACACGGGTCTAAACGAGGAGGGCGCCTATGTCGTCGCTGACGCGCAGGGGCGCTATCGAACCAAAGACGGTCTCCTGGCTCGACCTGTCCGCTATCGACCTGGGCCTGGATTCGCGTTACGTCGGCATCGAGGGTGGCAAGCAGGGTGCGTACCAGCTGCACCTGAGCTACAAGCAACTGCCGCACAACATCAGCGACACAGCCGTCTCACCCTTCATCGGCTTCGGCACCGATTCACTGACCCTGCCGTCCAACGGGGTACCGGCCGGCACCACTGGGACCATGCCCGCGCTCGCTGGGAGTCTGCGTCTTGTCGATCTCGAAACCGAGCGCAGGCTCTTCGATCTTGGCGGTTCTCTGACGTCTGTGAAGCATTGGGCGTTTGCGGTCAACTTCCGTCACGAAGAGAAGACAGGCACGCGCGGCACGGGCGGCTCATTCGTATTCAGTGACTCACTGCTCCCGATGCCCGTCGATTACAAGACTGATCAGGTCGACGTTTCCGCCGCCTACAGCGTCGCCCGATTCCAGGCGCGCATCGCGTACTACGGCTCGATCTTCAAGAACGACGACAACGCGCTGACGTGGGCGAATCCGTACGTGTCGCTGGTCAACGGGGGGAACTGCCGGCCAGCTCGCGCTCGCGCCGAACAACGAGTTTCACCAGAATGTCGCTGTCCGCCGGTTATGACATCGACGACAGGTCGAAGCTAACGGCCGACATTGCCGTCGGACGCATGACCCAGGACGAAACGTTCCTCTCGTGCACACGATCAATTCCACTCTGACGACGCAGCCGCTGCCGCGCAGCTCGCTGGACGGCCGCGTCGACACCTTATCGGGTAACGTGACATTGACGTCAATCTTGACGGACAAGATTCGAATCAACGCCGCGCTTACCTATGACGATCGGGACAACCGCACGCCGCGGGCATTGTATGAGTGGATCACCACCGACACCACGCCTGCCACGCCCCGCAGCAATCTGCCCTACAGCTTTACGCGCAGCGTGGCGAAGGCCGACGGCACCTACGCGATGGCACCGGATGTCAGGATCGATGCGGCCGCGAGTTCGACGAATACAAGCGCGATTTGCAGGAAGTAAGCAAGACTCACGAAGGCAGCTGCTGGGGCAAGCCAACCATCCACGCGAAGGAGCAAGCGGACATCATGTTGATGTGGACGCATGCGCAGCGCACGTTTTCAGACTACCTCCCGGATCCCGAAGACACTCCGCCGCAGAATCCGCTGATGCGCAAGTACGACATGGCAGACCGCGACCGCGATATCGTGAGGCTACGCGTCGACGTAACGCCCGGCGAACGCCTCGACATCGGTCTCGACGGGAGCGTCACATGGGATGATTACTTCAAGTCGGTAATCGGCTTGCTGGACGGTCGGTCCTGGGCTGCAGCCGCTGACGCCGCCTATGCGCTCACGGAGAGCATGAGCGCGACCGTTTACCTGAGCCACGAACAGATCAAGTCCCGTCAGGCGAACGCTGAGAACCTTGCGCCGTCGCCCCTGTGGTTCGGGGATAACGAGGACACGATCGACAGCGCGGGCGCCGGGATCAAGTACCGAGCGGACGACAAGCTCGACGTAGGACTCGATTACACGTATTCACGCTCGACCGGTGAGGTCACCATCGAAAACGCGCCGGTGGGATTCCCGGATCTCGAGACCCGCCTGCACAGTGCCAAACTGTATGTGAACTTTCGGCCCAAGGAGAAGCTGTCGCTGCGCCTCGGCTATTGGTATGAACAATACCGGAGCGAGGACTGGGCGCTGGATGGCGTCACGCCGTCGACCATCAGCAACGTGATGAGCTTCGGCCAGCCCACCCCCTCGTACCACATCAACGTCATCACCCTCTCGGGCGAATATCGGTTCTGAGCCCATCGCTGTAGCCCACTTCACCATGGCGCGTCGACCATCACCGCGGCGGAGATCACGGTGCCCGCCACGAGCGCGGCGGGAATTGCGAGAACATCGAGCAGGTTGTCTACGCCCGGAATGTAGATAGGCGCCGATGCTTACCACGAGCAGCGGCAGGAACACGCGAAAGCCAACGCCGCGGCCCGATGCCGAGCGTCGGCGGGTGATTCCGCAACGTGAAGCTTGAGGTGTGGAAACGCGATGGGGGCAAGTGCGCCATTTGCGGCGCGAGCGATGAGCTACGAGTGGAACGATAAGGCCCTGATCTGACGAGTAAGATTCATCTTGCCAAGGTTGAGGTCGCGAGTTCGAGCCTCGTTCCCCGCTCCATCTCCCGGCGCGAGAAGAGCTGGACCGAAGGAGCCGACGCAGCCCGGGAGGCCGTGGACACCGTCAGGTGGGGTACGGTGTCTGGTCCGGCGCCTGGAACTTAGCATCGGCTTGGAATGCTCGAGACGCGATCCATTTCCGGCTCATCCAGAGACGAAACCCCGGGCCCTTCCCGGGTTTCTTGCTTCAGGGCCCTTGGCGTCGTGGCAGAGTGGTGATGCAGCGGCCTGCAAAGCCGTGTACAGCGGTTCGATTCCGCTCCTAGCCTCCAGACCAGCGCGATGACGCGCGCGTGAACCCGCAGAGATTCGCAAGCTGAAGACTTTCAGCCGCGTAGTTCTTGTGTGGCAGCCCGCAAAGTTGCGCCGACGCGCAGCGCCAGCAAAACGATGCCGAACGCAGCTACGACAATGACGGGGACCCAAGGCACGCCGAGGGAGTTACAGACGTTGATGAGCAGCAGGACAAGGCCGGTGTCCACGAAGAGACACGCGGTCATGACGATCGTGAAGAACATATCCGGGCTCATCGAGCCGGCGCCGAAGCGCGAGGGCGGGGCCATGAAGAGCGACTCGGACGACTGTTCAAGCATGCTCACGGCAGATCCTGTGCCTTGAATGGGCGCGAATACTAAGACGTTCCGAGTTATGTTGTCAGTTAGAAAGACGTGAATATGCGGTGAAATACGCAAAAAACGTCAAGCGCGTGCTTGGGGGCCCGATGTTTCTCGAATGCGTGACGCATTCCACGTTAGCAGAGGAGGGCGATTCGACATCCCCGTCGGAGTCGGGATTGGGCTGACCGCAATATGTGCCCGGGGCCGGAGTCGAACCGGCATGGAGGTTCCTCCAGGGGGTTTTAAGCCCCCAGCGTCTACCAGTTTCGCCACCCGGGCAGCGCGATTGGCGCGAGAGCTTACACAGCGGGCGCACGACCTGCCTGCATCGCGTACTAGAGATGCGCTCAATGGCCCCTGCGCAACGCCGCGACACTGCCCGCCGCCAATACCCCGACCGGGGATAAAGCTGCGAGTTAGATAGTGGTGTTAAGCGCCTGAATAGACGAC
>CAVOLM010000045.1:0-26392 GCA_963696675.1 uncultured Gammaproteobacteria bacterium | reverse complement strand
TGTTTCATCGTCCGCTTCGCGAGATCCTCGATCTTGGGCTGCATGAAACCCTGCACGCCGGTATCGAGCGGCCGTCCAGTGGGTTGATCCACTTGGCCGGCAGCGCCTTGGCGCCCAGCGCCGCGCCGATGATGCTGCCGGCGGTCGCGCCGTTGCAGTCGGTGTCCATGCCCTGCATCACGGACATGCACACGATTCTCTCGTAGTCCGGCCAGCCATAGAGCAGCGCGATCAGCACGATGGCCAGGTTGTTGTTCGTGTGAACCCAGTTGTACCGGCCGTAGTAGGTCTCCAGCATCTTCCCGAACGCTTCCTCCCACGTCGCGCACTCCTCGCGCCATCTCAGGCAGTCGGCGACGGTCTCGGCGGCACGGCTGTGCCCGGGTATCTCGCTGAGGCCGGCGTCGATGATCTCCCGCACGTCATCAGTTGCGAGCGCTGCGCTGATCATCGCGGCGCACATCATCTCGCCGTAGATGCCGTTCTTGACATGCGAGAGCGCAGCGTCCCGATAGGCGAACTCGGCGGCCTTCTCAGGCCAGCCGGGAGCGCAGTAGCCCCAGAAGTCGGCCCGAATCTGCGCGCCGATCCACTCCCGGTAGGGGTTCAGATACATCGGCACCTCGTCTATCGGCAGCTCGTTGACCAGGTTCACGTAGGCCTGTTTCTCGGCGGTGCAGACGTGGTGATAGGGCAGATTGCTCAGCCACATCCGGCCCACGTCCGCAGTCGTGAAGTCGGGGCCTTTCTCTTCCATTATCTTCATGCCCATTACGGTGTAATTCGTATCGTCGTCGGCGATGGCGTGGTCCCATAGGCCGCGCGCGCTGCCAGCGTGGGTCCTGTTAGGAAAGTCGTCGGGCATCTTCTCCAGGGCGGGGGGGACGTAGTTGGACAGCGGATACTCCCCGACTGCCGTGAGATAGGCTCGAATGGCGTCTCGCTGCCATCCCTCGACCGGCTTGCCGAGCATGCAGCCGGCGATTCGGCCTAGCCACGCGCCATGCACGCGGTCGAGGAGGGCATCGTCGATCTTGACATCCCATCGCATGTACCGGCCCACGCGCGCGGCGTGTGCAGCCAGATGCGAAGGCTCGACGTAGGGAAAGTCCGACTTCGTTCGGAGCTTGCGCAGATCCCAGTAGAGCTCCATTATCTGGGCGTCTGTGACGGACCGACTGCCACCGCTCCTCGAACCCGGACGTGTCGCAGCCTTCCTCGGCGCGCTGCGTGATCTCTTCGTTGACGAGGTTCTTGAGACTAGTCCAACCCGGCATTGTATGATCCACCCTCTCGCGTTTTGTGGTAAGAACACATTATCGCACTATAGCCGGCAACCGTGCAAGCGCGCGTGCCAGACAGCCGGAACAATGTGGGAGAGGAACCCGTATTCGTGAATATGAGCTTGGGAGCAGTGGTTTGGGTGATGTGGAACGGAATGCTTGCAACGATTCCGGTCGTGACGGCCTATGGATTCCGGTGGGTTCTTGACAGGAAGCCGCTAGGGGCCATTGGCTATGTTGGGGCGACGGTCCTCGGACTGGTGTGGCTGATCTTCCTGCCGAACACCTGCTATCTGCTCACTGAATGGCGGCATTTCTTCGCGACACTGGACAGCCAGAACCTGTACCTGCGCGCCAACGGTGACGGCGTGCTCTTCATCAAGCTCGTGCTCGGTTCCATGTTCTACTTTCTGTACAGCCTGTTCGGCATGGTCACTTTCGCGATGGCCATCCGGCCGATGGAGCGCGCGGCGATCAAGAGAGGCGTCTCGGTGAGACTGTGGGCGCTGCCCTTCTTCGCGGCTGTCGCGCTGGGAGTGTACCTGGGGCTGGTACCTGCGCTTCAATAGCTGGGACCTGCTCAAAAGCCCTCAACGGTATGGCAGGCGATCGTGGAAGTCGGTGGTCGGCCGAAGCTGGCAGCGTTCATTCTGGCATTCGGCGGATTCCTGTGGGTAGCGTATGAGGCGATAGACATCTGGATCGATGGCCTCAAGCTGCGGCTCGCGGCCGGCAAGTCGGACGCGTGACTGCCCGGAACCGACCCGTTCTGCTTGACAAATCCACCGTGCTTGCCTAGAGTTTAGCTAGGACTCGAACGAGGAGAAGCTCTTGACCCGCGTACACAAGCCATCCGCCGCTACGCCCGCGACCGATGCGATCTACCAGATGCTGGCTGGGGTTGCACCAGCCGGAATCCTCATTGCGGACACCTCCGGAAAGCAGATCTACGTCAACGAGCAGGCAGCACTGATGACCGGCTACTCCGTGAAAGAGCTGATGGATGGCGTGTGGATGATCCACCCGGAGGACACGAAGGCGTGGGGTATTTTCCAGCGGGCCATCCGCGAGGGCACGGAAGGATCTTTCTACGAGACGCGCCTCGTACAGCAAGGATGGCAGCGTGTTCTGGGTTTCCGTGTCCTGGCGCCCGGTCAGAGACGAGCATAGCAATGTCGCCGCGCTGTGCACGTTCCTCGTAGACATTGGCGAACGCAGAGCCACCGAGGAGGCGCTGCGCAAGGCCGACGAGCGCTATCGAGTCCTTGCGGAGAACTCCTCGGATATGTTCTGGGAGATGGAGATGGACGGAACGTTCAGCTTCGTCAGCCCGGCAATCCGATGCCTGGGCTACACGCCTGACGAATGGATCGGCCACAACCTGCTTGAAATTCTCCCGCCGGACGAGCAGTCGGTCTTCGTGAACAGGATGCGCAGGGACGCGAGCGCCCCGGGCCCTCGCCGCTACGAAGTCCGAGCATTGGCCAAGACCGGCGCCGAGATCTGGATGGAGGTGCTCACCGACTTCGTGTTCGAGGGCGGGAAGCCCGTACGCATCCAGGGGACGGCTCGCGACATCACCCAGCGCAGACAGGCCGAGGAAGCGCTCAGAGAAAGCGAGCAGAAGTATAAGAGCATAGTTGAGAACTCAAGCGACCTGATCATGCTCCTGCGGTCGGACGGCACCGTCGCATACGCAAGCCCCGCCATGCGCACCGTATACGGCTACGAGCCTGAGGTACATCGAGCAGAGGATCTGGCCGGTACATCCGGACGACGCCAGAGAGTGATGGCAGCCCGTGCCGAAGCCCTGCGCGGCGGAAGCGTATCCGGTTCCAACTTCGAATACCGCATCATCACCAAGTCGGGCCAGACCAAGTGGATCTCGCATTCGTGGTCAGCGATCATGGACGGAGACCGCGTCCAGATGATCGTCAGCATAGTCCGAGACATCACCGAGCGCAAGCAGTCCGAGGAAGCGCTGCGCCAAGGCGCACCGAGGAACTGGAGCAGGCCTACCGGCTCCAGCGAGAGTTCATCAACAACGTGACCCACGAGGTCAGAACGCCGCTGACCGCCGTCAAAGGCTACGCGGAGATGCTGATGGAGGGGCTGGCCGGGCCGGTCAGCGAGGAACAGGCGGCGCTGCTGGGGAAAGTGCTCGCGAGTTCGGATCACTTGCTTGAAGTGGTGAACGGCGTGCTGCGCATCGCACGCCTGAAGAGTGGCAAGGCCACGGTCATCGCCAAGGCGTGCGATCCAGAGGCTGGTGGTCGAGAAGTGTGTCTCCGCCGTGCTGCCGCAGGCGCTTCAGAAGGGTCTCACGATCGATGTCAGTTCCGATCACTGCGGGGGCATGGGCATGTACAACGAAGAGCGGCTGATTACCGTCATTACGAACCTGTGACCAACGCGGTGAAATTCACAGCAGGGCGGCAAGGTCCTGGTCTGGACATCCGTGGTTCCGGCACGGAGATCGTAGTTGCGGACTCAGGCATCGGGATCGACGAGGCCCAGATTCAGACCATATTGGATGAGTTCGTCCAACTCAGCCAACCTCGCAAGTACAAGCCGGCCGGGTTCGGAATCGGGCTGGCAATTGTGGCTGCGATGGTGGAGTCAATCGGGGCAAGTCTGACCGTCTCCAGCGCGAAAGGCGTCGGGACGGCGTTCACGCTGCGCGTGCCCGTGCTGCAGGCGTAGGGCGCTACGGGAACACCCGCAAGTGAACTGCCGTGACTATGCCGGCATCCGCGATCAGATGAGTCAGCACCGGCAGGCCCAGACCACCCGTCGCCGTGCGCATCATCCGCCATAGCCATCCCGCGAACAAGCAGCCCGCGAAGACCGGCGCCGCCCATAGCGCGCCCCCAAACGCGAGCAGAACAAGCGAATGGTAGCCCGCGAACGCGGCGTCGCGGAGCGTGGGGCGGCGAGAGTCCTGGAAGAGCCAGCCGCGCCAGAAGGTTTCCTCGACAAGCACGTTGGCGCAGCGGAAAATGTACAGCGCGAACATCGGCCATATCTGCCTGGTAATACCAAACGAGCCGAGCTTGTCCGCAATCACGCCGCCGTCGCCAAATGCCAGCGGCCACAGCATGTAAAACACCGGCCCGACGGCCACGAACATGATCGCGCTCAGAAGCCACACTGCCGGCAGGCGGCGCTTTGGGGCCGGATAGGTCGATCTGCCGCTCACGAGCCAGACGATCACCATCGCGGCGTGGTACAGATCAATGCGATCCACGCGCTGCCGAGCCAGTAGACGCCTATACCAACCACGGCGTAAGGAATCAGCGGGCTCGCGCGTTTGAGCGTTTTCACTTCGCCAACGCCGGGGCGGGCTTCGGCGCCGGAGCGGACCGAGCGGCAAGCTGCTGCTGGTAGGCGTAGATCATGCCGGCAATCGCGGGATCGTCCGGCAGCGCGTTGTCAATAGAGACCAGCTCCCCTCCGCAGCTCATCAGCGAGTAAGCGCCCGTGGCGGGGTCGCGATGGAAGATCACATGAGTCCGCCCCATCTCGAACCCCACTGAAACGCCTGCACCACCGGCACCGCGCCAAGCGAGGTCGCGGTGGGCGTCCCGACCGAACCATCACGGGGTGGGCCGGCGGCTGTGCGTATGCCCTCCAAGGATAACATCGATCCCAGGAACACACCTGGCAACTTCTCATCCACGTTGACGCCAAGATGACTGAGCAATATGACGATATCCGCGCTCCGCCTGATCTCGGGAACGAGCCTCCGGGCGGTCTCGATCGGATCAACCACCTTCAGCCCTAGTTCGTGCGTAGCTTTGTACAGGCGGCTCGTACCCCGAGACCGTGGTGGTATCAGGCCAAAGAATGCGACCCGGACCCCGCCGATCTCTCGTACAACACAAGGCTCAAGGAGTGGCTTGCCCGTCTTCTCCTCAATGAGATTCGCGCACACCCAGGGGAAACGGGAGGCCCTCAGGTTGCGAAGCGTATCGACGGACGGCCACTGAAAGTCGTGGTTGCCGGGCGCCATGACGTCGTAGCCCATCGCGTTGAGAACGGCCACGTCAGCGGCGCCGTGGAAACCCTGGCAAGCGGGTTCGCGCCCAAGGTCGTATCCCCGGAGTCCAGCAGCAGCACGTGCCAGTCGCCTCGGCGCGAATTCCACTACCGTCGCGCGACGGGCCGCTCCACCGACGTCGTTGACCAGCGGAATCCTGCCTTTCAGACGTCGGGGTGATTAAACGGCACTAGGTTCGCGTGCAGATCGTTGGTGGTAAAAAGAATAAGATCGAAGTAACGTGGCTGGTCCCCGAGCGAAGCCGCAGGTCGGTCAGCGTCAGCAGATGAGCAAGTGGAATCAGAAATCGACGAAGCACGAGTAGCCTCCGTCTACAGTCCCAGCAGCCTGACGGCGTTCTCGCGCGCGATCTTGCCGAATACGGCTCGGATATCCGGCCCTCGTCGCGCATGCTCAGCAGAAATCCACGAGCGGAGTGGCGTATCGGGCGCGCAGATGTCGGTGCCGAAGTAGAGCCGGTCCTGGAACTCCTCGAGAAAGCGCGCGGCGTAGTCGAGGTCGCGCGCGAGCGCGTTGTGGCCACTGCCCGCCGAGAGATCGCCGTGCAGGTTCGGATGCTCGCGCATCAGACGCGGAACAGCGCCCTCCTCGTGACCGGGCCTTTGGGTAGCCGTGGCGCGATCTCAGGTCCTCCAGCGGCGCCATCTCCGCCCAGAACGGCTGCGAATGGCCGAGGAAGATCAGGTCCGGGAACTTCGCCAGCGCCTTCTCCAGCAGCGGCAGGCCGGGCTCGTCGTACAGGCCGTAGCAGCCCCCGATCGGTCGGGCCGATGTGGAACGTAACCGGCAGCCGAGCGCCTCGCAGTGCTTGAACAGGTTCTCGACCATCGGATCGTCGAACGGAGGTTCGCCGTCACCTCCCCGACCCCCCTGCAGCCGCGCTCCTTGTAGAAGAGCAGGATCTCATCGAGCGGCGCGTCCGGGCTGTTGGTCATCGCGCGCGGATCGACGTTGCAGAACGGCACGAACCTGTCGGGAAAGCGCTTGCAGATCTCGAGAATCTCCTCGGTTGCGTGAGGCGCGTAGCTGCACTCGGGACTGACCCCCGGCAGCAGAACGGCGGTCTCGACGCCGATCGTGTCGTATCGCTCGATCAGCTGCTCGGGCGATGCGTATCACTGCTTGCCGCCCTCGGCGGACCGGGAACGCGCGCGTGTGAACGTGAATGTCGATGAACATGGCTGTTTCCTCTGAATCGTAGCCGCCTGTGCGGTCACTCATCCCCGCCTGCCTTTGCCGGTGGCGAAGGGGCTTCATCAGCTTCGTCTTGCTCTGCTCGGCTATCAGCTTGCTTGATCTTCGTCGCATCGAACGGGTCGTGCGCCTTCTTGAGCAGCGACTGCATCGTCGCCTCCATCTCGTCCTCGGAGCTTCTTGTGCGCCGGATCGTTCACCAGGTTCTTCATCTGGTACGGATCGTTCTTGTTGTCGAACAGGATCCACGGGCCGCCGTCCGCGAGTCGGGCATAGGTGTGGGTCTTCGTGCGAACCCCGCGCCACGGTGTCGCGGCATTGATGATCCACGGGCCGCCGCCGGGCACCATCTTCATGATGAGCACCGCGTCCTGCTGATCGGAGCGCTTGCCCAGCGCCGCGTCGGCGATGCTGATGCCCTCGACGCTGTCGGGTATCGGCGCGTCCGGCCAGGCTCAGCAGCGTGGGCATGATGTCGATCGGCGAGAGCAGGCGCATCGGTGACGGTGCCCTTCGGGATCGCGCGTGGGATAGCGCACGATGAACGGGATGGAGATCGACTCCTCGAACGGCTCCTGCTTGAGGCACATGCGGTGCGAGCCGATCATGTCGCCGTGATCGGAGCTGAAGACGAGTATCGTATCGTCGGCGATGCCCTGATCGTCGAGGGTCTTCATGATCTGGCCGATGCACGCGTCCAGGCCCGCTGTGGCGGCATAGTAGCCGGACAGGATGCCCCGAAGCTCGTCGTCGGTATCGATGATCTTGCGCCAGTCCTTGCGCTGCTCTTCGCAGGACCGCTCGGGTCGGGATCGGATGCTTCTCGAGCTGCTCGCTTCACCGAGGTCCTTCTCGGCCACGTTCGGGCGGAACTCGATCTTCTCCGCCGGGAACAGCTTCATCGTACCTGTCGGGGGCGACGTACGGATTGTGCGGCGGGTTCCAGGACATGAAGAGGCAGAACGGCTTGTCCTTGTTGCTCCTTGATGTAGCTGACCGCTTCCGTCGGTCTGCTCTTCCGGCCGCCAGGTCTGCTTGCCGTCCGTCCGGCGTGCCGAGAATCGGCTGACCTGTCGCCGGCACCCAGTGGTCGAAGCCCATGCCGGCGATACTCGGGGACGTTCTCGTCTGCCGCCGTTGAGGTGCCACTTGCCGATGTAGCCGGTCGCGTAGCCCTGCGCCTTGAGCGCGGTGGCGATGTATGTCTGGCCGTCCCAGAGCGGGCAGGTCGTTGTCGACGACGCCGTTCGACATCGGGTAGCGGCCGGTGAGCAGCATCGCCCGGAACGGCGAGCAGACCGGCCACGTGCTGATGGCATTCGTGAATCGAGCGCCCTGCGAGGCCAGGCGGTCGATGTTCGGAGTCTTTGCCTGCTTGTCGCCATAGCAGCCCAGCGCCTGTGACCGAAGCTGGTCCGCGAAGACGAAGACGACGTTCGGCTTCCTGTCGGGCTCCGCCGCGAAACTCGGCAGGCAGCTGCCCAGACCATGCCGCCGGCAAGCGCTCCTGCGCCCTTGATGAACTCGCGCCTGCGTGATTGTGTGATTGCTCACAGTTTGTACCCTTTAGCTTTGTACTCCGGACACCGCCCTTCGATCGCCTTCGGCTACTCAGGGCTAGGCCCGCCAAAAGCGCAGTCACGATCAGCACGAACGCGCTCCAGCCGAACCACGGCACGAGTTGTCCCGCGAGCCGGTAGAAGTGCGGCGGCGAGGCGAATTTGTGCAGCCAGACCCACATGTCTTTGTTCCCGCGAACTCCTGGTTCAGCTCAATCGATGCTGATCCTGACTGCCGCAGCAGCGGTCAATGGTGCGAGCGTAAACGCGAACACGAACAACGCACCCAGCAGATACAGCGGTCCGGCCACCGGCTCCGCCGCGATCGCGAGCTCGATCGCGCGCGATCCGAAGATCAGCAGCGGCATCGCCAGGGGCAGCACCAGCAGCGACAGCAGCAGGCTCCCGCGTCGCAGTCCCACGGTAAGCGCGGCTCCTATACCGCCAAGCAGACTCAGCGTCAACGTACCGAACAGCAGACTGATGACCACGACGTCGAGAGCGCGGCCCGGAACGCCGAGCGCGATCGCCACGAGCGGCGAGATCAGTACCAGCGGTAGTCCACTTAGAACCCAATGCGCTGCGATCTTGGCCAACAGTAACCATGTCAGGGGCTGTCCGGACAACACGTACTGCTCGAGCGAGCCGTCCTGTGCATCTGACTTCAGCAGCGAGTCCGCGGCGAGGAGCGAGGATAACAGCGCCGCCACCCACAACACACCCGGTGCGACGTCTCTCAGGTGCGAAAGTTCCGGACTTAATCCGAGCGGAAACAGCGTCGTGACGATCAGGAAGAACACCAGCGGATCCGCGACCTGTCCCCAGCGGCGCATGGCGAGACGCAGATCACGCTCGAAGATCAATCGGCCGGCGGTCAGTACGTGCGTGGGCTGCATCACAATCCCAGTTGCCGGACGCTGCCTGAACGCAGCTCAAGGCCCCGGTGAGCTGCGATCAGCGCGAGCCCACCAGTGTCGAGATGTGCTGCCAGCGCGTTCGAGATCTGCTCGCTGCTGACGCCATCGAGGTTCGTGAACGGTTCATCGAGCACCCAAAGGCGCGCGCGCGAAAGCAGCACCCGACAAAGTGCGACGCGGCGGCGCTGGCCTGCCGAAAGAACGCGCGCGGGCAAGTCCGCGCAATCGGCAACGCCAAGATCGCCGAGCATGGCGCGAATCTCCTGCTCGGAGATTTCCCGTCGCACACCGACGCTGAAGCGCAGGTTTTCCACCGGCGTGAGATCGCCCTTGAGTGCAGTGTCATGGGCGAGATACGCGAGCGAGACGTGATAAGCGCTATTAGCCGCGTGAATCGAGACGCCCTGCCAGAGCACCTCGCCCTCCTCCGCGTGCAGTAACCCACAAATCACTCGCAGGAGGCTCGTCTTGCCGGAGCCGTTGGGGCCGTATACGTGCAGCGCTTCACCGGCATCGATCGCGCACGAGACACCGCGCAGCACGTGACGCTCACCACGCCATAGGTGCAGGTTGCGAGCCCTCAGAAGAGAGCCATGAGCAGTCACAGGGCGACTCGTCGAGCCATGCGGTAAGTGTCGTCTATTCAGGCGCTTAACACCACTATCTAACTCGCAGCTTTATCCCCGGTCGGGGTATTGGCGGCGGGCAGTGTAGCGGCGTTGCGCAGGGGCCATTGAGCGCATCTCTAGTACGCGATGCAGGCAGGTCGTGCGCCCGCTGTGTAAGCTCTCGCGCCAATCGCGCTGCCCGGGTGGCGAAACTGGTAGACGCTGGGGGCTTAAAACCCCCTGGAGGAACCTCCATGCCGGTTCGACTCCGGCCCCGGGCACATATTGCGGTCAGCCCAATCCCGACTCCGACGGGGATGTCGAATCGCCCTCCTCTGCTAACGTGGAATGCGTCACGCATTCGAGAAACATCGGGCCCCCAAGCACGCGCTTGACGTTTTTTGCGTATTTCACCGCATATTCACGTCTTTCTAACTGACAACATAACTCGGAACGTCTTAGTATTCGCGCCCATTCAAGGCACAGGATCTGCCGTGAGCATGCTTGAACAGTCGTCCGAGTCGCTCTTCATGGCCCCGCCCTCGCGCTTCGGCGCCGGCTCGATGAGCCCGGATATGTTCTTCACGATCGTCATGACCGCGTGTCTCTTCGTGGACACCGGCCTTGTCCTGCTGCTCATCAACGTCTGTAACTCCCTCGGCCTGCCTTGGGTCCCCGTCATTGTCGTAGCTGCGTTCGGCATCGTTTTGCTGGCGCTGCGCGTCGGCGCAACTTTGCGGGCTGCCACACAAGAACTACGCGGCTGAAAGTCTTCAGCTTGCGAATCTCTGCGGGTTCACGCGCGCGTCATCGCGCTGGTCTGGAGGCGTCGAGCGGAATCGAACCGCTGTACACGGCTTTGCAGGCCGCTGCATGACCACTCTGCCACGACGCCAAGGGCCCTGAAGCAAGAAACCCCGGGAAGGGCCCGGGGTTTCAGTCTATCAATCTCGAGCCGGAAATGGATCGCGCTCGAGCATCCCAAGCCGATGCTAAGTTCCAGGCGCCGGACCGGACACCGTACCCCACCTGACGGTGTCCACGGCCTCCCGGGCTGCGTCGGCTCCTTCGGTCCAGCTCTTCTCGCGCCGGGAGATGGAGCGGGGAACGAGGCTCGAACTCGCGACCTCAACCTTGGCAAGATGAATCTTACTCGTCAGATCAGGGCCTTATCGTTCCACTCGTAGCTCATCGCTCGCGCCGCAAATGGCGCACTTGCCCCCATCGCGTTTCCACACCTCAAGCTTCACGTTGCGCGGAATCACCCGCCGACGCTCGGCATCGGGCCGCGGCGTTGGCTTTCGCGTGTTCCTGCCGCTGCTCGTGGTAAGCATCGGCGCCTATCTAGCATTCCGGGCGTAGACAACCTGCTCGATGTTCTCGCAATTCCCGCCGCGCTCGTGGCGGGCACCGGGTGCTTCCCGCCGCGGTGATGGTCGACGCGCCATGGTGAAGTGGGCTACAGCGATGGGCTCAGAACCGATATTCGCCCGAGAGGGTGATGACGTTGATGTGATACGAGGGTGTGAGCTGGCCGAAGCTCATCACGTTGCTGATGGTCGACGGCGTGACGCCATCCAGCGCCCAGTCCTCGCTCCGGTATTGTTCATACCAATAGCCGAGGCGCAGCGACAGCTTCTCCTTGGGCCGAAAGTTCACATACAGTTTGGCACTGTGCAGGCGGGTCTCGAGATCCGGGAATCCCACCGGCGCGTTTTCGATGGTGACCTCACCGGTCGAGCGTGAATACGTGTAATCGAGTCCTACGTCGAGCTTGTCGTCCGCTCGGTACTTGATCCCGGCGCCCGCACTGTCGATCGTGTCCTCGTTATCCCCGAACCACAGGGGCGACGGCGCAAGGTTCTCGGCGTTCGCCTGACGGGACTTGATCTGTTCGTGGCTCAGGTAAACGGTCGCGCTCATGCTCTCCGTGAGCGCATAGGCGGCGTCAGCGGCTGCAGCCCAGGACCGACCGTCCAGCAAGCCGATTACCGCCTTGAAGTAGTCATCCCATGTGACGCTCCCGTCAAGACCGATGTCGAGGCGTTCGCCGGGCGTTACGTCGACGCGTAGCCTCACGATATCGCGGTCGCGGTCTGCCATGTCGTACTTGCGCATCAGAGGATTCTGCGGCGGAGTGTCTTCGGGATCCGGGACGTAATCTGAAAACGTGCGCTGCGCATGCGTCCACATCAACATGATGTCCGCTTGCTCCTTCGCGTGGATGGTTGCCTTGCCCCAGCAGCTGCCTTCGTGAGTCTTGCTTTACTTCCTGCAAATCGCGCTTGTATTCGTCGAACTCGCAGCCCGCATCGACTGACATCCGGTGCCATCGCGTAGGTGCCGTCGGCCTTCGCCACGCTGCGCGTAAAGCTGTAGGGCAAATTGCTGCGGGGCGTGGCAGGCGTGGTGTCGGTGGTGATCCACTCATACAGTGCCCGCGGCGTGCGGTTGTCCCGATCGTCATAGGTAAGCGCGGCGTTGATTCGAATCTTGTCCGTCAAGATCGAGGTCAATCTTCACGTTGCCCGATAAGGTGTCGACGCGCCCGTCCAGCGAGCTGCGCGGCAGCGGCTGCGTCGTCAGAGTGGAATTGATCGTGTAAGGAAGGAACGTTTCGTCCTGGGTCATGCGTCCAACGCGCGATGTCGGCCGTGAGCTGCGACCTCTCGTCGATGTCATAACCGGCGGAAGCAGGACAAGCTGGTGAAACTCGTTGTTCGGCGCGAGCGCGAGCTGGCCGGCAGTTCCCCCGTTGACCAGCGACACGTACGGATTCGCCCACGTCAGCGCGTTGTCGTCGTTCTTGAAGATCGAGCCGTAGTACGCGATGCGCGCCTGGAATCGGGCGACGCTGTAGGCGGCGGAAACGTCGACCTGATCAGTCTTGTAATCGACGGGCATCGGGAGCAGTGAGTCACTGAATACGAATGAGCCGCCCGTGCCGCGCGTGCCTGTCTTCTCTTCGTGACGGAAGTTGACCGCAAACGCCCAATGCTTCACAGACGTCAGAGAACCGCCAAGATCGAAGAGCCTGCGCTCGGTTTCGAGATCGACAAGACGCAGACTCCCAGCGAGCGCGGGCGTCGTTGCAGAGTGCCGGCCGGTACCCAGTTGGACGGCAGGGTCAGTGAATCGGTGCCGAAGCCGATGAAGGGTGAGACGGCTGTGTCGCTGATGTTGTGCGGCAGTTGCTTGTAGCTCAGGTGCAGCTGGTACGCACCCTGCTTGCCACCCTCGATGCCGACGTAACGCGAATCCAGGCCCAGGTCGATAGCGGACAGGTCGAGCCAGAGACCGTCTTTGGTTCGATAGCGCCCCTGCGCGTCAGCGACGACATAGGCGCCCTCCTCGTTTAGACCCGTGTACTCGCCGAACTTGGCCGAATCGTCCGTGACGTAGCCCGCGCCGAGCTCCGGAGTGAGACTGAAGCCCTCCTCGAATGGACAGTACTTGCAGGTCCAGCGCGAGGTGTCCACGGCGGGCGCGTGCTGCGCGTCAACCCGCATCGACATGGACAGGATCACGGCTGCCAGCAGGAGCGGAATGCTTCTTTGAACAGTGAGCCTAATGTCGTCGCCGTTCATGGTCGCGTCCTATCTCATCAGCTTCACACCGGACGGGTCATTCGAGCCGTGGACTTGCGAATGGCAATTGATGCAGGCACCGGCCAGCAGGAATCCCGACGGACTGCCACCAGGCAGGCCGGCCCCCGTACGGGCGACGCTCGGGTGTCCGCTCTGCGAGTGACACTGCTGGCACAGCAAGGGCGCCCGCTTCACGAGCAATGTTGGATGGATGGAGCCGTGCGGCGTATGACAGTTCGTGCAGTTCTCCGCAACCGGCGCGTGCTCCCACAGGAACGGACCGCGCTTCTCCGCGTGGCAGGTGTAGCAGGTCTCATTCAGCGTGGGCTTGAGCAGGAGCTTCGCCGCCATTGCACCATGAACCTCGTGGCAGGAGTTGCAGGCCATCTGCGCAAAGCGCACTGGATGCACCGACGGTTTGTCGAACTCCGCACGCTGGCGCTTGTGGCAGGCGTAACAGACCTCGGGCTGCTCAGCAATCGCCAGAACTGGATCGTGCTGTTGCGTGAATCTGGTGGCAGCTCGCGCAGGCGACAGCGTTCCCGCCATGCGGACTCCCTTCCAGGCGATACGGTTCTGATCCTCATGGCAACCGAGACAGATCTGGTTCTGCTGCTAGACGGCACCCACGAGTTGGCGCCACACCGATGATCGGCGCCTGCTTCTGTCCTTCGGGAACCTCCTCGGCGTGCTGCGCGCCCGGCCCATGGCAGGTTTCACACTGCAATTGTGCGAAGGGTGTTCGTGGGTCGGAGGGTTGCGCGTGCTTTGTCTTGAAGATCGAGAGCACCGGAAACTTCGAGGTCTCGTCGTGGCACTTGAGGCAGGTGTCGGCACCGCGGGCGGTGTAGGCGGGTTCCTCTTTCTTGGCGGGTTCTTCTTGCTTCGCGGGCTCCTCTTTCGCCTCGGATTGCTCTGTCGCCGCGGGTTCTCGTTCGCCTCGGGTTGTTCTTTGCCGCCGGGTCTCTGTTTCGCCTCGGGTTGCTCTTTCGCCGCGGGCTGCTCTTGCGCCTCAGTTTCAGCCGCGCTGACCGCAGCAGACAGGACGAAACACAGCAGGAACAATCCCGCCGTAGCCGGACCGCGTTTCTTGTTCTTGGTCATGTCATGTCAATCCGCCCAACTCGCCCTGTTTGCCTGTCGCTGTGCATCTGTCGATGTGGCCACGCACGGTCTACCGGCAACGATGCGCTCAGCCCCAATACTGTCGCTGGCCGGCGGATAACCCGCCGGCCAGCGACAAGCACGCGACAACACCGACGCCGTAGCCCGGAGCTGCACGATACGCTACTTCGCGTGCATGGCCCTGATGTCCGCGATGTGACCCGTCGCATGGCAGATCATGCAGGTCTCCACCGTGGCTAGCGCGGTGGTACGTGGTGCATAGATCGAACCACCGTTCATCTCGATGTGGGCTTTTGCCAGCGAAGTGTCGTGGCACGCCGTGCACACCGCGGCGATCGGCGAATTCACCAGCGTCCGCGAATCCGCCTCCAGCGTACCGGCGGGCGGATTGGTCACCGGGGTCCCGTCGGTCGTGCACGAGTTCGACGGCGTGAGTCCCGCGTTGTAGCTGAAACCGGTGCCGTAGTTCGTGCGCGCCCATGATGTACGGTGACAGCGCGTACGCGCCGACGTCAGTTTGCGGCGACGACATACCGGGAGTGCAGCTGGCGCCACTGTACGTCGTGAACGGTATCCCCCACGTTAACGGCAAAGAATCCAGTGGCGGCCGTGCGATACAGCCGGTTCGGCAGCGCGCTCTCAGATGCTGCGGCACTGAAGTCGTACGAGCCGCGAATGTGGCAGCCCTCGCAGTTCTTCAGCACGCCCGGGAACTTGACGTCAGCGAAGGACTCGCCCACCGCCGAGGCATGCCAGGTGAACGCCTGCGTGCGCTTGGCACCCGCGTGGATTGCATGGACGAAGTACACCGAATCCGCCGACCAGCCGCTGCTCGTCCGGTTCGGAGTGTGGCACCACGCACAGGTCGTGCCGTCGTTGCGCTGGCCAGCGTGGAAGGCGTCTTCGGTGAAGGTGCCGAGCTCCTGGTGGCACTTGTTGCAGCGTGCATCCTCGACGATCGGCCGGCGTCCCGTGTAGCCGTCGGCCACCTTCGTGACGTTGGGCGCGATCACGATCAGGCCGCCAACCTCATTCGCTTGCCCGCTGACCAGCGCGGGCGATACGGGATAACACCGGTTCGGCCGAGGTCGTAGCGGGTCGAACCCCACCAAACACTCGTCATCCACATTGGTCTGTGTCAGCGGCAATGTGCTCGTCACGTTGTACGAGAACCCAAGGCCGCCGGTCAGCATCTTCGCGGCGTCGGGTATCGTCACGCCGGTGAGCGTGACAGTGTAGAACCCATTGGCGTCCGGACCGGTGAGCGTGCCCGCACCCGAACCTGTGGCCGTGCCGTTCCAGATGTTCTTCAGATACCCGGAGACGCTGCCATTGAAATCCGCGGGAGTCGGCGACGCCATCCTGCGGCACCGAGAACACGAATTGCGCGCTCGGCGAGCCCATGAAGTTATCCCAGATCTCCTTGCTGAGGGTCTTGGGGTTGTCCGCGGTGGTCGCGAAGTCGTTGAGGTCCTTGCGCTGACCGTCCTGAAGCATGCGGAATTCCATCACCGGCTGCCTGTTGGCGTTCCGGGACACTTTCCGGATCTCGTACGTCACCTTGATCGCGCCAGCCGGCAGGCGGCTCGTAGTTCGACGCGATCCAGGCCGCGTTGGTGTTGGCGTTGCCGCCCGCCGATTGCGCCACCAGCAGCGCATTGTTCGGATTCGGCGGTGTAATGGGCAAGTGAGCCTTGTCGTTATTGTCGGGCGTGTGGCACGTCGTGCACGTGGAGTCATCGGGCTGCGCACCGCCACCGTGCGCGAGGCCATTGAAGCTGGTCGTCTCGAACAACCCGCGAGCGCATCCTCGATGGTCACGCCCTTACCGGTCGCGAAGTCGATGCCGTCGTGGCATGCACCGCAGGCCCGCCGGCTCGGCGCGTTCTTCCAGTTGTCGCCCTGCGCGGTCTTGCGCCGTTGAGCTGTCCGAGCCTCGTGGCACTTGGTGCAGTTGCGCACGTCCTGCGGGAACAGCACCTCGTTGTACTTCAGGCCCCCGTAGTCGTAGTTCTTCTTGGCCAGGAACTCGCCCATGTGAGTGTGGTGGATGTGATTCGGCAGGTTGCCGATCG
The DNA here is from genome assembly GCA_963696675.1 of uncultured Gammaproteobacteria bacterium. Lineage (GTDB taxonomy): Bacteria > Pseudomonadota > Gammaproteobacteria > Steroidobacterales > Steroidobacteraceae > DATBVX01. The sequence goes on along the minus strand of CAVOLM010000045.1, from coordinate 9,984 downwards.
CGCGGCCGTCCACCACGTTCGTGGAGCCGGTGAAGGTCAACGTGCTCGCGTTGTACACGGCCTCGGTTCGCCGATACTTGCGCTGCTCGGTATGGCATACGACGCGTTGTCGTATCGTTCCAGTTGCCGCCGTCGAAACCGGCCCCGAACTTTCCGGGTCGTCGCCGGGAATGCCGCGAGTTGTTGGTGACGCCGTTGCTCTTCGCTGTAGCAACGATGTCGCGGCCGGAGTTTCTCCAGCGGTTGCGATTGCCCGTTGCAGGACGAAGCCGTCGATGACGTCGACCACCTTTGGTCAGCAGGACACCAGGACGCCAGAATAGGCGCCGATGGGCGTGTTGGTTCCCGTACCCGGAGCGTTGCCGGACAGCTGGATAGTGAGCCGGTGCACGCAGGCTCGGGTTGTAGGTCAGGTCGCCGAGGTCGGCCTTGTTGTTCGGCGCGGCTGACGGTCATCGCCGTCGACCTGGGACTTGATCGGTGTGATGTCGCGATAGAAGGTGTATGTGTAGGTGCTGTCGCCGTGGTCGACGAGCGTCCCGGTGTTGTCGGTTGAAGGGCGCGACGGCGCCGCAGCTGCGGTTGTGGTCGGCACAGATGTCACGATGTAGCTGACCCAATTGCTCGGACTGCCATCTGTGCCAGACACCAGCTTCGCCAGCGAAAATGACAGGTTGGTGAGGCCGGCGACGGTAGCCGTGCTGCTCTTCGACGTATTGCCGAGGCCTGTCACCGGAACGCCGGTGTCATCGGTCACGGTGAAATTGACGACGGGCGCGCTGTTGATGCTCGCGTTTCGTGACGGTCACTTTCAGCTGAAGCGCTGCCCACGCGGCGGCGGCCGCATCGCTGGCTGGGGTCGTATTGCTCGGAATGGTGGTGCCCGAGCCACTGCTGCTGCCCGGAGGCCCCTGCGGTCCGGGCGGACCTTGTGGGCCCGCTGGGCCTGTCGGCCCCGTGTCGTTGCTGCAGCCCAGCAGGGCGACGAGCATCAAGCCGGCCATCACTGACAAGCGGACCCGCCAAATACGCACGCGGAAGCTTTTCATTTGATAGCCCCCTTCCTGATCGACTTGTAACTCGGCGCGAAGCTATCGTATACGCGAGTATATTACGGACTGTTATACGTGTTTGCCGAAGTACAAAAACAATAGTGTTCTCGGACAGACTACTCTGCGTACACAAGAATCATTTTAGGGAGACAGCCGCCGTGACGACAAACACCCGAGGGAATCGTGTGCCGTGTGGGCTGGCGTACGTCGCGGTCATCGCATTAGCGCTGGCCAACGCGCTGGGGAGCCGATCCCATCGAGAATTGTGTCGGTTGCCACGGCAAGGACGGCGCCAGCACCGAGTCCGACGTGCCGATCATCGGCGGCTACTCAGCGAAGTACCTGACCGATAGCCTCACAAACTACAAGAACAAGGAGCGGCCCTGCCCCGAGGTTAAGTACAACGCCGGCGAGCTGAAGGGGCAGACGACCGACATGTGCACCGTCGCGAGCAAGTTGTCGGATGGGGACATCACGGCAGTCTCCGACACTCTTTCCAAGAAACCGTTCGTCCGTGCCAAGCAGACCGCCGATGCCGCGAAAGCGGAGCACGGCAAGCAGATTCACGACGCCCAGTGCAAGAAGTGCCATGAAGATGGCGGCAGCAGTCCCGAGGACGATGCCCGGCATCCTGGCCGGTCAGTGGATGCCCTACATTCGTCATTCGTTCGAGGAGTACAGCTCTGGAAAGCGGCCGATGCCTAAGAAGATGAAGCCCAAGGTCGATGAGCTCACCAAGGACGATATCGACGCGCTGGTTGACTACTACGGTAGTTTCAAGTAGGCACGAGCGCCGAGGCCGACAAGACCAAAAAGCATTTGCCGGGAGATCTCCATGCCCGAAGCGAATCAGAAACCGTTGCCCGAATCATGGTGGCAGCGCCTTTGGCGCAAGCCACGCAAGCGTTGGCTCCTGGGAATACCGCTAGGGGGCTTTCTCCTGTTCGCGATCGGCATCGCCGCCTGGGCGGGATTCAATTCAGCGCTTCACTACTCGAACTCCCTCGAGTTCTGCAGCTCCTGTCACGAGATGAGCGACAGCATGGTGCCGGAATACAAGGAGAGTCCGCACTATAAGAACGCCGCCGGCGTTCGTGCCATCTGTTCCGATTGCCATGTGCCCCATGCATTCTTCCCCAAGATGAAGGTCAAGGTGGCGGCCAGCGTGAACGAGTTGCCAAAGTGGGTGCTCGGTACGATGCGTCCGAAGGAGAAATTCGCTGCGGCACGGCTCGAGATGGCGCAGGACGTCTGGGCGAAGATGAAGGCCAACGACTCGAGGGAATGCAAGAACTGCCACTCGATTGAAGCGATGGAACTATCCCTGCAGGATTCGAGTGCGGCCAAGAAGCACGTCAAGGAGCGCATGCGGGCGCGCAACGAGACGTGCATCGACTGCCACAAAGGTATCGGTCACGGCCTGCCTCCGGGCTACGAGTAAAAACCGGCGGCCTCAACGGTGACGCTAATTGTTGCTCGTCGGCCTGCCGCTCTACACGGCTTTGCACGCCGCTGCATTCATTAACGGGCAGATGGAGCGGGAAACGAGGCTCGAACTCGCGACCTCAACCTTGGCAAGGTTGCGCTCTACCAACTGAGCTATTCCCGCCAGCCGTCGATGAAGAGGGCGCAATTGTAAGGGGCGCCCCTCGTGTGTCAAGGAACCGGTTTGAATCAAGGGCCTGCAGCGAGTTCCGGGCGCGCTGCGCGCAAATACTGGATCGCTGACCACAACGTCAGGATGGCCGCGAGAACCGTGAGACCCAGACCGCATTCATAGATCGGCAAGCCGAGGAAATTCCATCGGAACAACATCATCGAGAGGCCCACGATCTGTACGATCGTCTTGAACTTGCCGACGCCCGATACGGCCACCTTGCCCCGCTTGCCGATCTCTGCCATCCATTCGCGCAGCGCCGAGATCGCGATCTCGCGACCGATGATCACGATCGCCGCGAGGGTCGTCACGATGACCGCCCAACGGGGCTCGTGGGCTGCGCTTACGATCAGCACCAGCGCAGTCGCAACGAGCAACTTGTCGGCGACCGGATCGAGAAATGCACCGAGACGCGTGGTCTGTCCCCACTTGCGCGCCAGGTAACCGTCGAGCGAGTCCGTGATTCCGGCGAGCGCAAAGAGGATCCCCGCGGCCTGGTCCGACCAGTGATACGGCAAATAGAACAGGATGATGATCAGCGGCACTGCGATGATGCGTGCCCAGGTGAGTGTGTTCGGTATCGAAGTGCCGTTGCTCAACGGGTCACGCTCCAGGATGCAGATGCTCGTAGATGAGCTGCGCCAGCGGTCTGCCGATGCCGCGCACCTGCACGAGATCATCCACGCCCGCGCGCAGTATGCCTTGGAGTCCTCCGAACTGCTTGAGGAGCTCGCGGCGGCGCGCCGGCCCAAGACCCGGAATCGATTCGAGCGCCGATTCGTTGTGACGCCGCGCCCGTCGGCGGCGATGTCCTGTAATCGCAAACCGATGCGCTTCGTCGCGGATGCGCTGGATCAAGTGGAGCGATGCTGAGTCGGGCGGCAGCACGATCGCTTCGTCGCGGCCCGGGATGAACAGTCGCTCCTGTCCAGGCCTGCGATCTGCACCTTTTGCTACAGCGACGATGGCGAGTCCCGGGCAGCTCCAGCGCGTGTAGCACTTCCAAGGCCTGTGTGAGCTGGCCCCTGCCGCCATCGATCAGGAGCACATCGGGCATCGGGACTTCCGCTGCCTTGATGCGCGTGTATCGGCGCGTGAGCACCTGGCGCATGGCTCCATAATCATCCCCTGGTTCGATACCGGCGATGTTGAAGCGGCGGTACTCGGCCTTGATCGGTCCTTCCGGCCCGAATACCACGCACGACGCAACGGTCCCCTCGCCCCGCGTGTGGCTGATATCAAAACATTCGATCCGATGGGGTGCTTCCGGCATTTGCAGGTCCTGCCGCAAGGCCTCGAGATGGCTCTCGATACCGACACGATTCAGCGCCCGCATGCGCAGGGCCTGCGAGGCATTGGTGTAGGTCATGACCATCCAGCGCGAGGCGAGCCCGCGCGGGGCGCGCCGGATCCGCACCGAGTGGCCAGCACGCTCGCTGAGTGCCGCTTCGAGCGGCTCGGCATCCACGATTGGCGTATTGAGCAGGATTTCACGGGGCGCTTCGCGCGTGAAGTAATACTGCATGAGGAAGGCGCTCATGAGCTCGCCGGCGTCGCCGAGCGGCGCGCGGGGAAAGAACTGGGTACTGCCGAGGTTGCGGCCACTGCGAATGAACATCAGCGCGATGCAGTGATCCCCCGCCTCCGTTGCCAGCGCCACGACATCGGCGTCGCGCTTGCTGGCTGCCGTCACGCTTTGCTGCGACTGGATCTGATTGAGGCTCGCGAGCTGATCGCGCAAGCGCGCCGCCTGCTCGAACTGCAGGTCTTCGGCCGCCGACTCCATCTGGCGCGCGAGTTCAGCGTTGACCTCCTCGCTGCGACCAGACAGCACCTTGACCGCGCTATCGACATCGCGGCGGTATTCCTGTTCCGAAATGAGGCCAACGCACGGTCCGGAGCAACGATCGATCTGGTACTGCAGGCATGGCCTGCTGCGGTTCTCGAAGAACGTGTCCTCGCAGTTGCGCAGCTTGAACAGCTTCTGGAGCTGCTGCAGTGATTCGCGCACCGCCCCGGCACTCGGATAGGGGCCGAAGTAGCGCCCAGGCAAGGTACGCGCGCCACGATAGAAATTGAGGCGCGGAAAACGGGCCTCCGTTGTGACATGGATGTAGGGAAAGCTCTTGTCATCGCGCAGGATGACGTTGAAGCGCGGCTTGTGCTCCTTGATGAGGTTGTATTCGAGCAGCAGCGCTTCGGTCTCGGAATCGGTCAGCGTGACGTCGATTCCCGCGACCTGGCCGATGAGTGCCTGCACTTTTGGCGCCACGTTCCCGGCGTGAAAGTAGCTGCCGACCCGCGCCTTGAGATTGCGCGCCTTGCCAACGTACAGGATCTCGCCGTTCACGCCGCACATCCGGTACACACCCGGGCGCGATGGCAGCCTCTGAACGAAGGCTTTGGGATCGAACGCAGTGGCGTCGGAGCTCTCAGTCATTCATGTGACGGATCACGGCGTCGCCAAACCCACTGGTACCAACCAGCGTCGCGCCGGGAATGAGCCGCTGCAGATCCTCTTCCACATTCTTGCGACCAGCCAGGTCGCGCCTGGGAGCTCGGATCGCCTCACGCAGGCGCGCGAGATCATAGGTCAGCTCGCGATTGGCGATCGTATTGGCCACGCCCTTGATGATCAGGTCCGCGGCCTCCGTCCAGCGCAGGTAACGCAGCATCATTTCTGCTGACAGGATGATCGAGCCCGGGTTCACGCGATCCTTGCCGGCAAAACCGGGAGCGGTTCCGTGTGTCGCTTCGAACACCGCCAGTCCATCGCCGATATTGCCGCCCGGGGCAATGCCAATGCCGCCTACCTGCGCGGCCAGCGCATCGGAGATGTAATCGCCGTTGAGGTTGAGTGTGGCAATGACGTCGTATTCCTCCGGTCGCAGCAGCGCCTGCTGCAGGAAGTTATCGGCGATAACGTCCTTGATGACGATGCGATGGTCCGTGACCGGGTTCTGAAACGACAGCCACGGGCCCTGGTCGATTTCCTGCGCGCCGAATTCCTCACGCGCCAGCTGGTAGCCCCAGTTGCGAAATCCACCTTCCGTGAATTTCATTATGTTGCCCTTGTGAACCAGCGTGACCGAGAAGCGATCGTGGTCGACTGCGTACTGGATCGCCTTGCGGATCAGGCGCTGCGATCCCTCCTTGGAAACCGGCTTGATGCCGATGGCCGAGCTGGACGGAAAGCGGATCGAGGTGACACCGAGCTCGCGATGCAGATACGCGATCAGCTTCTGCACTTCCGCGGAGCCGGCGGGCCACTCGATGCCCGCGTAGATGTCCTCGGTATTCTCGCGGAACACGACGATCTCCACCTGGCTCGAGTCCTTCATCGGCGTGGACACGCCCGGGAAATGACGAATCGGTCGCACGCAGGCGTACAGGTCGAGCTGCTGGCGAATTGCGACGTTGAGCGAACGGATGCCGGCGCCCACTGGAGTGCCGAGCGGACCCTTGATGGACACGACAAAATCGCGCAGCGCCTGTAGCGTTTCCTCTGGAAACCACGCACCCGCGCCGTAGATGCGGTTCGACTTCTCGCCCGCGTAAATCTCCATCCACACGATCCGGCGCTTACGCCCGTATGCCTTGTCGACAGCTGCATCGACTACCCGTCGCATCACGGGAGTGACGTCGATACCGATGCCATCGCCTTCCACGAACGGCACGATCGGGTGGTCGGGAACGCTGAGAGAAAAATCGGGATTGAGCGTGATGCGCTCCCCATCCGTGGGCACAACGATGTGGTCGTACTTCATGGCGCTGGTCAACCAACCTGCGGGCGCGAACTGTAGCAGAAACCCGCGAGGGAGCGCCTGAGGCGCCGCGATCAGCTTTGGCGTCGCTTCGAGCTCTTGAACTGTGCTTCTTCGGTGGACCCGGTCAGCGCCGTGATCGACGACCTGCCACCCGTGACGGTCTGCGTGACATCGTCGAAGTAGCCTGCTCCCACCTCGCGCTGGTGGCGTGTCGCCGTGTAGCCCGCCTTCTCGGCGGCGAACTCGGCTTGCTGCAGCTCCACGTAGGCACTCATCTGCCGATTGCGGTAACCACGCGCCAGCTCGAACATGCTGAAGTTGAGCGCGTGGAATCCGGCCAGGGTCACGAACTGGAACTTGTAACCCATCGCGCCGAGTTCGCGTTGGAACTTGGCGATGGTTGCATCGTCGAGTCTCTGCTTCCAGTTGAATGACGGAGAACAGTTGTAGGCCAGGAGCTTGTCGGGAAAGTGCTTGTGGATACCTTCGGCAAAACTGCGCGCCTGCTTCACATCCGGAACCGCAGTCTCGCACCACACGAGATCGGCGAACGGGGCGTACGCGAGCCCACGGGCGATGGCCGCATCGACCCCGGCCTTCACGTAAAAGAAGCCCTCTGAGCTGCGTTCGCGCTTTTCGATGAACGGACCATCACGATCGTCCACATCCGAGGTCAGGAGACTCGCCGACTCTGCGTCAGTGCGCGCGATCAGTACCGTCGGCACGCCGCAGATATCGGCGGCGAGGCGCGCAGCAGTCAACTTGTTGACCGCCTCCGAGGTCGGCACCAGCACCTTGCCGCCCATGTGGCCGCACTTCTTGGCCGAGGCGAGCTGATCTTCGAAATGCACGCCCGCGGCGCCAGCCTCGATCATTGCCTTCATCAGCTCGAACGCATTCAGTACGCCGCCGAAGCCGGCTTCCGCATCCGCGACGATGGGCTTCAGCCAGTCGACGCTGTTGTCCCCTTCGGCGTGACAGATCTGGTCGGCGCGCTGCAGGGTGTTGTTGATGCGTTTGACTACTGCCGGCACCGAATCAGCGGGATACAGCGACTGATCCGGGTACATCTGCGCCGCGAGGTTCGCATCACCTGCCACCTGCCAGCCCGAAAGATAGATGGCATCGAGCCCAGCGCGCACCTGCTGCATCGCCTGGTTGCCGGTGAGCGCCCCGAGCGCGGCCACGAACGGCTTTTCGCTGAGGTAGGCCCAGAGTTTCTCGGCGCCCAGCCGCGCGAGCGTGTGCTCGATGACGACCGTACCGCGCAGGCGCACGACATCTTCGGCCTGGTACGGGCGCCTGACGCCTCGCCACCGCGCATCGGTGCTCCAGGCCTTGCGGATCTCACTTGCAGCAGGGGCATTCATCATCCGTTCCTTTGTCTTCGGCGCATCAATCGATTTCACGGTACGCGACCAGCGTCAGAAAAGCTGTGAAGCGGGGCTCAGCCGTCAGTCGTTCGAGTAGCCTCGCAGCAGTGTCGTAATGGCCGGCCGCCGGGTTGCCCTGCTCTGCCCTCTCCTTGAGGGTGTGCAGCTCTCGGTGGATACATTCGCGCACCAGTTCGAGGGTCACGCGCCGGCCGTCCTGGAGCACCCCGGTCGGGTGATGAACCCATTGCCAGAGCTGTGCCCGTGAGATCTCCGCTGTAGCAGCGTCCTCCATGAGATTGTTGATCGGTACGCAGCCGAGGCCCCCGAGCCAGGCGGCGAGATATTGCAGACCCACGCTCACATTGCTGAGCACTCCCGCTTCGGTAATCGCGCCCTCTGGAACGCGCAGCAGGTCCACTGCGGTCACTTGGACATCCTCCCGCAGGCGCGCGAGCTGATTCGGGCCGGCCATGTGCTGGTTGAACACTTCGAGAGCCAAGGGCACGAGTCCGGGATGCGCGACCCAGGTACCGTCATGTCCATCCCCGGCTTCCCGCTCCTTGTCGGCGCGCACTTTCGCCAAAGCCGCCTCGTTCGCCTCGGGGTCGTTCTTGATCGGAATCTGTGCCGCCATTCCGCCGATCGCGAATGCGCCACGGCGGTGGCAGGTGCGAATCACCAGCTGCGAATACGAGCGCAGGAAATGCCTGGTCATCGTGATCTGCTGCCGGTCCGGCAGCACGAAGTCAGCGTGGCGCGCGAATTTCTTGATGAAACTGAAGATGTAGTCCCAGCGCCCGCAATTGAGCCCGACGATGTGTTCCTTGAGCTCGTAGAGAATCTCATCCATCTCGAAGGCGGCCAGGATCGTCTCGATCAGTACCGTTACCTTGCAGGTGCCGCGCTCTAGCCCGAGCAGATGCTCGGCATGGGTCAGCACCTCGGACCACAGGCGAGCTTCGAGGTGTGATTCGAGCTTCGGCAGATAGAAATAGGGGCCCGTCCCCCGCTTCGCCAGCTCGCGAGCGTTGTGAAACAGGTACAAGCCGAAATCGACCAGCGCGCCGGGAATCTGCTCGCCGTCGACGAGCAAATGCTTCTCGAACAGATGCCAGCCGCGCGGCCTGACGAGCAACACCGCGACCTTCGGATTCAGACGGTACTGTTTGCCTTCCGGGCTCCTGTAGTTGACCACGCCGCGCGCCGCATCGCGCAGGTTCATCTGGCCGCGCACCAGGTTGTCCCACGTAGGCGTGAGCGAGTCTTCACAGTCGGCCATGAACACCTTCGCGCCCGAATTGAGCGCGTTGATGATCATCTTGCGATCGGTGGGCCCGGTGATTTCGACGCGGCGATCGAGGAGATCCTCGGGGATGGCCGCCACGCGCCAGTCGGACTCACGGATCGCGCGAGTTTCAGGCAGGAAGTCCGGCAACTCACCGGCATCGAGCGCACGCTGTCGCCGTTCTCGCGCCGCCAGCAGCTCGTGTACCCGGGGAGTGAAACGGCGCGCCAGCGTGGCGAGAAAATCGAGTGCGTCGCGCGTCAATATCGAATCGAAGCCTGCGGGCATAGCGCCGCGGATTTCGCAGCCGGCAATTGCCGGAGCTCCCGATGAGGCCAAAGCGTCCTCCAGACTTGGTGCAGGAAGTTGTAGCGGGGCAAATCCTGCGCGGTGCAACCTTGCAGCGCGCAATATGATACCGCATGGGCGTCGCGCCCGACGCCGCAGAATCAATGCCCAATGCGCTGTTTGCTGCTCAACAAGCCGTTTCAGGTCCTGTCGCGTTTCACTGACGGCGAGTCTCGTACCACGCTCGGCCAGTTCGTCCGGTTGAAGAATGTTTATCCGGCGGGCCGGCTCGACTATGACAGCGAAGGTCTTTTGTTCCTGACGGACGATGGACCCACACAGGCGCGCCTGGCCGATCCGCGCCATCGGCTGTGGAAGCGTTATTGGGTGCAGGTGGAAGGCGATCCACAGCCCGAGGCGCTACAGCGCCTGCGTAATGGTATCAATCTCAAGGACGGGCGGACCCGGCCGGCACAGGTTCGCCTGGTCGCGGAACCTGCAAACCTCTGGCCACGCAATCCGCCCATTCGTCAGCGCGTGCGCATTCCGACCTGCTGGC
>CAVOLM010000044.1:0-99477 GCA_963696675.1 uncultured Gammaproteobacteria bacterium | reverse complement strand
GACGATCAGCAAAGAAGAGCGCAACTGGGCGATGCTTGCACACCTCAGTGGGCTGCTCGCGTTTGCGACTTTGATCGGGGGCGTTCTCGGGCCGCTGGTGATGTGGATGATCCGCAAGGACGACATGAATTTCGCGGCAGACCAGGCCAAGGAGGCGCTCAACTTTCAGATCACAGTATTCGTCGCGGGACTGATTGCTGGCGTGATGTGCCTGATCCTCATCGGTTTCGTGTTGCTCGCGATCCTCGTGATCGTCGATCTGATCCTCATGATCATCGCCGCAGTCAAGGCGAGTGAGGGCGTGAGCTATCGTTATCCGTTCAACCTACGCCTGATCTCCTGACTCACCACTAGCGGATGTACGTTCCGGAGCATTTCAAAGAGGCGGATCTCACACGCCTCGACTGGCTCTTCTTACACGATGCGTTTGGAACGCTCGTGTCCACGGTGGAAGGCGTGCCATTCGCTTCTCACTTGCCGGTACTGTATCGGCGCGAGGGCCGTGAAGTCACAGTGACCGGGCACTGGGCGCGTCCGAATCCTCAATGGCGAGCGATCGAGGAACAGCGCGTACTTCTCATCATCCATGGCCCCCACACCTATATCTCGCCACGCTGGTACACCGAGCCGCGCAGGCACGTGCCCACCTGGAACTACGCCGTTGCACACATCTACGGGAAGGTACGCCTGGTTACGGATCACGCAGCGCTTGAGCGAATCGTCGCGACGCTGGCAGAGAAGTACGAGGGGCGCGACTGCGACGCATGGACTTTGGCGGGGTCCGACCCAGCCAATCGTGCGATGCTGCGGGGCATCGTGGGCTTCGAGCTGGCCGCGGATGAAATTCAGCTCAAGTTCAAGCTCAACCAAAATCATCCGCGCGGTAACATCGAAGGCGCGATCGCCGGACTGAGCTCAGTGCCCGCCGATGATGCGCGCGACGTCATGCATCTCATGCAGGAGACGCTCGAACGCGGTCATCGACCGCCCTGAGCTCCGGCCTCGAAAGCAGGCCTCGCGTACGCGTCAGCGGTCCGGGAGGCGGTATCCCGCGGCGCTGAGCACTGGCGCGACGAACGCGCACGTCAGAACTTCCACAGTACGCCGAGCGAAGGAACAATCTCCGGCCAGTTGCGAACCGATGCGCCGAGATCGATCGAGCCGTCTGGGGCGGTAGTGACGTTGTATTGGACGCAACAGGGGTTGTGATCCCCGAGGGCGTTGGTCACTTCGACGAACGTATCAATTTCCCCGCGGGAGAGCGGGAATCGCCGGCTGACGCGCAGGTCGAGCGAGCGAAAATCACCGATGCGTTCGGCATTGCGCGCGCCGACCTCGACGGACTCGACGGGGTTCCCGGTAGCGTCCGTGCCCGTCACCACGCTGAGTGACGTCGAAGGCCAGGAGCTGTGATAGGTGCCCGCCACCGTGACGTCCCAGAATGCATCGGACCAATGGACGCCGGCCTGCACGGCGCTGCGCTGGTCCCAGCTGCGCGCCACATCGACACCGTCGATACGATCCGTCGCCTGAGCCCAGGAATAGCTCGCCCACCAGTTCCAGGGGCCCGAGCTGCGGCGTGACAACAGGATCTCCACGCCTTCAGCGTCTGCGGAGGACGGCGCGATGGCAACGCGATCCGGCTGCAGTTCGGGCATGAGCCTGAGCAGATCGAATGCGTTTTCGAAGCGCGTCTTCAGATGCGAGTACTCTTTGCGGTAGGTCTCGACGCGCAGCTGGATCCGGTTCCCCAGGTCCTGCTCGAAGGCGAGGATGGTCTGGTCGGAGCTTTGCGCGCTGAAGAAGCGATCCACGCCGTCCTCGACCTGGAGTTCATCGATCGCCTGCGGCTGAAAAAATCGCCCCCAGCTGGCGCGCAGACGCGTCCCTGCGCGCACATCGAACAGCAGGTTGAGACGCGGGCTGAGCTGTGTGTCCGCCTGCAAATTGCCATAGGTCTGACGGTCCCAGCGCAGACCGACTTCTGTAGTCAGGCGTACGGTAGCCCGGAAACGGCTGCTGGCAAACGCGGCGAGCGAATTGCCACGCGGCGATGGGGCGAGATCGCGAGTCGTCTGACTGCCGGGATCGCCGGGCAACGGAAAATCCGGCGAGTTCGTCAGCTCACTCAAATAGTGGTAGTCCGCTTCGAGCCTACGTGCTTCCAGTCCGAATCGATGCACGAATCGCGGCGTGACGTACTGGTTCTCCAGGCGCACGCCGAAGATTTCGTACGCCCGCTTATCTTGCACCGTGCCGAACTGGCGACCCGGATCATCCAGGGTTCCATTGCGATCGTTGTGAACGTCCGTAAATGAGGCGATGAGCCGGCTGTGCGCGGCCGCAGACCAATCGTGATCGACCTCCGCCCAGTAGTAGTTGTTACGGTACACGGCACGCGATTCTTCGTTCGTCGAGCTTACGAGCGCGGTAATCCTGTCGATGGAGGAAAGCACGTTGACTGCAAGCGTGGTGTCATCCGACGGTGCGAACTCCAGTCGGCCGAACATGTCGTTGTAGTTCGGCTCGCCGATCTCCTTGCCGATGACATCGGAGACCTCGTCCAGGTTGCTGCGCCTCATCGCCACGAGCCAATTGAGATTCCCCTTGTCATTCTTTCCCGCGGCGAGGCCACCGCTGTGGAACAGGCTGACTCCGAGCTCGAAGTAGAGATTCTCAGGCGCGCGGACGGTGCTGGCATCCACGACGGCACTCATGCGATCGCCCTGTTCCACGGTGAAACCACCTAAGGAAACATCGATGCTGTCGATCATGCGTGAATCGAGCACGCTCATCGGGCTTAGGAAGTCCTTGAGGTGGAACGGCTCCGAAAGTGCCAGGCCGTTCAGGAGGATCTGCGTTTCGTTCTCGTCGCCGCCGCGGATATGAGCCAGCCCCGAGACACCGTTGGACGCCGCGCCAGGCAGGCGATGCACGGCTCGCAGGGATTCATCGGCAAGTTTCGGGAGGCTTTCGAGTTCCTTCTGGGTCAGGAACGTTTGTGAGTCGAGTGCTTCGTTGGCGAGACCATACCGGCTAGTCGTGACCACGACTTCCTGCAAGGGCTCGTGCACAGGCGCTTGCGCTGCCACCGGTGGCTGCGGCGCATCGTGTTTCGGCAGGGCAACTACCGCATAGACGCCCTCGCCAACTCGCGACAGGGCGAGGCCATGGGGCTCGAGCATTGCTTCGAGCATGCGGACGGGGTCGGCGCTGGCGGGTTCGCGTGTGACACGAAGTGAGGTGGGGACCAGTTGCGTGTTGTAGATGAGACGCAGGCCGTCCTGGCGCAACTCCTCAATCACATCTACCAGGGGTCGGCCAACGTATTGTTCCGTAGCCGCCATCGCGCTGGTCAGCGCGGCAAGCGAGACGCAAACGATGACGAAAAGCGCTCGATGCGCGGGCGCGCAGCGACACGGCCCCAGGTAAGGCTGAGCAGACGTACGCATCGTGGCCGATCGTGTGCGCACACAGGCGCTTCGTGGCCACGATCATAGCGCCATCCGCCGCGTTGCCGGAACGCGCGTTGCGGCGATGCCAGGTTGTCAGTTCGCTGTAGCTGGCAATTCGATGAGGATGTGTCCGTCCCTTTCTACGCTCGTCAGGCGCGTCGTTGACAGCACTGCCGCAAGTGCTGCATCCGGCGCCAGGCCCTCGATCGAGCCCCGCAATCGGATAGCGGCTGCCTCGGCACGGCTGGCTGGAGTCGCATAGACGACCTCCTGGCCGAGCTCGCGACTCGCCCACTGCAGGAATTCGGGCAAGGTTCGATTCTCGATCGCAAATTGGGGAGCAACTCTGCCGATCCACGACCAGTCCGCGCCACTGCGGGCGATGGCCTCACTGCGCGCTTCGCCGTCCGCGAGGATGGTCAGTTGCGTACCCGCCTCGCCGACGACCCGCACCCCTCCTGGCGCGGAAAACTGCACGCGCCCCTCTCGCACGCGAATACGTGTGCCCGAATCGACCAGGCGCACCTCGTATTGAGTCCCCACGTGTCGAACGACTCCCGCAGGCGTTTGCACCCGCAGGTCAGTATCACCAGTGCGTTGGGTACGGCGCCCGCATCGACGTAGAGCGCACCGGCGCTCAGTGAGATGTCATCGCGCGAGGTGAGTCGCACGATACTGTTCCGATCCAGCGGATCGAGATGCCGTCGTTGAGACGGATCAGGACGCCACCGCTGGCGCCGGTCGACAACGTATCGCCGGCGTGCAGCGCCTGCTTTTCGGCCAGTGGCCGCTCGCTGGCCGGGTCTTCGGAACGCACGGTGCCACCGTCGATCGCGCGCTCGATACTGGCAACGACAACGGCCTGCGAGGGCGCCTGGTTCAGCAGCCAGACGTCGCGGAACGCACGGTTCCGCCATCGATCGCGCGCTCGATGCTGGCAACCACAACGGCCTGGGAGGGCGCCGGGTTCAGCAACCAGACCGTCAAGGCGATGGCGCCGAGGCCGGCTGCGACTGCCACCTGCGCAAATCGCCGGCGACGCGTGCGAGCTGCGACGACAGCAAGCCATTCCCGATGAACAGCAGCGCGAACCTCGCGCTCCAGATCTGCCGGCGGCCGGGCCCGCGGGCCCGCGGCGTGCAGCAAGCGATCCAGATCGCCATTTTCGGAGTTGAGTGCGTCAGAATCGTTCATAACTCTGTTACCGGTTCTCAAGCTTCGCGAATGTCACGCGCCGCCGCGCCAAATACCGTTTCGATCGCCTGGCGAAACGCATCACGCGCCCGCGCGAGCAGGGATTGCGCCGCCGTGTGGCCGATGCCCAGCCGCTCTCCGATTTCCTCGACCGAGCGGCCTTCCACATACTTCCACTCGAGCGCATCGCCATAACGTGGCGGGAGACGATCGAGGACCGAGCGCACCATTCGCCCCAGTTCCTCGCGGCTGTAGGTGAGGGCGAGGTCGAACTCCTCCGGGGCCTCGATGGACTCGATTGCCGCGCGCAAGTCGGGACTGTCTTCGATCAGTACCACGCGATCCGAATAGCGCTTGTGCGCACGCAGGTAATCGACAACTTCTCGCCGGCAGATCTGGCATAGCCAGGTGAAGAGCGCTGCGTCACCGCGGAAGTCGGCCAGGCGTCGCATTGCCTTGGTCAGCGTTGCCTGCACCACCTCGCGCGTGGCCTGTGAATCCGTATTGAGGCGCGGCAGCGCGAAACGATACAGGCGCGCGAAATAGCCTTCGAAGAAGGCCGTGAACGCCCTCTCCTCGCCGGCCAGCATGCGGCGGACCAGCGCTTGTTCCTGTGCACTCTCGTCGGTCAAGGTGAAATCCTCTGCCTGCGTTTGACGCTGGCAGGCGCGGCAATCAATCGCTTGTCAGGCCTGCAGTGTGGCGCGGTGCTTCATGTCCAGCCAGAGGTTGTAGAGGGCCGTAAGGGCCGGAAACAGGTTGGCAAGGATGCCCACCGAGTCGTTCTTGCCAAAGATGAAATACGAGAGCAGCAACAGGCTTCCAGTGATGCTCATGTACCAGAAGAGCCGTGGCAGGACGGGCTTCCCACGCCGCTTTGAGGCGATGAGCTGCACAAACCAGCGTGCCGTAAAGAGCGCCACCCCCAGGTAACCAACCAGCTTCCAGGGGGTGATGACCACACCAAAGACTTGAGCGATGACTTGAGACACGGTGCCTCCGGCGGATTTCGGGCAACCGTGAGGCTTATATCGGAGCGGTCCACCACCGACAACATCGACCCGGTCCCGCTGCTTGACGCTGCTTACGAGGCGCGGCGATACTCCCTGCCCATGACCACGCGCGCAACAGCAGGCACCGCACCGATTCGCTGGTGGTGGCGTCACTCCTGACGGAGTGGGCGCCCGCGCGTAAAGCACAAGCACTTACACAGGACCCATCTCCGACCTCAATCCGGGGATGGGTTTTTTGTTGCCTGCTCCCCGGGACGACCGGAAAGAGGAGCGCATGCAACGGCCCTTCGACATCGCAGCGGATCTGGATACGCCGGTCTCGGCGTATCTCAAGTTACAGCCATTTCGGCCGCGCTTTCTGCTCGAGAGCGTCGAAGGCGGCGAACGACTGGCGCGCTACTCGTTCATCGGTTTCGGTGATTGCCTGCAAGTGCGGCTCGAAAACGGCGCTCTCAGCATCGATGGCGCAGTGATCGCGCGCCCGACGCAGCGCGAGGAGCTGCTCGCCGCGCTGCGCGCCGCGCTGGCCCGGGCGCCAGTGCCGAAGCCCGAGTTTGCGCACGTGCCGCTGGCAGGCGGCCTGGTCGGCTACGCGGCCTACGATATCGTGCGTTACTTCGAACGATTGCCGCAGCAGGCGCGCCGTGACAATGCGACGCCCGATGCCCATTTCATTGCGCCTCGTTCACTGCTGGTTTTCGATCACCTGACGCGCAGCGTCGCTCTGTTGCACGACGGGAGCGAGGCCGAACGCCAGAGCCTGCGCCGCGAAGTGGTGCGCGCGCTGCGCGGCGCGATTCCACAGCACAACGGCTCGCCAGGCTTCTCGCTGCCCGACCCGAGTTTCACCGAGGCCGGGTTCATGCAGGGCGTGCGCAGAACCCAGGAATACATCGCTGCGGGCGATGTATATCAGCTGGTGCTGTCGATTCGCTTCGCTGGTCGCCATTCACTGGCGCCGTTCGAAGTGTATCGAGCTCTCAGGCTGATCAATCCATCACCCTATATGTATTTCTGCGAGCTGGGCTCGCTCGCGGTCGTCGGTTCATCGCCCGAGGCACTGGTGCGCCTCAACGGGCGCGCGGCATCGCTGCGACCGATCGCAGGGACGCGGCCGCGTGGAGCGACCACCGAGGACGATGCGCGCCACGAAGCCGAGCTCAGGGCCGACCCGAAGGAGAATGCCGAGCACGTCATGCTGGTGGACCTGGCACGCAATGATCTGGGCCGGGTCGCACAGCCGGGCACCGTGCACGTAACTCCCTATCGCGCCATCGAGCGCTACAGCCACGTGATGCACATCGTGAGCGGAGTCAACGGAACGTTGGCCGCCGGGCGCGACGCTTTCGAGCTCTTTGCCGCGACTTTTCCCGCCGGCACACTGGTGGGCGCGCCCAAGGTGCGGGCGATGCAGATCCTCGATGAGCTCGAGCCCGTGCGCCGCGGCCTGTACGGGCGCGATGCAGATCATCGATGAGCTCGAGCCGTGCGCCGCGGCCTGTATGGCGGTACGGTGGGGTACTTCGGTGCACGGGGTGACATGGACCACGCGATCACGATTCGTACGCTGGTGTTCGACGGCGACCAATACAGCTACCAGGCGGGCGCCGGAATCGTTGCTGACAGCGTGCCCGCGACGGAGTACGCCGAGGTCCTCGCGAAAGGGCGCCGCCCTGCGTCGAGCCCTGGAGCTCGCGAAGGAAGGGCTGTAATGCCGAGACTCCTCCTGATCGACAACTACGACTCCTTCACCTACAACCTGGTGCAGGCCTTCCTGGTGCTGGGCGCCGATGTGCGCGTGTATCGCAATGATGCGATCAGCATCGAGGAGGCGCGCGCGCTCGAGCCGACCCACCTCGTCATTTCGCCCGGACCCGGAACACCGGACGATGCGGGCATATCCATGCGCATGATCGAGGCGTTCGCCGGCCGCATACCTGTCCTGGGTGTCTGTCTCGGCCACCAATCGCTGGTCGCCGTGTTCGGCGGTCGTATCGTGCGCGCTGGGCGGCTCATGCATGGCAAGACCTCCCCGGTCGAGCACGACGGCCGCACCATCTACGCAGGTCTCACGCAGCCATTCGAGGCGGGCCGCTACCACTCCCTCATCGCACAACCCGATGCGCTCCCGGCAGAACTCGAGGTGACCGCGCGCACGCCGGAAGGCGAAATCATGGGTGTGCGTCACCGTACTCTCGCCATCGAGGGTGTGCAGTTTCACCCCGAAAGCATTCTCACGCCCGAGGGGCCGCGATTGATGGAGAATTTCCTCGTGCACGCAGGTTCGATCCGGGAGGCGAAGCATGTCGCTGGCGCTGCGTAGCACGCTGGAGCAGCTATTGCAGCGGCAGGATCTCAGCGAGGCGCAGGCCGGCGAGCTGCTCCAGGCACTCACCGATCCGCAGCTCGCGCCCGCGCTGGCTGGCGCATTGCTCGCTGCGCTGCGCAGCAAAGGAGTCACGGCGGATGAGGTTCGGGGATTCGCCGGCGCGATGCGCCGCCTGGCACGCCGACCGCAATTGTCCGCAGGCGCTCCCCTGGTCGACGTTGTTGGCACGGGAGGAGATGGTTCCGGGAGTCTGAATCTTTCGACCGGCACGGCCCTGCTCGCGGCCGCCTGTGGCCTGCGTGTCGTGAAACATGGCAACCGCGCGATTTCGAGCCGCTCCGGAAGCGCGGACCTGCTGCAGGCCCTCGGCCTGAAGATTCCCCTCGATGAAGCCGATGCCGGCGCGTGTCTCGATGCCACCGGCTTCACGTTCCTGTTTGCGCCGCACTACCATCCGGCGCTCAAGGCGCTTGCGCCCATTCGCAATGCGCTCGGCGTGCGCACCGTCTTCAACATGCTCGGTCCGCTCGCCAATCCGGCCGAGCCTGCGTTTCATCTCATCGGCGCATTCGACCCGGGGGCGGCGGAGTTGCTCGCCCACACGCTCGCGCGGATGAACATCGAGCGGGCGTTCGTGGTCCATGGTGAGCCGGGATGGGACGAACCGACGCCGGTCGGCCCGTTCAGCCTGTTCGATGTGCGGCCCGGGCGTGTGACGCATACCATGCGAGACGCGACGGCGTTCGGCCTGGGTGCATGCGATGCCGCCGAGCTGGCGGGAGGCGACGCCGAGCACAATGCGAACGCGCTGCGCGCGGTCTTCGAGGGCAAGGATCGAGGCGCGCATCGGGACGCGCTATTGCTCGGCACCGCGCTGGTTCTTGAGCTCACAGGACGCGTGGCGGACCCACGCGAGGGAGTGGCGGTGGCGGCGGATTCCATCGATTCCGGCCGGGCACGCCAGCTCCTCGTGCAGTTATCGGGATTCGGGGGGCGGTCATGAGCGGGTTTCTGCAGGAATTGGCACGGTCGACCCTGGAACGGGTGACCAAGGCGCGCAGTCTTGAACCACGGGAGGCGCTCTGGCAGCGAGCCTCTGAGACGCCACCCGCACCGCCGCTGAATCTCAGCGCATCCGGCTTCGACGTAATAGCGGAGCTCAAGCTGCGTTCGCCGGCGACAGGCGTGTTGCGCACCGCAAGCGAAGACATCTGTGCGCGTGTCGCAGCCTATGCGGATGGTGGCGCAGCGGCCGTCTCCGTGCTGACCGAACCCTACCGCTTCGATGGCTCGATGGCGCACCTCGCCCGCGCCTCGGAAACGCTTGCACCGCGGCGCGTGCCGACGCTGCGCAAGGACTTCATCATCGATTCGTACCAGGTGATGGAAGCGCGCGCGCTCGGTGCGGGCGGCGTCCTGGTCATCCTGCGCATGCTCGATCATGGCCGGATCGTCGAGCTGCTCGATTGCGCCGCGATGCTGCACATGTTCGTGCTGCTCGAGGCGTTCGACGAAGAAGACCTGGCCTGCGCCCGCCAGATCGTCACGGAGCGTGCTGGCCGCCGTGAGCAGATCCTGGTCGGGGTCAATGCACGGGATCTCGATACGCTGCAGGTCGTGCCCGGGCGACTCGAGGCGCTCGCAGCCAAGTTGCCGGCCGGTGTCCCTCATGTCGCCGAGAGCGGTGTCAGCAGCGCCGAAGACGCGGCGCAACTGGCGCGCGCGGGCTATCAGTTGATTCTCGTCGGCAGCGCGCTGATGGCCGACGATGAGCCACAAGCGCTGCTGCGCGAGATGCTGGAGGGCGGGCGCGCCGCGCTCACGCCCCGTTAGTTGCCCGCACGAATGTTCATCAAGATCTGTGGCATGACGAGTGAGTCGGCGGTGGTCGCTGCAATCGAATGTGGTGTTGACGCGATCGGATTCGTGTTCGCGCCGAGCGCCCGGCGCGTCACGCCGCAACGTGCCGCCGAATTGAGTGCACAGGCGCCGCGCGATCTGCTGCGCGTCGCCGTGACCTGCCATCCGGAACAACGACTAGTCGACGAGATCGTCCGCTACCTCGAGCCCGACTGGCTGCAGACCGATGTCGATGATCTCGCCGAGCTGGACGTGCCCGACGAGCTGACGGTGCTGCCGGTGCTGAGGTCGGATGAAACGGAGCCGCAGGAGCTTCCGCCTCGATTGCTGTTCGAGGGGCCGGTGAGCGGGCGGGGTGTGAGCACCAACTGGCAACGCGCGGCGGACTTGCGCAGCGCTCCGAGCTCATTCTCGCGGGCGGGCTGCACGCTGAAAACGTGGTCGAGGCGATCCGACGAGTCCAGCCATTCGGAGTCGACGTGAGCAGTGGAGTGGAGAGTGCACCCGGGGTGAAAGATGCCCGCCGCATGGCGGAATTCGTGACCGCGGTACGTAGCGCAGCCGACCCGGACTTCGGGCGAGGACGACGTGAAAAGCGCAACGGGTAAAGGTCCCGCCACGGTGACGCTCGATCACATGATCAGCGGTGCGTTGCCGGACATGCGTGGACGTTTCGGTGCGTTTGGGGGCCGCTATGTGCCCGAAACCCTCATGCCGTCGCTCGAGCGACTCGCAGCAGGCATCCAGCGGCACCTGTATGCGGCCGATTTCCAGCACAGACTCCAGGAGGAACTGCGAACCTGGGCCGGGCGCCCGACGGCGCTCACGAACGCGCACGAGCTGGGACGGCGCTGGGGCGCGCAGGTGTGGTTGAAGCGCGAGGACCTCGCCCATACGGGCGCGCACAAGATCAACAACGCGATCGGGCAGGCATTGCTGGCACAACGCCTGGGTGCAAAGCGCATCGTGGCCGAGACCGGTGCCGGACAGCATGGTGTGGCGAGCGCTGCTGCCTGTGCGCGGCTCGGATTGCCTTGCACGGTTTACATGGGCGCGATTGACATGGAGCGCCAGGCGCCCAACGTCGGCCGCATGAAACTGCTCGGCGCGACCGTGGTGCCGGTGACCAGCGGCGATCGGACTCTGCGTGCGGCGATCGATGAGGCGCTGAGGGACTGGGTATCCGATCCACTCCACACCTACTACCTGCTCGGTTCCGCGGTGGGCCCGCATCCCTATCCCTTGCTGGTCCGGGAGCTGCAGTCGGTGATCGGCCGCGAAGCGCGCGCACAGATGTTGGAACAGGTTGGCGCCTTGCCTGATGTGGTCGTCGCCTGCGTAGGCGGAGGTTCGAACTCCATCGGCATGTTTCATCCGTTCCTCGCCGATTCGAGCGTCGAGCTCCTGGGTGTAGAGGCGGGCGGACGCGGCGCGGGACTGGGCGAGAATTCGGCGACCCTCTCTTTCGGCCGACCTGGCGTCTTGCATGGCAGTTTTTCGTTCCTGCTGCAGGATGAGCATGGCCAGGTGCAGGAAACGCATTCGGTGTCGGCGGGCCTCGACTACCCGGGAGTCGGTCCGGAACACAGTCTGCTCAAGGAGCTGGGCCGTGTCTGCTACGTGAGTGCATCTGACGATGAAACTCTGGAAGCGCTGGCGGAATGCTGTGCCAGCGAGGGAATCCTGGCCGCGCTCGAGAGCGCGCATGCACTGGTCGGCGCGCGCCGCTGGGCGCACGCGAACCCCGGCAAGCGTGTCCTGATCTGCCTGTCCGGGCGCGGGGACAAGGACATGCCGACACTGCAGCGCACTGTTCTGAAGGACACTTTGGCGTGAGCGCTGCGGGAGAGTCGATCGCCGCGGCGATACGCCAGGCGTGCGCGCGACAGGGCGTTGCATTGGTGGGCTATCTCACCGCCGGATTTCCGTCGCGCGATCGCTTTCGCGAGCACCTTCTCGCCATTGCCTCGGCCGCGGACGTGGTGGAAATTGGCGTGCCGTTTACGGACCCGATGGCCGACGGCATGACCATCCAGCGTGCGAGTCATGTCGCGTTGCAGGCCGGTGTGACGCTGCCCTGGATTCTCGATCAGTTGTCGAGTCTCGAGCCTCGGCCCGCGGCGCCGTTGCTCCTGATGAGCTATCTGAATCCACTGCTCGCGTTTGGCCTGCAGCGTCTCGCTGCGGCTGCGATTCGCTCCGGTGTGGCAGGGTTCATCGTTCCAGATCTTCCGCACGAGGAGAGTGCGGATCTCAGGCGCGCACTCACCGAGCAGCGAATCGCATTGGTCCAGATGGTCACGCCGGTAACCCCGCCAGAGCGCCTCAGGATCCTGTGCGCCGCAAGCCAGGGCTTCGTCTATGCGGTCACCATGACCGGCACGACGGGGAAGTCGGTCGCGGTCCCGCAGGATGTCCTCGAGTATCTCGAGGGGGTGCGCGCGATCTCTGAGCTTCCGGTCTGCGCCGGGTTCGGCATTCGTGGCGCGGAGCAGGTTCGGCGCCTGCAAGGACACATCGACGGGGTAGTGGTCGGCTCCGCGCTGGTGGAGGCGCTTGAGCAGGGGGACGATCCCCGCACTTTGCTGGCTTCGATGCGCTCCTGAAGTGCTTGCGGCTGCGACAGGGCGCAGTTTGCGAGCCCTGGCTTATTTCTGTAGAATGCATTTCGTAAAAGTATTTCTACTGAAAGTATGGGCAGAATCGCGGCAGAACCGAAAAGTGAACCAAGGCGCGTGTTGACGGGCGCCGTCCTGCGCGCGGCTGAGCTATTGGAGTTGAACCAGGCAAGAGTCGCCGAGATCCTCGGTCTCAGCCCCGCGACGGTATCGCGCATGTCGAGCGGCACATACACGCTCGACACCAGCAAGAAGGAATGGGAGCTGGCGGCGCTCTTCGTGCGGCTGTTCCGTTCGCTCGATTCGATCGTCGGCTCCAATGATGCAGCGGCGCGCGCGTGGCTCAACGGCAACAATCGTGCGCTCGGCGAGAAACCGGTGGAATTGATCCGCAGCGCCGAGGGGCTGGTCCGTGCCGTCCACTACCTGGACGCCTCACGCGGTCGGGTCTGAGCTGTTTCGCCTGCGGCGCCGGCTGTGGCGCGCCGTAGAGACGCAACACATCGCTTCGACGCTGCGCCTGGTCGCCACAGCGCAGGAGCAAGACACCCTCGAGCTCATCCTGGAAGCGAGCAAACCGCCGGTGCCGGCGCAAGCGGCACGCCTGCACTACCTGCTGGCAACGCCGTTTCGCTACCCGTCACCCTTCGGATCGCGTTTTCGCGCGCCCACCGAGCCAGGAGTCTGGTACGGCACCGAGGTTCTGCGCAGCGCGTGCGCGGAGCTCGGCTATTGGCGCTGGCGATTCCTGCTCGACTCCGAGGGGCTCGAAACACTCGGTCCTTCGCCGCAGACGGTATTCCAGGCGAGCATTGACACGCGCGGCGTCGATCTCACCCGCGCCCCGTTTCGCCGCGACCAGGCGCGCTGGGGTCACCGTTCGGACTACGGCTCGACGCAACAATTCGCGGCGCTGGCACGTGAAGCCGAGGCAGGCGCAATCCGGTATGTGTCGGTTCGCGACCCTGAGCACGCGGCCGCGGTCGCGGTGCTGCGTGCCGATGCTTTCAAGCCGATGCGGCCCATCCAGCAGACCACCTGGTTCCTGACGCTGAAACCCGAGCGTGTCATCTGGCGGCGCGAAGGCGAGACTTTCGAATTCGATGCCAGCGCGTGGCAATAGATCCGTGGTTGACCCCCGCTGTCCGCGGCGCTAGGTTCGCGGCAGGCAGCGCCATCCTCGCCCCGCCACAATGAAACTCGTTTACAGCGCTGAATCCGTGGTGCAGGTCGCCCACATGCGCAATCTGCTCGAGAACGTCGGCATCCGCTGCGAATTGCGCAACTATCACCTCGGCAGCGCCATCGGCGAGATCCCGGTCGTCGAAGGCTGGCCCCAGTTGTGGGCCGTCGAGGAAGCCGAGCACGCTCACGCAGAACGCGTCGTGGCGGCGGAGCTCGCCGGAGTTCATCAGTCGGGAAAGGCGTGGCAATGCCCGGCGTGCCGCGAGCGGCTCGAACCGCAATTCACCAGTTGTTGGCGCTGCGGCTGCGAGCGCGGCTCCGCCACCTGAGCGCAAGTGCAAATCATCACGATCGGCGCGCGCTTTTGCGGGCCACCGGACTCTGGCAACGGTGGCTATACCTGCGGCATGATCGCCGGCCAATCACAGCTGCCGCTGCGTGTGCGGCTGCGAAGACCGCCACCACTCAATGCGCCGCTCATCGTCCATCGCGGCGAAGATGGCCGGCTGGAGGTGAAGCGCGACGGTGAGCTCATCGCTGAGGCCGAGCCGCATGCCCTGCAGCTCGACGTGCCCGCGGCGCCCTCGTATGTGGCAGCGCTCAATGCCTCTCGCTCCTATCCGGGCTTCAAGCAGCACGCGTTTCCGACCTGCTTCGTGTGCGGTCCACAGCGCGCGCGGGGCGATGGCTTGCGCATCTTTCCCGGCGCCTGGGGCGATAGCGGCATCGTCGCGGCGCCGTGGATTCCAGACGAGTCGCTGTGCGCCGCAGATGGCAAGGTGTGCTCTGAATTCATGTGGGCCGCGCTCGACTGTCCCGGGTATTTCGCGGCGCGCGACGACTATCGCGTGATGCTGCTCGGCGAGATCGCGGCCAAGGTCGATCGACGCGTGCACGCATCCGAGTCGTGTGTCGTGCTCGGTTGGCGGCTTGGCAGCGAAGGGCGCAAGCACCAGGTGGCGACGGCGGTCTACGACGATGATGGCGAACCCTGCGCACGCGCGCTTGCGACATGGATCGAGCTCAAAGAGCAGATCCCGTTGACGCGCCTTCAGCCGTAATGTCGGTTTGTGGCTGACTGATCCTTCCCTCTACCCGACACGAACCAACCCTCGTCGCCACGACAGGCGCCAGCGTTCGCGCTGCACGGCCACGTGCTTTACGCATTACGAAAACCGAACGGGTAGCGCGAAAGATCAGCAGCCGCAAACCGATACCGCTTAATCCCGGATCCGCTCGGCTGTGCGCGGGTGCGACGACAGCCAGCTCAACGAGCCGGCATCGGCTCCGCCGTACTTCTTATCGAGACGCTCGAGTATCGTCGCCGAAGTAGCGGTGGGAAATACCATTGCGATCCATCCACGCATACGCGTAGTCGTCCGCCTCGGTCTCGAATTGACGCGAATGCCTGGCCTGCACGAGCGCCGTCGGGACGCCGGCAACCAGCACCGAAGCGGAGCTGACATCACCCGTCAATCCGATCATCAGCAGCGACGTGGCGGAATTCTGCAGCAGCATCCGCAGGCTGTGCCGGTGAACCACGTGCCCGATCTCGTGCGCGAGAACCACCTGCAGCTCCTCGTCGGCTTGCGCGAGCTCGACCAGCTCGTCGGTCATGACCACGATTCCCGATGGCAACGCGAACGCATTCGCACCCAGCTCACCGCCCTGCCGGAACTCGAGGCGATACTCGTGCGCATCCTGAAGATCGCGCGTCATGGCTGCGAACTCCTCTCGCAACTGCTGTTGCCGCTCGGGCGCGAGCTTTGAGGGCGAAAGATAGCCGTGATCGAGCAGCTCCAGCGCCTGGTTGCCGATGAGCGCATCGGCGCGCGGCGGAAAGATCGCCGCTACGTGGCGGGCGGCTGCCGGTATCCCGTACTGAATTCCAGCCCACACGATCGCCACCAAGGCGACCAGCGCCACGACGGCGTGACTCCAACGGCTTTCCAGCCGATGCACGTCGTGCTGGATGCTGGTGGTGTCGAGAGCCTCGAGAGCGGCATCGATCGCGTCGTTGTCGAGAACCTGGCACGCCGAGCCGTCCGGGAAGCGCAGCGTGCGCGGAGTCTGTCCGATCCGCTCGGATATTTCGGTTTCACTGAGCCGGTATTCGCGCACTTCACCGAGACCGCTGAGGCGTAACCTCCCATCCCATCCGATCTGCAGCTCGACGGGGTGCCGGACCGAGCTCTTGCCATCGAAGTACTGGCCTTGCAGCCCGCTCATAACCCCAGGTCAACGTCGAACATGTCGCTGATTTCCTCGCCCGTTGCCGCCGAGGCCTGCGATTCGCCGGCGATGAACTCATCGAGGCTGCCACGCACTTCGAGTGCGAGCCGCTCGAAGCGATACTGCGCCATGCGCACGTGAGCCCAGGGGATGAACAGGCCGAGCGTCGCAACAATCAGCGCCGTGTTGCTGAGGTAGAGCCAGAACAGACGCCCGGTCTGCATGCCGCTGAGCAGCCGATGCCGGTGAATCGTCACATTGCCGAGCGTGGCATTCTGCAAGCACTTGTTGAGGAAGGCGCCGACGAGGAGCAACAGCGGCACAAAGACCAGTCACCAGCTTCGGCACGCTGGAGCCGAATTTCTTCGGATCGCTGAGCACATCGATGCCGAGGCCGCTCCAGGCGCGAAACGCGGCGATACCGATCGCGAGCGCCGCAATGTAGAGCAGCGCCGCCCGAAAATAGATCCAGTAGAAGACGCCGGGCCCAGCGAACAGGTTCAGCCGCGCCTTGCCGTAACTCGTGTTGTTGATGGCGAACCGGTAACGGCCATAGGCGAAGTACGGATAGAACAGTCCCAGCGTGATGCCGACGAGCATCGGCGAAGCCGATGAAGACCTTCGCGGCGCCGTTGTGATCCTGCTCGAAGTTGAAGCGGATATTGCGATAGGAGCTCATCCGCGCGCGAAACGTGAGTGCCTTGACCGCGAGCCATGGCACGAAGAAGAAGAACAGGAGTGCCAGGAACACGCCGGCCAACTCTGAAACTGCCGACACGATGAAATAGACCAGGAACATGCCGAAGGCGATCAGGCGCCCCTTCAAGATCTGGCGCGGCTGCCCGTGATATTCGAAGACATCGCCGGCGAGATGCGTGTTGCCATAGAAATAGCGCATGCGGCGCACCTTGGCCCATGCGGAATAGATTCCGAGCGTGACTACGCTCAGCAGCAGATTCACGATCCAGATGCGGAAATACTCGCCGCCCGAACCCGTGAACCGGAACTGCTCGATCGTCGCGCTGCTGTCGGTAGGTGATTCGGACCCCGAGGCGGCAGCGTCGGCGGAGTGTGCTTCCATTGTTTCTTCGGTCAATCGCGTCGCCAGATGCTGTAGAGCCAGAGCACGCCAGTCACCGATAACACCCAGCCAGGCCAGCTCGGGTTGTGTCCCACTGCGAGCCAGACAATGCCGCCCAGTAGCAGCACCCCGGCCACCGTGATCGCGTCGCGTCGCGCGTTGGTCTCGCGGACCGTGCGCTTGAGCTCTTCCAACCCCGGCGTCTCCACCCTGAGGCGCAGGCGCCCGTCCGCCGCCTGCTGGATCATGCCTTGCACGATCTGCGGCAGTGTCTTCGCCGCCTCGGCGAGGTCCGGAAGCTGCGTGCGCAATCGCTCCATGATCGCGCGTCCGCTGACGCGCTCACGCATCCACTCGCGCAGGATGGGTTGCGCCGTCTTCCACAGGTCCAGCTCGGGATAGAGTTGCCGGCCCAGACCCTCGATGTTCAGCAGCGTCTTCTGCTAGCAGGACGAGCTGGGGCTGGATCTCCATGTTGAAGCGGCGCGCGGTTTCGAACAGTCGCAGCAGCACCTGCCCGAACGAGATGTCCTTGAGTGGCTTGTTGAAGATCGGCTCGCAGACCGTGCGCACGGCAGATTCCAGCTCATCGACACGTGTTTCGGCGGGCACCCAGCCCGAATCGACGTGCAGCTTCGCGACGCGGTGATAGTCGCGCTCGAAGAATGCGAGGAAATTCTCCGCCAGGTAATACTGGTCGCGCGGACTCAGCGTGCCAACGATGCCGAAATCGACCGCTGCGTAGCGCGGATGTTCCGGATCATCCGCAATCACGAAGATGTTGCCCGGGTGCATGTCAGCATGAAAGAAGTTGTGCCGGAACACCTGGGTAAAGAAGATTTCCACGCCGTTCTCGGCGAGCCGCGCGATGTTGGTCTTCAGGCTGCGCAACCGGGCCACATCGCTGATGGGAATGCCATAGATGCGCTCCATCACGATGACGTTGCCGCGGCAGTAGTCCCAGTACACCTCCGGAACGTAGAGCAGGTTCGATCCGGAGAAATTGCGCTTGAGCTGTGCCGCGTTCGCCGCCTCGCGCATCAGGTCCAGCTCATCGAGGATGGTCTTCTGGTACTCGCGCACCACCTCGACCGGGCGCAGGCGCCTGCCGTCGGCCCAGTAGCGCTCGGCGAGACCCGCGAGGGCGTGCAACACCTCGAGGTCGCGGCCGATGACTTCGGCCATGCCGGGGCGCAGGACCTTGACGACGACCTTGGCTCCGCCGCGCAGCGTTGCCGCATGCACCTGGGCGATCGAGGCGGCAGCCAACGCGTTTTCTTCGAACGTTTCGAAGACCTCGTCGGGTGAACGCCCGTACGCAGTTGCGATGAGCGCGCGAGCGGTGGCACCGGGGAACGGCGGCACCTGGTCCTGGAGCTTGGCGAGCTCAGTCGCAATGTCGGCTGGCAGTAAGTCCGGGCGCGTGGAAAGAGCCTGGCCGAATTTCACGAAGATCGGGCCGAGCTCCTCGAGGGCCAGGCGCAGCCGCGCGCCTCGCGGCAGGCCACGGTCGCGCGCGAACCATGTCCAGGGCGCAAGGTAGAGCGCGAGCCGGAACGGACGGTAAAGGTGGGTGGCCGAAATGAAGTCATCGAAGCCGTGGCGGACCAGCACGTGCTGGATCTGCAGCAGCCTCAGGACGACGCGCAGCTTCATCGCTTCGAGCGCCCCGCGAGCTGCGTGACGCGCGCTTCGAGGCGGTCAGCAGACTCGCGTTGCTCGTCGACCTCGCGCAGGAATTCGTCCATTTCGGTTCGCGTCACGAGGTCGCGGCCTTCCTCCTGCAGGTATTCGCCGACATTGGCAGCGAAAGTTGCTGCGGTCTTGCGTCCCCACCCGGTGACACCGCGTATGACGTTGCCAACCTGGTGGGCGGCCACATCACCGATGTGGCGCGACAACTCCTCCTCGAGCTCGGGACGCGCCGCGCGCAGCAACTCCTGGAACCCTTCGGCGATTTCTGCATCGCCGTTGATCGTCACCGGACTGCTTCGCAGCCGCACGCGGGCGTCACTGCCGATCAGCGCCAAGAAGACTGAGAGGCGTGCCGGAAATGGTCGCATCCGCCGCCTCGTCCGCAGCCGTGCTGAGCGTGACCTGGCCCGAATCGATGCTCGCGCGCACTTTCAACGGCAGGCCTTCGACATGCACGGCCAGCGAGCGGCCTTCGAGCCGATGTGCCAAGGCTTGTGCTTGCGTCGACATGGCGACGTTGCGGTTCAGGAGTCCGGCGAGCTGATCCAGCAGCATGCGTCAGTAGCCGATTTCAATAACGATAGCCGCGGTGCACGGCGACGATGCCGCCGCTCAGGTTGTGATAGCGGCAGCCCTCGAGGCCCGCATCCCGCAGCATCGCGAGAAGCGACTCCTGGTCCGGGTGCATGCGGATCGATTCCGCGAGGTAGCGGTAGCTGTCCGCATCGCTCGCCACCAGCTTGCCGAGCAGCGGCAGGACGCGAAACGAGTAGGCGTCATAGAGTGGCTTCAATCCGGGCAGTTTCGGGTGCGAGAACTCCAGGATGATGAGCTGGCCGCCTGGGCGCAGCACACGCCTCATGGAAGCGAGCGCAGCGGGCTTGTCCGTCACGTTGCGCAGGCCGAACGCGATCGTCACGCAGTCGAAGCTCTGATCGGCCAGCGGCAGCCGCTCGGCGTCCGCGATGCAGAACGAAACGTTGCTCGCGATACCGGCATCCAGGAGTCGCTCGCGGCCGCGTGCGAGCATGGCAGCATTGATATCCGAGAGCACAACGAGACCACTGCGTCCGACCTGGCGCGCGAGCCCCATCGTGAGATCGCCGGTGCCGCCGGCAACGTCCAGCGCCCGTTGACCTTGCCTGAGACCGGTCAGCGACAGCGCGAACTGCTTCCAGAGCCGGTGCATTCCGCCCGACATCAGGTCGTTCATCAGGTCATATTTGCCAGCGACGGAGTCGAATACGCCACGGACGCGGCGCGCCTTCTCGTCCCATGCGACCTGTTCGAATCCGAAGTCCGCTTTGCGCCCGGCGGAATCCTGATTGTCAGTCGAGCCCATCGTCAGGATTGTACTGGTCCGGCAGGCTTGCGCTCGTAGCCGTACTGCTCGAGTCGCGCCAGGTAACGTTGCCACTTCGCCCCGAAGTCGCGGCCCAGCTCGTACAGGTACTTCCACGAATACAGCCCGGTGTCGTGGCCGTCGTCGAAGATCAGCCGCACCGCGTACTGCCCGGTGGGTTCGACCCGGGTCACCTGGACGTTTTCCTTGGCGAACTGCAGCACCTCCTGTCCCGGGCCGTGGCCTTTGACCTCGGCAGACGGCGAGTAGACGCGCAGGTACTCGAAGGGCAGCTCGAAGCGCTGCCCATCATCGAAACTCACCTCGAGCACACGTGACTTGCGCCTGAGCTTGATGTCGGTGGGTTGAGGATCGGACATGGCCGGATTATTGCCGATCCGCGACCCACGCCTGGCAGCCTCTAAATAGAGAGCACCCAATCTCGCTGCAACGCAGCAAGAAGTCACAGACCCGCTGGGCGGCGGTCTCGCGCTCCGTGACTTCGTCGGCGCGGTGCCTATACTTGCGCCTTCCGTTCAACTGCAGGGGAAGGGGGCGACCATGAGCATTGCGCCGACCGTTCACCAGGCCCTGAAGATGAAGGAGATCGATCACGAGATCCTGCGGCATCCGCATGCGGCGTCGAGCTCGCGGGTTGCCGAGGCGGCGCACGTCACGGGCGACTGCATTGCCAAGGCCGTGGTGCTGAAGGACGAACAGGGCTTCGTGCTGGCGGTGCTGCCGGCAACGCATCGCATCCTGACCGAGGTGCTGAACTCGACCCTGCACCGCAAGCTCGGGCTCGCGACCGAAGAGGATCTCAAGCGCCTGTTTGCGGATTGCGAGCGCGGCGCGGTTCCTGCGCTTGGCGCAGAATACGGAATACCGACGGTCGTGGAGGCCTCGCTCCGCGATCAAAGCGACATCTATCTCGAAGCGGGAGACCATGAAGAGCTGGTACATGTCACCGAGAAGAGTTTCGAGCGGCTCATGGATGGTGCGCAGTTCCTGCGCTTCAGCCGCCACTACAGCTGAAGAAACTGCAGGTGAAACCGGCTCGCGGCCCGCCGGTCAAATCCAGGGGTTGCAGGCCAGCCACGACTGAACCTCGAAGGGGGGCGGATCGAAAAGTCCGTCCCCCTCGTTACACTCACCCCCAACAAACGCATGAATCCTACGGATACGAAGCATCCGGACTACTTTCACCGCGTCGTCGATTGCCAGTGGGCCTGTCCCGCGCACACCGACGTGCCCGAATACATCCGCCTCATCGCGCAGGGCCGATTCAGCGACGCCTACATGGTGAATCGCGAATCGAACGTGTTCCCGGCGATTCTGGGGCGCGTCTGCGATCGGCCTTGTGAGCCGGCCTGCCGGCGCGGCCGGGTCGAGAAAAAGCCGGTCGCGATCTGCAGGTTGAAGCGGGTCGCCGCAGACCTGCGCGACGACATCAGCGACCGGCTGCCGAAGATTCCAAAGCTCAAGAACGGCAAGCACATTGCCTGCATCGGCGCCGGTTGTGCCTCGCTCACGGTGGCGAACGATCTGCTGCCGCTCGGCTATGAAGTCACGATCTTCGAGGCCTTCGACAAGCCCGGCGGCTTGATGCGCACCAACATTCCATCCTTCCGGTTGCCGGCCGAAGTGCTGGACGATGAGATCGACCAGATTCTCGGCATGGGCGTGGATCTCAGGCTCGGCCAGCGCATCGACAGCATGCATGCGCTCCTCGCCTCGGGTGAGTTCGATGCGGTGTTCGTCGGTTCGGGCGCGCCCAAGGGAAAGGAGCTCGTGCTGCCGGGCCGTCACGACACCGATCGCATCCACATCGGCATCACCTGGCTCGAATCGGTGGCGTTTGGTCACATCGAATCGATCGGCGAGCGCGTGCTGATCATCGGCGTCGGCAACACGGCGATGGACTGCTGCCGCACCTCGCTGCGGCTCGGCGCAAAGAGCGTGAAGGTCATGGCGCGCAAGCCGCGCGGCTTCTTCAAGGCGTCGGAGTGGGAGCTCGAGGATGCCGAGGAAGAGAACGTCGAGATCGTCATCAATCACTCGCCCAAGGCGTTCGTGATCAAGGACGGCAAGCTCGTCGGCATGACGTTCGAGAAGATGGAATACGACATCGATGGCGGGCGCATCAAGGCGGAGCGCGTCCTCGGTGAAGAATTCTTTCCCTGCGACGATGTGATCCTCGCCATCGGCCAGGAGAATGCCTTCCCCTGGGTCGAGCGCGATCTCGGCATCGAGTTCGACAAGTGGGACGTGCCGGTGGTCGACCAGGTGACTTTCCAGTCGACGCGGCCAGGCGTGTTCTTCGGCGGCGATGCGGCGTTCGGACCCAAGAACATCATCTGGGCGGTGGAGCACGGTCACCAGGCCGCGATCTCGATTCACAAGCATTGCCAGAGTCAGTCGCTGACCGAGCGCCTGCCGAACGGCGTCAATCTGCAGAGCCGCAAGATGGGCATGCACGAGTGGTCGTACGCCAACGACTACAACCCGGCCGAGCGGCGGCTGATGCCGCACGTGAGCCTCAAGGAGCGCTTCAAGAAGCTCAACATCGAGGTCGAGCTCGGCTTCACGCCCGAGCAGGCGCGCAGACGAAGTGCAGCGTTGCCTCAACTGCGACGTGCAGACGGTATTCGAGGCGAAGCTGTGCATCGAGTGCGATGCCTGCCTCGACATCTGCCCGGTGGATTGCCTGACCATCACCGCGAACGGCGAGGAGGCGGAGCTGCGCGAGCGGCTGAAGGCGCCGGCGCGGAACCTGCAGCAGCCGCTGTATGTTTCCGAGCGCGCTGCCGCAGACCGGCCGCGTGATGGTGAAAGACGAAGACCTGTGCGTGCACTGTGGACTGTGCGCCGAGCGCTGCCCGACCGCGGCCTGGGACATGCAGAAATCCACCATCTTCATTCCGCACGCCGTCGATGAGGACCGTTCATGCCCGACCGAGCAGCGCCAGAGCGCATAAACGACTTCGTCGTCAAGATCGCGACCGTCAACGGCACGGGCTCCGCCAGTGCCAACACGCTGCTCATGAAGTCGATCTTCCGCATGGGCGTGCCCGTGATGGGCAAGAACTATTTCCCATCCAACATCCAGGGCCTGCCCACCTGGTACGAGATCCGAGTCACCAGGGATGGCTACGTCGCTCGCTCCGGGCGCGTCGACCTCATGGTGGCGATGAACGCGGAGACCTACGTCCGCGATCTCAAGGAAGTGAGTACGGGCGGCTATCTCATCTACGACTCGACCTGGCCGCGACCGGCACTCCTCAAGCGCGATGACATCACCATCATCGGTGTGCCGCTCGCGAAGCTCTGCAACGAGAACTTCCAGGGCGTGCGCTCACGCATCCTGATGAAGAACATCGCCTACGCCGGAGTTCTCGCCGCACTCCTCGACATCGACATGGAGAAGCTCAAGGAGCTCCTCAACGAAACCTACGGCAAGAAGGCGAACCTGGTTGCAGCGAATCTCAAGGCCGTCGAGCTGGGTTACAACTACACGAAGGAGAATGTGCCTTGTCCCGTTGCCGCTGCGGGTCAAGCCGATGGACAAGACGGACGGCTACGTCATGATCGACGGCAACACCGCGGCAGCGCTGGGTTGCGTCTATGCCGGCGCCACGGTGGGCGCCTGGTATCCGATCACGCCGTCGACCTCGCTCATGGATGCCTTCAAGAGCTTCTGCGAGAAGCTGCGCGTCGATCCCGAAACCGGCAAGAAGAACTTCATGATCATCCAGGCCGAAGACGAGCTCGCCGCCATCGGCATCGTCCTGGGCGCGACCTGGAACGGCGTGCGTGCTTTCACGCCGACGAGCGGCCCGGGCATCTCCCTGATGAACGAATTCCTCGGGCTCGCGTATTACGCGGAAGTGCCTGCGGTGATCTTCGATGTGCAGCGCGTAGGTCCCTCGACCGGCATGCCAACGCGCACGCAGCAGGCGGACATCCTGCTGTGCGCGTACGCATCGCACGGCGACACGCGTCACGTGCTGCTGTTCCCGGCAAATCCCGAGGAGTGCTTCTACCTCGCGGTCAAGGCGTTCGATCTCGCGGAACGCCTGCAGACGCCCGTCATGGTGCTCTCGGATCTCGACATCGGCATGAACGACTGG
Organism: uncultured Gammaproteobacteria bacterium; assembly: GCA_963696675.1. Taxonomy (GTDB): domain Bacteria; phylum Pseudomonadota; class Gammaproteobacteria; order Steroidobacterales; family Steroidobacteraceae; genus DATBVX01. The sequence goes on along the minus strand of CAVOLM010000044.1, from coordinate 75,343 downwards.
ATGTGTCCCGATCTCAAGTGGGACGACGCCTATCAGCCGGATCGCGGCAAGATCCTGAGCAAGGAAGAAGTGCTGAAGCTCGATCGCTTCTTCCGTTTCGTGGATCGCGACGAGGACGGCATCACCTATCGGACGCTCCCGGGCGTGCATCCGAAAGCGTCGTATTTCACGCGCGGCTCTGGGCACACGCAGTACGGCGGCTACACGGAAGATTCGGCCGAGTACCAGCTGGTGCTCGACCGGCTGAAGCGCAAGTTCAGCACTGCTGCGCGCCTCGTGCCGCACGCGATCATCGAGCAGCGTGGTCGGTTCGAAGTCGGTATCGTCGCAGTCGGCAGTTCCGATGGAGCGGTGCGCGAGGCGCTCGACATCCTGCAGGCACGCGGCGTGGGCGTGAATTACATGCGCATCCGTGCCTTCCCGTTCGGCAGGGAGGTCGACGATTTCCTCAACCGACACGAAGTCGTGTTCGTCGTCGAGCAGAACCGGGATGCACAGCTGCGTTCGTTGCTGACGCTCGAGACCTCGGTCGACAAGGCGCGGCTGCGCTCGATCCTGCATTACAGCGGCTTGTCGATCTCCTCGGAGTGCATCGTCAACGGAGTAATGGCGGAAGTGGGAGAGGGTCGCAGCCGCATCACCGGTGCGGCAAGCTGAAGGAGTCGTCATGAGCTATCTGCTGAAGCCGAAAGTCGCCCATCCGAGCCTGCCGAAGAACGAGCTCGGTCTCACGCGACGCGACTATGAAGGCACGATGTCGACGCTGTGCGCGGGCTGCGGCCACGACTCCATTACCGCAGCGATTACCGAGGCCTGCTGGGGCATGTCGCTCGAGCCACAGAACGTCGTGAAGCTCTCCGGAATCGGGTGCTCCTCCAAGACGACTGCGTATTTCGTCAGCGGCGGCCACGGGTTCAACTCGGTTCACGGCCGCATGCCGTCGATCGCGACCGGCGCCTACGCCGCGAATCGCGACCTCTACTACATCGGCGTCTCCGGCGACGGCGATACGCTCTCGATCGGTCTCGGTCAGTTCTGTCACGCGATCCGCCGCAACATCAACATGCTGTACATGATCGAGAACAACGGCGTGTACGGCCTCACGAAGGGGCAGTTCTCAGCCTCTGCGGATGTCGGCAGCACGGCAAAGAAGGGCGAGGCGAACACGCAGCAGCCGATCGATCCCGTGCTCACCGCGCTCTCGTTGGGCGCGACGTTCGTGGCGCGCAGTTTCTCGGGCGACAAGGAGCAGCTCGTGCCGCTGATCCAGGCGGGGTTCCGGCACAAGGGCTTCGCGCTCATCGATGTGCTGTCACCCTGCGTGACCTTCAACGATCACGAGGGCTCCACCAAGAGCTACGCCTTCACGCGTGAGCACTACCACGAAGCGGTGCATGCCGATTTCATCGCGCCGATGCGGGAGATCACCGCGAAGTATGCGGAAGGCGAGGTGCTGCCCGTGACCATGCACGATGGCAGCCAGGTGCGCCTGCGCAAGATCGATCGCAACTACAACCCGGTCGATCGCCCGGCGGCGTACGCGTACATTCAGCGCAAGCTGGCGGAGCGCGAATTCCTCACCGGCCTTCTGTACGTCGAGCCGACGACCTCGGACTTTCACGACCACAACGAAACGCCGTCCGTGCCGCTCAACAGCATCCCGTACGAGAAATTGACCCCCGGTTCGAAGGGGCTGCAGAAGATCCTCGGCCGCTATAGGTAGTCAGCCATGAGTAGTGTCATGTCGCGTGTCGGTCGTGTGTTGCTGTGGTTGGTTCTGCTCCTTGTCGTGCTAAGCGTGCTCTGGACCATGTTCACCTTGAGCTGGAGCTACGGCGACGGGGAGCGCGCCGGCGTGCTGCAGAAGTTTTCCCGTAAGGGCTGGATCTGCAAGACCTACGAAGGGGAACTGGCTTTGTACGTCGTGGGAGGCGTCTCGCCCGAGATCTGGCATTTCAGCGTGCGTGAGGAGTCGCTGGCGGCGTCGATCAATCAGACCATCGGACAACGTGTGAGGTTGCACTACACAGAGCATCCGCTCGTGCCGACGACCTGCTTTGCCGAGACGCGCTACTTCGTCGACAAGGCTGAACCCATCAAGGACGCGACCAACTACCAGGTCATCCCCGTCCCGTAGCGGAGTTTCCGCGACGGCGGTGCCGTCTCGGTGTCGTTGAGCATCATCCAGAGGGACACGATGACTTACGACGTTTTCATCAGCTATGCCCACGAAGAAGTAAAGACCGCGCGCCGCCTTACCGATGCGCTGGTTGCGGCGCGCGGCTGGTCGGTGTGGTGGGACACGAGTCTCAGGACCGGCGAGCAATATCCTCGGGAAATACAAGACGCCCTTGCTGCCAGCCGTAGCGTCGTCGTGCTGTGGTCGAAGGATGCGACGACATCGGATTGGGTGATTGCCGAGGCCTCCGAAGGCTGGAACCGCAAGATCCTGGTGCCGGTGCTGCTGGGTGACAGCGAGCCGCCGCTGCCATTTCGTCAGACACAGGCGAGAACTTTCTCTCAATGGAGCGGAGGGCTTCGAGATCCGGCGCTGCTCGGGCTGATCGAAGATATCCAGCGCGTGCATGCGCTGGGTCCCGAAGTCAGCGCTGCCGAACTGGCCGAGCGCGAGGCGCGTCGCCGCACCTATCAGCGAAAACTTTGGACGCGTCGGGCGGCTTATGCGGGCGCCGTGCTGGTCGCGCTGATCGGTGCATGGTTCGGCTGGCGCGGCTACCAGTCGCATGCGCAAGTGAGCGCTACTGCGGAGCGGTTGGCCCAACAGGCCGATGCAATTCGCGCCGAGGTACTCAAGCTGACGCCGGACGAAGAGAAGCGGATCTGGTGGGGGCTCCTGATGGAGAGTTCGGACCGCATCGATCATCTCGAGCTGAGTGTGCTGCTCGGGATCGAGGCCGTGAAGCATCGCCACACGCAACGCACCGAACAGTCCCTCCGGGATTCCTTCGCGTTGCTACCTTGGACGGACAGGCAACTGAAGCTCGAGCGCGACGATCTGCCCATCGCACTTTCGTTCAATCGCGACGGCCGCCTCCTGGCGGCGGGTGGCGGCGCGAAGGGCGCACTTGTCTGGGATCTGGAGAGTGGTCAGATCGTGGCGCGAGTCGATCATGGCGGTACCGGCGGCCTCGAGCATTGGAAGGACCAGCGCGGCACCTTCTCCGAATCCCGGGGATCACGCCAGGTCATTGCCTTCAATCCAGTCCGCGATGAGCTTGCGACCGCCGGTCCGGACGCCACTGCACGGATCTGGGATGCGCGCTCGGGACGAGAGCTGCATCGGCTGGCAGGCGCTGCACTGGTCACTGCAGTTGCTTTCGATGGCGCAGGGGCACGCGCTCGCGACCAGTGACGAAAGCGGAGCGGTTTGTCTCTGGGATTCAGGTTCGGGGCAGAAACTGCGCTGCATGCAGCAGGGTGCGCCCGTGTATTCGATCGTCTTCTCGCCCTCGTCCACGGTGCTCGCGAGCGTGAGCCGCGACGGCGTGGCCAATCTCTGGCGCGCGCAAAGCGGGGAATTGCTCAAGCGCTTCACAACGGATAGAGACATCGAAAGTGTGCGCCTCGACGTCGCAGGAAAGGTGCTCGCCACATTCGGCGCAGATGTGCCGACGCGGTTCTGGAATGTTCAGAGCGGGAAGGAACTGTGGAACCTGCGCACCGGCACGGACGGTGACGCCGGCGTGATCTTCGACTCGACCGGCAAGACAATCGTGCTCGGGCAGACAGACGGTGAATTGAGTTGGTGGGACCTGGCTTCGCGCACCTTGCGCTTCTCGACAGCCAAGGGTGCGCTCTACACACGAGCGATGGCCGCGAGCGACGATTCAGCATACTTCGCGACGATCAGCGGCGATGAGGACGCACGCGTCTGGGAGATGCAGAGCGGACGCCTCCTGAGGCGCATTCCCTACGCCCGCGATCTCATGGGCGTCGCCGTGAGCCACGACGGCCGGCGATTTGCGGTGCTGGGCAACGACGAGAATGACCGCGCCATCGAGGTTGCCGGGACCAGGCCGGCGGATGCCGTGGCGGCTGCCTGCGAAAAGGCAGGGCGCAATCTCACTCGCAATGAATGGCGCCAGTATCTCGGAGATGAGCCCTATCGCCTGACCTGTCCGTCGATCCCTGCCGGAGAAGAGGGTGAAACCGAAGAGCAATAGCGCGCCAGTTCCAGCGCAAGAATCGGAGTGTGTGTCGGGTCGTCGCGGTGAATAATCGCGCGCAAAGGAGATCGACATGCTTACGCTCTATGATTACCTGCCTTCGCAGAACGGGTACAAGATTCGCCTGTTGCTCAACCAGTTGAATCGGCCCTATCGCACCGAGGCCGTCAGCATCTTCGAAGGCGAGGGTCAGCGGCCGGAGTACCTGGCGATCAACCCCACCGGCGCGGTGCCGGCAGTCAGGCTCGAGGATGGGCGTGTGCTCGCGGAATCGAACGCGATCCTGTTCCACCTGGCCGAGGGCTCGCGCTTTCTGCCCGCGGACAGCTTCCAGCGCGCCAAGGTCCTGCAATGGATGTCGTTCGAAGCGGATTACATTCAATCCACCGCGGGCTCGCTGCGCTACTGGACGCTCACCGACAAGCTGGGGCGTCGGCCCAGGGAGATGATCGAAGCGAAGCGGCAAGGCGCGTTGAAGGCACTGGCGGCACTCGACCGTGAGCTGGCGCAACGCCCCTTCATCGTGGGCGACGACTACACGATCGCGGACATCTCGCTATTCGCATACACACATGTGGCGAACGATGCGGAATTGCCGCTGGAGAATTACCGCAACATCGCGACATGGATCGAGCGGGTGCGCAATCAGCCACGCTTCCTCGAGCGCGTGTATCCCTACTCGATCGATCCTCATTCCTCGCGCGAGTTGCCTTGAGCGGGATACGACTAGCGCGCCAGCCAGCCGCCGTCGACCGGCAGGATCGTGCCGTGAACGTAGTCGGAGGCCGCTGATGCCAGAAAAACCGCGGCACCACCGAGGTCGCCGGGTTTGCCCCATCGGCCAGCTGGAATGCGCTTGAGAATGTCGGCATTACGCTCGGCATCTGCGCGCAGTGCGGTCGTATTGTTGGTTTCGAAGTAGCCGGGCGCGATCGCATTTACATTGATGCCTTGCGCCGCCCATTCGTTGGCGAGTAGACGCGTCAGGCCGGCGATGCCACTCTTGCTCGCGGTATAGGACGCAACGCGAATTCCGCCCTGGAACGAAAGCATCGAAGCGATATTGATGATCTTGCCGCGCTTCGGGCCTTCGAGCATCGCGCGCGCCGCCGCTTGCGAGAGGAAGAACACGGTCTTGAGGTTGAGGTCCATCACCGCGTCCCAGTCTTCCTCCGTGAATTCGAGCGCGGCATTGCGACGAATGATTCCGGCATTGTTCACCAGGATGTCGAGGCGGCCGAGTTGGGCTAGCACCTCGGCGACGATAGCTCGGGTATCCGGTTTTGCACCGAGGTCGCAATCGATGGCGTGGAGCTTTCTCCCCGCAGCGCGTACCTGCCTGGCGGTCTCATCGGGGCGGGAGCGCCCGACGGCAGCGATGTCAGCGCCCGCTTGCGCCAGCGCGACGGCGATCGCCTGGCCGAGACCGGTGTTGGCGCCGGTCACCATCGCGACGCGTCCGCTCAGGTCAAACAGGTCTGGCATCTTCCAACCTCAGCGCAAATCGATGGTCGACACCTGGTCCATGTCCTTGTAGTCCTGGTTGTCGCCCGCCATCGCCCAGATGAACGAATAGCTCGACGTGCCCGCCCCCGAGTGGATCGACCACGGCGGCGAAATCGCCGCCTGCTCGTTCGCCATCAGGAGGTGCCGCGTCTCGTGCGGCTGACCCATGAAGTGAAACACGCGATCGGTCGGCTTGAGGTCGAAGTAGAAATAGATCTCCGAGCGCCGGTCGTGCAGGTGACAGGGCATCGTATTCCAGACGCTCCCGTTCTTGAGCGACGTGAGCCCCAGGAGCAGCTGCGAGGACTTGCAGATATCGGGGTTCACGTATTGGTAGATGGTGCGCTCGTTGGAGGTCTCGACCGCGCCGATCGGCATCGGTTTGGCTTCCGACACCGGGATGCGAACGGTCGGATGGCGTGCATGCGACGGCGAGCTCGCCAGATAGAACTTCGCCGGATTCGCCGCGTCCCGCGACTGGAACACGACATTGGCGCTGCCGGCACCGATATACAGGCCGTCGCGCGGTTCGAGCTCGTAGTTCGAGCCATCGATGCTGACGCGCCCCGCGCCGCCGATATTGATCACGCCCATCTCACGACGCGCGAGGAAGGGATCCGAGCCCACCTCTTTCATCGTGGTGAGCTTCAGCCCTTCCTTTTCCGGTTGGGCGCCGCCGATGATGAAGCGCTCGACATGACTGTAGGTGAGACAGATCTCACCAGGCACGAAGATCTCGCTGGCGAGGTAAAACTCGCGCAACTGCGCCGTGTCGAGTGACTTGATCATCTCAGGATGGGTTGCCTGCAGCACTTTGATCCGCATGAGGTGGCTCCGGACAGAAAACGCAGTGGCGCTTCAGGCCCCTGCTGGTTGATCGAGTTTGTAGGCGCGCTTCGGCAGGTGATACGCGAGGTCCTGCGCGATCTGGTGCGCGTCGTCCTCCGCGAGCCGGTGTTCGCACACGAGGCGCGCAAGGAAGGCGCAATCGACGCGGCGCGCGACGTCGTGGCGTGCCGGGATCGACAGGAATGCGCGCGTGTCGTCGTTGAAGCCGACCGTGTTGTAGAAGCCGGCCGTTTCCGTCGTCTGCTCGCGGAAGCGGCGCATGCCCTCCGGACTGTCGTGGAACCACCACGCCGGGCCGAGCTTGAGGATCGGGTAGTGGCCCGCGAGCGGCGCCAGCTCGCGACTGTAGGTACTCTCATCGAGCGTGAAGACGATGACCGTCAGTCGCTTGTCGTTGCCGAAGCGATCGAGCAGCGGCTTCAGTGCGCGTACATAGTCGGTGGGCAGCGGAATGTCGGCGCCCTTGTCGCGACCGTAGTACTCGTGCAGCCAGCGGTTGTGATTGCGAAACGAGCCGGGGTGAATCTGCATCACCAGCCCGTCGTCGAGGCTCATGCGTGCCATCTCGGTCAGCATCTGGGCGCGGAACAGCTCGGCGTCGGTCGCGCTGAAGTCCGCCTTTCACGATGCGCGCGAACAGGCGTTCCGCGTCGTGCGTCGAGAGGTCTGCGGTAGTCGCGGTCGGATGGCCGTGATCGGTCGACGTTGCGCCCACGGCGGCAAACACCGCGCGGCGCTTGCGGTGTGCGGCGAGATAGCCGCGCCAGCCGTAGACGTCCTCGCCGGTGAGTTCCGCGAACTTCGGCAGCGCCTCCTGGAACCCTTCGTGCTCCGCGTCGATCACCGGGTCCGGGCGATAGGCGGTGATGACGCGGCCGCGCCAGCCGCTCGCACGGATCGCATGATGATGCTCGAGCGTGTCGAGCGGTGATTCGGTGGTGGCGATCACCTCGATGTTGAAGCGCTCGAAGAGCGCGCGCGGCCGGAAGTTCGGGCGTGAGCAGCTTCGCGCCGATCGCGTCGAAATAGTGATCGGCAGTATCCGCATCCAGCCGCACATCGATGCCGAACACCTTCGCGAAGACGTACTCGAGCCACATGCGCCGACGGCGTGCCCGCGGAACAGGTGGTAATGGCGCGCGAACAGTCGCCACGCGGCGCGCGGATCCGCTGATGACGGACCGCCCTTCGAGGCAACGCCCAGGTCGTCGAGCGAAATGCCCTGGCTGTAGAGCATGCGGAACAGGTAGTGATCGGGCGCCAGCAGTAACTCCGTGGCATTTGAAAACGTTTCGTTGTGCGCGAACCATGCGGGGTCGGTATGCCCGTGCGGGCTGATGATCGGCAGGTCGCGTACGGCGTGGTAGAGGGAACGAGCAACTGAGCGCACCGCTGGATCAGCGGGAAACAGCCGATCCTCGTGCACGGTGAGCCTTCTCGCCGCGGAGCGAACCGGTTTCACGTGGGTGCGCGCTGGCATGCGTCAGCTCGGTCCAGGCCTGGTGGAGGAGTCTCGCAGCACCAGGTGCGGAAACACGGTTGATTCTGCGCTCGCCGGCTGCTCGTGCCCGTGAACCTTGGCGATGAGTTTATCGGCGGCGATGCGGCCCATGTCCCGGATCGGGAGGCGGATGGTCGTGAGCGACGGCCAGATGCGCGAAGCAATGGGTGTGTCATCGAATCCGACCACCGAAAGATCTGTCGGAATGGTGAGCCCCTTCATGTGCGCCACCTTGTAAACGCCCGCGGCCATCTCGTCATTACCCGCAAAGATCGCGGTCGGTCGCGGCGAGCGCGACAGCAGCACCTCGGCGGCGGCGACGCCGGAATCGAACGTGTACGCGCCCTCGACCAGGTACTCCGGCGGCACTGCCAGTCCATGCTCGGCGAGGCCGGCAGTGAATCCAGTGAAACGCTCATGTGCGGACCGGAATCCGGTTGGGCCTTTGATCATCGCTATGCGGCGGTGACCGAGTTTGGCGAGATGCTCACCCACCTGTTTCGCGGCATCCCGGTCCAACGACAGCACGATATTGGCCGGCTCATCGAGTGGCACGGAAAGGAGGCGCATGTAACGGCAGTCGACGTCCTTCAGCATGCGGATCAACGTCGCATCCTCGGAGACCGGCGGGACCAGGATCACGCCGTCGAGCTTCTGGCGCGTCACGAAATGGCGCACGTCCGCGACGAACGATTCGCTGGTGCGGTCGCACGGGTGCACGACCAGCTCGAAGCCGGAGCGGCGGATGGGACCGAGCGCGCCTTCCTGGATGTTGACGATGAAAGTCGCATTCGGGTTGTCGTAAACCAGGCCGATCAGAAATGAGCGCCGGAAGGCCAGACCGCGCGCTTGCGGGTCGGGCGTGTAGGCGACCTTCTGCATGATCTCGCTGATGCGCAGCCGTGTCTCTTCGCGCACGAAGGGGGACTGGTTGATGACACGCGAGACGGTCTTCTTCGAGACGTTCGCCAGGCGTGCGATATCGTTGATCGTGTGCTTGTGATTCTTCGGCCGGTGCGCCGAGGCTCGCGCGACCTCGTTGGCGGCTCGGCTCGCCACCCCGGCGGGGGCGCGTGCCGGCGCCCGGGTGCGGTTTTTCTTCGCCATCGCTTTCGCCGTCATGAATACCCTGCACAGAATAACCTGCCGATCAGGCGACTGGCGCGCTGCGGGCGGTCAGACCGATACCCCTGCTGTGAATGACACCGGTTACCATAGCAGTTATCATGGGTTCCTTCCCAGCTTTTTGTGCCATTCTTTTGCAGGCATGGCTGCTCAGCCTCACATTGCGGCTCCCGCCGCCTGGCGCATCGATCCTCGCGATGATGTGGTCGTTGCATTACGTCCGATCGGGACCGGAGAGCGCGTGCCGGCGGGGGACGCGACAGTCGTAGCGCTCGAAGCCATTCCGCCAGGCCACAAGATGGCAGTGCACGCGATGGCCGCGGGTGCACAAATTCACAAGTACGGCTGGCCGATCGGCCGGGCGCTGCAGGCAATCGCTGCAGGGGCGCTCGTGCACACGCATAACCTCGCGACGCAGCTCTCGGGCATCGAGTCCTACGATCTGCACGCGCGCAAATCGCGGCCGCCAGAGCCGATTGCGCACGGTGCGACGTTCCAGGGCTACATACGCGCGGACGGTCGTGCCGGCACGCGCAACGAGATCTGGATCCTGCCCACCGTCGGCTGCGTCGAGCGAACCGCGGAGCGCATCGCGCGCCTTGGCACGCAACGCTTCGGAATGCGTGTCGATGGCGTCTACGCCTTCACGCATCCGTTCGGCTGCTCGCAGCTCGGCGACGATCTCCAGCGTACGAGGGGACTCCTTGCGGCGCTGGCGCGTCATCCCAACGCCGGCGGCGTGCTGATCCTGGGTCTGGGCTGCGAATCGAATCAGCTCGAGGCACTGCTCGGCGAACTCTCAGAAGCCGAACGGCAGCGCATTCGCGCCTTCGCCGCGCAGGCGGTCGACGACGAGACCGAGGAAGGCCTCAAGGTGCTCGAAGAGCTCGTCGCTCAAGCCGCGCAAGAAGTGCGAAGCCCGTGCGGTCTCGACAAGCTGACGATCGGCCTCAAGTGCGGCGGCTCCGACGGTTTGAGCGGCATCACCGCCAATCCACTGGTGGGTCGCATCGCCGATCGTGTGACAGTCGCGGGCGGCGCCGCGGTGCTCACCGAAATCCCCGAAGTCTTCGGCGCGGAACATGTGCTGCTCGAACGTGCCGCGAGCGAGAGTGTCGCGCGCAATGTCGTGACACTCGTGAACGACTTCAAGCAATACTTTCTCGATCATCACCAGCCGGTGCACGAGAATCCGTCGCCGGGAAACATCGCCGGCGGCATCACGACGCTCGAGGAAAAATCGCTGGGCGCGGTTCAGAAGGGCGGACGCGCCATCGTGACGGATGTGCTTCGCTATGGCGCCAGCGTTGCGCGTCCCGGCCTGTCGCTGCTCGAGGCGCCGGGCAACGACGCCATTTCCTCGACGGCACTGGTCGCTGCCGGCGCCAACATCCTGCTCTTCACAACCGGTCGCGGCACGCCGCTCGGCTTTCCTGCGCCGACGCTGAAGATCACTTCCAACTCCGCGCTGGCCGCCAAGAAGCCGCACTGGATCGATTTCGACGCAGGACGCGTGATGACCGGTCTCGGAATGGATGCGGCCGCCGATGAGCTGCTGGAGCTCGTGCTGGCCACTGCGTCGGGACAGGCGGCGCGCAACGAAACAAACGGCGAACGCGAAATCGCCATCTGGAAGGGCGGGGTCACGCTGTGACTGCGCGAAGCAGCGCGTGACTTCATATCTCTCTCGGGCCGAATTGCCGCGCCTGCCAAGTGGCGTGCGCATTCCAGAGTACGATCTCAACGCCGTTCGCACCGGCGTCGTGCATTTCGGGCCCGGTGCCTTTCACCGCGTCCACCAGGCGAACTACCTCGACGACCTGCTGCACCAGGATCCGCGCTGGGGCATCTGCGCCGTGGCGCTGCACAGTGCCGGTGTTCGTGATGCGCTCAAGCCGCAGGATGGGCTCTATACGACTGCGATTCTCGACACGGAGTGCTCGTATCGCGTCATCGGCGCGCTTCGCGAGGTGCTGGTTGCGCCTGAAGATCCCGCAGCGGTGATCGCACGCATGCTGGCGCCCGATACACGCATCGTGACGGCGACTGTCACTGAGAAAGGCTACTGCCTGGGCGCGGCGGAGCTCTCGATTTCGAACACCCGGAGATTCGCCACGATCTGCAGTCGCCCGATTCACCCTCGACACTGATCGGATACCTGGTCGAGGCGCTTCGCCAACGACGCGATGCGAAGCATCGAACCGTTCGTGGTCGTGAGTTGCGACAACATGGTCGACAACGGTCAGCGCTTGCGCCGGGCCGTGGTGCAGTTCGCGCGTCGCACCGAGGCGGGGCTCGCCGACTGGATCGAAGCGCAGGTGGCTTTCCCCCGCACCATGATCGACAGCATCACGCCCGCGACGAACGACGCTTTGCGTGAACGCGTGGCCCGGGCGCTCGGCGTGCAGGATCGCTGGCCGGTGCAGCGCGAGAATTTCGTGCAGTGGGTGATCGAACAGGATGAACGCAGCGATCTCAGCGCATTGCAGTCCGTCGGCGTGACCTTGACCGATGACGTCGGGGCCTACGATCGCGCGAAGCTGCGCCTACTCAATGGCGCGCATTCCTCGCTCGCGTACCTCGGGTCGCTCGCCGGCATCGAGACGGTGTCGGACGCGATGCAGGATCGCGAACTTATCGGGGTTTGTCCGCAAGCTGATGACGGAAGACATCCTGCCGAGCGTGGTCGCGCCGCGCGGGCTCGATCTGCGTCAGTACATCGATACGATCCTCAATCGCTTCCGCAATCCGGAGATTCGCCATCCGCTCGCGCAGATCGCCTGGGACGGCTCGCAGAAGTTGCCGTTCCGCCTGTTCGGCACCATTGCCGACAGCATGACGGTCGGCCGACCGATCGATCGGCTGTGCACCCCGGTGGCCGCGTGGATGCATTTCGTCCGCACCCGCGCGCAGAAATCGATTCGCGTCATCGACCCCCTGGCAGAACAACTCTTCGACATCGGCCTCGCCTGCCGCAACAGCGCGGCCAGCGACGTGCCGCGTTTCCTGGCACTCGAGACAGTGTTCCCGGAGGAGCTGCGCAGCGCGCGGCGCTTCGTCATCGCGCTCAATCGCGCTTACGACCGGTTGGGAATGGCAGCGGACGTGCGCAGCGTATTGCGCTGAACCTTCCCGGGTTCTCCAGGTTTCGAGACAGCAGCATCGCGGTCGACATCCCTTTCCCAAGCCGCGAGCAGAGCCTTCAGCCGCGATACAGTCTCCGGATGCTGTCCCGCGAGATCGTTGCGCTCGGCGGAATCGTGCTTCAGGTCGAAGAGGAAATACTGACCGCCATCGACTAGCAGCTTCCACTGCCCGGCGCGCACCGCTTTCTGCTGGCGCTCAGGGCGAATGAGGCGCCAGTAGAGGGTCCGCTCGACGACAGGCACTTCGCCGGCCAGGCTTGGCATGAGATCGATGCCGTCCGGCAAATAGCCTGGAGGAGTTGTCGCGCCGCTCGCAGCAAGGATCGACGCATTCAGATCCATCGTGATGGCGGGTTGCTCCGAGGTCTTGCCGGCGGGCAGTTTCGCCGGCCAACGCACGAGAAGCGGAACGCGGATGCCGCCTTCCCATAACGAAACCTTGCGATGGAAGAACGGCGTGTTACGCGATAGCCACTCGCCGCCGTTGTCGCTGGTGAAGATGACCAGCGTATTGCGGGCGATGCCGTGCCGACCCAGAGCTTCCAGGATCGCACCGACACCCGCGTCCATACGTTCGACCATCTGTGCATACTCGGCCCGTGTCGCAGGTGGCGAATCATCCGGCATCTGCGCCAGGCTTCGATCGTCCGTCGCCTCGGGATGGGGCGGCCCCTGGCGCCGCCGATCGGAAGCGGGCAGATTGGGAGGCTGGAACGGCCAATGCGGCGCGTTGTAGGCAACTTCGAGGAAGAAGGGCCTCGCCGCATGACGGTCAATGAAGTTCACCGACCGCTGTGAGATGTCATCGGTCAGGTATCGGGTGCTCTCAACCGGCTGCGTGTTCTCGTACAGATCCGGCGTTCCATCGCCACGCGTGTGAGAGTAGTAATCGAGCGCCGCCGCGCGAAAGCCAAAGAACTCGTCGAACCCCTGCGCATTCGGCCCGAACTCTGGCCGCAGGCCGAGATGCCACTTGCCGCTCAGGCCCGTGATGTAGCCCTGCTTGCCGAGGAACGCAGGCAATGAAGTACCGGTTACAGGTAATCCCCGGTCCTGATCCTCGGGCCGAATCGTCAGTACCCATTCAAGGCCGGCGCGCTGCTGGTAGCGCCCACTGATGAGTGCCGCACGTGTCGGCGTGCACACCGGAGCGTTCGCGTAGGCATCGGTCAGGCGCACGCCCTCGCGAGCGAGACGATCGAGGTTTGGGGTGCGGATGTCGGTCGCACCGTAGCTCCCGAGATCGCCATAGCCCAGATCGTCCGCCAATATGAGAACGACATTCGGATGCGGCGTGGTTTGCGCGCTACTCTCTGCCGCCGTGGCCTGCGCAAGCCATCCAATGCCAAGGAGCGCCGCCACGGCGACGGTCAGTAGGGCGTGCATCACGGGCCGCCGAGCTGCTGCATCAGCTGTTGGACCTGTGGGTCATCCGGGAACAGCACCGCAAGTTGCTGCGCCCAGCGTCGTGCTCCATCCATATCTCCACCCTCCATGCTGTACTGGAAGAGTGCGGTCACGATCTCGCGGCTCGCGGGATGGCGCTGCTGGGCAGCCGTCAGTACTTTGAGGGCGCCCTTCACATCACCACGCGCATGCAAGGCAATAGCGTGCACGTACGCGTAACGGGCGTTTTGCGGTTGCAACTCGGCTGCCAGTGCCAGTTCCTTCTCCGCTTCGGGCAAGCGCTGCTGACGCACGAGGGCGAGTCCCAACGCATGATGCAGCTCCGCGACACGTGGCTGAATCGTGATTCCCTGTCGGAGCATTGATTCGGCCTGGTCCTCGCGGCCCCTGAGTCCGATAAAGATCAGCCAGGTTGACGTAGGCAGGAATGAAGGATGGCTCGAGCTCGATCGCGGTAGCGTAGGCCTCTTGTGCCGCCGGCAGATTGCCGAGCCGTGCTTCGAGCGATCCCAGGTTCACCTGTGACTCGGCACGATCTGCGTTCGCGAGCTCGATGCGACGATGCTCTACGACCGCGGAGTCGAAAGACTGCTGCGCGTCCTTCGGCAGCTCGGTGCGGGGTACATCCAGCAAAGCATCCAGCGTCTGCATTCGCACGGTGCGAAGCGGATCTGCCAGGAGCGGGGCGAGCAACGCAACGCGACTATGCGGTTCAAGTGTCGCGGCACTTTCGGTCGCAGCGCGTCTCACGAGAGGATCTGCATCCCGCAGCGCGCCCTGGATCGTCGTCACCGATTTCGCACTGAGGTATGAAGCCATCAGGTTGAGTGCGGTTGCGCGTACGATCGCGGGTTGTCCCGCATCTTCCGCCGTCAGCCGTAACAGTCCCTCGGCGTCCACATCGGATTCGCGTCCGGCATTGATGGCCTGAGCGTAGTGCGGAGAGTTGTGCCTTCCATTTGGGAACCACTTGGCGACCACATCGCTGGCCCAGCGCGCGTCGTTGCGCGCGTGGCAGCCATTGCAGGTGTTCGGTGTGCCGAGACTTGCACTCAAGTCAGGCCGCGGCACGCGAAAGCTATGATCCCGCCGTCCGTCGACCACCATGTACGTGCGCTCGAGCATGTGACAGGCAACGCACTGTGCTCCAGCGCTCCCCGGCGGATGGTGATGATGCTCGGCCGTGTCGAAGTGTGCCGCCTGGTGGCACTGCGCGCACAGTGCGTTGCCGGCCGCGCGGAGCTGCGAGCTGTGGGGCTCGTGACAATCAGAGCAAGTCACTCCTGCGGCGTACATCCGGCTCTGCAGGAACGAGCCGTATTCGTAGACCTCGTCGTGCATCTGGCCGTCCGCGAAATAGAGGTCCGCATCGAGCAGCGCGACACGATGGGTCTGGGCGAGCACATCGCCGTACTGATAGTCGGGCCAGAGCTGCGCGCGGCGCGAATGGCAGCGAGCGCAGGTCTCCACCTCCGCGTGGGAGCCAAGCGGCTTATTACGCTTTGCTATCGGCTCTCCATCCTTGAATGACCAGAGACCGCTCGCGTGATCGGCCAGCCGAAACACCAGCCCGTGATCCGATGCCGTCTTGTCCCCGCCGTTCTGCACCCATGCGATGTGCCGCGAGCCGGGGCCATGGCATGCCTCGCACGCTACGCTGACATCGCTCCACGTCGTGTCGAAGCGGCGCGTGTCAGCGTGGTAGTTCTTCTCGAGGTTGGTGGAATGGCATTCGGCGCACTGGTGGTTCCAGTTCTGCGCCGGGTGCGTCCAGTGCAGCACGTCGCGATGATTGATCTTCTCGCCCGGATAGAGGTCGAACCATCGCTGACCACCCTTCTCCTTGGCGCGCGCATCCCAGGCGATGCTGAGCGCCTGCATGCGTCCGTCCGGAAACGGAATCAGGTACTGCTGCAGCGGTTCCACGCCGAACGTGTAGGTCACCTCGAAGTCCGCGAGCTTGCCGTCGGGCCCGTCGGTTCGAACGTAGTAGTGCCCCTCGCGTGTGAAGAAGCTGGATTTGACGCCATCTTTCACGAAGCTCGCATTATCGAAATCACCGAGGACCGTAGACGCGGAGGCAGGCTGCATGGCGAGTGCATGGTGTGAATGTCGCCAGAGATCGGTCTCCCGGGCGTGGCAGGCCGCGCATTTCTCGCCACCCACGAATGTCGCGGCGACCGGTGGTGCGGGAGCATTCGCGCTCTTCTCTTCACGGCCGCGTTCACAGCCCGCAAGGACGAGAAGGGACAGCGCTGCAACAGCGACACGATTCATGCGATGTGAAGCGGAACTAAGAGGCAGTTGGACAAGGATTTTTCGCGTGCACCCGTTCCGATGAAGGTGGGTACTTGGCAAGCAAGCGCTCGGCGCGTGTCGGCCGCGGCGCGAGCTCACCGCCGCAATTGGGGCATTCGCCACTCAAACGCGTTTCCGCGCAGGCGCGGCAGAACGTGCACTCGAAGGAACAGATCATCGCTTCGTGAGATCCGGGCGGCAGGTCACGATCGCAACATTCACAGTTGGGTCTCAATTGCAGCATGCGACTAGGCTCCTGTCTGGTCATCGGTCCAGGACTGCAGCTCGATGATGTTCCCTTCGGGATCGGTTACGTAGCACCACGTGACACGCCGGCGGGCAGCGGTGGTGAGTGTCACTATTGCGCCGACTACACCGCCGCCAGCTGCCAGCACTGCTTGCTGCGCGTCGGGTACGGAGGCGACCTCAAAGGCAATGTGCGCGAACCCGGCCCGATTCACAACGGGAGTCGGACCTGTCGCGAGGCGAGAGTAACTGAAGATCTCCAACGTCGGACCCTCAGGCCCGTAACCGGGCAGACGCAGGTGCATGCCGCGCAGGTCGGAATCTTTGACGCCAGTGCCGGCTTCGAGCGCAGGTCCCGAAAAATCGCGTTCGGGCGGCACGAATACGCAACCGAACACGGTTGCGTAGAAATTCACCAGCGATCGCCAGTCGCGCGCGATGAGATTCGTGTGAACGTAACGGGCGCCCTGAATCATGTTCTGGCTACCTGACTCGCTTCCAGACCAGGTCCACGATCTCACTCACTCCACCGATCGATATTGGTGGCGTGCGCAGAATCATGCGCTCACCGTCGAAGCGAACCAGGCGCACGACATCGGTATTCGCCCAGTTCGGCACCAGCGAGAGTTCCACATGATGAGTCACCCGGCCCTCGGAAAACGTGTAGCGTCCGGCGTACGCGATGAACGTCGAAAACGCAGCGGCTCTTTCTTCTGCGGGTGAGGAGATGCGGTCTGCAATCGAGAGTGCTTTTCGCCCGCCGTGGCCGATGATCGCCGACATCCGGCCTTCAATGGTGTAGATGAGCAGGCCTGTCGGATTGGCGCCAAACGGAGCGGCGACAGCAGCGCCAGCCTCTGTCGTGGCCGAAACTGAGGCGAGCTGCCACGTGCCGACGATATCCAGCGCCGTCATACCGTCGACTCAGCCGGGCCAGGCGCCAAGCACCAGGCCGAAGGCTGCGAACTGCAGGATGTGATAGCCGCCATCGATGAGCAGAGCAGCGAAGCTGCGATTTGCGAACTGGTAATTGACCCCGAAGCTCGTGGCAACAAAACAGGCGCCCACAATCGCGCCGATCTTGAGTCCCGAGATCGCGTTCGCCTCAGGTCCTAGGAGCGCAGCCAGACAGGTTGTGGCGATCAGGCTGAAGAGGTATGCCAGACCAAAAACTCGCAGCGGATGGCCCGGCTTGATATCGGTGACGCCCATCTCGCGCTGCCAGCGTTTGAGAAACAGCACTGGTGAATACCAGGGTGCGCCAATGACAAAAGTCGCCAGGGCGGCGACGGCGACTGCCAGCCAATTGACCGTTTCGAACATGCGTCTCCCCTCTCACCCATCCTGCCCCGCCTTTCCCCAATCAACAAGCCAAGCGGGCTACTTGAGCAATGCTGGCAGCCAGAGCGAGATCGGCGGAACGAAGGTGACGATGAAGAGAACAGCGAGCGATGCGAGATAGAACGGCCAGATCGTGCGCAGCGTTTCGGTGACGCTGATCTTCCCGATCGCGGTGCCGACGAACAGCACTGAGCCGACGGGCGGTGTGATCAGGCCGATGCCGCCCTTGAGAATCAAGATCACACCGAAGTGCACCGGATCGACGCCAATCGCCTTGGCGATCGGCAGGAAGATCGGCGTGCAGATGATGATGAGGGGCGCGAGATCCATGAAGGTGCCGAGCGCGAGCAGTGTCAGCACCATCACCAGCAGGATGAGATTCTTGTTCTGCGAGAAGCCAGACAGAAACTCGACCGCGGCGGCGGGCACCTGCAGGTACGCGAGTAGCCAGCCGAATGATGCCGCTGCGCCGATGACGAAGAGAATGAGCCCCGTCGTGCGGATCGCACCGGAACAGGTCTCGAGGAAGTTCCGCCACGAAAGGTTCCGGTACACGAGCCCTGCGACCAGCACGGCATAGATCACGGCGATCGATGCGCTCTCGATGGCCGTGAAGATTCCGGCGCGGATGCCGATAAAGATGAGCGCGACCAGCAGCAATCCGGGGAGCGCTGCAACGAAACGGCGCCAGTACAGCCTTGAAGCCGGGAAATGGCTCCACGGCGTAGTCGCGCCGGCTCGCGATTACCCAGCCGGTCACCATCAGCACCGCGGTGAGCAGCAGCGCCGGCATGATGCCGGCGGCAAACAAGTCCGCAATCGAGATCGATCCGCCCGCCGCGGCCGAATACAGGATCAGGTTGTGCGATGGCGGCACCAGCAACGCGACGACCGCGGCGGAGATCGACACGTTGACGGCGAAGTCACGATCGAAACCGCGCTTCACCATCTGCGGGATCATCGTGCCGCCGATTGCTGAAACATCGGCGATCGCCGAGCCCGATACGCCACCGAAGAACAGCGACGACAGCACGCTCACCTGGCCGAGACCGCCGCGCAGGTGACCGACCAGCGATGACGCGAACGAGATCAGCCGCTCCGAGATGCCGCCGCGCATCATGATCTCGCCGGCGAAAATGAACAGCGGGATGGCCAGCAGCGAAGTGATGCTCGCGCCGGCCGCAGTCTGCTGTACGATCACGATCGCGGGCAGATCGAGGTACAGCACCGTCGCCAGCGCCGCCGTGATCAGCGCGAAGGCGACTGGCACACCCATCACCAGCAGAACCAGCAACACAACAAAGAGGATTGCGGTCGCCACTGTCAGGCTCCGGTCCGCGACGCTGGGGAGGTGATCAGCCGTTCGATCGCGAACACGACGATCAGCACGCCGCCGATGCAGAACGGCAGGAAAACTATTCCCTGCGGCAACGGCGCACCCGCCATCGGGACACTCCAGCCATCCACGAGCAGCCGGCCGCCCCACGCGGAAAGCATCAGTCCGATGGCCGCTGCGATGAGCCGCGCAATGGCAAGCAGGACGCGGCGCAGGCGGACCGGGGTGTGCTCGACCGCGATGAAGAAGCCGAAGTGAGCATCACTGCGGGTGCCGAGCGCCGCTCCCACCATCATCACCGTGCTCATGAGCAGGAGCGCCACGGGCTCGGTCCAGCTCGGTGAGTCGTTCAGAACATAGCGGGCATAGACCTGCCAGCCCTCGACGATCGCCATACCGACGAGTGACGCACCAGCGATCACAGCGGCGATCCGGGCCAGCATGCTTAACCCGGCGCTCACCCAGCTGCTCGCGGCGCCAGGCTGGTTTTCCACCGCGCTCATGCGGCTGAACGAATGCCCCGGTACAGCTCGTCGAGCTCCGGGTCCTGCAGGTAGGCCTCGAGAACATGCGCCGTCGCCTTGTGAAATGCGGCGCGATCCACCTCGTTCACATGCACGCCGGCCGCGATGCACCTTCGCCCTGGAGGCCTCTTCCGCCTGGTCCCAAAGCTCGCGCATGTACGTGACGGACTGGGTTGCGGCGGCGCGCACCAACGCCTGGTCCGCAGGCGGAAAGCGCGTCGAAACGGCTTCTGCACATCAACAACGCTTCCGGCGAGTAGGAATGTTCGGATTGGGACCAGAAGCGCGCGACCTCGAAATGGCGGCTGGTGTCGAACGTGATCCAGTTGTTCTCCGCCCCATCGATCAGGTGGGTCTGGAGCGCGGAATAAATCTCCCCGTACGAAAGCGGCGTCGGGTTGACCCCGAGCGCGCGGCCGAGGGCGATGAAGATGTCAGAGGGGGGAACCCGGAGCTTCAGGCCGTGCAGGTCGGCAGGTTCGTGCACCGGGCGCTGGACGTTGTAGAAGCAGCGCGCCCCCGAGTCGTAGAAGGCGAGGCCGATGAGATCCCGCGTCTCGAAACGGCGCAGGATCTCCCGCCCCACCGGCCCATCGAGCGCCCGGCGCATGTGAGCGGTCGAGTCGAAGACGTACGGCGCCGACAGGACGCGCGTCGCGGGGAACGCATTGTTGAGCGCCGCCATGTTCACGCGCGTGATGTCGAGGACGCCAAAACGCGCGAGGTCGATGGTGTCGTTCTCGCGGCCGAGCTGGCCGGAGTGGTACACGTGCAGGTCGAGGCGGCCGCCACTTTCCCTCGCGATCGTCTCGCCCATCCAGCGCATCGCCTCGACCGTGGGGTAACCGGCGACGTGAACGTCAGCCGCAGTCAGGATCGAGTCGCGGCTGGCAGCCGAGGAGGCTCTGATTGTGGCGATGGCGGCGCCGGCGCCGAGCAGCCATCGACGTCTCGTCAGCACGAGGTGCGGGCCTTCTGGTCGGCGCGCTGGCGGCTATCAATGCGCATGGCACGCACGGCCCGGCAATGAATGTCGCCGAACTCACCGAAGCTCAGGCGTGCGCTCTGACCCGCGCGGATCTGGTGAACTCCCGTGGTCGCGCCGGTCGAGATCAGGTCACCACTCTTGAGTGGCCGGCCCAGTCGTGCACAGCGCGACAAAGCAAACGCAAGCGCGGCCAAGGGATCGCCGGGCACGGAGGCCGCGCTCCCTCGACCCACGGAAACGCCCTCGATAAAGGTCTCGGAGGGGATCGAATGCAGCGGACGTCCCCGCCAGCTGGACACCAGCGCCCCGACGATAACGCCGGAATTGTTGCCAAAATCAGAGACAATAGCCAGTGGCCCAGCTCATTGATGCTCGAAAGTGGGCTACCGGCCGTCTCGACGCCCACGTGCAGAGAGCTGACAAGCGCCGCGGCTTCCTCTGGGCTCCAGCGCGTTTTCGCCGTTGGCGCGTCCTGGCCGAGGCGAAAAATGAACTCTGCTTCGACCGCGGCAAAGCCCCCTTCGAAGACGGGAAACTCCACGATTCCATTCCCCGATGCGTGGCGCACGCCGGCGCGGAACACCGGTCCGACGAGCCGCTCCTCGCCGAGCCGCTCCTTCCAGCCCGGCCCCAGCATCGCGACTTTCCAGCCCGCCATCGAGTCCGGCCAGCGACCAATCGCCTCCGCCTGAATCGCATATGCGCCGTCCAGGTTCGGCGGGTAGCGAGCCGGGAAAGTCGACGCACCGGGGTCGCATTCAGGCGCGCCCGCACGAAGCGATCGGCGATCGCCGAGGCTTGCAGTTGTGCATCAGATCGGGCGTTCTTCATCGCTGAAAAGTGGCATTTTCGGGTCGCAAATCTGTATATAGGAAACCGGTGTCATTTACAATTCAGCGCCCCGCGCAGCCAACTCCAATCGAACCCCTACGAGGCTCTGCATGACTCGGCAACTACTCCCGGTCGCTCGAAATCTCACGCTGACGGCTCGAGTTTCCCCGGGCAAAAGCTGTCCTTGGCGCGTTGCTCGTGCTCGGGTCGCTAGGCTGCCACCGAAGGCAGCCCCGCCGCCGGCTGCGGACAAATCGCTCCGGCCTTTCCGGGCGCGCTCGGTTGGGCGGCGCACACCCCGGGCGGTCGCGGCGGCGCCATCATCAAGGTCACGACGCTCGCCGGACGCGGGCCCGGATCGTTCGTGGAGGCGGTAGCCGCCAAGGGTCCGCGCATCATCGTCTTCGAGGTCGGCGGCGTCATCGATCTCGACAAGCAGACGCTGACGATCAAGGAACCCTTCCTCACCATCGCCGGCCAGACCGCGCCGTCGCCCGGCATCACGCTCATTCGCGGCGGCATCGACGTCGCGACGCACGACGTGGTCATGCAGCACATCCGCGTGCGCCCCGGGAGGCCGGCGAAGCGCACATGAGCGGCTGGGACGACCGATGCCCTGTCCACCGATCGGCGGCGCCCACGACGTGATCGTCGATCACTGCTCGCTCACCTGGGCCACCGACGAGAACCTCTCCGCCTCCGGCCCGCGCTTCACCGGCAAGACTCCACGACGACTGGCGCAAGGGCACCTCGCATCGGATCACGTTCAGCAACAACATCATCGCCGAGGGCCTCGCGGACTCCACTCACTCCAAGGGCGAGCACTCCAAGGGCTCGCTGATCCACGACAACGTCACCGACATCCTGATCGTCGGCAACCTCTACGCGCACAACCTCGAGCGCAACCCGCTGTTCAAGGGCGGCGTGCGCGGCGCCGTGATCAACAACCTGATCTACGACCCGGGCCAGCGCGCGGTGCACTACAACCTGATCGCGGAGGAGTGGGGCATGATCAGTACCAGACCGGCCAGATGACGCTGGTCGGCAACGTCCTGCGTGCCGGGCCGTCGACGCCCACGGATCTCGCTTTCCTCATGCTCGGCGGCTCCGGCGATCTCGAGTATCTACGCGGCCGACAACATCGCGGTGGACCGTCTCGGCAGACCGTTGCCGGAGACTCGGTCGCTACACGACGTCGAAAGCCCGCCTGATCTCGCCTCGACCAGTCGCCCGCGCTCCCGGAAGGCGTGAAGCTCCTGCCCGCCGCCGATGTACAGGACGCGGTGATTCGAAGTGTCGGCGCCCGGCCGTGGGATCGGGACCATACCGATAGTCGGATCCGCCGACACCATCGAAGGCCGTGGCCGCATCATCGACAACGAGCAGGAAGTGGGCGGCTACCCGGTGCAGGCCGCAACCCGCCAGGCTTTCGACCCGGCGGGCTGGGACCTGCGCTTCATGACCCGTCGTTAGACGGGTCCGGGGGGCTCACCACGGCAGCGGACCTGAGAGCAGCGTCAGCAGCGGCACGCTCCAGGTCGGGTGGATCTCGCGGAACAGAGTCGGCGTCCAGTCGACATCCGTCAGCAGATCCGGATCGTTGACCGCGTTATATGCGGCCACAACATCGACGCGATCGCGGTTCAGCAGGCCGTTGAGGAGCGTGCCGGATTCGTCGATCGCGGTGCCGTTGAAGCGCTCGATGAACTCATCCGCTGTGACGCTCTGGTCCGCGACGAAGAAGTTGTTCTCGGCGACGATAGCCGACTGGATGCCGACACCCCAGGTGTAGACGTAGCTGGCGGGGTTCGCGATCCGGTAGAGGTTGTTGTAGACGTGAACCTGGCCGAACCGCACCCGCAGGCGCGCGCTGGCCGACGTCGTCATACACGTCGTGATGGAACGTAACGCGAAGCCTGCCGACGTCTGCCGGAGCGTTGTCGGATGAGCCGATCAGGCTCACCTTGTCGTGATCGAGGAAGCGATTCCACGACACGGTCACCAGGTCCGAGGCGTTGGTGACGTCGAGGAGGCCGTCATGAACCTGGAAGATCACGCCGAAACGCAGTGGCAGAGTGCTGTCTGCAGTCTCACGGTCCTGGAACGTGCCGTGATCGATCCATACATGATCGGAATCGCGCAGCGAGATCGCGTCGTACAGGGAATTCCACGCGCCGAGGGCCCCGTCGTTTGGCGCCCACGCCGGGTAGCAGTCGTAGACATCCTCGAATGTGAGGTTGCGAATGATGATGTTGGTGCGGCTGCCCGCGACGCCGGCAGTTCCACGGATATCGAACCACGCACCGCGGATCTTGGCGTGCCGCCCGAGGCCGACGATCGTGGTATTGGAGCCGGGCCGGATTCTGACCCGCGCCTGTTGCGCATCTCGTGACGCCAGGCGTGCGACCTCGAGCGGGCCGCTCGGATTCACCCGGCCCCAGGGGCCGTTGGGATCATACGTGGCGAGAAACGCATCCCAGGAAAAGACCGTACCGGTGGCCGGATCGCTGCGAATGTAGTCATCGCAGGTCAACGGATTGTTGTCGTCATCGACGTTGCCGTCGATCGTGCCGTTGACGTAGATGATCTTGGCGACATTGGACGGATTCGACGGCGAGGTCGACGACGGCACGCCGTTGTTGAGCGCCGCAATGAGTTCGCGCCGATTCGTGACCGTGTAGACCTGGTCGATCGTCGCGAGCGAGCCGCCGGTCGTACCCGAGCCGAAGGCGGCCCAGCCATCATCTGCGTCCAACGTCTCGCGCCCCAGGTCGCGCTCGCCGCCCGCGAGCGCCGGGCGGCCGCCGCAATCGCGATTACGCTCGCCAGTGAACGATGAGCTTCCCGATACGCATGATGTTCCCCTCCATGTTTCCATCGGCTACGCAGGTCCGCGCCCGCCAGCGCGGTGGGGACCGCGTGTGTGGTTCTTGCTTGCGACGTGAGGAGTTGCCTGGTGAGGTGAGGTGACGGAGATCCTACCGTCACCTCACCTCGATCTCAGCTGCTTGTTGCTACTGGTTGCCGAATGAGAAGCGCGCCCCTAGCAGGTATGTGCGGCCCTGGTGGTGGTAGTACGAGAGCCGGCTGGCATCCTGCTGCACCCATTGGTCCTGGAACTCATCGGTCAGGTTGAGCGCCTCGAGCGTCAGCTCGAAGCCCTTGGTCACCGTCAAAGCCGCTGAGAAATCCAGGTTGAAGGTCTCTGCCGTGCCCTCGACATCGTTGCCGTTACGGCCCGGTACCGTCGTCAGGTAATCATCGCGGTAGCTGCCCGCGACTCGCGCGCTGAACCTCGGATTCTCGAAGTACAAGGTCGCGTTGTAGGCGTGCTTGGACAGGTTGGTGAGATCCGTCCGCGTCACCACGGCGCCGGTCTGATCCAGGTAATCGATTTCCGAGTCCACTCCCGTGTAGTTGAGCTGCACGCCGAAACTGTTGAACGGGGCGGGCAGGAATGAGAAGGGCTGCTGATAGCTGATCTCGAATCCCTTCAGATTTCCGCCCGGAGTGTTGGCGGGCAGACTGAACTGCCAGCCGGACAAGCAGGTCGCCGGATCGGGAATCGCGGCTCCGCAGGTTGCCAGCGCGACGCTGTCCGGCAAGCCGAGCGGGTTTTCCGAGAAGTCGCCGGTGGTGCGAATGATCTGCACGAAGCTGTCGATGTCCTTGTAGAACAGCGCCAGCGACACCAGCGATTCGGGCGCGAAATACCATTCGAAGCTCATGTCGTACGACTTGGCCCGGAACGGTTCGAGCTCTGGATTGCCGGCGGTCACCGTCTTGTTCGCGCCGGCGATCGTCACGGCCGCGCCCGGTGCGAGGATGCCGATGCCCGAGGCGGGTTGACCGCTGCCGTTAGGCCGCACCATGACCTTGGCTGCCGCGGCGCGGATGTAGAAGTCATCCGTCAGTTCCCACACCAGGTTCAACGACGGCAGAGTGTCGTCATAGCTGCGCTCGACGGTAGTCAGGAGCGGTGTGCCGGCAGTGAACGTGTATCCCTTGGAGGTCTGCTTCGTTTCAACGTAGCGCACACCGAGGTTGCCGCGCAGCGCTCATCGAGCCCAGCGGGAAGTTGAAGTTGCCCTGCACGTAACCGCCGGTGTCCTCCTCGTCGATCTCGTAGTTGTTGCCGAGCGCGGTCTCGATGCCGACACGCCACACGGAGCGGTTGTTGAGATCGAAGAGCGAGTTTGCGGCATTGATGTCCGGCATGAGCCAGGTGCTCACACTGCCGGCGGGCAGATCCAGTCCATTGTCCAGGGTCGTGAGCTTGCTGTAGTCGGCGATCGGCGTCCCCATGACATTGGCCGGAATGATGGCTTCCTGGTTGGTCGTCGTTCCGTTGGAGCGCTGCTCGGACGTGGTCTTGAAGGTGAACTTCTTCCACTGCGGCCCGAACTTGAGACCGAAGGATTCATTCATGTCCCACTGCAGGTCCACAGCCGCGTCCTGGAAGCTGTTGATCGAGCTTTGCGGCCGCAGGCGCACCTGGCGACAGCGTCCAGGTCGCGGGGTTGGTGACGTCCGCTGGTTCCGTACGTGATGAGCGGGATGCGGCTATTCGCTCGATAGTCGTAGCTGTAGCCGTCAACATCCGCGGTGTCGAACAGCAACGTGGTCTGAACCGGGTTGTCGTGATTCGCTTCCGAGAAGCCCACCAGGGCGGTCAGCCGCACGCTGTCGGAAAGCTGGAAGGCGCCGTCGAGAGTGATGTGCGTGAAGTCGGTCTCCAGCTCGTCAAAACGCGCTTCGGAGCGGATGTCGACGTCCTGGAATACGCCGTACACGAGGGTGTTGGTGCCATCGATCTCGGCTGCCACCGGATTGACGTTGTTGATCGCAGCGGCACCATTGGTGCTGAACACGGGAGACTCGAGAAAGATCTCGTTGCGCTCGGCTTTGTAATTAGCGTAGAGCGCATCGAGGCTCAAGAGCACGGCATCCGTCGGCTGGAACTGCAGCGCGGCGGTTACCCCGAGGCGTTTCTGTTCGTGCTCGTACTTGTCGAAGCGTGGGATGCGCGGATGGAAGGCGCGATTGATGTCAGCGTACGACGGTGCCGACGCGTAGCGTCGGGTCGAGAGCGCCGAAGCAGGCGGCGGGGAGCATCGGGTTGAGGCAGGCCCGCGCCCGCGGCGGATGCGTCCGATTGCTGCCAGCGCACCGTGCTCGCGCCCTCGTCGCCCAGCTCGCGCTCGGTGTACGCCGCCGAGATCAGGGCGCCGAACCTGCCGTCGGCCCACGTATCGCTTGCCAGGAACACCGCGCGCGGGTCGACGGAGCTGGAAATATCGTTGTACGCGCCCGTGACTGACGTGAGGAGCGTCAGTCCTTTGTAGTCGAACGGCCGACCAGTGCGCAGATCAACGGTTGCACCCAGCGAGCCTTCCTCGATTTCAGCGGCCGAGGACTTGCGGACGGTGACCGAATTGAAGAGCTCGGAGGCGAAGGTGTTGAAGTCGAAACTGCGATCGCGATTGGTGCCGCCGGCCGCGTCGGTGCCACCGTTGGCGCTCATCGCTTCCATGCCGTTGATGCGCACGCGCGTAAATTGCGGGCCGAGACCGCGCACCGAAATCTGACGACCCTCGCCAGCATCACGGGCGATGGATACACCGGGAACGCGCTGGAGCGATTCGGCGAGATTCAGATCGGGGAAGTCCGCGATGTCATCGGCCATGATGACGTCTTCGGTGCCGTTCGCGATCTTCTTGCGATCGAGCGCCACCGCGAGACTCTGGCGATAGCCGGTCACGATCACTTCGCCGAGCGGCGCTTCAGAGTCCGCAGTGCCAGTGGATTGAGGTGCCGGCGCAGCGGCGCCAGCCGGTGAGGTTGCCTGCGCGGCAGCTGGATCTGCGGTTTGTCAGCGGCGGATTGATCGGCTGCCGCAGCCCAGGAACAGGAAATGAGACCGGCAAGGATTCCCGTCAGCCAGCGACGCGGCGCCCGGCCAAGATTGAGCTTCGACATCTCAGTCATCCCCCTCGTTGCGCGTTCGGCCCGTTACGTACACCCTTCGCAATTTCTGACACCGGTAGCATTTCTGTACGCAGCAGGAAATGACACCGGTAGCATCGCGAGGCTATCAGAGGACCGGGGCCGACGGCAATACGCGTCGTCGCCGCGCAACACTGGTGCGCTGCGACTGTGAATCCTGCGGAAATTGACAGCGCTCTACCGTGGCAGCCGACAGACGAGCACCTTGGTATCCATCGGCGCCCCCAGCAGAAACCCATCCTCCGTGACCGCCGCGACACTGCCAGCCGACAGTTCATCGCCGCTCCCCAGGTAAACCTCGCCCAACCGCCGCGGCGCGAGGGGGTCCGCGGCGATGCGCAGGACTTGGGTAGGCGCACGCACGCGCGCATCGCGCAGATGTTTCATCACAGCGATGAGGTCCGGGTATGCGGCGACCCAGATGCCGCCATCCTCTGCGATGTCCAGGTTTTCAGGGGTGCTGTAGACCTTGACGTCCTCGATCGGCGTGAGATCGCCATTCTCCGAATCGCGTGAGTAGACGCGCACGCTGCGTGCGCCCGCCTGGCTCACGTAGATTCGGCCGCCATCCGCACTTGCGACGATGCCTGTCGCCAGCGCGACTGCATCGTCTACGACGCGCATGGTCGTGCCATCGAAATAGGCGACCGTCGCCAGTGCGCGCCCAAGAGCGATTTCCGTGAAGCGCTCGAAACGGCTGCGCGACCCGGAATCATTGGCGACGTAGAACTGGCGTTCGCCAACGGCCGCGATCGCGCGCGGGCTGAAGAGCAGCGGATTGTGCAGGGTTTCATCGTGCACGAACTGCCCGTCCGCGTTGCGAGTGAAAACTTCTACGGTGTTTGGCGCCCGCGCGGGATGACTCAATACGAAGAGGCGTTGCACGCCTTCTGACGTGGTGTAAAGGCTTATCCCGCCGGGACGAAAATCAGTCGGCGCATTCAACAGCGCCGAAACCGCGCGCAGCGGACTCGAATTGAGATCGACCCGGAGGATCGTCCCCGTGACGTCCGCACCTTGCTGCACCGATCGTCGGTCGAGGGCCGAGAGATACGCCATGGCGCGATCGCGATCGACGCGGATGTCTTCAGCACTCGCGGCCAGGGCCAGCGGCTCGCAGGTTCCGGAGAAATGCGGTGCGACGCGAACGAAGGCACCAACGCGATTCAGCCAGAAGAGCGTCCCCACTCCCAAAATGACCAGGAGCAGCGCGAAGCTCGCCAGGATGCGTCGAACGGTGCGAGACATCGAAAACTCCGCGATATGTCAGAAGTCCGTTTGGAACCACTGAAATCTGCACGCTGGCATCAAAATCACCCGGGCGGGTCGTGATGAGTTTCACCATATCCCGGATTCGGGTGGCGAGGGGAACGGCGATTTGTTGCCATATGCAGGCGCAATGTCTGCCGGTGCGACAAAGGGTCGCCGGGTCGACAGAATAGCTAGAAGAATCGGGATCCGACGAACAACAAGAGCTGCCGAACCTACCGGCAGGGTAACCGATGCGTTTCCATTGGTTTTCCTCGATTGCATTCGTGCTCCTGCTGGCCTCGAGCCCGCAAGTGGGCGCCAGCGAACTTCATATCCGCTACGCCGAGCCCATAAACCTTCAGTCCGGCTCCGCTTCGCGACCGTCCATGCGCGACCTGACAGCGACGGGGCGACTGTCATTTCTGGCCTACGGGCGCCAGTTCGATCTCGACCTCGAGTCCAATGCGCGCCTGGTCGGTGTGACTGCAACTCAGCAGCCTGCCGCCGCGAACTATGAGCTGCTGCGCGGGAAAGTGCAGGGCCTGACGGGCTCGTGGGTTCGGATCACGCGCATCGGCGAGGAACTGCATGGCGCGATCTGGGATGGGCGCGATTTGTACACCCTCGCGCCGGCTCGCATCGTCAATCGCTTCGCAGTTGATCGGCTGGCCGTGGGCGGCTCGACGCCCGTGGTCTACCGGCTATCCGATACCGATTCCGACACGAATCCGATGTCGTGCGGTGTGAACGCACCGGATGAGAAAACGGCTGCGCTCTCGGCTTACCGGTCGCTCGTGGGCGAGCTCAGCGCAGACACGCAGATCGGATCGAGCAGCGCAGGCGCGCAGCTCGACATGGCTGTCATCGGCGACTACGAGTTCTTCAGCACTCATCCTCAGAACACCGAGGCTGAACTGCTGGCGCGCATGAACATCGTCGATGGCATCTTCAGCGGGCAGGTCGGCGTCAGCATCCGCGTATCACAGGTCAAGATCTTCACCACGCCCGCAGAGCCATTCACCAGCAGCACCGGCTCGGACTTGCTGGCGCAGCTCGGCCGCTATCGCGCCGATACGCCCGCCTTGCGCACGCCGGGGCTCGTGCATCTCGTCACAGGTCGCGACATCGCCGGCAACATGGCGGGCATCGCCTATATCGGCACGGTCTGCGATGCCTCGCATGGCGTTGCCGTCAGCGAGGGGCGGTACGACCTGACCATGAGTGCGCTCATCGCTGCACACGAAATCGGGCACAACTTCGGCGCATCTCATGACGCGGAGGCCGGCTCGCCGTGCCAGAGCACGCCAGCCACGTTCCTGATGGCGGCGCAGATCAACGGCAGCAACACCTTCTCGCAATGCAGCCTGGGGCGGATGCGCCCCAGCGCAACGCTCGCCAGCTGCATCACTCGCCTGCGCATCGTCGACGCGTCGCTCGAAAGTACGCCGACCACGATCGAGACCACGGCAGGCACCGACGTGAGCCTGCCGGTCGAGGTGAATGCAGTCGGCTCAGCTCCGATGCAAGACGTCCTGGTGTCGATATCGCTGCAAGCGCCGGTCGCTGTCGATTCAGCCACCGCTCCCGGCGGGGGCTGTGCGACCGGCGCAGGAGGCGCCACCTGCGAACTCGGCATGATCGAGGCCGGCGGGTCCCGGCGCATCAGCTTGCTGTTGCGCTCCTCGAGCCCCGGCACGTTCTCCGGCACGGTGAGCGTGAGTACGCCCAACGATGTCAATGCCACGAACGACCAGCGCGTGATCTCGCTTATTGTCAATCCGGCTGCGGCAGCGCCGACCGCCACGCCCGGTAGCGGCGGCAGCGGTGGCGGGGGCGCCACGGAAATCGGCCTGGCGCTCGCGTTATTTGCCATCTTGCAGCGCCGGTTCAGGCGAGCGCCGGTCGCGTAGACGGCTTGTGGGGTGGGTGCGCGATTGCCGTAGAATGGTCTCCCGACCCGCACTCCCGGCGACTCTAATGGATTCCATTACAGAACAATTCTTCGACGATGCTTTCGGCAAGACGGTGGAGCTCGGCAACAAGCTCGCCGAAAAGCACGACAACGCCGACCTGTGGGACATTGCGGACGGGCTGCTCGCCGGAGCCATTCAGTACTGGCTGTATGCGCGCCAGCCGTGCGGCAATCCACGCTGCGACGAGTGCCAGCCGATCAGCACAGCGGAAGGGCGCTTGAGTGAGCTGCGGCGCCTCGCAGCGCAATTCGCGGAAGAGAGCGAGTACTACCACTCGCCATCCGACTCCAACGTCGGCCGCGCCTGAACGGTCTGCTGTCTGAAAATCGCCGCTAAACCGGCGGTGGGTGCGTTTCCTTGCTCGGCAGCGGAATGAACTCCGTTTCTCCCGGGACCCTGGCGAAGCGCTCCTGTACCCAGTCGTTCTTCGCCTGCTCGATGCGCTCGCGGCTGCTCGAGACGAAATTCCACCAGATATAGCGACGACCCTCGAGCGGTGCGCCGCCGAGCAGTAGCAACTGCGAATCCTGCAGGGCTCTGATCTTTGCGCTTGCGCCCGGCTCCAACACCACCATGCTTCCCGGGGCAAATTGCGCTCCGTCGAGAGCAATGCGGCCGGCCGCGACGTAGATGGCGCGGTCCTGGTGTTCCAGCGGGACTTCGAAGCTCGCTTCATTGGAGAGCTGCAGATCGACGTACAGCATCGGCGAGAAGACCTCGACCGGTGAGCGCTGCTCCAGCGCAGTACCTGCAATCACGCGCGCTACGACGCCCGGCGAGCGCACCTCGGGCAGTGTCGCTGCGGGGTGATGAAAGAAGGCGGGCTCGCTTTCCTCAGCCGATCTCGGCAATGCCACCCAGGTCTGAATGCCATGGATTCGCGAACCCTTGCGACGCGGTTCATCGCCAGTGCGTTCCGAATGCACGATTCCGCGGCCGGCGGTCATCCAATTGACGTCACCGGGGCGGATCGGCTGGACGAACTCGAGGCTGTCACGGTGTACGAGCTCGCCGTCGAAGAGATAGGTCACGGTGGCGAGGCCGATGTGGGGATGCGGGCGGACATCGATGCCGCGTCCGGGCGCAAACTCCGCGGGACCCAGGTGATCGAAGAAGATGAACGGGCCCACCATCTGGCGCCCCGGTGCGGGCAGCACGCGGCGCACCTCGAATCCGCCCAGATCACGAGGCCGCGACTCGATCACGCGTTCGATACCGGCGCGCACGTTCGTTCTCCTCCTTAGCTCTTGTGTGACTCGAGAAAGTCCTTGAGCGCGCGCCCGGTGTGCGAGCGCCGGCTGCGCAGCAGCATATCAGGCGGACCCTGCGCGACGATTCTGCCTCCGGCGTCGCCACCCTCGGGCCCGAGATCGATTACCCAGTCGGCTTCCGCGATCACATCGAGATTGTGCTCGATGACGACGACGGTATTGCCCGCATCGACCAGCCGGTGCAGCACCCGCACCAGCTTCTCGACATCGGCCATGTGCAGCCCGACGGTGGGTTCGTCCAGCACATAGAGTGTCTTCGCTGCGCCGTTGCCTCGCGCCGGCCGGTAACTCGGCCTCACCTTCGCGAGCTCGGTCACGAGCTTGATTCGCTGCGCTTCGCCGCCCGAAAGTGTCGGACTCTGCTGTCCCAATGTCAGGTACCCGAGACCGACATCCTGCAGCATGCAGAGCGCGTGATGAATCGAAGGATGCGCGGCGAAAAAGGGCGCCGCTTCATCGACGCTCATCGCCAGGATGTCGCCGATGCTGCGCTCCTTGAAACGTACTCGCGAGCGTTTCCGGATTGAAGCGCCGTCCACCGCATACATCGCAAAGCACCCGCACGTCGGGCAGGAAGCTCATCTCGATCTTCTTCATGCCCTGGCCTTCACAGGCCTCGCAGCGTCCGCCCGCGGTATTGAAGGAGAAGCGTCCCGGCCCGTAGCCGCGGATACGCGCTTCGGAGGTTTCGGCGAACACGCGCCGGATTGCATCCCAGAACCCGACGTAGGTCGCCGGGCACGAGCGCGGCGTCTTGCCGATCGGCGTCTGGTCGACCTCGAGCACACGGCCAATCTCGCGCCAGCCACGCATTTCGCGACAACCGGCGAACCCGCTCCGGTCCTTGCCATTGCCGTGTGGCGCGCCGAGCAATCGCTTGAGATTGTCGTGCAGCACATCACGCGCGAGCGTGGATTTGCCGGAGCCAGAGACGCCGGTAATTGCGATCAGGCGGCCGAGCGGCACCTGGGCCTCGACTTCCTTTCAGATTGTGCAAGGTGGCGTTCTCGATCACGAGCACGGGATCCGAATTGCGTACCGCGCGCTTCGGAACCAGCGGATGTGCCAACGGCTGGGCGAGGAAGCGACCCGTGACCGACTGCGGATTGCGGGTGAGCTCGCGTGCGGTGCCCTGGCCGACGACGCGCCCACCTGAAGCGCCCGCGCCGGGCCCCAGATCGATGACGTGATCGGCATGACGGATCGTGTCCTCGTCGTGCTCGACCACCACCAGTGTGTTGCCGTGGGCGCGCAACTTGTCGAGCGTATCGAGCAGCACGCGATTGTCGCGTGGGTGCAGCCCGATGGTCGGTTCATCGAGCACGTAACACACGCCTTGCAGGTTCGAACCCAATTGCGCTGCGAGGCGGATGCGTTGCGCTTCACCGCCCGAGAGTGTGGGTGCCGAGCGATCGAGTGACAGGTAGCCGAGCCCGACGTCATCGAGAAACCGTAAACGCGACTCGAGCTCTGCCAGTACATCGCGCGCGATGTCCACCTCACGGCCGCGCAAGACGAGCTTTCCCATTAGGGACTGCAGGCCGGACACGGGCAGAGCGGTGAGCTCGGCGATCGAGCGGCCGCGGAATCGCACGTTGAGCGCGATCGGATTCAGGCGCTGGCCCTGGCAATCGGGGCAAGCGGGTGCGGTGCCGTCCCACCACTCGTTCCACCAGATCTCTTCGCCCGACTGTTCCTCATCGAAGCCGTAGAGTTTCAGTCCCGTGCCGAAGCAACCCTCGCACCAGCCGTGGCGCGAGTTGAAGGAGAAAAGGCGCGGGTCGAGATCCGCGAAGCTGGTGCCGCAGGAGGAGCAATTGCGGCGTGTCGAGAGGACGGTAACGGCAGATTGATCCGTGCCGCGCGGTTTCGCGACGCCGGGTTCACGCAGCAGGTGCAGGATTCCTTTGCCGTGCTCGAGTGCCTGGTCTACAGCCACTCGCAGCCGCGCTTCTTCGGCAGCGTTCACGCGCAATGTCGCGATCGGCAGCTCGAGCGTGTGCTCCTTGAAGCGGCTCAACCTCGGCCACTTGGCCGTCGGCAAGAGCTGCCCATCGACGCGCAAGTGTCCGAAGCCTTTGGCCGCGGCCCATTTCGCGAGGTCGGTGTAGAAACCCTTGCGCGCGACCACGAGGGGCGCGAGCAGTGTGACCGTCCTGCCGCGTTCCTCGCGCACAAGCCTGGCGACGATCGAATCAGCGCTTTGCGGCTCGATCGGGATATTGCACTTCGGGCAGTACTGCGTGCCGAGCTTGACGTAGAGCAGGCGCAGGAAGTGATAGATCTCGGTCAAGGTCGCAACCGTGCTCTTGCGGCCACCGCGGCTGGTGCGCTGTTCGATCGCGACCGTCGGTGGAATGCCGAAGATAGCATCGCAGTCCGGCCGCGCTGCTGGCTGCACGAACTGCCGGGCGTAGGCGTTCAGGGACTCGAGGTATCGACGCTGGCCCTCGGCAAAAAGAATGTCAAAGGCGAGTGTCGACTTGCCGGAGCCGGAGACACCCGTAATGACCGTGAAGCGATCACGTGGAATCTCGACATCAGCAATCTGCAGGTTGTGCTCGCGTGCGTTGTGTACGCGAATCGCAGGCGCGCCTTTCCTGGCCGGCAACCGTCTCGGGCTCGGAGGCCAGTGTTGCCGCGAACGACCTGGAGAGGCTCGCTTCGTACTCGAGCAACGCCTTTCCGGTGTGAGAAGTCGCACAGCGCTTCACATCATCGGGCGACCCGGCGCACACGAGCTCGCCGCCCGCATCGCCGCCCTCCGGTCCGAGGTCGACGATCCAGTCGGCGGCGCGAATCACATCGAGATTGTGTTCGATGACGATGAGTGAGTGGCCCGCGGCCACCAGCGTGCGAAAGGCGCGCAGGAGCTTCGCAATGTCATCGAAGTGCAGGCCGGTCGTCGGTTCATCGAACAGCAGCAGCTTTCCCGCCGAATCGCGCTTGCCCGTTGCCGCCTCGGCAAGGTGGCCGGCGAGCTTGAGTCGCTGCGCTTCGCCACCCGAAAGCGTCGGCACCGGTTGACCGAGCCGCAGGTATTCGAGTCCGACCTCGCGCAGCGGCTGCAGCCGCGCGAGCACGGCATCGCACTCCGCAAAGAACCCGAGTGCCTCGCTCACCGTCAGTTGCAGCACGGCGGCAATGTCGAGCGCGCGTCCGTCTGCGCCCGTGATCTTCACTTCGAGGGTTTCATCCCGGAAGCGCCGGCCATCACAGTCCGGACAACGCAGGTACACGTCGGACAGAAACTGCATTTCGACATGCTCGAAACCATTGCCGCTGCAGGTGGGGCAACGCCCGGTGCCGGAATTGAAACTGAAAGTGCCGGCGGTATAGCGGCGCTGCTTCGCGAGCGGCTCGCGCGCAAAGAGTGCGCGGATCGGATCGAATGCGCCCACGTAACTCGCCGGGTTCGAACGCGTGGTGCGACCGATCGGCGATTGATCGACCAGCACGATGTCGCCCACCTGCTCGTGGCCGCACAGAGTCGCGAACTCGCCCGGCGCTTCCGTCGGCTTGCCCTTCGCTTTGCGAAGTGCTGCGTACAGCACATCGTGCACCAGGGTGGACTTTCCGGACCCGGATACGCCAGTGACACAAACGAGCCGCTGGAGCGGAAAGCTCACATCGATGTTCTTGAGATTGTGCTCGGCCGCTCCCGTGAGTCGCAGTCTCGGCGTGCGCGATGTGACAGCGCGGTAGTGCCGCTCTTCGACTGCGTGCTTGCGCCCGGTGAGATAAGCGGCGGTGAGCGAGTGCGGCGCCGAGGCAATCTTCGCAGCGGGCCCGAAGTAGACGATTTCGCCACCGTGCTCGCCGGGACCTGGGCCGAGATCGAGAATGCGATCCGCGGCGAGCATCACCTGCGGATCGTGCTCGACGACCACGAGCGAATTGCCGGCATCGCGCAGGCGCCGCATCACCTCGATCACGCGGCCCATGTCGCGTGGATGCAGGCCGATCGAGGGCTCATCGAGCACGAAAAGCGTATTGACGAGCGAGGTGCCGAGCGCAGTCGTCAGGTTGATGCGCTGAACTTCGCCACCCGAGAGGGTGCGCGACTGTCGGTCGAGCGTGAGATATCCCAGGCCGACATCGCACAGGAACCCGAGCCTGGTGCGAATCCCATCGAGCAAGAGGTCGGTCGCCTCATCGAGCGGAGCAGGGAGCTGCAGGCGCGCAAAGAAATCGCGGCAGCGATCGATGGGAAGCAACATCACGTCGTGAAGCGTCAGTCCCGGCAGGGCTTCGAACTGTGCCGGCGTCCACTTCACACCCTCGGGGCGAAAACGCTGCGCTGCCGTGCGCACGACCTGCGAATCGGCAGCCGAACCCAGCCGCCACAGCAATGCTTCGGGTCGCAGTCGGGCGCCATTGCACTCCGTGCAGGGCGTGTAGGCCCGATACTTCGACAGTAGTACGCGGATGTGCATCTTGTAACTGCGCGATTCGAGCCAGGCGAAGAAGCGCTTCGCGCCATACCAGACCTTCTTGTTCCACGGGCCCTCGCCGTCGATCACCCAGCGTCGCTGCTCATCGGTGAGCTCGCGCCACGGCGTCTCGACCGGAATGCCGCGCTTGCGCGCGAACTTCATCAGATCGTCCTGGCATTCCTCATAAGACTCCGTCTGCCAGGGCCGGATTGCGCCACCCTTCAGGGACTTCGACTCATCCGGAACGACCAGGCCGTAGTCGATGCCGATCGTGCGGCCGAACCCGCGGCACTGCTCGCAGGCCCCGAGCGGAGAGTTGAACGAGAAGACATGTGGAGCGGGATCCTGGTAGCGGAGGTCGCAATCCGCGCAGTGCAGATCACTCGAAAATCTCCACGGCTCACCGACCGGCGTCTCCGCGGCCTCCGCAATGCATACACTGAGGCGACCGCGCCCGACTCGCAGCGCCGCCTCGATCGCATCGAGCACGCGCGCGCGTTCCGCCCCGCCAACGCGCAGCCGATCCTGGATGACCTCGAGCGTCGCACCCTTGCGGGCGTGAATGCGCGTATAGCCCTGCTTCTCCAGGAGCGACTTCACTTCCGACTCGGTGAAGTTCTTTGGCACCGTGACCGGAAAGGTGATCAGGACGCGTGGATCGCCGGCGGCGACAGCGCGCTCGACGATCGCCGTGTAAATGCTGTCCGGTGTATCGCGACGCACCGCGTTGCCACAGCTGCGGCAGAAAAGCTGCGCCGCGCGCGCGAAGAGCAGTTTCAGGTGATCGTTGAGTTCTGTCATCGTGCCGACCGTGGAGCGCGAAGTGCGCACCGGGTTGGTCTGATCGATGGCGATGGCGGGCAGGATTCCCTCGATGCGATCCACCTGCGGCTTGTCCATGCGATCGAGGAACTGGCGCGCGTAGGGCGAAAAAGTCTGCACGTAGCGCCGCTGGCCTTCGGCGTAGAGGGTGTCGAAGACGAGCGATGACTTGCCCGAGCCCGAAACGCCCGTGACGACGATGAGCTCGTTCAACGGGATGCTGAGCGTCAGGTTCTTGAGATTGTTCTGCCGAGCGCCATGGATCTCGATGGCCTCGGCCGAGCGTTCGGAAACAACTCCGGTAGTCCGCAGTGTCGTAACTGACGGGATCACCGTCTGCTGCGCGGACAGGCGCTGTGCAGCCCATCGTCAAGGTGGCGCTCGTGGGTTTTAATGGAAAAGGGAAAGGTGGAAACTGTACCAGAGACCAGGACCGGAGAGAGGATCATGAACTACCACGGCGGGTGTCATTGCGGACGCATCGCGTTCGACGTCGAAGGGGAGATCGGGCAGGTCATGCAATGCAACTGCTCGATCTGCAGCAAGAAGGGCTACCTGCTGTGGTTCGCGCCGCGCGAGAAGCTCCGCCTCGGGACTCCCGAGGCCGACCTCGCCACTTACACCTTCAACAAGCATCGCATCAAGCACCATTTCTGCCCTAATTGCGGCTGCGCGCCGTTCGGCATGGGAGCAGACAGCAAGGGTGCGGCCATGGCCGCCGTGAACGTCCGCTGCCTGGAGAATGTGGACCTGGGCGTACTGAAAGTTGTGCCATACGACGGGCGCAGCCTGTAGCGATCCGGGCTCCCTCACCACCCTACGCGAGGTCTGACGATGACAACGATCATTCAGCCGGCTCTGGCGATGGTGGCGCTCACCTTCATGGTGTGGTGCTACATGTATTTCAAGCGCCTGAATTTCATCCGCGTCCACAGCATCGATCCGCAGAGCGTCGCCACGCGCACCATGGGGGCGAAAAGCCTGGCCGCAGTCTCGGCTCCGTCCGATAACCTCATGAACCTGTTTGAATTGCCAGTTCTTTTCTATCTATTGGTCGTGCTGCTGCTGATGACGGGCGAGGCGAGCCAGGGATTCCTGATCGCCGCGTGGGCGTATGTGGTGCTTCGAGCGCTTCACAGCCTCATTCATTGCACCTACAACCAGGTCTTGCATCGCTTCGCGGTGTACGCCGCAAGCTCGATCGTCTTGTGGACCATGTGGGCCCTGTTCGCGGTCAGGCTCCTGTCATGATCCTGCAGGGTGGCTGCTTCTGCGGGCGAGTACGGTACGAGGTGAAGGGCGAGCTGTTCAATCGCACCAACTGTCATTGTTCGATCTGTCGGCGCACGAGCGGCGCGCCATTCGTGGCGTGGTTTACCGTGGCGCAAGCAAACTTTCACTGGCTGAGCGGACAACCGGCCGCCTTTGAGTCGAGCCCGGGCGTCACGCGCGGTTTTTGTCGTGACTGCGGCACGGCCCTGACCTTCGCGCGTTCCGACTTGCAAGGCGAAATCGACGTTACGACCTGCAGCCTCGACGCCCCGGCTGACGTGCCGCCGGAGGACCATGTCTTCGTGGCCAGCAAGATGCCCTGGATCGAGCTGAGTGATGGGCTGCCGCAGTATCACGGCGCGCGTGACGCCTCGAAGTAGGCGCTGGCACCGAGCAACATCATGTTCGTCGGGCATACCGCCGTAGCACTTGCGGCCAAGAACAAGGCTCGTGAGGTCTCCCTGGGCTGGCTCCTGGCTGCGGCGCTCGCACTCGATCTTCTCTGGCCCAATTTTCTGCTTCTCGGCATCGAGCACGTGAGGATCGTGCGCGGCGCGACGGCCTTCACTTCGTTGGTGTTCGATTCATATCCCTGGTCGCACAGCCTGCTGATGGCGTGCGTGTGGGGACTGTGCGTGTGGGCCATTGCGCGTCGGCGCGGCCGCTCGAATGGCATTGCGTTCCTCATCGCGGCAGTCGTTGTCAGCCACTGGCTGCTCGATGTGATTTCACACGTGCCGGACATGCCGCTCTGGCCCGGCGATTCGCCAAGAGTTGGCCTTGGGCTGTGGAACTCGATTTCCGCGACCTTCATCGTCGAAGGGCTGATCTATCTCATCGGCATTTCGATTTACGTGCGCTCGACCCGTGCAGCCGATCGCATCGGCTCGATCGGCCTGTGGGCGTTTCTGATCTTTTCAGCCCTGATGTGGGCCTCTGGCCCCTGGGCCGCGCCGCCACCGAGCCCGCGCGCATTGGCGTGGTTTGCTCAAGGCGCCTGGTTGCTGATCCTGTGGGCGTGGTGGGTAGATCGCCATCGCATCGCCCACAGCTGGGATTCCTCTGGTACTTGATGGAGTGTTCGAGCCATGGCACCCGAAAATCCGCGCCCGCCGCTGCCGCCTTTCGATCGTGAAGCTGCCGTGCGCAAAGTGCGGCTGGCGGAAGACGCCTGGAACGGACGCGATCCACAAAAGGTCGCCCTCGCCTACACGCCTGACAGCGTGTGGCGCAATCGGGCCGAGTTCTTCCGTGGCCGCGAAGCCATCGTGGAGTTCCTGACGCGCAAGTGGGCGCGCGAGCTCGATTACCGTCTGATCAAGGAACTGTGGGCATTTCACGAGAATCGCATCGCAGTGCGGTTCGCGTACGAGTGGCACGACGACAGCGGGCAATGGTTCCGCTCCTACGGCAACGAGAACTGGGAATTCGATGCGGGCGGATACATGGCACGGCGCATCGCGAGCATCAACGACCTGCCGATCAAGGAATCGGAGCGCAGGTACCATTGGCCTGCGGGGCGGCGACCAGACGATCATTTGGGGCTTTCAGATCTTGGGTTGTAGTCGGCGTCAACGGTGCGACCGATGCGCGTCGGAATCGCAAGCTGACAATTGAATCGGCGTTGCGCCTACATGCACCGGGACTCTGATGCCTTAGGTTGCTGCCTCTGCATCAAGGGAAGGACATGAATCTGTTCAGGACGTTGACGCTCTGCGCGCTTTGCACCCTGGCTCTGGTCGCCTGTGGTGGCAGCAACGATTCGAATGGCTCCGCTGGCGCGGGCCCGCCGCCCCGCGGGACCTTACTGCAAAATCCACCGGAGTCGCATGGTGTGTTTACCGCTGCTTCACTCTTGCTGCAGTTGAACTCTGAAGCCAATCAGCAGCTGCTCGCGCTCGGCGGGACGCCGGTGTGTGATATCGCCGTTTACCACCTGCGTTACACGACGGTGGGCGGTGCCAATGAAGCAACCGAGGCATCCGGGGCGCTGATGGTACCGACCGGCGGCGACGCCAAGTGCACCGGCCCGCGTCCGATTCTCTTGTATGCGCATGGCACGACGACCGATCGTGCTTACGACATTTCGAACGTGCAGAACGAGCAGAACGGCGAGGGGATCGTTCTGGCAGCGTTCTTCGCCTCTCAAGGCTACATCGTCGTTGCACCCAACTATGCTGGCTACGATACCTCGACGCTCTCTTATCACCCTTATCTGGTTGCGGATCAGCAGTCCAAGGACATGATCGATGCTTTGACAGCGGCACGCAGCGCATTGCCTGTGAGCCCAGCGGCGACAACCTCCGATGGCGGGCGGCTGTTCGTTACGGGCTACTCGCAGGGCGGTTACGTCGCGATGGCAACGCAACGCGCGATGCAGAGTTTG
The DNA here is from genome assembly GCA_963696675.1 of uncultured Gammaproteobacteria bacterium. Taxonomy (GTDB): domain Bacteria; phylum Pseudomonadota; class Gammaproteobacteria; order Steroidobacterales; family Steroidobacteraceae; genus DATBVX01. The sequence goes on along the minus strand of CAVOLM010000044.1, from coordinate 34,641 downwards.
GGAATGACCGTTACAGCATCGGCCCCGCTGTCTGGACCCTACACGCTCGCCGCTTTCGTTGATGCAGCGTTCAACGGTCAGGTCAATGGCGGCGCGCCGGTGTCATGGACAATGCTCGTCACGGCGTACCAGAAATCATTCGGCAACATGTACGCGAATCCCGCTGATGTCTTTGAGTCCCAGTATGTGACTGGGATCGAGAGCCTGTTGCCGAGCTTGTTGTCGCGAGGTGAGCTATACGATCAGGGAAAGCTTCCGAGGAGCGCGTTGTTCAGTCCCACGCCTCCGGATCCCGTGTTCGCCGACATCACGCCTGCGACACAGCCCGGGAATCTCGCGCCGGTATTCGCGCTCGGCTTCGGCACCGACAACCTGGTTACGAACAGCTACCGCCTGAGCTATTTGACGGACCAGCGGGCCAATCCGGATGGCGCGTGGCCGACGACGACTACCGGCATTCCGGCGGCGGCTCCCGGTCTGCCAGTGCGTCAGGCGCTCAAACAGAATGATCTGCGTACCTGGACACCGACGGCCCCGACGCTCCTGTGCGGAGGAAATTCGGACCCGGTCGTCTTCTGGCTCAACACGCAATTGATGCAGGGCTATTGGGCACTGGTCGCGCCGTCCACCGCTTCGATCACCGTGCTGGACATTGACTCCAGCGCATCAGGCAACGAGCCCTACGACGATCTGAAGGGGAGATTTGCGCTCGCGAAAAACCTGGTCGCCGCAGCGGCCATCGCGCAAGGCGCAACCGACGGCGGCGCCAGCGCCGTGCTCGAGGCCTATCACACTACACTGGTAGCGCCGTATTGCCTGGCGGCAGCTTCAAAATTCTTCGGCGCTCAATAGGTGCTGATGTCCCGATCAGCTCGAGCACTCCGGGCTTGCGGCCTGACACCCATGTTCAAACGTTCCGACACGTAGCTCTTGATCGCGCCGGCGTCCACGTGCGTCCCGCTGAGGCCGATATGACCATCAGGGCGCAGCAGGTAGAACGACGGCCGCGGAATATGCACGCGCGCCAATTCCGCGTCATTGATGACATCAGTCGGAACCACATGGGTGCGGAGCAGCTCGCCGAGGTGCCGTAGCCCTTCAGGACGTGGCGATTGTCCGATCACTATCAGCGTCAGCCGCGTGTCGTCGAGCTTCTCGAACAAGTCCTCGATGGGACCGTCTGCCGTGAACTTGAGCCGCAGCCAGGGGAAGCGATCTCCCGCTTGTGGCGATTTATCCGGCGTCGGGCTGAGTGATTTCGACAGCCGGCTGCTACGGTAGTGAATGCCCGTCTGGGAGACGACGCGAAAGGCCAGCGTCTGAATTCCTGGAATCCCCATCGCGAACGCTGCGATTCGGGCGAGTATCTGCGTGCGCAGTATTCCAGCCAGTCGGCCGTGAGACACAATCAGGCGAAATGCCCGGTCGGTGGTGTGCAGGAGCCGTTGCGCAATCGGTATGCGCTCTTCCTCGTACGAATCGAGCAGCGCTACATCGGCGCGACCTTGCACGACAAGCGCCAGTTTCCATCCGAGGTTGTAAGCATCCTGCAACCCGGTGTTCATGCCTTGCGCGCCCACCGGGCTGTGAATGTGTGCCGCATCTCCCAGGAGGAAGCATCGACGGTCTCGGAAACGCAGGGCGCTGCGGTGGTGAATGCGGTAAGTAGAAAACCAGGAACAGCTCTTGAACGACAGGCCCGTTCCGGCTTCGCCGCGTAACGAGGGAACGACGGCGTCGAAATTCAGATCATCTCTTCCTTGTAAGTCCGGTGGAAGAATTCCGACGATGCGCCAGTGGTCCTGCCCCCGCATCGGGAAGAAAAGGTGAAACCCCTGACGCCACAGGTAGACGTTGACCTCGTCCGTAACCATGCTCCCTGTCACCTCGGTATCGGCGACGAAGAACACGTGCTCGTAGGGCGCACCCGCGAAGGTGATACCGGTGAGTTCCCGCACCGAGCTGCGGGCTCCATCACACCCGGCGACCCAGGCCGCATTGATTTCTCCGAGCGCCCCGTCGGAGCGCTTCAGAGTGACCGATACCTTTTCGGCGTCCTGCCCGAGGGCGACCAGCTCGGTGTTCCAATGTACCGAGACCTTCCAGTCGCGAAGCCGCTCTCCCATGATCCGTTCGTTGTCGTCCTGGCCGAGGATCAGGATGAAGGGATAGGGAGTCACGAACTGCCCCGCCTGGCCTATCGGTACGCGCGCCATCCTTCGACCCTGGGCCCAGATATTGGCGCCCGTGCCGCGCTTGCCGAGCTCGAGCGCCCGCTCGACGATTCCGAGCCTCGAGTAGATCTCCAACGTGCGCGCCTGCACGCCGAGTGCTCTCGTCTCGCGCGACGGCCCGGCGTGCCGATCGATGATCAACACGCGTATCCCGCGTCGAGTCAATTGATTGGCGAGCATGAGACCAGTGGGTCCGGCTCCGACAATCAGGACATCGGTATCCACCGACTCGCTTGCCCTATAGTCCCGCCTGACGCCGGTCGAGCCGCAGGCGGAGATGTTTCTGGACGTCGGGCCATTCGCTCGCCAGCACGCTGTACATCACGCTGTCGCGAACCGTGCCGTCGCGCCGACGATGATGGTGGCGGATGACGCCATCCTTCTTCGCGCCCAGTGCCTCGATCGCTCGCTGTGAGGTGAAGTTGAAGTTGTCGGTGCGCAGGCCGACGACTTTGCAGCCCAGCGCTTCGAACGCATGCTGGAACAACAAAATCTTGCACGCTGTGTTCACGTGCGTCCGCTGCCAGCTGCTTGCGTACCACGTGTAGCCAATCTCGACGCGATCAATGTCCGCGACGATATCGTGATAGCGAGTACTGCCGACGATCGTTCCGCCGCCAAGTTCCCGCACCGCCCAGGGCAGCATGTGACCTTGCTCCTGCCCGGCCAAGGCGGCAGCGATGTAGGCGCCCACCTGGTCCGGTTCTGGTACCCAGGAATACCAGAGCTTCCACAACTGACCATCCGACGCCGCCGCGCGGAGGCCCTCTTCGTGTTCCGGGCGCAGCGGCTCGAGACGGATGCCGTCGCCCTCGAGAGTAATTGGGTTCAACTGGATCACTGCTCCGGCTCAAGCAGTCGGATCGCCCGACTTCACCTTATTGATCCATTCCTCGATACCAATCGTGCCAGCGGCCTGTGCCTTCACGGCGTCTCGCGGCGGGAGTACGTCCTGAACCATGTCTACTCGTTTCCACTCTGCAAGCGGTGTCTCGGTCGCCACACGCGGCACGTAGCGAGAAGCCTGCATCTTCTGATAGCGATGGATGTAACGCGGGCAGTTCTGCCACAGTTCGGAAGGCTTCACGCGAACGATGAAATCCGCCTCCTTGTAGTAGCGGTGAATCATCGGATCATCGCGTGAAATGCTGGCAGTGCCCTGCAGCCGCAGGCGGTGCGGACGCTCGAAAGAGATGAAAAGCATCCCGACCTGCTTTTGAAGCGCGACATTGCCCATGGAGAGGAACATGCCGTTGCCGTCGTAACTCGGGAAGATAAGCGTCGTGCTGTCGAGAATTCTGACAAAACCCGGGTCGCCGCCCTTGTACGAAACCGTCGGTCGTCCGTTGTGATCGACGGTGGCCAGAAAAAACATGTCCATGGATTCGATGAAGCCTTTCGAGTCGTCATCGAATTCTGTCTTGCACGCGAGCTGCTCGATGCGGTCGGCCATCTTGCGCGTGCTGAAGGCGTCCTGCAGTTCGCGATGCTGATCGCCGTAGAGTCTGCTCATAATTGTTATTCCGTTATTCCTGGATCCTTACGCCGTTACCGCACTCTTCTTGGTGCGAAACTGCCTGAAAACCACGTACGTGCAGAAGCACGACAGAATGATCATGAACATCCCCGGACCCAGCTGCAGTGCGATCTGCGATGCGGAGTAGAGCTTGAAATACCCCGCACGGGCAGAGTCGTAGAGTGAGTACGACCAGGTGCCAACAAGTGCTGCGGTCAGCAGGTAGACAGGATAGCGCGACCAGGCCTTGAGCATTGCTGCGCCCACGGCGGCGATAGTGGCCACTGCTCCTAGCAGCGCCGACGTTACGGAGTGCTCCGAGATTGCGATCCACACGCCGTAGACACCGTAGAAGGCGAGTATTGCTACCGTGATCAGGATGCCTGTGGGCGTTTCCAGCTTTGCCATTGATCGCGAATCTACCAGATACGCACGCGTGCGTCGGGCGCGAGGTAGAGCTTGTCGGTCGGCTTCACATCGAAGGCCCGATACCACGCGTCGAGGTTACGCACGGTATCCGCTCGATATTCGGCGGGCGCATGGCCATCTGTGACGACTTGCTGGCACAGCGCGGATTCGCGGGTCTTGTCGCGCCAGCTTTGCGCGTAGCTCATGAAGAACTGCTGATCGCCGCTGAAGCCCTCGACTACGGCCGCGGGCTTGCCATTCAAGGAGAGCTGCCAGGCGTCGTATGAGGCGGCGAGCCCGGCAAGATCGGCGATGTTCTCGCTCAGCACTTGTTGACCATTGAGAGCCAGGTCAGGGAACGGCCGGTACTGATCGTATTGCCTGGCGAGACGCTGTGCGGACTCCTTGAAGTGAGCGAAGTCCGCCGGCGTCCACCAGTTCCGAAGTTTTCCGGTGGCGTCAAATAGTGCGCCCCCGGTCATCGAAGCTGTGGCTGATCTTCTGGACAGCGTCAGTCAGGCAGGCGCTCGTGTCGTGGGTGTCGGGTAAGTTCCCCAACGCCAGAGCGCAGCGGCGAACAGGACGTTCAAACCCAGTCCAAGTATTCCAATTTCCGGCCCGTAGAGCGCGGTGTCCTCGATTCCCAATGCGCCGGTTCGGGTTCCGAAGCCGAAGAACACATAGGCTGCGCCATTCCACAATCCGTGCGCCAGGCTCGCCACCAGCACCGAGCCGGAAATCCCACGCAACAACCCCCAAATCGCACCCATGACTGCCGCGTTGAGCATGAACACCGGGATCTGCGCAGGCGGCGGCTTGAACCCGGTGTCGAGGAGCACGGCCGACAGGTGCCACAGCGCGAACGCGATGCTGCTGTAGATCAATACGCTGCGCGGGCTCTGTCCGGCCCGCTCGAGAGAGGCCCAGAGCCAACCGCGAAAAAATCCTTCCTCGGTGATGGCGGCGACGAGAAATGTCGAGACCGAGACCAATGCGAAATTGCGCCAGACGGTTGCCCACTCCGCCTTGGAAGGATCGATGACTCCAGCGAGGGCGGCAACCAGCACGATGATTCCCATCACTACGAGGGGATGGAGCGTCGCGAGCGCGTAGTGCTGCCATTGTCCCCACACAAAAGCCATCTGCGTGCGCGAAAACCGCCCCGCGTACCAGAACAGCACCATGAGCGGAAAGAGCGGCAGTGCGCTGAAGGCCATGAGCCCGCTGGCGTCCATCGCGGTCGTGATCGCGATCGCCAGGAACACTCCCACCACGGGAAGCCTGAGGGACGCTGCCATGTCGGACATGTGTACCGGGCTGACTCAAATCAGGCCGAGATGTTTGACCATCGGCACTCGAACTCCGATGGAACGCTGCAAACGGCTGCCGAATGGCAACTATCGGCCACGCGCTGCTGCAACCAGTCGTCAGTCAGCGCGTCGAGTTGGAGCACAGGCGTATGCGACGAATGGTGCCACTCTTCATGATGGCCCGTGCCGTCGCAATTGCTTCAGCAGGAGACTCACTACTGCCATCAAGAGCAATATCGCAGTCGTTACCTCCAGCCATATGGTCAGGCTCATCATGAATGTGTGCGCTGAAAGCGGTGCCACGGCGTAGTGACCGAGGCCGTCAAGGCCGAGTGCACCATAGACACCCAACAGCACGAGTCCCGTGAGTTGGTAGCGCCAGCGAATCAGAAGGTAGCCGACCAACCCGAACACGCTAACTCCCAGCCATGCCGCATAAACCGCCGCCCGCGATAGCCAGGCAGGCATGTTGGGGTATTCGTTTAGAAACTCCGCGTTGTGCACATGATGAAAAAGACTTGCCGTTGCGTATGCGAGCAAGAAGATCAGCAATGCGTCACGCCTGATCGCCGGCCGTTCGCTGCCCATCACCCTTCCTTTGACGTTACGAGTTCTCTGCAGGACGTGCCTCACACTCGCTTTAGAGCTCCGCCGCCACCAGCGATTGAGTCAGCCAGTGCCGCGAGTGCCCGATTGATCTGTGGCGCAATCGTGGGCGAGCTCAACATCTCTTCCTCAGTCTGCAAAGTGCCAAGCAAAGGTAACGTGATCGAGGCGCCCGTTACCAGGGAGGCGGACATCGTCCGCAGAATCTCCTGCAGGGAATCGTAGGCGTGATGAGCGCGCGGCGAGGTATTTACTATGGCGACCGGTTTGTATACGAATCCCTCGACGCTCACCAGCCAATCAAGGGCGTTCTTGATGATGCCCGAGATTCCGTGCGCGTACTCCGGACTCGCGATCAGGAGGGCATCCGCTCGGCAGACGGCTGAGCGAAACGTCGTCACGGGAGCTGGGGGATCATCCTCGAGATCGGCGTTGAACGGTGGCAGATCACCGAGACCGGTGAAAACCTCGATGTTCATACCTTGCGGCGCGAGGCGCGCAGCCGCGCGGCAGAATGCCGAGTTGATCGATGCTGCTCGAAGGCTACCGGAGATCGCGAGGACGTCCATGATGCCTAACACCCGCCAGACCGGGCTTAGCGTCCGCGTTGAACGGCTCCAATGGCCTTCAACTGGCGCTGATAGTCGGCTTCATCGAAATGCCCCTTGGACTCAGCGATCAAACCGTTCGCCCCAATAGTCCATTCCTCGTAACCGCTGATACGCACGGCGTTGCCAGTGCCACCAGGCCCGGTGTTGGTCCCCGTCAGGGTCCAGCGATACACCGCCCGATCCGCATCGAGGCTGATCGCGTCCATCCTCACGACCATGTCAGGAAATGCGGTCATGAAGCCCTGGGCAGCTGCGGTGATCGCTCTCCGTCCGACCGACGGGTTTCCTTCGTTGATCTTCAGGGAGCCGTTCTCGGCAAAGAATGACGCTACGCTCGCCGCATCCTGGCTGCACCAGGCAGCGGTGTAGGAGGTCGCAAACTCTCTCAATCTGACGGCGTCCATTCGAGTTTCCCGCCCAAAGCTCAACTCTCGGATTTGCCAAAGGCTTTGAAGCTCAGCACCCCGCCAATCGCGAGAAGGGCAACCAGCGAAGCATATACGACCAGAGCACTCTGGCCGGCTTGCTGAGCTGAGACTGGCGCAGCCATTCGGCCCAGACCAGCAACCGTCGCAAACCATCCCACCAGCGTAATCAGCACGGGCCAGCGGCGGGACCATACGTTGTGGGCCCGGATGATTGCCAGGCCGGCGATGAAAAGCAGCGTGCCGTTCAGATAGACATGAGGGGCAAATGAAGGACCACTTGTGGCAGCGAAGATGTCCAGATTCATCCACTCCGTAACGGTGATTCCGATGAGTGCAGGACCGAGCAACCTTGCGATGTACGCTGAGTTCGGCATCTCGATCTCCCAAGTGAGCGTCTGAATGGCTGCAACTGGCTACGAGTCCTCTAAAGGCCGTACCTCACACTCCCCCTCGAATGCCGGCCAGTGCACCCGGTGCAGTTCCATGAATTGCCGCGCCACATCGTGGGCTTCCTCTTTGGACTTCACCTCGACGAGTGCGTAGCCGCCGACGACTTCCTTGGCCTCGGTGAAAGGTCCATCCGTCACCTTAAGCTTGCCACCGCTCGAGCGAATTCGAAGCGCCTCCGCGGTGCCCTTGAGTCCGGCCGTGTCCTTGAGAACGCCGCTCTTGAGCCCTTCGTTGACGAACTCGCCCATAGCGTCCATCAGCCCTTGGGGAATGGGTTGGGAGCGATAGCTTTCGGAATGCTTGATGAGCATCAGGTATTTCATGATGTGGTCTCCGGAGTCTGTTACACGCATGAGTCGTCGCGCAGGACGGGCGGCGAGTCGTCGCCTTCCCAATGCGACGATCAAGGAGCGCCGGAATCGACACCGGCCGCATCAGTCTGATCCCGATGCTCGTTGGCTTTGGGTGGGTGCTCCAGTTGCTCGAAGCAATGCGGCCTCTTCGCCTTGAGGAGAGCGAGTCCAGCCTGCGTTACTCGAACCAGAGAGCGGCCGTCGGCAAAAGCCGTCTCTATGAGTCCAAGATCGGTCGCATCTTCCCAAACAGGAAGCCTGGGACATGAGGTGCGCCAGGCATCCATTGTTTCATGGTAGGTGCGTTCCTTGCGTCCCACCCACTCCACGAGATCCAGGACTAGGTTCTCAACGGTGTCGCTCATCGATTTGTGCTCAATGCGCGAGGCATCCGCGGCGGCGCTTCGGCACCGAAGACGGACGGGCGATCGATCCGTATGATGTGGCGAACGACGGAAAGTTTTGACGATGACGACACAGATTCACGCCGATCGCAGCCAGCGGGCACTGGTGCACGGAGCCCGTTTGCCGTGGGTGGCCTCGCCCGAGCCGGGCGTCGAGCGCCGCATGCTCGAGCGCCTGGGTGGTGAAGTGGCGCTGGCTTCGACCATCGTGCGTTACGCGCAGGGGAGTTTCTTCAGTCCCCATACCCACGCGCTGGGCGAGGAGTTCATCGTATTGGACGGCATATTTTCTGACGAAGAGGGCGATTACCCGCCCGGGACCTACGTACGCAATCCCCCGGGGTCAAGGCACGCGCCGTTCAGCCGCGAGGGCTGCATCATCTTCGTGAAGCTCCGGCAGATGCAAACGGATGAAATGGAGCAGCGTCAGGCTCTACGCGAAGGATCGCGAGTGGACTGAGGTGACAGGCGGATATGAGCGTGCACCGCTCTATTCAAATGGACGCATCAGCGTGTGGCTCGAGCGTGTGAAACCGGGCGGGCGAGTCCCGCCGCGTTCGGTGCCGGGAGGAGAAGAGGTGTTCGTGCTGAGCGGCACGCTGCAGGTGCTCGAGCCCGATCGGCCGGTGCTCGATGCCTGGAGCTGGCTGCGGCAGCCCGGCGATCAGCATCCCGAATTCGTCAGCGAGACAGGAGCGTTGTGGTGGGTAAAGCGAGGACACCTGCCCTAGAGTTTCGAGGAGAGATCAGTGCACAAGAGCAAGCTGGCGGGTTTCATCATCGACTGCAAGACGGACGATCTCGAGGCGGCGGCGGCGTTCTGGGGCGCGGCGCTGGGGATGAAAGTCGGCCGTACCGATGATCCGGATGATGAAGGCTACGCGCGCCTGCATGACCATCAGAATGAGCTCCACATCGAGGTGCAGAAAGTCGCGCATCCGAGCCGCGTGCACATCGACATCGAATCGGATGACATCGAAGCGGAAGTCGTGCGCCTCGAGAAGCTGGGCGCACGGCGCGTCGAGAAGGTCAAGCGCTGGTGGGTGATGGAAGCGCCGACCGGGCAGCGCTTCTGCGTGGTCAGGAAGTCATCGCCTCACTTCGATTCGAAGGCGACGCAATGGAAGTGAGCGCTCACCTACAGGATGTAGCGGCTCAAATCCTCGTCCTTCGCCAGCTCGCCGAGATGCTCGTCGACGTACTTGCCGTCGACGAGGAGATTCTCGTCCTTTGCGCTCGGCAGCATCGAATGACACGACCTCGAGCAACCGCTCCATCATGGTGTGCAGGCGGCGAGCGCCGATGTTCTCCGTGCGCTCATTGACCTGATACGCGATCTCCGCGATCCGGCGCACTCCGCTGGGATCGAAGCGCACCTCCAATCCTTCCGTGGCGAGGAGCGCCGTGTACTGGGCGCACAGCGATGCGTCGGGCTCGGTGAGAATCCGCACGAAATCCTCGACCTTGAGTGCCAGGAGCTCGACCCGGATCGGCAGCCGGCCCTGCAGTTCCGGAATCAGATCGGACGGCTTCGACATGTGGAAAGCGCCCGATGCAATGAACAGGATGTGATCGGTCTTCACCATGCCGTACTTGGTGGTGACGGTACTGCCTTCGATCAGGGGCAGCAGATCACGCTGCACGCCTTCGCGTGACACATCGGCGCCGACGGTTTCCTGCCGGCGGGCCAGCTTGTCCATCTCGTCGATGAAGACGATGCCATTCTGCTCCGCCGCGCTCACCGCCTGTGACTTGAGCTCCTCTTCATTGATCATCTTGGCCGCTTCTTCGTCGGTGAGCAGCTTCAAAGCCTTCCTTCACCTTGACCTTGCGGGTGCGCGTGCGCCCCCCACCGATGTTCTGGAACATCGACTGGAGCTGCTGCGTCATCTCTTCCATCCCGGGCGGCGCCATGATTTCGACGCCGATCGGCATGGAGCGCAGCTCAACCTCGATTTCGCGCTCATCGAGACCGCCTTCGCGCAGCATCTTGCGGAATTTCTGCCGCGTCTCGGCATCGCGCGGCGGGCCGGGGTCGTCGGTCGAAAAGCCCATCTGTCGCGGGCGCGGCAGCAGGATATCGAGCACGCGATCCTCCGCAGCATCCTGCGCCCGGTCGCGGACCTTGCTGACTTCCTGTTCGCGAGTCATCTTCATCGAGACATCGACCAGGTCCTTCACGATCGAATCGACGTCGCGGCCGACATAGCCGACCTCGGTGAACTTGGTGGCCTCGACCTTCACGAAGGGCGCATTGGCGAGCTTCGCCAGACGGCGCGCGATCTCGGTCTTGCCGACGCCGGTCGGGCCCGATCATCAGGATGTTCTTGGGCGTGATTTCCTGGCGCAGCGGCTCCGGCACCTGCAGGCGGCGCCAGCGGTTACGCAGCGCGATGGCGACCGCGCGCTTGGCGGCCTCCTGCCCGACGATGTGCTTGTCGAGCTCGCGGACGATTTCAGGCGGGGTCATGTTCGACATCAGTCGGCCTTCAATTCCTCGATGGTGAGATTGCGATTGGTGTAGATGCAGATATCGGCGGCGATGTTGAGCGCTTTCTCGACGATCTCGCGTGCGCTCAGCTTGCTGTCCTCGAGCAGGGCTCGCGCAGCAGACTGCGCATAGGGGCCGCCGGAGCCGATCGCCATCAGTTGCAGCTCGGGCTCGATCACATCGCCGTTGCCGGAGATGATGAACGAGCTTTGCGCATCGGCGACGCACAACAGCGCTTCAAGCCGTCGCAGGTAGCGATCGGTGCGCCAGTCCTTCGCCAGCTCGATCGCGGCGCGCGTGAGATTGCCGTACTTCTCGAGCTTGCCTTCGAAGCGCTCGAAGAGCGTGAATGCGTCCGCAGTGCCGCCCGCGAATCCTGCCAGGACCTTGTTCTGGTAGAGCCGGCGCACTTTGCGCGCATTGCTCTTCATCACGGTCGAGCCGATCGTCACCTGGCCGTCGCCGCCCATCGCCACGACGCCGTCGCGGCGCACGGAGAGAATCGTGGTCCCATGAAAGTTGGCAGCTTCGGTCATCGGTGAAAAGCTCCTCGCCGCGGAGTGCGGCGCGCGACGGGATATCAGCGAGTACGTTTGCGTCGCGCGCGCGGGTGTGAGGCGTCGTATATACGTGCCAGGTGCTGGAAATCAAGATGCGTATACACCTGCGTCGTACTGATATTGGCGTGCCCGAGAAGTTCCTGCACGCCGCGCAGGTTCCCGCTCGATTCGAGCAGGTGTGTCGCAAAGGAATGACGGAAGAGGTGCGGGTGAGTCTTCACGCCGAGGCCGGAACGGCGCGCCCAGTGATCGATGCGCAGTTGCACCGCGCGAGCGCCGATGCGCTGCCCGTTGCGGCCGACGAACAGCGCAGCCTCATCGACCGCTGCAAGAGCCGCGCGCTCTTTGAGCCACGCCTTGATCGCGTCGACCGCGAATCGACCGATCGGCAGGATCCTGGCTTTGTTGCCTTTGCCCGTGACGCGCAGCGTGCGATCCGCAAGATCGATGGCGGTCAAGTCGAGCGAGATCAGTTCCTGGAGTCGCAGTCCTGAGGAGTAGAGGAGTTCCATCATCGCCTTGTCGCGCACCCCAATGTCCGTCGGCGGTGCGAAAGTCGAGGAGCTTTGCCATCTGGTCGGCATCGAGCGTGTGTGGCAGACGCTTGGCGCCCTTGGGTGCACGCACTTCCATCGCCGGGTTGCTCTTCAGTACGCCCTTCGCGGATCAGAAAGTTGAGAAAGGTGCGAACCGCGGAGAGCTGGCGCTGAATGCTGCGCGGGGAGAGGCCCCGTGCGTGCTGTTTCGCGGCGAACACGCGTACGTACTGGCTGTCGAGCGCTTTCCAGTCGGCGACCTTCTGGGTGTCGCAGAATGCGACAAGAGCGGCGAGGTCGCGTTGGTAGCTCGAAGCCGTCAGCCCGCTCAGCCTGCGCTCGGTGCGCAGGTGCTTGATGAATCGTTCAGTCCACGCAGACCGCGCCGGCGTTCATCCGAACCGTGCGAGTGCCTCGCGGATGTGATCGCCGATGCGGCCGAGGAAATCGGTGCTCATGGTCGGGTGGAAGCGGTCCGAATCACTGCTCCCGACAGCGAGGAAGCCGAACTCGGCGTGCGGACCGAGCGGTGCGAGCGCGACCGAGCCGATCTCGATGTTGCCGGCGCCAAAGAGGTAGTCGCGCTGCGCATCGCGCACCTGGCCGCAGCGCGGCTTGGCGCTGGCGAAGAAGGTGTCGAACATCTTGAGATCCGCGTGCTCGCGCGCCAGGAGCCGCAGGAACCGCCCTTCCAGTGCCTTGAGTTCGGGCAGCGGCGCCACGAACAGCACCAGCACCGCGTGCATCGCTTCGAAATCCTCACGCAACGAGGCCTCGATCGACGTCACTGTCTCGGCCATGCTGCCGGCGCGGATCAGGCGCCGATCGAAGCGATAGATCTTGTCGGTGAGTGCTTCGTTGGCGCGCGCGACATCGATCAACTCCTTGAGCTTGCGCTCGAGTCCCTGGTTACGTTCGCGCAGCACATCCACCTGGCGCTCGACCAGCGAGATCGTCTGCCCCGAATTGCGTGCGTGCGGAAGTCGCAGGCGCGCGAGCAGGGCGCTGTTGCGTTCGAAGAAATCCGGATAAGTCTGCAGGTACTGCCCTACCGTGTCGTCGTTGATGGCCTCGCTCTTCACTCCCCGCGCCGGCTGTGTGCTCATCGTAGTGTCATCCCCTTGCGTTTATTGATCAGACTTCAACCCGGCCTTCATAGGCCGTTTCGGTCGGTCCCGTAAGCCAGATGTGCTCGCCGTCACCGGCCCAGCTCACGATGAGCCGGCCGCCGCGCACACTGACCTCGACTTCCTCCCCCAACAAACCATGGCGCCGGCCAACGGCCACCGCGCCGCAAGCGCCGGTTCCACAGGCGAGTGTCTCGCCGGTGCCGCGCTCGTGAACCCGCAGGCGAATCTGCTTCGGGCTCACCACTTCCATGAATTCGACATTGGTGCGATTCGGGAAGCGGCTGTGATTCTCTACGGCAGGCCCCAGCCTGTCCACGGGCGCGCTGTCGACCGAGGTGACGCGGATCACCGCGTGCGGGTTGCCGATCGACACGGCGCCGATTTCGATCTCGCTGCCCGCAACCTGCAGCGGATAAATGTACGCCTCGCCGCTCGCCTCGAAGGGCAGCGAGCGCGGGTCGAAATTCGGTACGCCCATGTCGACCGACACCAGGCCATCATCGCGCACGCGCGCACGCACCAGGCCACCGGGGCTATCCATCATGATTTCGCCCGGCCCGAGTTTCGAGCGACGGGCGATCAGGGCGGCGATGCAGCGCGCGCCATTGCCGCACTGTTCGACTTCGCGGCCGTCGGCATTGACGATGCGGTAGTAGACGCGGGTGTCCGCGCGGCGCGGCGGCTCGAGGATCAGGGCCTGGTCGAAACCGATGCCGGTGTGCCGGCGGGCGAGCTTGCGAAAGGTTTCAGCATCGGGAAGCGAGCCGCGCGGGGCGTCGAAGATCATGAAGTCGTTGCCGAGTCCATGCATCTTCACGAAGTCAATCTGCATGCGGCGAGGATACCTCAAGTGCCGCCCGCTCTCGATAGAGGCACAGGTCCATCACGACGAACATTCCCGCTGCGCGGGCGCGTTCAGCCGCCGGTTCATTAATCACGCCGAGCTGCAGCCACAGCGCTTTCAGCTTGAGGCGAATGCAGTCATCCACAATCGCAGGCACCGCCTGCGGCTGACGGAACACATCGACGATATCGATCGACTCGCCGGGCTTGAGCGAGGCCTTGGCCGCGCGCCAGGTCGGGTACCGCTTTCTCACCGAGCACCGTCTCGCAGGTTGGATTCACCGGAATCACCCGATAGCCGTAGTGCTGCAGGTGGCGCGCCACGCCGAAGCTGGGTCGCGCAGGATTAGGCGAAAGCCCGACCATCGCGATGATGCGAGCGGCTCGCAGGAGTTGTTCAATCTCGGCCCGGGGAGGGTTCTGAAACGCCATACAATGACTCCATGTACTCCGATCTACGCGACTTTCTCCATCAGCTCGAGTCGCGCGGCGAGCTCAAGCGCATCCAGGCTGCGGTGAGCCCGCGGCTGGAAATGACCGAGATCTGCCGCCGCACGCTCGCCAGGGGCGGGCCGGCACTCCTGTTCGAGCGGCCGCAAGGATACGACGTTCCCGTGCTCGGGAACCTCTTCGGCACGGTTGAGCGGGTTGCGCTCGCGCTCGGACAGCAATCCGTCAGCGGACCTGCGCGAGGTTGGAAAGCTGCTCGCGTACCTACGAGAGCCGGAACCGCCGAAGGGATTGCGCGATGCATGGGAGAAGCTCCCGGTGCTGCGCAAAGTGCTCGACATGGCGCCGAAGGAAGTCCGTAGCGGCGCTTGCCAGAGCGTTCAGCTGGAAGGGACTGCCGTGGATCTTGCGCGCTGGCCGATTCAGACGTGCTGGCCCGACGATGTGGCGCCCTTGATCACCTGGGGCCTGGTGGTGACACGAGGCCCGAATCGGGAGCGCCAGAATCTTGGCATCTACCGCCAGCAGGTGATCGGACGCAATCGGCTCATCATGCGCTGGCTCGCGCACCGCGGCGGCGCGCTCGACTTTCGCGATTGGCAGATCGCCCATCCGGGTGAGCCGTTTCCGGTAGCCGTGGTACTCGGCGCAGACCCGGCGACAACGCTCGCCGCAGTGACACCGGTGCCCGATACGCTCTCCGAATATGCGTTCGCGGGCCTCTTGCGCGGCAGTCGCACCGAGCTCGTGAAATGCCTGAGTCACGACCTGCAGGTTCCTGCGAATGCCGAAATCGTGTTCGAAGGTTTCATCCGCCCGGGTGACAACGCGCCCGAGGGCCCCTTCGGCGATCACACCGGCTACTACAACGAAGTCGAGCAATTCCCGGTGTTCACGGTCGAGCGCATCACGCATCGCGAGCAACCGATCTATCACAGCACCTACACCGGGCGACCGCCTGATGAGCCCTCGATCCTCGGGCTTGCGCTCAACGAAGTGTTCGTGCCGCTCCTGCAGAAGCAATTTCCCGAGGTCGCCGATTTCTATCTGCCGCCGGAGGGCTGTTCGTACCGGCTCGCCGTGGTGACGATCCGCAAGCAATACCCCGGTCACGCGCGGCGGGTGATGATGGGCGTGTGGGGATATCTCAAGCAGTTCATGTACACGAAATTCGTGATCGTCACGGACGATGACGTCGATGCGCGCAACTGGAAGGACGTGATCTGGGCCATGACGACCCGCATGGACCCGGCGCGCGACACGGTCATCATGGAACACACGCCCATCGACTACCTCGACTTTGCTTCGCCGGTGTCGGGGCTGGGCTCCAAGATCGGTTTCGATGCGACCAACAAGTGGCCGGGGGAGACGAGCCGCACCTGGGGCCGGCCGATCATTATGTCGCCCGAGGTGATCGCGAAGATCGATGCCCTGTGGGACGAGCTCGGGATAGACAAGCCTTTGACATAGTGGAGCAGTTCACAGACAGCCCATGGCAGGGCCAGTACGGTCGCTCGCCGGGAGATGACGTGTGTACGGGGCACGCCGAACCGCGGCTGGCGTGCACGTTTCAATTCACTCGGATCGGGGAGAGATCGATGAAGCGAATTCTGCTCTGCTGCCTGCTGGGCGTGGTGAATTCCGCCTACGCCCAGCAGGATTCGGTACCTGCGCCAGAGGATTCCGCGCCGGCCGCTGAAGCACCCGAAGAACAGTTCCACCCGCCGGAGCTCAAGTACCAGACGGGCGATGTTCTGCTGCCCAACAAGGTGGCGACGCTGCACCTGGTGCAAAGCTATCGATACCTCGATCCCGCCGAGACCGAGAAGCTCCTCGTTGCCTGGGGAAATCCGCCGGGCGCAGAAACATTGGGTGCCGTAGTGCCGGCTAATGTCGATCCATTCGAGGACACCGGCTGGGCTGTGATCGTCACTTACCTCGACGACGGGCACGTCGATGATGCCGACGCGAAGAAGATCGACTACAACGATCTGCTCAAGGACATGAAAGAGGGCACCCACGACGCCAACAAGGAACGTACCGGCCAGGGCTACGAGCCGATCGAGCTCCTGGGATGGGCGGAACCGCCGCACTACGACGACCTGGCGCGCAAGCTCTATTGGGCGAAGGAGCTCAAGTTCGGCTCGAGCGACGTCCATACGCTCAACTACGACGTCAGGGTTCTGGGCCGAGAAGGCGTGCTATCCATGAACGCGGTCGCCTCCATGCCGCAGCTCGCCAGCATCGAACGTGACATGAAAGACTTGCTGCGGGTCGCGAGCTTTAACGAAGGGTACCGCTACGAAGACTACAAGCACGGCACGGATCGCATGGCGGCGTACGGACTGGGCGCGCTGGTTGCCGGCGGTCTCGCGGCGAAGGCGGGGCTCTTTGCCAAGCTCGGCGTACTACTGCTGGCATTCAAGAAGTTCATCATCCTCGGCCTTGCGGCTCTCGGCGGCGCCGTCGCGAAAATCTTCCGCGGACGCAAAGCGTCGGAAGGTGCCTGAGATCCGCAAAGCACTAAACTCCGGGTGTGAACCCGGCTGACGAACCCCTCACCACGTCACTCTTCTGCCCGAAGGGCGCACGTTCAGCGTGCGCCCCAACGAGTCGATCCTCGACGCGGCGCTGAACCTCGGCATCAACTTGCCGCACAGCTGCAAGGGCGGCAGCTGTTCGTCCTGCCGCGCGAAGATCCTGTCGGGCTCGATCCGCTATCCGTTCGGGCAACCTCTCGGCATCACGACCGAGGAAGTGCAACAGGGCTACGCCTTGCTCTGCGAGGCGCGCCCGACCAGCAACGTCACCGTCAACATCCGCGAGATCCGGCTCGCGGACGACATCCAGATCAAGGACCTTCCCTGTCGTATCGCGCGCAAGGAACTGCTGGCGCCCGACGTGATGGCGCTCTATCTGCAATTGCCGGCGATCGAGGCGTTCCATTACCTGCCGGGGCAGTACCTCGACGTCATGTTGGCGGGCGAGCGGCGGCGCAGTTTTTCGATTGCGAGCCCGCCGCACGACAGCCGTCCGCTCGAGCTCCATGTACGACGCGCGCCGGGCGGGGAGTTCAGCGCAGCGGGTGTTCGCCGACCTCGAGGAGCGATCGTTGCTGCGCATCGAAGGGCCGCTTGGCCAGTTCGGTTATGGTTTCGGTCCTGGGCACGACGCTAAGACGCCGGCGCTCCTGATCGGCGGCGGCACGGGATTCGCGCCGCTCAAGGCGATCATCCGGCATATCCTGGAGAAAGGCCTGTCGCGGAGCCTGCACCTGTTCTGGGGCGCGAGGAAACTCGCCGACCTCTACCAGCACGATCTCGTACAACAGTGGACGAAAGCGCACCCAAGTCTTCGCTACACGCCGGTGCTGTCGGACCTCGAGGCCGAGGATTCATGGACCGGTCGGCGCGGCCTCGTGCACGAAAGCGTGTTCGATACGTATCCGGACATGAGTGGCGTGGAGATCTACACGAGCGGCCCGCCGGCCCTGGTGGAAGCAATCAAGAGCGGCGCTCTGCGACGGGGATTACCTCCGGAGCGCCTGCACTTCGATTCCTTCGAGTACGCTCCGGATGCGCTCGCGAAGATGCGTGAGCGCGGCGGGTAAGGTCACCCGAAGTGCTCAGGTGCGCCAGCCACCGC
The DNA here is from genome assembly GCA_963696675.1 of uncultured Gammaproteobacteria bacterium. Taxonomy (GTDB): domain Bacteria; phylum Pseudomonadota; class Gammaproteobacteria; order Steroidobacterales; family Steroidobacteraceae; genus DATBVX01. The sequence continues at coordinate 16,666 of CAVOLM010000044.1, read as the reverse complement.
CGTCGGCGCGGATCTGCGTGCGGCGCAGCTTGATCTTGGGCAGATTCGCCTTGCGGCCGATGGCCATGGCAAGACCGTCGTGCAATACGCGAGCCGCATGCTCCTTCTCGCCGAGCTCATCGAGCAGAGTCCCGAGCAACTGATACGTCACCGGATCGCGCCGGATCATCAGGCTGGTCTCGAGGTAACTGCGTGCCTTGCCATAGAGCTCCGCGCGCATGCTGAGCCGCGCACAACTCACGAGGAGCACTGGATCCTCGCGACGTGAGCGCAGCCACTTCTCAGCGACTGCGAGAGGTTCGAGGGGGTTGGGCAGCTCCAGCTCGCCGTAAAGCGCCGCCAGCGCATCGTTCCACTCATCATCGAGGAAGTCCCTCAGCACCTTCTCTGCCGCGGCGTGATTGCGACATTTCATTGCGCCACGCGCGTACGCGAGCAGGATGTCAGGGCGGCGCGTGGCGGGCTTGGAAGCATCGTTCCAGGCGCGATCCAGCCGCTCAGCGTTGCCACTCTCGGCCGCGACTCGCAGCATCTCGAGGTAGGCTTGATCCATCAGCTCATCGACCGCGGCGGCACGAACGCCGCGCGCACCGCGCAGTTTCGATTCGAGCGCGCGCAATTTCTCGAACTCGCCCGACTGCCGATACAGCCGCGCCAGCAGCAACAGGCCCCGCGGATTCTGGTGACCGGAGGCATCGAGTTCCTGCAAGGTCGCGCGTGCGGCCTCGAACTGCCCATTCTTGAGCTGCATCTCCGCCTGGGTCACGAGCACCGGCGCGATCTCGTCGGGCGCGGCCTCGCGTGCCATGCGCAGCCATCCGGCACGGCGCTCGTGCGCGCCCTGCAGATCCGCCGCGCGCGCCGCAATCAGGTAGTTCACGGCGGGCTGCACGTTGTCGCGCGCGCTGCGCGTGCTCGTGATCTCCGCAGTCGGCCAGTTGCCCTCCGCAAGTTCGAATACGCCGCGTGCAAGGTCGAGGCGAGCGCGCTGATCGCGCTTGGCAGCCTGCGCTTCGCGACGGAGCTTGCGCATTCGCACCAAACTGACGAGCAGCCACAGCAGCAGGAACGTCGCGAGAATCAGCAGCACCAGCGTGACCACTGACATCTCGATGAGCACGCCGAGGAAGCTGATCGCAACATACCCGGCATCGACGCGCAGGGCCGAGGCGATCGCAGCCGCGGCAATCAGCACACCGATGAGATACGCCGTGCGTCTCACGTGCGGCCCCGCGTGCGCGCGTCATGCGCTTCGAGAAGCTTCAGCGACCGGGAGATGTCCGGGAGTGCCGGCGTGATCGGGGCTTTGTCGAGCATCGCCAGCTCCTGGCGCAGGTTCGCAACGCGCGTGTCCGCCGGGTCGAACACCTGCTCGAGCCACACCCGTGCCGCTGCGAGATTCGCCTTGTAGCTCTCTTCATCGCCACGGGCTGCGGCAAGGCGGGTCGCGAACAGCAGCAGCTGCATGTGCTCGCGCCTCACCGTCTGCTCTTCGAAGGAAACGAGCTCGACCGCGTCAGCGCCGATCCGGCGGATACTCACCATGCCGACGAGTGATGCGCGGATCACCTGCCAGGCGCGCGCCAGTCCGGGCGGGGAGCCAGCGACTGGGCGATCGGGCGAGTAGTCCTCCTGGATTGCCCCCAGCACGGGCAGAGAGCCCGCAATCTCTTCCGCACTCGCAAGGCGTGAAGTAATACCCGGCAGGTCGGGCTGCACGACATTGCGCAACGCCTGGATCTCGGACGCGAGGGCGCGTCGCGTCGGGTTGAGGGACGGGTCCTTGAGGGATTGCAGTCGCTCATCGGCTGCTTCCAGCGCCGCAAGCGCCGAACCCCAATCGTGATCGAGTGTCAGGCGCCGGTTGGCGATTTCCAGGAGGTAGTGCGCCTCTGCATTGGTCCAGGCGCGTTGCGCTCCTTCGGTGCGATCACGCAGTTCCGCGAAGCGAGTCGCCGAGCTCTGAAAGCCGCGGCCCGAGGGTGCCGAGCTCTTCGACCCGGTTGGTGTTGGCATCGATGCGGCCCGCCAGTGTGGCGAGCTCTTCGCGCAACTTCGCATTGTCCGCAACGAGCTGCGACTGCTGATCGCGAATGTCCGTGAGCGTTCGGCCAGCGCGGGCGGCCTGCCAGATCGCGAACGCGGCGAAACCGATCGCGATGCAGGCGAGGAGCACGGCGAGCAGGCCGCGTATCGAGACGCGCTCGAGCTTGTTGCGATTCTCTTGCCGACGCTCCGCGTGGCGACGATCGCCTTCCGCGGACGGCAAGGGGCCGTCGGGCGGTGAAACGGTTTGCTGATCCATGTGGAGAAGCGAAGGGGTCCGGAATGCGCGACTAGTATGACGCCGCGCTGCGGCCATTGCATCTCGCGCGCGCCGCGGGCGAGCCGGCTCACGGTCTCAACCGCGGAATCTGCGCAACACTTCCGTCGCCAGACGGCGACTGACCGGCAGATCACTCTCGACGCCACGCAGTCGCACCGAGTATTGACCCTCGCCGGAGCGTTCGATGGAGGCGATATGCCGGACGGCGACCAGCGAGTTGCGGTGGATGCGCAGGAAGTCCGGGTCGAATTCCTCTTCGAGGGACTTCAGGGACTCCTCGATGAGATCTTCGCCGCCACGATGGCGCACCGTGACGTACTTCTGGTCGGCAAGGAAATAGAGCACGTCTTCGATCGGGATCAGGCGCAGCTCGCCGCGGATGCGGACCGAAAGATGCGTGCGTCGCTGCCTCGGAGCGGCGGCCTTGGCGATCGCCGCCAGTTGCGGCTTGGTGAGCCGCGCCGCGCGTGTCAGCGTGTCGGCAAGCTTCTCGCGCCGAACGGGCTTCAGCAGGTACCCGACGGCGCTGGTATCGAAGGCCCGCAGCGCGTACTCATCGTACGCCGTGATGAAAATGATCGCCGGCGGCTCATCGAGCTGCCCAAGATGGCGCGCCGCTTCGACGCCATCCATTCCAGGCATGCGAATGTCCATCAGCACCACGTCGGGCGCGAGGCGCACGGCGAGTGCGATGGCCTCGGCGCCATTGCCGGCCTCGCCCGCGAGCTCGCAGGCGTCGATTTCCTCCAGCAGCCGCTTCAGACGCTCGCGCGCGGGCGGCTCGTCGTCGACGATCAGGACCCTCATCGAACCGCCACCTCGGCCGGATGCACGCGCGGGAAGGTGAGCTTCACGACGTACTCATCGCCGCGATTCTCCACATCCATCCGTGCGCGACCCTGGTAGGCGAGCTCGAGGCGCTCGCGGATGTTGTCGAGCGCGATGCGGTTGCCGCTGCGCGGGCTGCTGCCCGGGTCCTTGTGCACCGGGTTGGCGATCGAGAGCTCGAGCATCTCGCCATTGCGCGCGCCGCTCACGACGACGGTGCCGCCATCCGGCAACGGCTCGATGCCGTGATAGATCGCGTTCTCCAGCAGCGGCTGGACCACCAGGCTCGGCACCAGCGTGTCCATCGGCAGCGCCTGCACGTTCCACTTCACTTTGAGACGTGGCCCGAGCCGCAGCTCCTCGATGCGCTGATACAGGCGGGCGACCTCCAGTTCCTCCTTGAGGGGAATCTGCGTGCGCGTTTCGCGCAGGTTGGCCCTGAAGAGGTCCGCCAGGTCTTCCACCGCCTCCTCGGCCATGGCCGGGTTCGAACGGGTGAGGGAGGCGATCGTGTTCATGCTGTTGAAGAGGAAATGCGGACGGATGCGCGCCTGGAGCGCATCGATCCGCAGGCGCGCACGGCTCTCCACCGTGCGCCGCCACTCGTGCGCAATGTAGAAATACCGCAGTGCCAGGGCACTCACGATGAAGGAGATCAGCAGGTTTCGCAGCAGGAAATTCGCGTGACCGGTCGGGAACAGGCTCCCGACACTGCTATCAAGGCCGCCGAACCAGCGCTGCCCCAGCCAGAACGTGACCTCCGAAATGATCAGCGTCACCGCGAGCAGCAAGCCGAGCGACACGGCTGAAGCGCGTTGCACACTCATGCGCGCTAGCAGGGGGCGGGTATAGCACAACACCGCTGCGCTGCTCAGGCTGATCCAGAGCAGGAAGAGGGAAGTGCGTGCGAGGTCGATCCAGAACCCATGTTTCAGCTCTTCGCGCGCGAGCGTCAGCACCAGGGCCACGAGTTCCGCGATCAACACGACGGCGAGCACCGTCAGGGTGGCGCAGAAGTCCGGCAGGTAGAAAGAGGGCGCCGGTGCCGCGGGAGAGTCGGGTACCGGGCGGTTCATGGCTCAGCTGGCCGCGGAACGTCCCGCAGCCCGCGCCTCGTCGAAAAGCGCCGCCTTGAGGCGGTACAGGCTCGAGATGTCCTCATCGCCGAATCCTTGCTCGATCAGGCGCCGGTAGTGCACCAGGGTCATTTCGATCACCGGCAACTGCACGCCGCGGCTTGCGGCCATTTCACGGCAGATCTTGAGGTCCTTTTCGTGCAGTCGCACCCGGAACCCAGCCGGGAAGCTGCCACGCACAATGTTCGGCGCGCGATTGACGAAGTACCAGCTGGAACCCGCGCCCTTGCTCAGAGTGTCGATGAGCTTGTCGAGCGGCAGACCCTCGGCACGCGCGAAGGCCATGGCTTCCGCGACGGCCTGGATCACGCCGGCGCACATGATCTGGTTGGTGGCTTTGGCCGCCTGACCTGCACCACTCGGTCCCAGATGCGTGACCGTCTTTCCCATGGCGCGGAGCACCGGCTGTGCGCGCTCGAATGCGGCCGGCTCGCCGCCCACCATGATCGCAAGCGTCGCATCCCGCGCGCCTTCGACGCCGCCACTGACCGGGCAGTCGAGGAAATCGACCCCTACGGCGGAGAGTTGTCCGGCGACTTCCCGCGCGGTGGGGGCGCTGACCGTCGAGCAATCGATGACCAATGCGCCGCGCGGCAGCGCCGGCGCCAGTGCGTCGATGATTTCCCGTACATCAGGGTCCGCCGACACGCACACGACGACCGTGTCGCAATGCCTGGGGAGGTCCGCCGGAGAGCGCACCGCTGCACAACCTGTTTCCCGTGCGAAGGTCTCGGCCTTCGCCAGGGTGCGATTGAAAACTGCGGTGAGCAAACCGGCCTGGTGAAGATTGGCCGCCATGTATCGGCCCATGGCGCCGAGCCCGATGAAGCCTACGCGCATGTCAGCGCTCCGAACGCGTGGATGGATGCTCAGCGCGCCGGGAGAAGTCCGGGCGCTGCGCGGGCGGACACTCTAGCAGGCCCGCTGCAGGAACGTTGGTTGGGGCTCAGTCTGCCGGCCTGACCGCAGACCGTATCCATGTCCTTGCGGGAGTTCAGGCGTGCCTCGTCGATTTCCTGCGAGGTGAGGTACTGCCGCTCGCCGTCCTTGCCGACGCGGTAGAGCTTCTGCGATTCGATGGCGACGCGATAGCGCTCCTTGGCTTCCTTGCACTGATCCTCGCGTGACTTGCCGACGTCCTTCTGCACGGCCTTGGCAGCGTTCTGGTCAGCAGCCTGCTGTGTTTCCTGGGCGGCAAGCTTGGCACGCTGGTCGCTTTCGGCTTGCATGCGCGCGGCGATGGCGGCCGAATCGGAGGCGTGCGTGGAAACGCCGACGACGCGCACTGCGTTTTCGACTTCCGGGCGATCGCTGTAGTGCACCCGGCCCTCAGTGTCGACCCAGCGGAATACGTCGGCTGAAGCCGCCATCGACAGGCTGGCCAGCAGCAAACCCCAGGTAATTCGCTTGAGCATTTTCCGATCCTCCAACTCCGGGGAGGATGCCGCAACACGCTCGCTATAGCGCGTTCGCGTCTGTCTCCCCGGTGCGAATTCGCACCGCGTGGCCGAGGTCCATCACGAAGATCTTGCCGTCGCCGATCTTCCCGGTGCGGGCGACCGCAGTGATCGATTCCAGGACCTGTTCGACCCGGTCATCCGGCACCGCCAGCTCGATTTTCACCTTGGGGAGAAAATCGACCACGTACTCGGCGCCACGATACAGCTCAGTGTGGCCTTTCTGCCGTCCGAAACCTTTGACCTCGGTCACAGTGATTCCCTGAATGCCGAGTTCCGCAAGGCTTTGACGCACATCGTCGAGCTTGAACGGCTTAATGATCGCTGTGACCAGCTTCATAGATTGACCTCGTGGAGCGGTGCGCCGCAGCGATCTCAAACTCTACGGCGCCGCAGTTTAACAGTGGCCTTGGGGCCATGCCGCCCTCAGCGGGCGGCATGGCCAGTAAAGGTAAGGTAGATCAAGAGCTTAGCTTGTGTAAGCGCGCTCGCCGTGGGCCGTGATGTCGAGCCCCTCGCGCTCCTCTTCCTCGCTGACGCGCAGCCCGATCAGGAGCTTCACGATCCAGAAGGCCACGAACGCGACAACGGCGGTCCAGACAATTACGAGCCCCACGGCTTTGGCCTGGATGAGGAACTGCGCCCAGATGCCCGGGTAGCCGATCTGCACCGTCACCCAGTCGGTGACGAGTCCGGGCCCGCCGAGCTGCGGCGCATTGAAGATTCCCGTGAGCAGCGCGCCCAGCGTTCCGCCCACCGCATGGACGCCGAACACATCGAGTGAGTCGTCCGCCTTGATGAGCTTCTTGAGGCCAGTGACGCCCCACAGGCAGACCACGCCTGCCGCGAGCCCGATGACGAACGCGCCGGGAATGCCGACGTTGCCGGCGGCCGGCGTGATCGCGACTAGACCCGCGACGGCGCCCGAAGCGGCGCCGAGCATCGAGGGCCTACCCTTGACGATCCATTCCACGAACATCCATGAGAGCACTGCGCATGCGGTGGCGAGGTAGGTGTTGAGGAACGCGAGCGCAGCCGAGCCGTTGGCTTCGAGCGCGGAGCCGGCGTTGAAACCGAACCACCCGAACCACAGGAGCGAGGCGCCCACCATCGTCAGGGTCAGGTTGTGAGGCGCCATCGATTCACGCCCGAGACCGATGCGCTTGCCGAGCACGAAAGCACCCACCAGGCCGGCGACGCCGGAATTGATATGCACCACCGTTCCGCCCGCGAAATCGAGCGCGCCCCACTGCCAGAGCAGACCCGCCGTCTTGTTCGTGGCATCGACCACATCCGGCGAGGTGTACGCATCCGGCCCCGCCCAGAACCAGACCATGTGCGCAACGGGGCAGTAACTGAAGGTGAACCAGATCACCAGGAACAGGAGGATCGCGGAGAACTTGATGCGCTCGACGAGCGATCCGAGGATCAGGCAGCAGGTGATGGCTGCGAAGGTCGCCTGGAACGCGACGAACACCAGTTCGTACATCGGCGTTCCCTTGCTGAAGGTCGCGCCGAGCGACAGGCCCGCGGCGGAATCGAACGTGCCCTTCAGGAACAGGCGGCTCATTCCGCCGACAAACTCATTTCCGGTCGTGAAGGCGAGTGAGTAGCCGTACACGCACCACAACACCGTGATCAACGAGAAGCCGACGAAGACCTGCATCAGCACCGACAGCATGTTCTTGGTGCGCACCAGGCCCCCGTAGAAGAGCGCCAGTCCTGGAACCGACATCAACAGCACGAGTGCCGTTGAGGTCAGCATCCAGGCGGTATCGCCCTTGTTGGGTGAGGGCGGTGGCGCTGTTGCGGCCGCGTCTTGTGCAAAGCCGAGCGCCGGCAGCAACAGGACGGCCAGCGCCGCCAGGATCGGCAGCGTGAACCAGCGGCGCGACTGGCTGCGCACGAGCCGGAGAAAGTAAGGGTCTGCGGTTAGGTGTTGCACGGTTACTCCTCGTTTGCCGGTTCTCTGCTCATATGGCTGCCGCGCCGATCTCGTTGGTGCGAATGCGCACGACTTGCACGAGATCGAGCACGAAAATCTTTCCATCGCCCTTCTGGCCGGTGCGTGCGACGTTGCCAATCGCTTCGATCACCGGCTCGAGCACCGCATCCTCGACCGCGACCTCGATCTTGGTGCGCGGCGCGAGGTCGATCGGGTACTCGGCGGAGCGGTAAAACTCGCGGTGCACCGGTTGTTGCCCCAGTCCAAGCACGTCGGTGACGGTCAGCCCCTGCAGGCCCAGGTCGGCAATCGCACGCCTCACGTCGTCGAGCTTGAATGGCTTGATGATCGCCGCCACGAGCTTCATGAATTTCTGTGCGGTCCGCGCAGATTCGACGCGGTGCTGATACCTCCTGAGCGCACTAAGCTGCGCGCAGCTCCCGATGCAGCTTCTATGCCACGGAAATTCAGGGTGCTCGGGGGTCGCGGAATCAGTCGCTTACCGCCCGCGAGGACTGACTCGTGCGCTGTCCGCACTGTTTTGGCGCGTCGATTTGCTCCCCGTGCATTGATCGGGAGCAGGACTTGACGGCCGATGAGCGTATTTCGATGCTGCGTGCCACATCTGAAGGAACACTCATGGATCCGAAAATCATCGACGACTTGGCGCGACGTCTCGCGGGTTCGGTTCCCGAGAGCCTGCAGGCTCTCAAGCGTGATCTCGAGACCAACTTCAAATCGGTGCTGCAGTCAGGCCTGGCGCGTCTGGACCTGGTGACCCGTAGCGAATTCGATGTGCAGGCCGCTGTCCTGCGCCGCACCCGCGAGAAGATCGAGGCGCTCGAGGCACGGATCCGCGAGCTCGAGGCCGAAACCCAGAAGTAGCTCAACCCTGACGCTGCGCGGCCATGGAGGGCTGCAAATGTTGGCAACGGTCCTGAGCCGCGCTCAGTACGGAATGGAAGCCCCGCAGGTGGCCGTCGAGGTGCATCTCGGCGCGGGGCTCCCGGCCCTGTCCATCGTTGGACTACCCGAAGCCGTGGTCAAAGAGAGCAAGGACCGCGTGCGCTCGGCGCTCGCCACTGCACAGTTTGAATTTCCCGCTGGCCGCATCACGGTCAACCTGGCACCGGCTGACCTACCCAAGGAAGGCGGGCGATTCGATCTGCCGATCGCGCTCGGCGTATTGGTCGCGTCCGAGCAAATACCGGCTCAAGCACTCGCCGCCTGCGAGTTCTACGGCGAGCTTTCATTGAGCGGCGAATTGCGAGCGGTGCGCGGCATGTTGCCGGCGGTCTGTCAGGCCGCCCGCCAGGCGCATTGCATCATCCTGCCCAAAGCGAATCTCGATGAAGCAACGCTGGTGCGCGAGGCGCGCATCGCACCCGCCGCTCATCTGCTCGAAGTCTGCGCACATATCACGGGACAGACGCCACTCGCCTTCACTGTTGCGCCGGAACGGACAGTGAGCGGGACAGCGCTTGGCTATCCAGACTTGAGCGACGTGCGCGGGCAGGCGCATGCCAAGCGCGCGGTGGAGATCGCGGCGGCGGGAGGGCACAGCCTGCTCTTCATCGGTCCGCCGGGCACGGGCAAGAGCATGCTGGCACATCGGCTGCCCGGCATTCTGCCGCCCATGACCGAGCGCGAAGCGCTCGAAACCGCGACCGTGGCCTCGATCAGCGCGACGGGGTTTCGGGTGCGTGACTGGGGCCGGCGCCCGTTTCGCGCGCCTCATCACACCGCTTCCGCTCCGGCGCTTGTCGGCGGGGGAGGACACCCGCGCCCCGGCGAGATCTCGCTAGCGCACAACGGCGTGCTGTTTCTCGATGAGTTACCCGAGTTTTCGCAGCGCGTGCTCGAGGCGCTGCGTGAGCCACTGGAGACCGGCAGCATCACGATCTCGCGCGCCGCGCGGCAGGCGGAATTCCCCGCCCGCTTCCAGCTGCTCGCGGCGATGAACCCGTGTCCGTGTGGGTACCTCGGCGATCGCGACGCCCGCTGCCGCTGCAGTGAGATGCAGATCCAGCACTACCGCGCGCGAATCTCGGGTCCGCTCCTCGATCGGATCGATCTGCACGTCGAAATGCCGCGGTCGGAGGCGTCTTACTTGCGAGTCGGCGCCGTGGGCGATGAGAGCGCCATAGTGGCGGGGCGAGTGGCGCAGGCGCGAGCGCTGCAAGCGTTGCGGGGTGAGGCCATCAATGCGCGCCTGCAGACTCGCGACGTGCGCAGACATTGCGTCCTGAAGCGGCCAGCGGAGCTGCTGCTGGAACAGGCGATGCGCCGCCTCAACCTGTCAGCGCGAGCTCACGATCGAATTCTGAAGGTGGCTCGCACGATCGCGGATCTCGAACAGGCTGAGTCGATACTCGAGACTCATCTGGCCGAAGCGATCCAGTTGCGGCGCGCAGAATGCGCGCCGGCGCAGAGTTGAATCCTGTGATCGCGACGCAGCGCCGCGCGGTCGATGGCCGATCCTTAGCGCGAGTGCTCGACCATGTAGTCGACGCCGAGGCGGATCACCTCGTCGGGCAGGTCCACGCGGCCGCCCTTCGGCGGCATCAGGCCATTCGTTCCTTGGAAGCCCTCGATGGCATGCATGTGCAGAACATCGGGGCCCTTGGCGACGCGCGGGGCCCAGGCGGCCTTGTCGCCGAACTTGGGCGCCCCGCCAATGCCCGCGCCGTGGCACGCGACACAGGCGGCGTTGTAGACCTCCTCGCCGGTCTTGGGCTGCGCTGCCGCGGCGGGCGCGCCCCCGGATTCCTCGGTTACCGCGAGTGCCGAGTTGTCTGCGCCGGCGACTGCAACCTGCGCAAACGGCTTGGTGCGTGCGTCGACCGCGTGCACTTCCATCTGTTCCGCTTTCACGTGTTGCACCTGGGTCGCCGCGCCGACCATGCGTGCCATGACGAACAGCGCGATGGCGATCGCGATCAGGATCCCGAGCACGAGACTGAAATGATTCATGAACTGGGCGTCGTGCTTCTCGCTCACATGTGCACCGGAAATTGGCGACCCGGAAAACGGGCGCGCAAGTATAAGCGATTCCTTCCGCGAGCTTAAACCCCTGAATGGACGAGCAAAGCAGCCGAGGCTATGATTCGCGCCCTTCCGCAAATTCCGCGCGCTCGTAGCTCAGCTGGATAGAGTACTGCCCTCCGAAGGCAGGGGTCGTGGGTTCGAATCCCGCCGAGCGCGCCATAAGCTATAAAATAGTTACGTCATAACTGATCGCCTCGACTGGCGCCGTACGGACGCATATACGGAAAGTTGGGGCCGAAACCATCCCATCGCCTTTCTGGTCTGAGGCCAAATGAACACCGGAAGGAAATCGCTCGTTGGCCTCCTACTTCGCCAGATACACGATCCGATCTATCAAAAACGAATTGCCGTTCTGTCCAGGACCATCGTGTCGTATCTGCGCCCGAACGACACCGTTCTTGACGTCGGTTGCGGCTCCGGAATGCTGGGCAAGGCAATCCTCGGTTCACCGGATTGTCCGGCCGGGGTTCGCGTTCTGGGCCTGGAATCTCAAAAACGCGGCGGCGAAGCGATCGAAGTCCGCGAGTACGACGGGCGCGCGATGCCATTTCCGGATGACTCGATGGATGTCGTCATTCTGGCGGATGTTTTGCACCACGAGAACGATCCGGATCATCTGTTCTTCGAATCGCTGCGGGTCACGCGACGGACCCTTTTCATCAAGGACCACAAGATTGATGGATTCCTGGCGCAGCAGAGGGTTGCGTTCCTGGATTGGGCGGCCAACAGCGGATACGGCGTCAAGTGTCTGTTTCGGTACCATACGGCTGCCGCATGGAGTCGCTTCCTTCAAAGATTTCCAGTGCGTACGGTCGACACGATCGAGTCCATGAACCTTTACCCGCCTTTCTTCAACCTCGTGTTCGGGAGAAGACTGCATTACTGCGCCGTGCTCGAGAAGCTGCGATAGGCACCGCCCCGGCGAGTGCAGTGGCGTATCCGAGTGACTGGTAGCGTTGCGTGCCCCTCTCATCCCTCAGCCTGGCCATAAGACAGACGCTTCTTGTGCCGCTCGATTCTGCAAAATTATTTGCGGTACCGATGCGGTAATTGTTCCTATGGCTCGATCGGTTACGCTTAGGCCTTGGGCAGAACTCCATTCTCAGATTCCCTCGTTGAGCGACGCCGAGCCGACGGCTCAACTCGGACCGAAACTCGGCCTGTTTCACGCCACGATGATCGTCATGGGTGGCGTTGTGGGCTGCGGGAATCTTCATGAGTCCCTACGTTGTTGCCCAGCATCTTCACTCACCCGCGCTGATCCTGGGTGCCTGGGTCACCGGCGGCGTGGCTGCGCTCCTGGGTGCCTTCATCTATGCCGAGATCGAGCCACATCGAGAGCCTGGAGGAGCTCCAGGGAAAGACGTTCGCTTTCGTGGATTGCTCCTCCGCCTCAGGATTCCTCGATCCGCTCGCGCTCTTCAAGGAGAAGGGAATCGACCCCGGGAAGTTCTTCGGCAAGCTCGTCTATCTCGGCAGCCACCTCATCGCCCTCGATGCCGTGCTGGACAAACGTGTGGATGCCGCAGCCCTTTTTCGGGGACCTTCGATGTGGCGAAGTCCCTCGGGAAGCCGGTGGATACTCTCAAGATCATCGGAAAGACCGTCATCCTCCGATGTTTATTGCGCCGCGAGCACGATGCCTCCGGAGCTCGCCCTGCGGCTTCAGGAAGCCTTCTTCTCCCTGACACAGACGGACGAGGGAAACAGATACTGAGCGGTATCCTCAAGATCGAACGGTTTCATGGCTGCGAAGGATTCCGATTACGAACAGGTCAGAAGGCTCCTCCAGCTCGTCGGAGAGGAGGAGGTTTTTCAGCTTTCCGGTAAGATCCCTGCCCCATCCATTCATTGAATCTGCGGGGGTATCCGATCGGCCCCGAGGAGAGAGGCTCAAGAAATCTCGAGCTCCTGTGAGAGATGCGTGGTGAGGGGCTTTGCCCGGTTGACGGTGACGACGAACATATCCTCGACCCTGACCCCCCCCGCATCCGGGTAGTAGAGCCCCGGCTCCAGCGCAATGACACTGCCTTTCACCAGGCGTTCAGGACGCCGTCCCACCCCCGGGGGCTCGTGCACCTCGAGCCCGATACCATGTCCCGTGGCACTCGGAAGAATCCCTGCATCCGACCACGCACCAGCCGGGTGGGAAAGCCCCGAAAGAGGAAATGCTCCACCACGCTCTGGTGAACCGTCTGCGCGTCCATTCCATCACGGACGAGCGAGGCGGAAATCCGTTGCGCCTCGAGCACGGCCTCGTGCATCCGCCGGATTTTACCCGAGGCGGCCCCCTTGACGAAGGTCCGGGACATATCGGCCCAGTAATGGCTCTCGAGGGACCGGAGACAAATATCCACCACGATGGGCAGCCCCTGCCTCAGCGGGCCCGAGCTCGAGGCATGGGGGTTTACGGATGCCCGACCGGCCGCGACGATGAGCTTCGGTGAGGTGAATCCCCGGAAGAAGAGGAAACGGGCGAGCTCCTCCTGAAGTCGCCTGGCGGTCAGCGGTTTGTCCGAGAGTTTCAGAACGCCCTCTCCGATGGTTGCAGTCGTCAGCATCTCCCGCACGAGAGAGAACGCCTGACAGGCCGCTTCTGCACAGCTCCTGATGCAGGCAAGCTCTTTCGGGGTCTTTACGGCACGCGCCTCGAAGAACGGGGGAAGCTTCACCTCCACGACCACACCGCGGCTCTGGAGAAACGTGGCATACCCGTGAGGAAAACCCTCCGGGACGAGCACCTTCCGCATAGCTCAATTCCCGAAGGGCCGCATAGAGCGCAGACACCATAGAGGAACGATGTCCGTAGCGTATTCGGGCGATGTCGGCATAGTCTTCCAGGGAGAGGAAACCCAGGTTTCGGCCCGCTTTCACCACTTCGGGCTTTTCCAGCTCCGAGGCGAGCACCTGAGTCTCCCCGGTGGCAATGTCCCGGATGACAATCACGGGATCGAGCACCGGAAGACCGGTGGCATAAAAGATATCCGCATCCTGTTCCGGAATGCCGGCGAGCACCAGCGCTTGTCGGGAATATGTCTCAGTCATCGGAGAGGGCCTCTACTCCACCAGACGGGACCAGATGGTGAAGGAGTCGTATTTGTCCCATTGCAGACACTTGGAATCCTTGCCGGTCAGGTCGATGAGCACGACCTGGGCATTCCAGGAGATATGGGGCAGATCGTTCACCGCATAGACGAGCTCCGAGATGGCTTTCTTATTCAGGGTCGGCACATGAAAGCCCCGGAGCAGGAAACCTTTCACGAGCAGATGCGAACGGGGGTACTTCTGATTCTCTTCCACCAGGTGCCCCATTCCGCCTTGACCTTCTGGGAGAACCTCCTTCGGCAACTCCTCCGCATCCCAGGGCACCGGGATGGTGTGGTTGGTAAGGCGCCCAAGAGCGAGGGCCACGCTTCTGCGGAAGAGCGCATCCTCGGAGTCGAGCATCTCGATGAGCCTGGGAACCACGGTGAGCTGTGCCATTTTGCCCAGATATTCCGAAGCGGTGACCCGCAGCTCGAAGGTCTCCCCCACGAGATCGGTATACTGGCGGGAATCCTTCAGGTAAGTGCCCATAAAATCGGCCCCCTGAGCAGTCGGATATTTCAGGAGGAACTCGAAACCCTTCGCGAGCGCATAGGCATCGGTCTCCTTCTTCAGCGCCTGAAGGACCCTCTCCACATGCTCTTCTTCCCCCAAATGCAGAAGGGCATCGAGCGCGAACTGCCTCACCTGCGCATGGGAGTTCTCCAGTGCAGCCAGGACCTCCGGCAGAGCTTCCGGAACGCCGAGAATGCCGAGGAGCATGAGGGCCTTCGCGTGTCTCTCCGGGTCTTTCTCTCTCGTCACCTTCAGGAGGTCTCGATGCGGGCATTCAGCTCCCCAGGCCAGGGATTGTAGTTCGCACTGTGCTTGCTCTTGCTCTGGCACCCCTCCAGGATGTCCTCCTTGGGGCAATAGATGCGCACATGGAAATGATTGGTATGCGGCAGTTTGGGGCTCGGTTGGAGAAGCACATGGGAAGCGTGTGCGATGAGCTGGGGCGATTCTTTCTCCTGCTTCTGGGCAAACTCGAGCACTTTTGCCTTCAGGAGCGAGGAGACGAAGATATAGTGGAGGTCGATGTTCGGGTCCGTGATCAGGCCTTCACAAGCTCCCAGTTCCGTGGGATTAAAGGTGTATTTCCCGTCATCGTAAGTGCTCCGGCCATCGGAGCGAAAGTTGAAGAGCTTGTCGGGCTTGTAGAGACGACCGTTCGAGTCGAAAGCATAGAAGGCGATATCCGCGTCGAGCCCGGTGTTGTGCGAGAAGCTCCAGTAGATGGCTCCGCCTCCTCCTTTGGTGATGTTCCCCACATTCAGAATGCTGCCGGGATATCTTTTCGCCACCTTCTCACCGGCCCGGAGGAGGGCCTTCACGAGCTTATCCGAACCATAACTCGTCCCGCGGGACTGGACGAGCGGCAGGATGCGGTGGTAGGGTCCTTCCCGGGGAAGCTGAGCCCCCTGGGCGAGATATCCCTTCGTCCCGATTCCCACGGAGAGGGAACCCTGATACGACGTATCCAGCCGGGGATGATATCGGGGGGTCACCGACATCGGAAGTTCGACACTGAAGATTTCCGGACTTTCTCGGAGCTTCTTGACGAATTCTGGCGGAGTGAGTCGTTCACCCGGTTTGACAGGTGTGTCTGGCACCTTACGGGGTACGAGGTCGAGGGTATCTTTCCGCGTACAGGCTTGCGCAAGAGCCAGGAAAAAACGAAGAGAAGCGCCATACCCTGAAGAAAATCTGCAGAGAAAACCATGGTTTTCCGGATGATTCGTGAGCCACTCATTCGCAACACCCAATCGTCCCCTCTCTCATCCGGCGAGCAAGTCGGCTCCGACGCCCTCCCTGCAGTTCCCATCCCTTCGTGGTCACAGCGCCCCGCCAGGGGGGTCCGGCGGGAAGGAGGGTCCGGGTCGTATTCTGCATGTGCCCTTGCCGGTGCACACTTTCGTCTTGCAGCACCCTTTCTCATTGCAGTCGACGTAGCCGTTCCGGTCATTGTCCTTCACATCGGAGCACCTTCTTCCGTGTCTTCCGGTTCGTTATTCTCTGTCCAGCAGACAGTCACCGCGGGATTATTCTTCGTGCAGCCGAAATCCAGGCAGTCGATGTAGCCGTTATTGTCGTTGTCCTTGTTGTCCGAGCAGGCTGCGTTCGTATTTTCCGGTTCCTTCACCCCGCAGACCGTTACCGCGACGGCCTGGGAGCAGGAATAATCGCTGCAGTCGATGTAGCCGTCACCGTCATTGTCATAGCCGTCGGAACAGGTTTCATCATTGTCTTCCGTCTCGCCGGTCGCACAGACCGCCATTTTCTGGCAGGAGCTGTCGAGACAGTCGGTCTTCCCATCCGAATCGTTGTCGTACCCGTCGGAACAGCTCTGGTCGGAGGTTTCCGGGCCGCGGGCCAGGCAGTTCGCAAAGTAGGCGCAGTCCGGGTCATCGCAGTCCATGAGACCGTCCTGATCGTTATCCACCTTGTCCAGACAGGCCTTGAGAGAATACCCCTCGTTGAAATACCACTTGGGGTAGGACTGGGCAGTGGGATCACAGGCTGCGAGCAATGCGACAAGAGGAAGACACGCGAGGAAACGCAATAGGCTCATCATAGTTACTCCATATAATGCTGTGGGATGGTGACTGCTCATACGCTTTGTTCCCTGGCTTTGTTCCTCTCCAGGATGGCGCGAATGAAGGACTTGACATAGGTATAGGCGCTCACCAGCGAGAAGAACATAGACACCAGCACGATACCGATCCCCACAATCACGAGGTCCACTTCCGTCTTCACTATCAGGAAATCGATGGAATAGCGATATCCCAGCATCAGGCAGACCAGCGAGCACATCTGCAGCGCGGTCTTCCATTTCCCTGTC
>CAVOLM010000043.1:0-12415 GCA_963696675.1 uncultured Gammaproteobacteria bacterium | reverse complement strand
CAAATGCGCTAGGATCGAACGAGGGACGCGCGTCCAGCTTGAGATCGGTACTCTTGCGCGTCACGGGGTCGTAGTGCAGGACGGTCGGGGGCTGCACCCAGCTCTCCAGCGTAAATGTCACCCCGGGTCGGGTCGGATCGGAGAACGCTTCGCCCAGATCGCCCTGGAAAGGCAGAGCAATCTCCTCCGCCGCGCCGCCGGCGAGCGGAATCCGCAGCAGGTGTGAATAGACTCCGGCGCGTGAGGCCACATAGAGCCCATCCGACGCGGCGCGAATCCATTCGATCACGCGGTCCGGGCGCGCAGCCAGGATCGTGGTCGCCTGCGTCAGTGACTGACCCGCGTTGAGGGCGAGGACCTTGAACGTTGGCGCGTCCTGGTGCGACAGGAGAAAGATCCTGTCGCCGGCAAGTTCCGCCCAGGTAATGCCGTCGGCGTACGTGGTGAGTTGGCGCCACGGGGCCGCAGGGTTCGCGGCCTCGGCCACTGGCGCCAGCCACACCTGCCACTCGTTCTGCACACCATTGAAGATAACTGCTCCGGCGTGGCTCGCACCGGACCAGATGCCTATCGCGGGGGCCTGCTGCGACTCGATGTGGGGACCGTGGCCGACAGTGGCACCGAGGAGAGCGACGGGTTCATCCTTCAGGTTCCACACCGCGGCGATGCTGTTGAGGTACTTCTCCGCAAGTACCTTCGTGTCCGCGAGACGATTGAGAAAGACGGTCCGACTGTCCTCCGTCCACGACACTGCGCCGAACTCTGCGCGACTCAAGGGACCGGCTACGACGTGCCCACTTGCTACGTCGTAGACCGAAAGCGATGCATTCTCGGAACCGCCCTCCGAGATGCCCGCCGCGACCTTGCTGCCGTCCGGTGAGGCCTGGAAATAGTTGATGGCGTAGGGCGTACCACCGTGGGCCGCGCGCAATGCTCCGACATCGACCACGGTGCGCGCCGCACCGCTTCCCTCTTTGACCAACAGGTCGTAGTTGTCTGAGCCCGGCGCCCGATACAGATAGAAAGAGCGACCGCTGAAAGCCTGATAGGACTTGACGAACCCGAACGCGCTCGTGAACTTCGTGAGCTGTTCACGATACGCGGCGCGCTCGGGGATCGAGTCGAGCACACTGCGCGTGTAGCGCCCCTGCGCCTTCATCCACTCGACCGTCTCCGCGTCCATGCTCTCCATCCACCGATACGGATCGGTGATCTTGGTGCCGAAGTACTCGTCCGTCACCGGCCGGACCGGCGCTACTGGCGGGCGCGCGGTCTCTGCAAGGGCCGCGCTTGCGGCGAGCGTTGAGAGTACGAGTGCGGCGAGTGGCGCAATCGATCGCGCGACTGTGTGAAGCTTGAATGCGTTCATCGGCTTCTCCCCGTGGTTCGGGGAGCCTAGCCGATCAGGCGCCGTGTCGCGAAACTTTCAGAACCGCCAGTTGGCGGTGAGGCCGATCGTGCGTGGTCTGAACGTTGCGGCGGTAATCAGAGTCCCGCCCCAAAGGTCTTGGCGCATCAAGGTAGGCTGCGAGTTCAAGGCGTTGTTGAGAAAGAAGGCCATGTCGAAGCTTGACCACTTGCAGTCGGCTCGCAGATTGAGAACGTTCGTCGACGGATCTGCTTGGACTCCTGTCGCGTAATACGGTGACGTCGGCTCGTCCGAATAGAATGGTCCCGGATTGTGGCTGTGAAACACATCCTCTGCGCGAACGCTGACAGTGACGTCGCTGGCGAAGGTGAGATGGTATTCGATCGATCCCGTCAAGCTCCAAGGAGAAGTTGCTTGATACGGCTCGGCGATCGCATCGCCTTTTTGGACAATCACCACGTCACCCAATTTGGCCGTCCGAGTGTAGTGCGCGTCCGTATAGGCAATGCCCAGACCGGCCGTAACACGCTCGGTCAAGAGCGCCCGCAACGCGATGTCGAACCCGTTGCTCGCCGCGGTGCCGCCTGGTCCCAGTTCTTGCTCACAGCTTTCTAGAGGGGTCAGTTCGTTGCTCCAGCGGATGTGAAATGCACTGGCATCCAGCTGCGCTCGCCCGTCGAGCAAAGCCGCCTTGGTGCCAATCTCGTAGCTCCAGACAGTATCAGGGGCGTATCGCCCCGGCGCGCCGGTGCAGTCATTCACTGTCGCGTAAGTACCCCCGCTCCCGTACCCCTTCGCCACTGACAGGTAGAGGAGATCGCCTTCATCGGTTTGATAGGTCAGTTCGAATCTCGGCGCCACCGGTGTTGCGTCAACTTCGGCGCGCGAGATCGGCGGCGCCTCGGTCGCGGAATCAGATGTGGTGCGCTCGACACGCAATCCGACGCCCGCGGCAAGGTGCTTTGTCATCTTGAGTTCAACCTGCCCAAAGCCCGCAAGTTGAGCCCGGTCGGTGACGGTTGCGTCGGGGGCATCGCCCAGCGGGTCCACATCACTGCTTGTCAGGCGATTGCGCTCGCTGGAGTACCAGAGGCCGGCCACCCAGGATAGCGCCGCATTTGGATCGGCCGACATCAGTCGCAATTCCTGCGAAAACACCCTCTGTGTCAGTTCGACCCGAGTCTTCAGAGCATCCGAGTAGTCGACCGGATATCCGGGACCCAGAGGGCTCCCGTAGTCAAAACTGTTGGTCAGATCGATCGTGGCGGTTCCCGCTCGGTAGAAGTATGAAGTCACGGCGCTGAGATCGATGGTGCCAAAGTTGGCGGCGAGCTTGATTGAGGCCAGGTAGTGTGTGTCGTCGTAAGGTTGCTGCAGAAGGCGGCCATTTCGTAGTTCCCCAGCCTTGGGGTCTGACAGGTAAGTGTAAAAGGACGCGGGATCGCGAATGTCGACCGACTGGTAGTCCAGTGAGGTTGTAAAGCGGAGCGACTCTGTTGGGGCGTACGTCAGTGCACTTCGGACACTGCTGATTGCGGATCGATTGGCGTTGTCATCGACAATGGTGCCCGTAAACGGATCGACTCGATCGACGTAGCCGCCCTCAGACCGATACCAGCCACTCACGCGAAAGCCAAGGACGTCGGGGATCATAGGCCCACCGACCGCAGCACCCACTTCGTAGCTCGGGTCACCCTGCGCTGTCATCGCAAATTCGGTGCGCGCAAGACCGCTGAACAAAGTGAGGCTTGGCTGATTCGTAATGAAACGAACCGCCCCACCTTCCGTGCCTTCTCCCAGCAACGTGCCCTGCGGCCCGCGCAATACTTCGACGCGATCGAGATCAAACGTAAAAGGAAACGAACGCAAATAGTTCTTGCCGCGCACCGTGGGCAACCGTGTGTCGTCAAGAAAAACACCGGTCGTGCTCCCGTACATTTGTGTGACACCGCGAATGACGATGTTCGTGTACCAGTCGCCGAGGTCCGAGCTGAAATCGAATTCGACGCCTGGGGTCAGCGCACCGATTTCGGTCATGCCCTTCACGCCCGAAGCCTCCATCGCCTCCTGAGTCCACACGGCAATGCTCATCGGTACTTCGTTGACCGGCTCCTCACGTCGCGTGGCGGTTACGAGAATCTCTCCGAGTCCGGCAGCTTGAAACTCGTTGCGGGTCAGACCTCGCCTTAGCGTCCCAGCGGGCGGCTTGGCGGTTGCGGACGTCGAGACTGTGGGCGGCGCGTAGATGTGCATCGTTCGGTCGTTGAGGAGTTCGAACCTCAAGCCAGTGCCGTCAAGCAACTGGGTGAGCGCCTCGGCCGCTGACTGCGAAGCTCGCGCGCCTTTTGATTCCAGTGTCGCTGCGATTTCCGACTCGTACCCGAGTTGTAGGCCGGTCTCTCTGGCGAACACCACGAGCGCCTGTGCCAATGGTTGGGGCGCGATGTCGACTGGCAGCGAGGCCGTCAACTGCGCATGGCCCGTCGACACCACGAGGAGGCAGCAGATGAATGCAAGCAGGCGTTGCACTGATGTCATCCCCAATCAGCTGGAAAGTGGTCGGTCAGCGATCCGCTGACGGAAGCTCCTCGGTCGATACATTGAAAACGCGGATGCGGCTTGGAGTTCTCTGTACCGCTACTCCGTCCAGTGTCTGCAGAAATGTCGCGAATGAGTCAGTGTCATACGCGTTGAACAGGCCGCTTACGGACAGGGCTCGCAGGGCAGGATCGTCAATCTCTATTGGAATTTGACTGTAACGATTGAACTCGTCCGCCACCTCACCCAATGGCCGCGCCTGGAACACGATTTCCCGGTGCAGCCAAGCGACAGCCGCTTGCGCGTCAACCGTTATAGGCTGGCCCCACCCGCTTCCGGCGTCAATACGGACCTGGTATCCGGCACTGACTCGCAGCGCGTGCTCCGGAAGAACGGCTGTGCTCCCCGTCGGCACGGCATTGCCGGCAAATAGGGCAACGGTGCCCTCGACGACGGTTACCACGACCGAGTCGGGCTTGCGATAGACATCGAACTGGGTGCCGACGGCCACGACCTGCCCCTCGCCTACCGCTACGTGGAACCTTCGTTTGCTGTCATGCGCCACGTCGAAAAGCGCCTCACCCTTGTCGACCTCGACGAGACGTTCGGAACCGGAGTAGCGGACGGTGACGGCGGAGTCCGTGTTGAGGTGGAGCAGTGAGCCATCCGGGAGTTGCCTGACCATCTGTTCGCCGTGGGCGGTCCGGTACGTCTTCGGCAAGCCCAGGAATTCCCCGTCGCGCGCCCACCAGATCCCAATGCCCAGGAGAACGACCGCGGCGGCCGCGGCAGGCGCGGCAAATGACCAGCCCCGCACAGCCACCGAGCGCTTCACCAGCGGCTCGCGCGTCGGCATCGACTGATCCAACGATACGATGGTGTCGTCTTTGTCCGCCAGCGCCTCGCTGAGTAGGGTTTCCACTGACACTTTCGGATCGTCCGCAGCGATCGGCAGATCGCGTGCGACCAAGGCGATACCCAGGTATTCCTGCACGTGAAGCGGCGAGGCCTTGAGCCAGGCGACGAACGCAGCGCGCTCAGATGCGTCGAGCGTCCCGGCCTCATTCATCACGAACCAATCCCCAGCCTGCTGGGAAACGGCAGTTCGAATCTGTTCTGCACTCGGTGTCATGGGTTCACGCCAGTCGCGCCATGCGGCGCCGGCAATGCACGAGCGCCTGCGCCAGATACTTCTTCACCATGTGGACAGACACGCCGAGTCGCTCGGCGACCTCCTGGTAGTGAAGACCGTGCTTGTAGTGCAAGCACGACCGCGGCACGACATTTCGGCGAGAGCTGAGTGAGCACGACGCGCAGCCGCAGGATTCTCTGAGTCGCGTCCAGCTCCCCGTCAAATGCCGGCAGGTCTCCCAACTGCTGCTGCACGGTCGCGTCATCGATATCCACGTCGCTCGCCTGGCGGCGGTCCAACACCGCGTGTTCCTTCACGAGATTGTTGGCGACCGTATACAGATAGAGCTCGGGATTGCGGATCGCATCCGAGTCGCTGACCCGCAGCATTCGCAAATACACCTCCTGCGCCAGGTCGGGTGCGTCGGCCTTGGCCCGTATGCGTCGCTGAAAGAAGCCCTGCAGGGCGGTCCGATGCTCTGCAAAGAGCTTCTCGACGAGCGTCCTCTTCCGGTCGGCCATGGCTACATCATGGTACGAAGATTCCGCATCTCCTACTCATAGGAGTCCCCGCGGCGCCTTTCGGGTACCACAATTTTCGCATTCCCCATCGGATTTCTCAGTACCCGAACCGGCTGCGCCCGGCTCTTGACCATTCAGCACGGCCTCAATTGTGCCCACAGGACGAAAGAACCTAAGGGGGACCTATGTTGCGCTTAACGATTGCGAGGAAGTTGGCGATATCACTCGCTCTGGTAGCAGCCGCAGCAACCGCTAATGCGGAAACGCTACGAGTCAACTGCGGCCAACACACCGGGCTGACCAGCATCCGAGCGGCAGTGAAAGCCGTGAAGGACTCCGACTCGCAGGGACCTGCGACGATCCTGGTCTCGGGGACCTGCCGGGAGAACGTGGTCATTCAGAGCATCGATCGACTCACTCTGACGGCGGTAAACCACGCATCGATCACTGACGCCTCGGGCGGCACACTCGACGTGCTCGATATTCTTGATTCGCGAAGCGTCACGATCAATGACTTCACGATCAACACTGGCGCCGACGGTGTCTCAGGAACCAGTGGCATTGGCTGCGGCGAGGTGTCCTTGTGCCGGCTGAACCGCAATACGATCCGAGGCGCGACGGACGGGAGCGGCATCATCATCGTACAGAATTCAACGGCGGTACTCGATGGCGACACCATGGAAGGAAATGAAGTGGGGCTGACCCTCGTCAGCGACAGCTCGGCGCGCGGAACATTCGCGTCGCGGCACAACGGCAACGGCGTGGGCCTGGCGCGACACTCGCACCTCAACGCTTTCGATTGCACCGTCGAGAACAATACCGGAAATGGCTTCCGCGTGAGAGGCAATGCGACGCTGAACCTGGGCACATGCTCGATTAGGGGTAATGACCAAGGCGTCGTACTTCTGGAAGGCGCGTACGTCCAGATCGCGTCCACAACAATCACTGACAACGCGGGCGCCGGCGTGATAGTCGGCGACTTGTCGTTCGCGCGACTTCTCGATGATGCGAGCATCACCGGAAATCACGGAGGAACTGACGTCGTATGTAACCCGCAGTACTCGGCGACCCGCGGCGTCGGAGACATTGGCGGCACGACGAATTGCGTCGAACCCTAAGAATCGAGGTACCTTGCCCATGATCACGCACGATGGCGTTCACCCGACCCGCGCGGCGCTTGCGATCGTCGGACTCGCCTCAAGTTCCATCCTTCTCGGCTGCAGCGGTGGCAGCGACGGACCACCGCCGCCGCCAGTCGTCGTATCAGTTTCGGCGCAGTTGGGCACGGTTGAAGCCAGCGGCACGGCATCAATCTCGGCCACCGTGGAAAATGACCCGCGGAACGAGGGAGTAACCTGGGCCCTCAACGGCCCCGGAACTGCTCAGCAACTTCACCAGCACGTCGGTCACCTACAACGCGCCGGCCAATCCACCGAGCGTCGGACACCGACGTCAGCATTGTGGCCATCTCAAAAGCCGACGTCTCGAAGCAGAGCTCGGCGACCCTCACGGTGTTGGCGCTCAGCGTTTCACTCTCGGCCTTGGACGAAGCGGTTCAGGCAGCTGGCTCCGCCAGGATTGACGCGCGCGTTATCAGCGATCCGAGCGCAAAGGGCGTGACGTGGAGCCTCTCGCCCGCATCCGGAGCGGGCACGCTAAGCGACGCGACCAGCACGTCAGTCACTTACAATGCCCCGGCCTCCGCGCCGGCGACTGATCTGCCCGTTACCATCACTGCAACCTCGGTTGCCGACAGCTCCAAGATGGGCGAACTGACGATTACGTTGCTTGCGATCAACGTCTCACTCTCGATCGAAGACCACATCGTTCCAGCCGGCACTTCGGCGACGATCACTGCGCAGGTGATCAGCGATCCGAGCGCGAAGGGCGTAACGTGGAGCCTCTCGCCCGCATCCGGAGCGGGCATGCTGAGCGATGCGACCAGCACAACGGTCACTTACAGTGCCCCGGCTTCCGCGCCGGCAAGCGATCTGCCAGTCACCGTCACTGCGACCTCTGTCGCCGACAATTCCAAGGCGGGCGAGCTGACAATGACTGTTCCGCAGATTAGGGTTTCGGTCTCGCCAGCGTCGGCTCTGATTCCTGTCGGCGCGCAACAAGAATTTGCAGCTACGGTCCAGTATGACCCCAAGGACGCCGGGGTGACATGGTCTCTTGTGCAAGGCGTCACCCTTTGTTCGCCCGCATGTGGGGCGATCGTAGCGGTCGATGCGGTGACCTCCACCTATACCGCACCAGCGACAGCACCAGGCGATACGAGCGTCACTCTGGTCGCGACGTCAGCGACTGATCACGACGTGTCTGCGAGTGCGACGCTCACTGTGACGGGTGGAACAGTGAAACTGATCCCCGCAAAGCTCGATTTTGGCCGCGTGGGCAAAGGCGACAAGTCCATGGAGATTGCACTGACCAATACCGGCGGCTCTGCACTTACCATCACCGACATTTCAATCATCGGCGCCAGCCCCGCCAACATCACTACACCATTTTCGCAGACAAGCGGCTGCGGCCTGAGCGTCGCTCCGGCAGGCTCCTGCCCGATCATTGTGCGGTTCAAGGGCACGGGGTCCAGGGGGTCCGGCACCAAGGTTGGCTCGTACAGCGCGAATGTGTCGATCAGTGACAGCAGTCCCGACAGTCCGCAGCTCGTGCCACTCACCGGTTGCGTCGGTAACGGTTGCACCGCGGCCCCTCAAGCCGTGATCGCCGCGAGGCGCACTGCAAGCGTGCCCGCTCCCACCGGGCCCAGCGCCGTCGGAACGCGCACCATGGATCTCGTCGATAGCGCGCGCGATGACCCGTACCTGGCCAATGGCACGAAGCGAGAGGTCTTGGTGCGACTCTGGTATCCGACTCCCTCCGGCGAGGCCTGCAAGTGGGCGGAATATGCCGCGCCACCCGTCTGGAAGTACTTTTCGCAGTTGGCCGGACTGCCCTTGCCTCAGGTCAGGACCAACAGTTGCCTCGATGCCCGCGTCGCTGACGGCGCCCATCCAGTCGTCGTCTTTACACATGGCTTCACGGGTACGTTTACCGATTACACGTACCTCTTTGAAGATCTTGCAAGCCGTGGGTATATCGTGGCGTCGGTCGATCACACTTACGAGGCCACCGCGGTCTCTTTTCCCGACGGGCGGTTCGCCACGTCAGTTCTCGGCAGTCATATTTCAGACACCTGGCGTACGGACACAGAGACGATGTCGCGCGCATTGGCCGTGCGTCTGGGCGACCTGAGTTTCGTCCTGGATCAGCTCGACCATCTCAATCGCGCTGCCGAGGGCCCATTGGCGAATCACCTCGACCTGTCCAGTGTCGCGATAGCCGGCCACTCTTTCGGTGGCTTTACCGCGCTGGAAGCGCTCGAGCACGAACGGAGATTTCGGACCGCCATCTCACTCGATGGCGTCGCTCCAGATGCCGCTTTCAATCCGACCGATCAGGCCGTGCTGCTCGTGGATGCGGGCCGCGAGCTGTGGACTGACGATGAGCTCAGGCTGTGGGACAAGCTGCGTGGTCCGCGACTCGCAGTGAATCTCAAAGGCTCCGAACACGTCACCCCGACCGATGAGGTGTGGTTGGCGCGCGGCGCCGTGATGACTGGCACCATGACGACAGATAAGACCGTAGAGGCAATCAGAAACTATGTGGCCGCGTTTCTCGACGCCAATCTGCAAGGGCAGCCGGCGAACCGACTGCTGAGCAAGCCTTCGGCCGACTATTCGGGCGTCGACGTTACGTTGCCAACGCAGTCGCCGTGCTGCCGGACGCACTGAGCGCTGCACGAGAAAGCCGGCTGCCGGAGCCGACAGCGAGGGGCGCTGCGGCTCCGGCTTTATCTAGAGCTCGCCCGGCGCGCGAACCGCGCGATGTGGTCGCCGGCGCGGAAGGCGAGCGCCTGGATCGTCATCGTCGGCTGGCCGCGCCCCGACGTCACGAAGCTCGAGCCGTCGCACACGAACAGATTGGGGACGTCGTGACTGCGATGGTACCTGTCGACGACCGAGGTGCTGGATCGTTGCCCATGCGGCACGTGCCGAGCAGGTGCGGGCCGCGCGGTCGGTTCGGTGACCGGGGCCTTCCAGACGCGAGCGCGCCCGCCGCCTGCAGGATCTCGACCCACGATCCTGCAGGAAGCGCGCCATCGCGAGGTCGTCCGGGTGGTCCTTGTAGGTGACGCGCAGCGCGGGCAGGCCCCAGGCGTCCTTCAGCTCCGGGTCGAGGTCGACGCGATTGGTCTCGAGCGGCAGCGACGTGCCGTGACCGGCGACGATCATCGCGCGCGGCAAGGCCTCGAGCAGCGATTTGAACCCGGCGCCCCAGGTCGGCCCGGCGGTGCGCGCGAACAGCGACCACGCGAGCGGCAGCGGGCCGATGCGCGCATCGATGCCGCCGCCGCCGTAGAAGCCGCGCTTCGGGTCGGTGTCGTACAAGTCGTGCACGATGCGCGTGACCTGCACGCTCTTGAACTCGTTCAGCTCGTGCTCGAACAGCGCGTTGACTGGGCGTAGTTGAACATCAGGTTCTTGCCGACCAGGCCGCTCGAATTCGCCAGGCCCGTGGGGAAACTGCTGTTGGCCGACATCAGCAGCAGCCGCGACGTCTCCGCGCCGTTGGCGCACACGACGACCGCGCGCGCCTTCTGGAAGTGCTCGCGCTTGCCTTGTCGAAATAGGCGACGCCGGTCGCGCGCCCGCCGCGTTGGTCTCGATGCGCGACATAGCTCAGCGGCCGCACTTCGCAGCGCCCGGTGGCCTCGGCCTCCGGGATCATCGTGTAAAGCGTCGACGACTTGGCCTGCATTTCGCAGCCGAAGCCGATGCAGAAGCCGCAGTGCGCGCAGGCGGGGCGGTCCTTGTACGGCACCGACGCGATCGCCATCGGCGCCGGGTACGGATGCAAGCCCGAGCTTGCGTGCGCCGCGCTCGAGCAGCACGCCCGACGACTTCACGGGCAGCGGCGGCATCGGGTACGGCTTGCTGCGCGACGGGTCGAACGGGCTGGCACCGGCGAGCCCGGACACGCCGACTTCCCACTCGACCTTCGTGTAGTAGGGCTCGAGTTCGGCGTACGTGATCGGCCAGTCGGCGAAAGTCGTCCCGGTGATCGCGCCCAGCCGGCTGCGCTCGTCGAAGTCGACTTCGTGGAAGCGCCAATAATTCGCGGTGAAGTGCACGCTCCTGCCGCCAACCGGGCGTGCGTAGGTGAGCGGCGTGCGATCGATGATGCGCTCCGCAGTCCTGGCCGGATCGCTGCGAAAAGTCTGGGGATTCTTCCCCGGGTCATTGGTAATGCCGGCGAGGAACCAGTACTTGAATTCATCGTGTTCGAACTTGTTCGGCTCGAGGCGCGGACCCTGCTCGAACAGCACGGCGGAGAAACCAGCCTGCGCGAGCTCGCGCGCGATCACGCCGCCCGCGGCGCCCGAGCCGACGATCGCGAAATCGACCTGCTGGAACTCCGGGAAGGTGCGCGCGCTCACTGATGCTAAGGCCGGAACAAGGCCGCGTGACCGATCGCCTCTCCGCTGTCGCCGTGTGGCCACGACTTGCGCTTGAAGCTGATACCGAGACTTCCGTCCTCAGAGCGGAATGCTTCATCCCAAGACAATCGGCCGGTCGACGCATCGAGACGCAACATCAGCATCCGATCCTCATGGCCCATCTCCTGGCCGAGGATCAGGCGGTTCGAGCCGGCATCCTTTGCAAGCCAGTGCGAATGGAACTCGCCGGGCGCCTTGAGGCGCGCGACCTCCACCGGATGTGCGGGGTCGCTAATATCCAGCGTTACGATCATATGCGCCGCGCCGACCGGCATTAGCCAATACTTGCCGACGATGACGGGAACGCCGCAGCCCGGGAAATCCTCGACCTGCCCGCTGTCGATCGTGTAGACATTCGCGATCCGCGGGTTGTCCGAGGCGATCTCCGTCACGCGGTAGAACCCGCAGCCGTAGGCATTGAGCAGCACGGAACCGTCTGCCATAAGTCGTGGCTCGAATGGAATACGATGCCCAGATGGTTTCAGCGTTCCGTCGTCAGCCTTGCTCAGAACTTCCTTGCCGTTCGGGAGCAGGGCGGGCGGCACGTTCAGCGTGTGCAGCAGCTTGAGGTCGGACAGGCGCCAGATCTGCACGACGTCGGCGCTGTTCGTCTCCATCATTGACGCGCTGGTCGTCACCATGCGATCGCTGTCCGGGAGCAGCGCGAACGCGTAGGGTCGGATCGGCTGCAGCGCGCTCGGAACCGCGGCACTCGCCAAGCGAATGAAATTTCCGCGGCCATCGAATTCGGCAATGCCGCCGTGATTTCCAGGCAGATCCGAGTCGCCGGGCACAGGGCTCAGCCCCTCGCTGCGCAAGTAGCCAATCAACACGTGGCCATTCGACAGCCGGATGAAGTCGTGTGGATAGCGCAGCGGCGCCGGCGGACGAATCGTGGCCACGACGCGCGGATGGGTAGCCCTGCTGAAATCGATGAGCAGGTTGGCTTCAGTGTGGTGCGCATTGGCGAACAGGAGCTCCCCCGGCGGCGGGAGCTGGTACTCGAAGTGATGCGGCATCGAGCCCTTCTGATCTACCGGCACCGTCGAGAGCAGCTTGCCGTAGGTCTTACTTCCCTCACGCACATCGACCACGGCCAGGAAATCCGGACTTTGCGCGTCCTATCACCCATCCAGATGTAGAGATAGCGCGCCGGCCCGCCAGCGGATTCGGCATCAGGATCGTCGCGTGCGCCCCCGCCGCAGCCCGCGAGGTAGATACCGATAATCAACCCGAGACATGCAAATGAACCCCGCGACATCAGAGTCGTCGGCCCACGTTAGTCTCGGGGCGCT
>CAVOLM010000042.1:0-111085 GCA_963696675.1 uncultured Gammaproteobacteria bacterium | reverse complement strand
ACCCAGCCCAGGACGAAGAACGTGGCGCGCGAGTTCTGCTCGGCAAAAAGATCCAGCAACCTGGAAACGTTGCCGGGAATGCGGCAGTCGTAGTTGCTCCAGCTGCTGCGCTCGATCACCGACTCGAACGCGGCCACCTGGAAGTAGTCCTCGACATCCACCGAAAGAGCATTCACAACCTGCGCACCATCGCTGACGGAAATGGCTCCGGCGACTGGCCAAAGATTGGGCGAGTCGTGCGCTGCTGTGACAGGCACAGTGGCTCGAGCGGCCATCAGAAAGTCTTGGTAAATCTGAGTGTCGCCCAGTTCACGTCATAGGGGTCGACATCGGAGTCGCGCTCAATACGTGAAAGCTCTAGAGCTGTAGTGACGCTGCTTCCGATCTTCTTGCTGATACCCAGCATCATCCTCTGGTCCTTGAAGTCGCCACCCTCGCGCAGGTCGAACTTCTGGAGCGTGTACTCGCCGTACAAGGTGAATAGCGCCGACATCCGCCGCCGTATCTCCACTCCGCCGCCGCGTTCGTGATCCTCGAGGCCGGTTTCTATATATGTCCGGCGATGATTCAGGGCGAGGAACGAGATCTCGGTGCGCTGGCCCGTCAGTGACATGCGGAAATCCCATTCACGCCGCAGGTACACTTCGCTCGTCAGCCTGTTGAGATCCTCCAGGGGGGCAGTGCCGATTTCCGGCTGCGTCGGATAGGGGCGTAACGCCAGCTCCTCGGCGGCAGTCGTCGGTCGCTCGAGATACTGCATGCTAACTTGCACTACGCGCGCTTTATGCTCCAAGAGTCCATTAAAGGTGTTGCCGAAAAAGCGCTCACCGCCGACGAAGTACAGCCGGTTAGTACGACTCGCCTGCCAGTCAAAGCCCGCTTCCCACCAGGTGTTGTCGAGCCCGCCGTCCGACAGACTCTCGTCGAGGTCGCTCTCAAGACCGGACCTGCCCAGTATTTTGAAGGTCGGTGTGATCCGCCAGCCCAGCTCCGCCGTCGCCTCTTCGTAGCGGAAGTCACTGGCCTCGTCATACATCGCGTGCTGACTATCGTACTGCACACGCCATGCAAGGCGCCCCGTGTCGTCCTCCGGGCTCTCCAACACGAAGAGCGTGTCCCTGTGCTCCGAATCACCGAGTACCACCTCATTGAGCGGATCGTCGTCCAGATAGTCGACCCACGCCGCCGTATATTGCGCCTTGAAATGCGCGTGCCTGAAGTCGTGGTCGACGTAAGGCGACACGCGGTATGCGGCCACGTCGGCGACGTTGTTGGTATCGAACAGCAGTGAGGAATTGACCGGGCGCTCCGGCGCAATGGTCTGCTGCGAGTAACTTCCGACCACATCCACGAACAGCCAGCGCTCCACGATGTCGCCGTCAGCAGCGCATCGCCGGTGTTGTAGACCTGGTTGCGATCACTGTCGTCTGCGGAGAACAGCGCGGTCAGCGCGTAGTCGGCCTGGGCGGTCGCGCGCGTACCCTTGTAGTCGAGCGTGAAGCCCGGAATGGCTTCGAGAACCCAGTCCTCGATGGCGGGATCATCTGGGCCCGCAAGCTCGATGTTATCAACCCAGTTGAGCGCCAGATCCAGCGTTGGCTCGAAAGTGAGCTCTGCCGACGCGGCTCCTGCCGCGCACAGTGCCGTGATCGCGATCGCTATTCGAAGCTCACGACCTGGCCGCATGATCGTCGTAGTAGCCGCTGTAGTAGTGCTGGCGCATGAAGTCCGATACCTGATTGAGGATCAGCGATACGCCGTCGTTGCGGTGCAACTGCGCCAGCGCCTCGCTCACGGCAGCGCGTGGGGTCTGGTCAGCCTTGACAGCGATGAGGACATGGCGAGCCACGTGGGCGAGCGCCTGCGGAACGCTGGTAGCGAGGATCGGCGCACTATCGAACACGACCACGAGATCGGGATAGCGCGCAGTGGCCGTAGTCAGGAGCTGGCTCATCCGTGCACTGCTCAGCATTTCCGGCGACCCGGCGACGCCGCTGCCGCTGGGAATGATGAATAAACGCGGCGCATCGGTCGCAACCAGCACATCCTCGAGCTCGAGTTCAGACGAGCCCACGGCATCGAGCAGGCCCAGGCGCTCATCGACCTGCAACGCGCGACTGAGCTGGCGGCGGATCGTATCGGCATCAATGAGCCAGACAGGACGATCGCCTTCAGCAGCGAGACTGACTGCCAGATTGTAGGAGGTGAAAGTCTTCCCCTCGTTGGGCAACGCGCTCGACACCATGATCACATTGTCGAGCTGGCTCCCCTGGAGCCGGCCCGTTTGCATGCTCTTGAGCAAGGCCCACTTGATACGCCGGATCTCATCGGCGAGCCGTCGGCTGTCACCATCGGCAGGGCCTAGCAGGCCGAGGTTCCGCAGCCGATCCGCATCGATCTGGACCTGCGCCGCCACTCGCGGCTCGGCGCTTGTCAGGCGCGGCCGGGGTATCTGGCGCTCGCGCTCCGGTAGCGCTACAGGCAGCAGTTTGCCGGTGTCGGGGACGGCCTGCGGCGGGAACTGCTCGACCTTGCGCAGTTTGGATAAGGCCTTTTCGACAATGCTCATGGGATCCTTCCTCTCATCCGAGCATCATACGGGCGAGCTCTGCGGCGGAATTGGCAAGCAACAGCGTGGCAACGAATGCAACGAGCAGGAGTGCCACGCCGCCTGCGTAGTACGCCGGTCGCAGGTGCGCAGTGCGCAGCTGCTTCGCCGACAGCACCGAGGAGATCGCACCCAGCACTGGCAGGCCGGTCGCTTCCATCAGGTTGGCGCGGCTTGAAAAGACCGGCTTGAGCTGGTTCAGGAGTACCGCCAGTGCCGCACCAGCGCCGAGCGCCACGAGCAACACCAGTGACAGAAGCAGCGGCCGGTTGGGGGACACCGGATTCAGCGGCACGCGGGGTGGCTCGATGACACGGAACTTCACGTTGGAGCTTTCATCGGCCTTGCCCGAGAGCTTCGCCCGCTCCAGGCTTTGAAGGATTGCCTTGTATTGGGCGCTGTTCACTTCGTAGTCGCGATTGAGGCGTACGAGCTGCGCTTCAACCTCTGGAATCGTATTGATCCTGGCGCGCAGGTCGTGCACGAGAGCTTGCTGCGTAGCCAGCTTGTTGCGCAGCTCCACGACTTCGAGCTCGAGCTGGCTGAGCACGATCTTCATGCTCTGATATACGGGGTTGATGTCGAGCTTACGCAACGCCAGCGTGCTTGGATCGACGGTCTGCGGCATTGCCAGCTTGGCCGCTTGGCCGTGGCCTTGCGGTTTTCCTCCTCGAGCTTGGCGATCGTCTCGCGCAGCGCGATGACCTGCGGGTGCTTGTCCGTGTACTGCACCAGCAGGGTCTCGAGCTGTGCCCGGTACTGCGCGATCAATGCGTCGTTCGGTCCGGATGGGCCCGCAGTCGTGTTTGGAGCAAGACCAAAGGTCGGCTCCTCGCCTTCGAGCTGACGTTCCAGCTCGGTACGCTTGGCGAGCGCGTCGCGCAAGCGACTCTGCAGATCTTCCTGCGCCGTCATCGCCGTCTGCAGACGCGTGTAGTAATCGCCCGTTTCGCTGGGCATCAGGCCGACGTTCTGCTTCTTGAATTCCGCCAGCCGGTCCTCGGCAGCGCGCAGTTTCTGTTCGTATTCCTGAAGCCGCTGACGCAGGAAGTCTTCGGTGCCGGCACTATCTTCGCGCTTCACGCCGATCGTGTCCTCGACGAACGTGTCGAGAAACCGTCGCACCACGCGATGGGCCATGCGCGGATCGTGGTCGCGGTACGCAATCGTGTAGGTGCTGTCGCGATCGGCGGCGAGCGACACTTGCTTGGGAAGAGCTGCCAGGAGCTTGTCCATGTCTTCGGGCGTGCGTGCGCGCAGGTACAGGTCAGTGTCCTTGGCCACTTTTTCGATGTTGGGTCGCGCCATCAACACCGCCGACATCATGTTCACCTGGCTGGTGACGTTGGT
Organism: uncultured Gammaproteobacteria bacterium; assembly: GCA_963696675.1. GTDB lineage: Bacteria > Pseudomonadota > Gammaproteobacteria > Steroidobacterales > Steroidobacteraceae > DATBVX01. The sequence goes on along the minus strand of CAVOLM010000042.1, from coordinate 107,127 downwards.
GGTGACAGCCAGTCCGCTCAGCAGCGGCTTGAGCAACGACTCGGTGTCGACGAACACCTTGGCCTGGGACTCGTAGACGTTGGGCGTGAGCAACACCGCGCACCACCCGAAGATCGCCGTAGTCCACGCCAGCGCGAGTGCGTGCCAGCGAAAACGCCAGGCGCTCTGAATCTCTCTCAGTAGTTGCTGAAGCAGCTCTTGCATCTTGTGCGCCGTGCGATGCGGCGGTCTCGTTCATTAGGCCGAGCAGATGTGACGTTATAGCCTACGGAGGCACCCTGGCGACGTGACTGGCTTAACAAATGCACCCCCCGGTCGCGGCTAAACACTGGCTGCACAACATATTTTCAGCGCGACGCGGTTCTCAGAAGCGGCTCTCCGGAATGATCAGCACATCCCCGGGCTGGACGGGCACGTTGGCCGTCACATCCCCGTCGCTGATCAGGTCCTTCAGCCGAACACGGATCTCGACCTGCTGATCACCCTGCCGGCGCACGATCTTGGCGCGGTTACCGGCAGCGAACTCGGCAAGCCCTCCTACCGCAATCATGACATCGAGCACTGTCATGCCCGCCCGGTAGGGCAGCGCCTGCGGATGCGCGGCCTGTCCCACGACACGGATCTGGTCGCCATATGAGCCCACGAAGCCGGTCACGATGATGTTGACTGAGGGCGAACGGACATATTCTGACAGAACTTTCTCCATCTCCCGCGCCAGCTCGCTAGGTGTTTTGCCCGCAGCCTGGATGTTCTCGACCAGTGGCGTAGACACCATGCCATCGGGCCGTACCGGCACGGTGACGCTGAGCTCGGGGCGATTCCACACGAATACCTGGATCTGATCGCCCGGCCCGATACGGTATTCAGTGCCCTGCCCCTGAGGTGCTGCGGTCGGAGCCGTGGCCTGCGGCGTCGATCCGCAGCCACCGACCGCGATGATCACGGCGGCGAGAAACGCACCTAGTGCGGACGACAACACACCTCTCATGCGCTACTCCTTGACTCTGCTGCCCGAGCGGTCGTTCAGGTTCGCCAGCAGCTGTTCGGCCGACTCACGGTCGACAAACTTGGCGCCATCCGCGAGCGCGGAGCTGAGAACTTCTCGCGCGGTATCCGTTCTGCCGGTGCGCGCCAGCGCCGCGGCGCGATGATACTGAATCTCGCGCGCGTCAGGTGCTACGGCTGCGGCCTTGTCGAGGATCTGCATCGCGAGCTCACCATCGCCCTGCAGCAGCAGCAGCCAACCATACGTATCGGCTACAGCTGCAGTGGTCGGAGCAAGCTCATAGGCGCGGCGCGCAGTCGGCACGGCGCGCTTGTCGCCCGTCTCCTGGTACAACAACGCAAGGTTGTTCAGCGCGACGAAGTCCCGGTCATCCTCCTGGACGACCAGTTCGTAGTTCGCGATCGCGTTAGCGCGTGCCCCCGCTTCCTGCTGCGCCTGCGCCAGCGTGCGGCGAACGCGTACGTCCTGCGGCGACTTCTTGAGCCACGCCTCGAGCGGCACCGTGGGATCGGGCAGGCCAGCGCGGCGGCGTACGGCGAATTCGCGCATCGCGAGTTCGCGACTGTCGTTCTGAGCGCGGCCGCGGGCGTAGATGCTTGCCGCTTCAGCGTATTTGCCGCTACGAACTGCCATGTCCCCGCCCACCAGGAAAATCGCCGGGTGCTTCGGATCAACCTTGCGCAGTCTTTCAAGGTACGCGCCTGCAGCTGCGAGATCGTTGCTGCGCACGCTGAGTGCCGCGGCGAGAGCCAATGCAGGAGGAAATTCAGGCTGGCGCTCAAGGCTGCGGCGGACTGCCGCCATCGCTTCCGGTTGGTGCCCGGCCGCCATTTCGGCACGCGCGAGATTGAATTCCACCATTGCCGAAGCCGGGCTCGCGGCAGACGCACGCTTCAGGGCGGCAACGCCTTCCTCCGCGCGGCCGCTACCGGCAAGAGCGAGGCCGAGGATGTTGAGCGCCGATGAACTGTCCGGGGCAACCTCCAGCACTTCGCCGGCCAGCGTCGCTGCGGACGTGAAATCTCTGGTCGCTAGCCGGTACTGTGCCAGCAAGAGCCGCGGCTCGGCCGCCTTCGGATCGCGCTGTCGCGCCGTCTCCAGCCCCTTCAGTGCCTCGCTGGTATTTCCGCGCATCAACTCGAGCTGCGAAGTTGCCACGAGAATCGCGCTGCTCTCCGGGGCCAGCGCCCGCGCGGCGCGCAAATGCTTTTCCGCGTCCTCGGTGCGACGCTGCAGGATGTCAAGTTTGGCAAGATTCAGTTGCGCCACTGCGTTCTTTGGCCCGAGTTCGGCGGCGCGCATGAATTGGCGGCGTGCATCATCGAGATTGCCGTTGGCTGCCAGCAGGCCGCCGAGCGTGGCCTGTGCCAGGGCGTCGTCGGGATAGGCCTCAGCGAAGGACTGGGCTTGCCGCAGGGCGCCTTTCATGTCCTTTTCCCGCATCCGGGTGTTGACGAGCAGCAGGCTGCGTCGATATCCCGCATCGCCACCCGCAGGCACCTGCTCGAGCGTCTTTACGGCCTGATCGAAGCGCCCCGCGACGATGTAACCCGCCGCGAGCTGCAACAACCGATTGGCATCGGCCGGATTGTCCGCCGCGCTGTGTTCCAGGTACGCGAGACCGGCATCGACATCGCCGGCCTGAATGCTCGCCCGCCCGGCCAGCGACAATGTCTGGGCGTCACCGCGCGTGAGATCCGGCCCGAGTGCGTCGAGCGCCTCCCGCGGCTTGTTCTCGCGCAGGCGCGCCGTCGCGAGCAGCATGCGCGCGAAACTGTTGCTCGGCTCGCCGGCGAGCACGCTCGAAAGGTGCATGTCGGCCTGGCCGAGATTTCCCTGCGCAAAATTGACGGCGCCAAGCAGCAGGCGGGCCTGCATGTTGTCCTGATCGCGCGTCAACAGTTGCTCCAGAAGTCCCTGCGCTTCGCCATAGTCGCCGACGAGGAACAGGTACCGGGCGCGCAGATACATCGCGACCGGGCTCCCGGGCACCAGTTGGTAGAGGCGCCCGGTCGAAAGCTGGGCACCCTCGAGTTTGTCGAGCGCCAGCTGCGCTTCGGCGAGACCCGCCAGCCCGGCGAGTCGTGGGGTACTCAGATCGTCTTCGCGCATCTTACCGAGCAGCGCGGTGAAAGTGGATTCCGCCTGGACGAAATTGCGTGCCTGCAGATAGAGCGTGCCGCGCGCCGCCTCGACCCGCGGATCGTCCGGAGCGAAGGATGCCGCCCGGTCGAGGGTCGCGAGCGCCGCTTCCAGACCGTCCAGCTGCATCACAGCAAAGGCGCGACCGAGCAGCGCGTCGACATTCTTTGCGTCGAGCGCCAGAGCATTGTCGTACGCCTCAATCGCATCCTTGGAGCGCGAGAGCCCGAACAACGCATCGCCGCGAATGCGCAACAGATCCACACGCTCGCTGACCTGCGTCACCGATTGCGGATCGATGTGATCGACGATGTCCTGGTATCGTTTGAGTCCGAGTAACGCGCGCGCGTAAAGCAATTCGATCGCGTTCGCGTCCGCGCCCAGCGCGCGTGCGTGTTCGAGCTCACGCACCGCATCGGCCAGAGACCCGGTTTCGAGCGCCACATGCCCCAGCCTCACGCGAGCACCGCGACTTTCCGGCTGCCGTTGCAGAAATGCCTTCAGCTCCACGGACGCCTTGCGCCACTCGCCCGCCGCAATGCTGCGGTCCACGTGCGCCAGGAGCTGCGTCTCGGACTGCGGCGCGCACGCTGCGGTTGCGACCAGGACCGCCGCCCACACTCCGCGCAGGACTCCGGGTCCGAATGCATCTCGCCACCGAGGCAGCCGGCGCGTGTTGCTCCCTCGGCCGGTCATTCGTTCACCTTGATGTCGCTCTTTTCAATGAGATCGTAGAGCGTCGGACGAGTAATGCCGAGCAACTCGGCGGCCCTTGTCATGTTGCCGCCCGCGATTGCCAGCGCGGTAGAGACTGCCCGGCGTTCGGCCTGCTGACGTGCAGTGCGCAGGTTGAAGATACTCGAACCGGGCGTCTGAGCCTTCGAGGCCCAGGTCCGCCGCAGTCACCTGCTTGCCTTCCGCCATGATGACGGCGCTGTTGATCTTGTTCTCGAGCTCGCGGATGTTGCCCGGCCAGGCGTGGGCCTGCAGTGCGCCGATCGCATCGGTCGCGAAACCGCGCAGTGCGCGGCCGTGCCGCCGGGCACGATCCTCCAGGAGCGACTGCGCGATGATCAGCACGTCGCCCTCGCGCTCGCGCAGCGGCGGAATCTGTATCGACACTTCGCTGATCCGGAAATACAGGTCCTGGCGGAACTGCCCGGCGGCGATCGCAGCCTGCAGGTCGCGATTCGTGGCGCAGATCACGCGCACGTCGACCGGGATCGTCTCGCGCCCGCCGACGCGCTCGACCACGCGCTCCTGCAGGAAGCGCAGCAGCTTGGCCTGCAGCGCCAGCGGCATGTCGCCGACCTCGTCGAGAAACAGCGTGCCGCCGTTCGCGACCTCGAGCTTGCCCGGGGTCTGCTTCAGCGCGCCGGTGAAGGCGCCCTTCTCGTAGCCGAACAGCTCGCTTTCGAGCAGCGTATCGGGAATCGCAGCGCAATTGATCGCCACGAACGGCTGTTGCGAGCGCTCGCTGAGCGCATGCAGCGCGCGCGCCAGCACTTCCTTGCCCGTGCCGCTTTCGCCCAGCAACAGGGTCGTCGCGACCGTGGGTGCGACCTTCTCGATCATGCGACAGACGCGCCGCATCGAATCGCTGGCGGCGATGATTCCCTCCAGCGGCGAGCTGCCCTGCTTCTGCAGCAGTCGTCGATTCTCCTCTTCCAGAACGTACATGCGCATCGCGCGCTGGACGATGAGACTCAGCACGTCGGTGTTGACCGGTTTTTGGTAGAAATCATAGGCACCCATCGCCACGGCCCGCAGCGCGTTCTCGCGGTCATCATTTCCGGTGACGACGATCACCTTGGTATGCGGCGCGAGTGCGATGATTTCGCGCAGCGTGTCGAGGCCCTCGCGCACGCCCTCGGCGTCCGGCGGCAATCCGAGATCCTGCAGCACGACCGGAGGCTCATGCTTGCGCAGGGCCGCGATCGCTTCGGCCCGGGTTGTCGCCTGCAATACCTCGTATTGTTCGAAGCACCAGCGCAACTGTCGCTGCAGGCCGGGGTCGTCCTCGACGATGAGCAGCTTGCGGGTGGGTGACGTCACTGTCCTCTCCGGGTCACGCCGAGGCAGCGAGCGGCAATGAGATGAGGAAGCAGGTCCCACGACCCGGCGTGCTCTTCACTTGAACCTCGCCTCCCGACATTCGGACGAACTCGCGCGTCTGAAAAGCGCCGATTCCCATGCCCTGGCTGCCCTTGGTGGTATCGAACGGCCGGAACAGGCGTTGACGAACAAAGGCCGCATCCATGCCGGCGCCATTGTCGATAACTTCGATCTCGGCGTGCGCGGCGTTGCGTCGCAATTCCACCCGCACCGAACCGTCTGGAGGCGTTGCATCCTGCGCGTTGCGTATCACATGCTCGAGCACCAGCGCGAGCCGCTCGGCACTAACCACGACCTCCACATCCGGCGACGTGCCGACCAGTTCCGGAACCGGCCGCCGATCGCCGCAGCGTCGCACGGTGTCGCTGCACAAGCCGGCGAGCTGCACCCGTCGCGCCTGCCCGGCGGTGTCCCCACGCCGCAGTTGCTCGAGCAGTCGGTTCATGCGCTTGACGGAATTGTCGATGGTCGAAATCGCGTCGTCGAAGAACTCTGGATTGCCGCGGTGACGGGCGGCATTTTCGACTACCAGCGTCTGCTGCGCGATGAGGTTCTTCAGATCATGCATCATGAAGGCGGCGAAGCGATTATAGGCTTCGAATTGCTGCGACTGGGCCAACCGCTGCGCGGCTTGCTCGAGGGCGATGTAGCTCGCCGACTGGCGGCCGGCGGTGCGCAGCAGATCGAGGTCCTCCCATTCGAGCGCCTGCGGGGCGAGAGGACGCGCGATGGCCACGAATGCCACCAGCCTGTCTTCCTGAAGCAGAGGTACCACCAGCCAGGTCCGTTCGATCTCCAGCAACCAGTCCGGCACTTGCGGACCTCAGGGTGATCGCCGGCCGTACGATGCCGGCGAGCGTCCACGTCGGTGATCCACTCGCGCTGCGCGATGAAGGTCAGAAACTCGCTCGAGGCGCTGTCCACCGGTGTGTCCGGTCCGGCGAGGTCACCGCCCGAAGGCACGAACACGCCCTCCTCGTTTGCAATCCAGATTCCGCCGGCGTCGCTGTTCACGACCCGACCGAGCGCGCGTACGACGCGCTCCGCCAGCGTCAGGTCGTCCGATCTCCGCCAGCGTGTGTGTCAGGTGCAACCATTCGGAGCGGTAGTCGTAGCGGTAGGGCGAAAAATGCTTGGCGAGAAAAACCTTCAGCCGCGCGCGCGCTTGGCCAGAAAACAGCACGACGACCAGGAGTAGTCCGGCACCGAACAGAAACAAGAGTTGACCTGCACCGCCCCATGTCCCGCCGACTATGCGCACGTAGTAGCCAGCAATAGCCATTGCCAGCAGATACAGGCCCGCCGCGATGAAGCTGAGGGTGTAGAAAGCTGGCCGGCGCGACATGAACACCTGTGGTGCCCACCTGGTCGTACGCGCAACTCCGAGAGCCAGCAACAGCACGCAAAGAGCATTGGCAGCGCCACGCGCGTCCCACATGGCGGCCGGGATCGCCCGCAGCAGCAAGGCGGTCGAGTACATGCAGAAGTCGTAGACGATCAGGGCGCCGATACCAATCCAGAGGAACTTGACGGACCATTCATGATCGGCGCGCGTATTGCGATAAACCTGCTCCACGAGCACGAGACCGATCACTGACAGCAGCATCGCGCCCGGAATCAGCACCGCTCCCGCCGAGTCCACCGCATAACCGAGGTCGTGCAGGACGCCGAAGCCGAGCCCTGCCAGCAGGACCAGCGCAATCGATCCGTAGACGACCTTGGGCAGTATCTCCGGCGTGCCGCGCGTTGCGACGGTCACCAGTGCCCGCACCAGGAACACAAGCCACAAGGCATCCCGCGCAATCTCGAGCAGGAAAATCCCGGTGAGAGGCAGTACCGCACGCGCCGACTGAATTGCGAGCCCTGCGGCCCAGATGGAGGTGACAATCGTCGCGGCCAGCAGCGCCGAGCCGTGCACGCGCTGACGCCACCGCGTCAGCAGCACCAGCGCAAACGCTCCGAAGGCGATACTCGCCAGCGCATAACTCACAGTGGCGAAGTCATCCATGCGCGGTTCCTGTCAGCGCCCGCCCTTGCGCCACAAGATCACCTCGGCAGTCTGCAGGAGAATGATGATGTCGAAGATCAGACTGTGATTCTTCACGTAGTACAGGTCGTACTGCAGTTTCTCCAGCGCATCGTGTTCGGATGATCCGTACGGATAGCACAGCTGTGCCCACCCGGTGATCCCTGGCTTCACGCAATGTCGCTCGCGATAGTAGGGAATCTTTTCGTTCAACGCCGCGACAAACTCCGGTCGCTCCGGGCGCGGCCCGACGAAACTCATGTCGCCCTTGAGCACGTTGATGATCTGTGGCAGCTCGTCGATTCGCACCTTACGAAGAAAAGCGCCGATCCAGGTGATGCGGGAATCGTTCTTGTCCGCCCAGCGGGCCTGGCCGTCCAGTTCGGCATCCGGATGCATGCTGCGGAACTTGAGCACCTGGAACTCACGCTCTTCCAGGCCGACGCGTGCCTGTCGATACAGTATCGGCGCCGACAGGCCGCCCTTCGATCTTGATCAGAAGCGCGGCAATCAGCATCACCGGCCACGTGAGCAACAGCAGGCCCAGACTCGCGACCACATCGAATGCCCGCTCGGAGAACAGGCGTAGCGGGTCGCGGCGAAAGCCTTCGGAGAAGATCATCCAGCTTGGATTCAACACGTCCAGGCGCACGCGGCCGGTCTCACGCTCGAGAAAGCTCACTATGTCGATCACGTCGATGCCGCTCAACCGGCACTGGAGGAGCTCCTGCACGGGGAACGCGCGGCGCCGGTCGTCCATCGCGACCACGATCTCATCGAGAGCGTGCCGGCGCGCGAACTGCAGCAGGCTGCCCTCGGCGGCAAGCACGCGCTCCGGCGGCACCAGGACACGATCGCCAGGCGCAGCGAGATAACCGACGATGACAAAGCCGCGCTGATCGGAACGGCGGCGCAGCTTCGCGATGCTCGAGGCCTGGCGACCGCAACCGTAGACGAGTACCCGCCGCTTGAAGATGTTCTCATCGACGAAAAAGGAGAACAGGAGGCGAACCAGCGCGGCCACGACGAATGCGAGCAGACCCGTGATCAGTGTCAGCGTGCCGCCATAGTCGAATGTCGGGACGATATAGAAGACCAGCACCATGACTACGCCCGTGGCGAACACACTGGCGGCAATCCTGAGCAGCACGCCGAAGTAGTTGGCGCGCAACCGGGTGCTGTAGAGCCCGGTCGCAACCATGCATGTGAGCATCACTCCCGCCGAGGCCAGCGCAAACGGCGACAGTCGACCCAGACTGGCCTCCACCTCGGCGATGCTTCCACCAAAGCGCAGTGGCGCAGCGAGGTACGGCACCAACAGGAACGCCAAGCGCCTCGATCAGGGCGAGCGCCACGATCGGCATGGCTACATGGAAACGAAAGATCCGCACGCGGTTTGTCGCTCCTTGGAGACGGCCGGCAGTGTAGTGGAGGTGGGTGACACCCCGCGTGAGGGGGTTCACAAAGGCCCAAGTGTCAGAGGGTTACGACGCTCGGGGCCTTGGAAATGCCTCTGCGCAAGGACGCTCACATGCCCGTTTGGGCCGTCGTACCCTTCAAATTGCTGATTCCTGCGGGCTGTGCGCCGTCGACCGCCACCGACCCGTCCCCCTGGACCTCGGGACGACCGCGTCTGCGGATCCACTCGGCCAGCAGCACCAGAAGCAGCGTGCCCGTCATGAGGAGCACGGCAAGCGCGATCATCACCGGCAAGCGACTCGCAAAGCGTAGTTGACTGAAGAGGTACACCGGGAACGTCGGTTGATTGCCGGCGAGGAACAACGCCAGCGCGAATTCATCGAGCGAAACGGTAAACGCAACGAGCCACGAGGAGATTGCGGCGGGCGCAATGAGCGGGAGGATGATCCTGCCGACCACACGCCGGTACGGCGCGCCGAGATCCATCGCCGCTTCCTCGAGGCTGGCATCGAATCCAGCCAGGCGGGCCGCGATGATCAGCACGACGAAGGGCAGCGCCACCACCGTGTGGCCGATGGCGACCGTCCACAACGAGCGATCGATGCCGGCAGCCAGGAAGAGCACGAGCAACGCCACCGCCAGCACGATGACGGGCACGACCAGCGGCAGCATCGCGAGCGCGAACAAGAACGCTTCTCCACGAAAGCGAAAGCGCGTGAGGAGCAGCGCGACCGCGGTGCCGAGCATCGTTGCCCCGGTGCCGCTCACCGCGGCTACGAACAGGCTGTTGCGCGCCGCCCGCAGGACTTCCGGTGAATCCAGCAAACGCTGGTACCAGAGCGTGGTCACACCCTGGAGCGGAAAGGACAGGCTGGTTCCGGCGTTGAACGAAAACAGAAACAGCACGGCGATCGGCAGATACAGCAGCACGATCAGCGCCGCGAAATAGATGCCGAGGAGTCGCGGACGTGGCAGTGCTCGGAGCGCCAGCGCGCTCACTGGAGGAGCCGCCGCACGTTGACAAGCCGCGCCGCGATGGCGACCAGCACCAGCGACACGGCGAGCATGATCATGGAGAGCGCCGCTCCCCTGGGCCAGTTTGCGGCCTTGGTGAAGAAGTCCTGGATGATGTTGCCGTACATGCTGCCGCTGCTGCCGCCGATCAGAAGCGGTGTGACGTACTCACCCACGGTCGGAATGAACACCATGAAAAACGCGGCCAGCACGCCGGGCAGGCTCAGCGGGAACGTGATGGCCCAGAAGCTACGCCACGGCGGCGCGCCGAGGTCCGCAGCCGACTCGAGCAGCTCGCGCTCGATGCGCTGCAGGCCTGCCGCGATCGGCAACGCGGCGAAAGGAATCCAGACGTAGATGAGCGTGACGATCACCGTGCTGCGGCTGTACAGCATGCCGCTCAGGGGCTCGGTGATGAGCCCCGACGTAGGCGAGTAAGGAATTGATGGCGCCTTCCGAGCCCAGCAGGAATTTCCAGCTCATGACGCGAAGCAGAAAGCTGGTCCAGAACGGAATGAGCAGCAGGACGAGACAGAAGCCCGCGGCGCGCCCGGCGCGAAAGACCAGAAAATACGCGACCGGATAGGCCAGGGCGACCGCGACGAGCGCCACGCAGAACGCCATGCCAATCGAAATCGCGAGCAGCCGCCAGTAGCTGCCCACCTGGAAGAGCGCTTCGTACTGAGCGGTCGTCGGCGACCACAGGCTCAGCAGATCGCCCTGCATGTCCGCGCGGAAGCTGAGCGCGAACATCAGGACGATCGGCACCAGGAAAAACAAGCCCACCCATCCGACCGGCGGGATGTAGAGAGCCCAGAATGCCGCGCGCCGCCCCAGTGGGCCACGCTCCCGTCGGGAGCTTCAACGCGCGGCTTTCACTTCCGTCCACATCGCGGTCCAGTCGTCGCGCTGCTTGGCAGTCAGGTTCGGCGTGAAGTTGGTCCGCTGCAGGATCGTCGGGTCATCGACCGAAAAAGCCTGCTTGAGCGTCTCATCGGTGATCGCTCCCATCACTTCCTGGTTCGAAGAGCCGTAGTAGAACTGATTCACGACGTTCGCCGAGGTGGCATTGGCGAGCTTGTCGTCGAGAAACTTCAGTGCCAGCTCGAGATTCGGTGTGCCCTTGCGAATGCCGTACACACCGACCCAGGAGTTGCGGCCTTCCTTCGGATCAGCGTAAGCGACCGGCACGCCCTTGCCGAGCAGCGTTGCGTAAGCACCTTGCCAGGCGTACGCCACCCACACGTCACCGTTGGCCATGCCGTCGATCAACTCCGGCTCGCCCGCCCAGTAGAAGATGTTGAGCGGACGCTGCTTGATCCACTCCGCCTTGATCGCCGTCAGCTGCTCGGGGCTGATGTTCGTTTCGTCGTAGCCGTGGATATACGAAGAGACCGTCACCATGCCCGGTCCATCGTCCCAAGTCGAAATGTGTCCCTTGTAGGCGGGGTCGAGCAGCGCCGACCATGAATCGACTTTCTTTTTCACCTTGTCGGTTCGATAGAGAATCGAGGTGAAGCCCCAATCCCAGGGGACGAAATATTGCTTGCCGTTGATCTGCCCGATGGTCCGGAAATTCTCCGGCACCTTGCTCCAGTTGGAGAGCTTGGAGACATCGATCTCCTCGGCCAGGCCCTCGTCCACGTAGAACTGCAACCAACCGGTGTACGCGTGGAAGATGTCCGCCTTGGCGCCGCCCTTCATCTTTCCGTAGACGTCGGCGTCGGACGAGCCGATTTCGAAGCTCACTTTCGCCGTGGGGTTCTTGTTGCTGAAGTCGATCCAGAAATCCTTGGCGTCGTAGCCCGCCCACTCGAGGACCGCGAGCTCCATCGGTGGTGGTGGTGGGGCCGTGCCCGCGCTCTCCTTCGATTTCGAGCACGCGGACAGAATGAGGCAACAGGAGACGAGGACCAGCGATAACCAATACCGCATCTTACTCATGGATATGCGCTCCCCCGGTTGTTCTTAGAAATGCCGGGTGATTATGCGCCTCAGGCGATCCAATCCAAGAATTTGTACCAGGCAGCGGCAAGACCCAGGAACCCGCGCTGACCCCAGTGCAGCCCCAGCGGGGCGCCCGGAAAGGGCACGCGCGCGAACGGGATGGAGTCGATCGCGTTGGTACCGAGTGCCTCTCCCATTCGCGTACCAAGATACGTTGCGAGTGCGACGCCGTGACCAGCGTAGCCGAGTGCGTAGTACAGGCCCTCGATCTGCCCCGCATGCGGCAGGGTGTCGAAAGCGAAATCGAGCGTACCGCCCCAGGCATACTCGAGGCGTACGTCGTGCAATTGCGGAAACACGGCGAACATTCCCTGGCGGAGGATGGTCGCACTCTCGTCGATCGTGGACGGCGATTCCGGCACGAAGCGCGCACGCCCACCAAAGAGCAGGCGGCGATCCGGCGTCAGGCGAAAGTAGTGCAGGAAATGTCGCGAGTCGTACATCATGCGATCACGCGGAGACAGCTCCCGCGCCAACGATTCCGGCAGCGTTTCGGTGGCAATCACGTACGAGCCGATCGGCAGGATCTTCCGGCGCAGTGACGGAGTGATCGCGCCGGTATAACCACTTGTTGCGATCAGGATGTCCTCGGCCTCGAGTGCTCCGCGCATCGTTGCGACTCGCCAGCGAGCGCCGACGCGTTGAATGGCAACGACCGGCGTGTGCTCGTGAAACGCAGCGCCAGCGTCGCGAGCCGCTCGCGCCAACCCCGTCACGTACTTTGCCGGATTGATGCCAGCGCTGGCCTCATCTACCAGGCCACCGAAGTAGATGCCCGAGCCGATTTCGCGGGAGAGATCGGCGCGCGACACGGGCCGTACCTCATGCCCGAAGTCTCGCGACAGCACCTCGGCCGCGCGCACAAAACCTTCGTAATGCGCCGGCTTGCTCGCGAGCGACAGGTGACCGCCGCGATGGAAGTCGCAGTCGATCCGCTCACTGCTGACGAGGCGCTCGACGCAATCGACAGATTCCACCGACGCTCTGAAGAGCTGCTTCGCCAGGTCTTGGTCAAAACGGTCGAGCAGAGCGCGGGCGCCGACCTTAAGCCCGGTCAGCACCATGCCAGCGTTTCGCGTGCTCGCGCCCCAGCCGATCGTTTGCGCCTCGAGCAGAACTACATCGACACCGCGTTTGGAGAGAGCTCGCGCCGCGCAAAGACCGGTAATTCCGCCACCGATGACCACGACATCCGCGCGCTGCGGCAGCGGCGACGCCTCCAGGGTCGGCACGGATACGGTGTCACTCCAGCAGGGCCGCCGATTGAAGTGGCTGACTGATGCACCCGCGTCGCGCGATGCCAATCGACTCATAAGCCCTTGTTGCTAGAGCCTAAGTTGGCGTCCCCAGGGGGATTCGAACCCCCGTTGCCGCCGTGAAAGGGCGGTGTCCTGGGCCTCTAGACGATGGGGACGGCAAAAAAATCGGATCCGGCGCGGGCTTGGTGGAGCTGATCGGGATCGAACCGACGACCTCCTGAATGCCATTCAGGCGCTCTCCCAGCTGAGCTACAGCCCCACGCGAGGGGCGCGACTGTACGTAGCGCCCGCGAGTGTGTCAACAAATCGAGCCGCTACTGAGGGTTACGAGCGATGTACTCGAGCGCTCGATCGATGCGCCGGATCGTTGCCTCTTGGCCGAGCAAGGCGACCGTCGCGTCAATCGGTGGCGACACGGCTCCACCCGAAACAGCGACGCGCAGCGGTTGCGCCACCTTGCCGAGCCCGACGCCAGCGCTCGCGCAGATGTCCTCGAGAGCTGCATGCACGCCCTGCGCGCTCCAAGGCGAGAGCTGGACGAGCCGCTCGCGCACTGCTGCCAGCAATGGGCGGCTTTCGGGCGTGAGGTTCTTGCGCGCCGCCTTGTCGTCGTACTGCTCGAATTCGCGGAAGAAGAACAAGCTCGTCTGCGCCATTTCCTTGAGCGTCCTGGCGCGCTCCCGTTGCGCGGCGACGATGCCCTCGAGCTGCTTGAGGTCGCCCGCCTGGACGTCGAGCCGCTCGAGCTGCCACTTGAGCCGCTGTGCGAGGTCGTACAGCGGCGCACGCATCATGTGCTGCTGATTGAGCCACAGGAGCTTGTCCGGATTGAACGCCGAGGCTGACTTGTTGACGTCCTTGATATCGAAAAGCTGTGCCATCTCCTCGAGCGTGAACACCTCCTGATCACCGTGCGACCAGCCGAGCCGCACGAGATAGTTGAGCAGCGCCTCGGGCAGATACCCCTCCTCCCGGTACTGCAGCACGCTCACGGCGCCGTGTCGCTTCGAGAGCTTCGCTCCGTCGGGCCCGAGGATCATCGGCACGTGTGCGTACACGGGCGGCGTCGCGCCGAGCGCCCTGAGCATGTTCATCTGGCGCGGGGTGTTGTTGAGATGATCATCGCCGCGGATCACATCGGTGACTCTTCATGTCCATGTCATCCACGACGACACAGAAGTTATAGGTAGGCGAGCCATCGGCGCGCGCGATGATGAGATCGTCGAGCTCGCGATTGTCGAACACCACGCGCCCGTGAATCACATCGTCCACTACGACTTCACCGTCGAGCGGATTCTTGAAGCGGATCACCGGGTCGACGCCCGGGCGTGAGTCGGTGCGATCGCGCCAGCGCCCGTCGTAACGAGGCTTCTCCTTGCGCGCGAGTTGCTCGGCGCGTAGCGCTTCGAGCTCCTCCTTCGTGCAGTAGCACCGATACGCCTTGCCCTCACGCAACAGCTGCTCAATGACCTCGCGATAGCGGTCCATTCGACGCGTCTGATAGTAGGGACCTTCGTCGGCCTTGAGCCCCAACCATTCCATGCCGTCCAGAATGACCTGCACCGCCTCGTCAGTGGAACGCTCGCGATCGGTGTCCTCGACCCGCAGGATAAAAGTGCCCTGGTTGCGACGCGCGTACAGCCAGCAGAAGAGCGCGGTACGCACGCCGCCGATATGCAGCATGCCGGTGGGGCTGGGTGCGAAACGGGTGCGGACGGTCATGATGTGATTCGGTGCGTGTCTGATTTGTTACCCATAGCCGCCGCCCTGCCGGACGAACGGGCGCGGCAAGGATACAGGAGAGTGTCGAGCTGGAACTACTGGCAGCTTGCGCTCATCGTGTTGATCCAGTTCTGGATCAGCGCGGCGCCGGCGTCGTCAATGGCGGTGCTGGCCAGTGGCGGCATCTGGTGCAGGTCACGACGACTCATGCGCACGTAGATCAGCGAGTTCGCCACGCTGCCCGGACGCGATCAGGCGCGCAGCAGCGCCGAGCCCGAGATCACCGCTGGTCGGCGCGACGTTGCAGGTGTTGGTCGATCCGATCGCGGTGCTGAAGCGCAGGTCCATGTTGGACGGCGTGCCGCCCGACGGTCGATGGCATTGCGAGCAGTTCGTGTGCAGGTAGGCACGAGCACGTTGCGCCACGGTGCCGGTCGATCCGTACGGATTCCGATACGCGGGCAACGCACTCGGCGGCTGCGTCAGTGGCGTCGTGAACATGCCAATGGCGTTCAAGGTCGTCGAGCTGATTCGCAGTGCGCCCGGTCTGTAGGGTACGTGAAATCGCCATTGAGCTGCGCGGTCTCCAGGCCCAGGCTCCGACCGGTCGAGCTTGGTATGGCATTGCAGGCACTGCGCTTCGCTCGGATAGATCCAGTCCTGTCCGCGGCGAACCGATGTGAGTGATGAGCCCGCCCTTGATGAGCGTTGCCGCCGTCTGCGCGGCGTTCCATTGATACGTGTAGCCGCCCCAGTTGCCGGTATCGGAATGGCGCATGAAGAGCCGCGTCTCGATGAGCTGGCGTGCCGAGCTTGAAGTTCTTCACCAGCACGGTGCCGTTGGGGAACGACCAGTCATCGTCACCGTCGCCACCGATCGTGATCCGCTGCCCGTTCGGGCAATGCCATCCAGCGATCCTTGTCGGCGCCGTCGGACCAGAAAGGCGCATTCGGCGCATACGGAATCAGGCCGAGGGCCGGCTGCTTCGGATCCGCCATGCTCACGCAGCCGGTGTCGATCAGGTTGGCTGGAATGGTGTCGTTGATCGTGCCGCTGTCGGCCACGATCTGGTAGATGTCGCCGTTGTAGTCGGTGATGTAGAGCTCGCCGTTCGCATCCTCGGCGAACGAAGAGATGTTCAAGCCCGTGGATGCGATCAGGTCGCGACGATCGAAGCCACCTGAGGCGTTGGTCGCGAGGTACATGAGCCGGCCGCTCACGAAATCGGCGAACACGTAGCGGCCGCGTAGCGACGGCAATCGCGTTGCCCCGATACACATAGCCGCCCGTAGTCGACTGACCGATGCTGCGACCGTATTCAGCGATCGGATCGATCAGCGGTGCGCCATTCGCGGTGAGCGGGCAATTGCTCGAAGGATTGAAGCAATGCGCGCCTTCGCGGATGCGCCAGCCGTAGTTGCCACCGTTGACGACCCGATCCACTTCTTCGAAGCTGTCCTGGCCGACATCAGCGAGCCACAGGTCCGGTTCCGTCGCCGCGCGATCGAAGCTCCAGCGCCACGGATTGCGGAATCCGTACGCGTAGATTTCCGGGCACGGCGCCGAGCCCGAGCCAGCCGGGCACATCGCGTTGCCGGAATAGGGATTGTCGGACGGGATCGTGTACGGGTTCGCACCATCAACGTTGATGCGCAGGATCTTGCCGAACAGGAGATTGCGGTTCTGCGAGCGATTGCCAGGATCGCCGCCGCTGCCGCCATCACCGAACCCGATGTAGAGGTTCCCGTCCGGCCCGAACAGGATGTTGCCACCATTGTGATTGTCGAACGGCTGATCGAGCCGTCAACAGGATGCGCTCGGTGGTCGGATCAAGCAGACCGTCGTGTCGCCACGGCGGAACTCGGAAATATGCGACTGGAAGCGGACTTCGCGCCCGCGCCTGTATAAGAGAGGAATACTCTGTCCGTTCGCGGCGTAGTTGGGATGGAACGCCATCCCGAGCAAGCCCGCCTCGGATGCGCTGTCATCGACGATGCTCTGCAGGTCCGCCCACAGCGTCTTCGTTGTCGGGTTGGTGCCTTCGAAGCGCTGGATCGTGCCGCGCTGCTCGACGACGTACCAGCGATTGGTCGGTTCGCCGGGCGCCAGCGTCATCCGGATGGGACTGGCGAACGAGAGATTCGGGAACACGCGCGTGAGTCGCGACCGAAGTGTTCGTCGTCGGCTGATTCGGCGCGATGCACGTGGTATTGCTCGGACGCGAGTCGAGTCCCGACTGCAAGCTCTGCGGCGTCGCCGTCACCGAATTCGAATCGGCAGAAACGTTGCCCGCGTTGTCTGCGGCGCGAACCGTGTAGGTGTACGTCGTCGCCCGCGACTACCGTAGTGTCGTTGAAGGACGTGGCCGTCGGCGTGCCGATCTGCGTCCCGTTGCGCAAGACACGATAGCCCGCGAGGCCCGAACCGCCGGTGTCAGTCGAAGCACTCCAGCTCAGGCTCACCTGCGTTGCGGTGACGCCCGTGACCGTGAGCCCGGCCGGAACGGAGGGCGCCGTCGTGTCGGCTGGCGTCGTGACGTTGGCGGCCGTCGACTGCGCGGACTCGTTGTTCGCGTTGTCGATCGCCGAGACCCGATAGTCTGTATGGCCGTATTGGGCGCTGCGGTCGCGTCCGTAAAAGTCGTCGCGCTGGCGGCAGCTGCACTCAGCAGCGCGCCGTTCCGATAAATGCGATAGGCCGCTAACCCAGAGCCTCCAGTGTCGGTCGACGCACTCCAGTTGATGCGCACTGAAGTCGAGCTCAGCGCGGTCGCGACGACATTGGTCGGCACTGAGGGTGCAGTCGAATCCTGTGGCGTCGTGGCGGTCGCTGAATTCGATGCAGCCGACACATTGCCGTCGCTATCGAATGCACGCACGACGTAACTGTAGGTTGTGTTGGGCTGGCGCCCGTGTCTGTGAAGGTCAGGACGCCCGCACCTACAGTAGCCACTGGGTTCGCGCCACCATCGCGGAAGATCCGGTAACCCGCGAGGCCCGAACCACCTGCATCAGTGGAAGCCTGCCAGGTCACGACGATGCTTTGCGAGCTTGTCGCGGTGGCGGCTACTCCGCCCGGTACGGTTGGCGGCGTAATGTCCGCCTCCGGCGGGTGTCGTCGCCGTCGCTGTATTCGAGAATGCGGAGGCATTATTCGCGCCATCGATGGCACGGACCGCGTACGTGTAAGTTGTCGCGGCGCTCACCGTCGAATCGACGAAACTGGTCGCGTTGCCGGGGCGCTGCCGATGTTCACGCCGTCGCGCTGGATCTCGTAGCGCTGGATGCCCGACGCATCCGTCGACGCAGTCCAATTCAGGAGCACCGAGCCCGCTCCCTGCGCGCTCGCGGTCAGCGCGCCAGGCGTGGTGGGCGGTGTCGTGTCGGGTGGGACGGGCGTGGTCACGCTGACGGCGGCGGAAGGCCCGGAAACATTTCCCGCACCATCGAACGCTCGCACGACATAGGTATAAGCGGTTCCTGCGGTCAGGTTGATGTCGGTGTAGCTGGTGACCCCGACGGTCGCGACGGGTGTCGTGCCGCCGTTGCGGAAGATGCGATAGCCGGCAAGGCCGGAGCCACCAGTGTCCGTTGAGGCGCTCCAGCTCAGAGTCACTTGCGTCGCAGTGATGTTCGTGACCGTCAGCCCACCGGGAACGGAGGGCGCCGTCGTGTCGGCCGGCGTGCTGACGTTGGCGGGCGTCGACTGTGCGGACTCGTTATTCGCGTTGTCGAACGCCGAGACACGATAGTCGTAGGCCGTATTTGGCGCCGCGCTGGTGTCCGTGAAGGATGTCGCGCTGGCTGCAGCCGAATTCAGAAGTGCACCGTTGCGATAGATGCGATATCCGCCTAATCCGGATCCACCGGTGTCGGTCGAGGCGCCCCAGTTGACGCGCACGGAAGTCGAAGTCAAGCGCGGTCGCGACGACATTGGTCGGCACTGAAGGCGGAGTCGTGTCCTGGGGTGTGGTGGCGGACGCCGTGTTCGATGCCGCGGACGACATTGCCATCGCCATCGAAGGCGCGAACGAAGTAGCTGTAGGCTCGTGCTTGGCTGCCGGCCCGTGTCGGTGAAGCGTCAGAACACCAGCGCCGACAGTGGCCACGGGGTTCGCTCCGCCGTCGCGGAAGATCCGGTAGCCCGCGAGGCCCGAGCCACCCGCATCGGTCGAGGCAATCCACGTCACCGCGATGCTCTGCGAAGTGGTCGCGTTGGCGGCCACACCTGTCGGTGCGGTCGGCGGTGTCATGTCCGTTGCAGCGGGTGTTGTCGCCGAGGCAGTGTTCGAGAATGCAGAGGCATTGTTGGCGCCATCGATGGCGCGAACCGCGTACGTATAGGTCGTCGCCGGGCTCACGGTCGAATCGACGAAGCTGGTCGCGTTCCCCGCCGCGTCGCTGATCTTCACGCCGTCGCGCTGAATTTCGTAGCGCTGAATTCCCGACGCATCCGTCGATGCGGTCCAATTGAGGAGTACTGTGCCCGCTCCTTGCGCTGTTGCCGTCAACGCACCTGGCACTGTCGGCGGCGTGGTATCGGCGGGAACTGGCGTGGTGACGCTGACGGCAGTCGAAGGCCCGGAAACATTTCCCGCGCCATCGAAAGCACGAACCACGTACATGTACGCGGTGCCGGCAGTGAGGTTGATGTCCGAAAAGCTCGCGATCGGAACCGTCGCGACGGGTGTCGTGCTCCCGTTGCGGAAAATGCGATAGCCGGCGAGACCGGAGCCGCCGGTATCCGCCGATGCATCCCACGTGAGATTGACCTGCGTGGGTCCGCTCGCGACTGCCTGCACGTTGGCGGGGACCGCGGGTGCAACCGTGTCAGCCGCGGAAGGCGTTCGAACCTGCACTACCGGCGTCGGGCCGGACTCATTGGGTGGTGCAGCAGCGTCGAATGCGACGACGAAATAGCCATAGGTCGTTGCCGGCGTGACGGTAGCGTCCGTATACGTGGTGGTCGTGACCGTCGCGATTGATGTCGAGAGGTCACTCCGGAACACGCGATAGCCCGCTGTGTCGCTGTCAGGCGGTGCAGTCCACTGCAGCTGCACGTGCGTCCCATCCGGTGCCGTGACCTGCAAACCCGTTGGTGCCGCGGGTGCAATGTTGTCGTCGGTATTCTTCTCGACACCGACCATGTCGCACGCGGAAACGAGACAGACGGCGACGATCGCGCCAAGTCGCGACATCCGAAGCGTTGATGATCAACGATCCACCCTGAACTGCCTTCGCTGAGCCAATGAACGTGTTCAGGATCGTGTCATGGCGCACGAAGCACGCCAGACGTCGGCGCGTGGCGACATATTCCGAGAAATGGCAGCCCACCCGGGCTCAAGAGCGCGGGATCGCTCCGGCCAGCCGCTGGATACGCAGAGCGCACCTGGAAAGCGCCTCGCGCAACTGCACTGGTCGACGGATCTCGAAGTCAAACGGCAGGCGTGACTAACTCGCGAGCGAACCACTCCAGGTTGTCCGCCTGTCCACGCAACAGCACACCGTCACTCACCTGCTCCAGGATTCCGAGGGATGAGAACAACTCACGCTGCGCGACCTCCAGTTCGGTCTTGAGCAGCACTTCGATCGCGTGTGCACGCGGCAGCGTTGCGATTGAAAACGCGAGATGTCCCAACGCATCGAAGTTATCCGGCCGCGTGAATCCAGTTTCGAGCGGGCGAACCGACTGCACCCGATCGAGCCGAAAGGATCGCAAGCCCCCACGCAAGTGACACATACCGACGACGTACCAGCGGCCGCCGCGAAAGGCGAGCCCGTACGGATCGAACTCGCGCTCGGTCTCGTCGCGCTGCGCGGCGCGATAGCGCATCGCCACGCGCTTCTGAGCCTGCGCCGCGGCGCTCAGCGCTATCAGCGCATCATTTCCGGCGGAACTTGAGTGGCGCGACAGATCCAGCGCGACGGTCTCATCGATCGCGCGCACCCGCCGCTTGAGATTCGCGGGCATGACGCGCTCGAGCTTCGCCTGTGCGCTCGCCACGGCCGGAGCTGCGCCCGAAAGCGCCAGGCTGCGTGCAGCGAGTAGGCCCACAGACAACGCCAGCGCTTCCTCGTCGGTGAACATCATCGGCGGCAGCTTGTAGCCCGCGACGAGCATGTACGCGCCATAGCGTCCGCGCTCGGTCGTGATCGGCACGCCGATCTCCTCCAGTCGCGCGATGTAACGACGCAGCGTGCGCGCATCCACCTTCATTCGCCGTGCCAGCTCCGCACCGCTCATGCGGCCATGGGTCTGCAGCAGCTCGAGCACGCCGAGCACGCGCGTGGTGGGGTGATACATAGAGTAAACATGGTACGCCTAATCAGGGCGGTTTACGCCCTAAATAGGAGCTAGGCTGCGCGCCATCAAGGATTGCTTGCACTCGGAAGAGGGAACAGCCATGCGCATCTCTCCAACCCATCTCGCGCTGCCGCTCGTTCTGGGGCTCGGCCTCATTCCTTCGCTCGCTGGCGCGGAAAACGTCCGGGCCGAGTGGCTTCTCGCCGTCAATCAGGCGCGGCAGACGGAGGATCAGTCGCGCGCATTCGATTTCCTCATGGGGCGCTGGGAGATTCACAATCGCCGGCTGGTGAAGCGCTTGCAGGGATCGAATGAATGGCAGGAATTCGAAGCGCACAGCGTGTGCGACGCCCTCCCCGGCCGACTCGGCAACCAGGACGAATATCGCACCGATTTCTGGCAAGGATTCGTCGGGCTCAGCCTGCGCTTCTTCGACCCGAAGAGCCGGCCGGTGGTCGATCTACTGGATCGACAATCGCGGCAGCGCGCTGCAGCCGCCGGTGACCGGCGCATTCGCGGGCGACGTCGGCGTTTTCGAAGGATCGGATCAGTACCAGGGCCGGCCGATCCTGGTGCGCTTTACGTGGTCGCATGTCACGACGCCTCACCCGCGCTGGGAACAGGCGTTTTCAGCGGATGGCGGCAAGACCTGGGAAACCAACTGGACCATGGATTTCACACGCGCCAAGGCGACCGCTGTGAGTTCGCGATAGATGGACCAGGCGGCTCACCTGTGGCTTTTCTTCGTGCTCGTGCTGGGCACGATCTTGCTGCCCGGACTCGACATGGCGTTCATTCTCGCCAGTGCGCTCACCGGCGGGCGAAAGTCGGGGCTCACTGCCGTCGCCGGCATCATGACCGGCGGGGTCTGTCACGTCGCGATGGGCGCAACGGGCCTCGCGGTACTGCTCAGGCTTTTTCCATCCGCGTTCAATGTCGTGCTGCTGCTCGGAGCCCTGTACGTAGCCTGGATCGGCATTTCGTCTGCTGCGCAGTCGTGCATCGTTCAGCGCGGCCTCTCAATCTTCACCGCGCCCGCCGGCCGCCACGTTCCGACAGGGAGTGCTCACGAGCCTGCTGAATCCGAAGGCGTACGTGTTCATGCTCGCCATCTTTCCGCAGTTCTTCCGTCCCGAGTACGGACCGCTGTGGGCGCAAGCGTGTGTGCTGTGGCTGATCATCGCGGTGACGCAGGCAGCTCGTCTACGGAGCCGTGGCATTGCTCGCAGCGCAGGCGCGCGGCTGGCTCGAGACCAATCCCGCGGTCAACTCAGTCCTGGCGCGCAGCGTGGGTGCAATGCTGGTGCTCGCCGCAATGTTCACGGGGTACGAGGGATGGCATCACTTCTGAGTCATGGCCCTCTCACCTCGACCGAACCCGCACGAGGTCGGCGCGGCGGGCGTCGCAAGTGCGCATGCAGCCTGGGCAAGTCCGAATCGCGGACCTGGTCGCGCTCCACGTCCTTGAGGACCCGACGCAACCACTTGCGATCGAGTTCGCGTTGAGCTGCCAGGTGGTCGAGGAGATGCCGCACGCCGGTGCCGGCGTACTTGCCGATCCGTCGCCGGACGGCACGGGCCTCCTGTAGTGCGATTTCCTGCCGCTTGAGCCGCGCCCGTAATGCGGTCCGCAACGGCCGGCAGATCGGCCAAGTGCAGGAACAACAAGGCAGAATATAGCGTTCCGGCGATCGACCCTGCCGCGCTGAAGTGCTCCATCAGCAGCTCGCGAAACCGCGCCCGGCCGCCGCGCGTGATGCGGTAGATCGTGCGCGTGCCGCCGCGCGCCACTCTTTCGCTGCCATGCACCTCGATGTGACCCGCCGCGGCAAGCTGGCGCACGCAGTAGTACAAAGTGCCCACATCGACGTCGGTGTAGCACTCGACCAGCGCCGCCTTGAGACGGCGGCGGATCTCGTAGGGATGCATGGCGCCGCGATGCAGCGCGCCCAGCACCAGGAGCTGTGCTTTCATAGTTTGATAATAATAGTCCAATTTGACTAATATGGCGCCGACACCCCGGGGAGTATTGCGATGCCTGGCTCCGCTGCCGGCCGACGGGCAGTCCTTTTCATCTTCGTCACGGTGCTCATCGACTCGATCGGCTTCGGCCTGATCCTGCCGGTGATGCCGCAGCTGATCGTCGAGCTCACTGGCCTGGGGCTCGGGAGCGCAGCAGCGTACGGCGGCTGGCTCACATTCGCCTATGCGATCGTGCAGTTCTTCTGTGCACCGGTGCTCGGCAACCTGAGCGATCGGTTCGGGCGTCGCCCGGTCCTGCTCGGCGCGCTCTTTGCGCTCGGGATCGACTACCTGGTGATGGGCATTGCGCCGACGATCGGCTGGCTCTTCCTGGGTCGCATCATCGCCGGTATCGCAGGCGCCTCCTTCACGCCAGCCTACGCGTACATAGCCGATATCAGCCCCCCGGAAAAGCGCTCACAGAATTTCGGGCTGGTGGGTGCGGCATTCGGCACGGGCTTCATCATCGGCCCCGTGATTGGCGGGCTGGTCGGCACGCTTGGGCCGCGCGCGCCCTTCATCGCCGCCGCCGTCCTGGCGCTGCTCAACACGGGGTTCGGTCTGATCGCGCTGCCAGAGTCCCTGCCGCCAGAATCGCGACGTCCCTTTCAGTGGTCGCGTGCCAATCCACTCGGCACCTTGCTGCAGATCCGTCACTACCCGTCGGTCGCCTGGATGGCCGCAGCGGCGTTCTTCTGGCAGCTCGGCCACCAGGTGCTGCCGAACGTGTGGTCGTTCTACACGATCCTGAAATTCGGCTGGTCGACTGCGGCGGTGGGCTTTTCGCTCGCGGTGGCGGGCGTCGTGATGGTGATCGGTCAGGGCTTTCTCACCCGGATGCTGATTCCGCGGCTCGGCGGTGATCGTCGGGCAGTCATCGTCGGCCTGCTCTTTGGCGCGATCACCTATCTCGGATACGCATCTGCCACCCAGGGCTGGATGATGTATGCCTCGCTGCTCGCCTGGTTGCCGGCCGCCCTCGCCTACCCCGCGATGAACGCCTTGATGTCGCGCCAGATCCCCGCCAGCGCCCAGGGAGAGCTGCAGGGAGCCGTCGCCAGCCTTTACAGCTTGAGCTCAATCCTCGGCCCTCCCCTCATGACCGGACTCTTCGAGCACTTCACGCGTGCCGACAGCATTTACCATTTCCCCGGCGCGCCATTTGCCGCGGCGGCAGCGCTCGTATTCGTCAGCCTCGCCCTGCTCATGAAAGGCCTGCGCCTGGCACCGGCAACGAATTCCAGCTGAGGTGTCGATTCCGGTCGAGGTCATTCGACGCCGCCATACCGTGCGTGCGCCTGCGATAGGCGCGTGCCTCGCGACAGATTCAGTCGTGGCGCCCGATGCCGGGCGCAAGAGGTAGGCAAGATGGGATCGCTCTTCAGGGCCG
Organism: uncultured Gammaproteobacteria bacterium; assembly: GCA_963696675.1. Classification (GTDB taxonomy): domain Bacteria; phylum Pseudomonadota; class Gammaproteobacteria; order Steroidobacterales; family Steroidobacteraceae; genus DATBVX01. Next base: position 82,701 of record CAVOLM010000042.1, on the reverse strand, counting down.
GCCTGGCATTGGCACTGCTCAGTGCGGCAGCTTTGCTCACATCCGGGGGCGCGCACGCGCAGGAATGCGGCGCCCGTGCCATGACCTCAGTGACGGCAGAGGTCTACTTAGGACCGCCACGTTTCGCACCCGGTGCTGGATGGCAGGGCGTGCTGATCGAACGCCTGTCTGCAGGCGTGCCGATCTTCGTGTGCCAGGAGCGGGCGCTGGAATTCGGCATGACAACCCAAACCTGGGTACAGATCGGATATCGAGCCGCCGCTGGTGATTGGCGTCGTGGATGGATTTCCAAGGAGTCAGTGCGCATGGCTGTGCGCACCGACGGACTGATGCAACGTCTCTACGCGTGCCTTCCAGCTACGAAGGTCCGGGTTCCGATGGTGGGCGGTGCTGGGATCGAACCAGCGACCCCTGCCGTGTGAAAGCAGTGCTCTACCGCTGAGCTAACCGCCCTTTTTTGGGGGCGCGTAGTTTAACCGCGCCAGTCGTGGGTTAGAAGCCATGAGTCCCCTCGTCGTGCTGCGATGAATGCAGGATGATGCGGCGGACGGGCGTTCGAGACCGGCCGGGAGCACCGCCGCAGAACAGTCATGGGCAACGATCTCATTCGGCAGCTGTTGCTGACAGCGGCCGCACCGGTCTTGCTGGTTTCGTGCGGCGGAGGTGGCCATGGCAGCAGCGGCGCGCCCGCGCCTCCCGGTCCACCACCGTTCACGTCCATACCGCTGGTGCGCGTCTCGCCAGCCTCGACCCTGATGGCCGGCTGCAATGGCTCACCGCAGACGGGCACTCTCTATGTCGATGCGGAAGTCGAGCCCTCAGTGGCGATCAACCCGACCAGCCCGACTAATCTCATCGGCGCCTGGCAACAGGATCGCTGGTCCAATGGCGGCGCACAGGGACTGACGGTGGGAACTTCCTTCGATGGCGGACAGAACTGGACCATCTCGGCCATACCCTTCTCACACTGCACGGGCGGTGACGCCGCCAATGGCGGTGATTTCGAACGAAGCACCGATCCATGGGTGGCCGTGTCCCCGGGCGGCGTTGCGTATGCGATGGCGCTTTCCTTCAGCGGCGGGACGCTCGCGCCCGGTTCAACGAGCGCGATGCTGCTATCGCGCTCGGGTGATGGCGGCCTCACGTGGGCGCCCCCGGTCACGCTGATCCGCGATGGTGATCAGTTCTTCAATGACAAGGGCTCCATCACCGCGGACGGCGCCGACGCGCACTTCGTGTACGCGGTGTGGGATCGACTGACCATCGCGCAGGATGGGCCGACATGGCTCAGCCGCACGATCGACGGCGGCGCCTCCTGGCAAACGCGCAGCATTTACGATCCCGGATCCGGTAACCAGACGATCGGCAACCAGGTTGGAGTCCTTCCGGGAGGATCGATCGTCAATGTCTTTACGCAGATCGACTTCGTCGCCGGTCGTGCCTCGTCTTCAATTCGCGTGATCCGATCGGCGGACCATGGAGACACGTGGAGCGCGCCGACAACAGTAGCCGAGCTCATGGCGATCGGTGCCTCGGATCCCGACACGGACGCGCCGGTTCGCGACGGCTCCGATGTGCCGGCATTGACAGTCGACAGTAGCGGCGTCGTGTATGTAGCGTGGCAGGATGCGCGATTTTCCGGCGGGCAACGCGATGCGATCGCACTGTCTCGCTCATTGGACGGGGAGTCACGTGGAGCACGCCGGTGCGCGTCAATCCCATCACGGCGACCCCCGCATTCACCCCGACCGTGCATGTGAGAGCCGATGGAGTCATCGGTGTCACCTACTACGATTTTCGCAATAACACGGCTGACCCGGCGACGCTTCCGACCGATTACTGGATCGCCACCTCTACCGACGCTCTCACCTTCAGGGAATCGCATCTGAGCGGGCCATTCGATCTGAAGCGAGCGCCGGACGCCGGCGGACTTTTCCTCGGTGACTACCAGGCGCTCACCAGCACGGGAAACAATTTCCTGCCGTTCTTCGTCCAGACCGGCAGCGGCGACGTTGGCAACCGAACTGACGTCTTCATGGGCTTCAGCACCATTCCGCCAGTCGCCCAGGCGGAACAAGCCATGACCGCGGAGATCGCAGCACCCGCCCGCATCACGCTCGAGTGGCGACAACGCGTGCAGGATCGAATCCTGCGGCGGCTGGAGCAGCGGGTGCCCGATCGGACCCGTCACTGACAGCTTTAGGTCCGCGCTCAGAAATTGCAGGGCGAGCTGAGCGGCGGATTCAACGCCGGTACGGTGTCGCGGAACTTCACGCCCGCTTGACGCAACTCGCCCACGAGTTCTTCCACGCGGCTCGGCGCCAGCGTCGCGTCCTTCTGATGGAACACCCAGTCGATGTCTTCGACGTAGCGGCGCGTCTCACCGCTGTGCGCGAGCCCGTCCTTGATGAACCACAGGTTGAAATTGATCGACATCGGCTCTTCCGGGTAATACGGCTCACCATGTGTCGCAAGCAGCTCGCCATCGATGTAGTACTTCACCGTTTGCGCACCCACCTGCAGCACCAGCGTGTGCCAGCCCTCGCGACTCCCCTGCACCGCCTGACTGGTATTCACCTGCAACCATTCCGGTTCCGGGCGGAACGTTTCCCAGGTCGTCACATAGAGTGTGAGCGGACCGCCGCCCCAGCCGCCGTTCGGCAGGTACTCGAAGTCGAGCTCGCTGTAGTCGGGATCGAGCGGCGCCTTGAGCGGGCTGATCATGTAGAAGGTCTCGACCACCTGGTCGCCATCCGGGCCGGCGGCAGGCGCGTCATGAAAGCGGACACGAGCCGCGTAGGTACCCTCGTAGTACTTGCGCTGATGACAGAACTGCGCCTGGCGCGTCGTCGTGCCATCGGTCGTGGCCGTCATGCGCACGAGGAAGTTGCCGGCGTGATCCGGATCCGCCACACCCAGCGTCACGTTGCCACTCCAGAGTGCGCCGCTGATTCCGGGCCAGCCCGGCTCACTGCGTAGGATCCAGCCGTTGCGCTCGAATTCGCGCGGTGAGCTGTAGCTGAAGTCATCGAACAACACGGGCACGAGAGTCGGCGGCGGACCGTGGCGCGGAGCGCGCTTCGTCTCAGAGCCGGAATTCATGGTCGTCTCGCTCATGCTGACCGTCGCTTCACAGCCGCCGGTCGCCAGCAGCACGGCCAAGAGAGCCAGGCGCAAGCCGAGTTCACCCACTTACAGCGCAGGCAAAGCCGGCTTGAGAATCATCAGCACCAGCGCGATGAGCGGCGCCAGCGTCGCGACCGAACCCCAGATCGTCCAGCTTCGATGCAGCGACTCATAGCGCGGCCAGTCGAACTGGCCCGCGCCGCCGGCACGAGCGAGCACCGCGATCTTTCGCTGTAGCGGGCCGACCCAGAACATGAACGAGAGTCCGGAGATGATCAGCAATACGATGCCCCAGAAAATCCATCCGGTCCTCAGCAGGGGAAAGCCGCCGCTGATCGCGGCAGCGATACCCGCGACGGTCAGCAGCGTGACGCCCGGCATCGTGAACCAGCGATCGCTGCGGGTAATGCCTTCGAAGGCATGCGCGATGATTTTTGGATCGCGCGTCCTGCCCGCGTGATACGCCCAGAAGACGCCCGTGATGATGTTGCCGAGGAACAGTACGACGCCGATGACGTGCAATATCTTCCAGATCAGGTACACAGCACCCCTCCACGTGAACAGGCGCTAGAAGTGGTGACCTTCCCGAGCCTTCAGCTTTCGAGCGCTTTCAGCAGCTCTTCGGTCTTCGCCTTCATCAGCCCCTCATCGCCGCGCGACTCGACATTGAGCCGCACCAGCGGCTCGGTATTCGAAGTGCGCAGATTGAAGCGCCAGCGATCGAATTCCATCGACAGACCGTCGGTGTAGTCCACGCTCTGCGCCTTGGGCTTATAGAGCTTCTCGATGCGCTGGATCGCTGCCTTCCCGTCCGGGAGCTTGCGATTGATTTCGCCGCTCGCGGGAAACAGCTTGATCCGTTCGTTCACCAGCGCCGAGAGCGACTTGCCGGACTCACAGACGATCTGCGTCACCAGCAGCCATGGAATCATGCCGCTGTCCGCGTAGGAGAAATCGCGGAAGTAGTGATGGGCGCTCATCTCCCCACCGTAGACCGCATCCTCGGTCCGCATCTTCTCCTTGATGAACGCGTGGCCGGACTTGCACAGCACTGGAACCCCACCCAGTGACTTCACCATGTCCAGCGTATTCCACGTGAGGCGCGGGTCGTGAACGATTTTGGCGCCCGGATAGCGCTTGAGGAACGCCGAGGCCAGCAACCCAACGATGTAATAGCCTTCGATGAAGCGGCCGCCTTCATCGAAAAAGAAGCAGCGGTCGAAATCGCCATCCCAGGCAAGACCCAGATCCGCTTTGTGCTTGCGGATCGCCTCGATCGTCGGCGCGCGGTTTTCCTCCAGCATCGGATTCGGCACGCCGTTAGGGAAATGGCCGTCGGGCTGATTGAAGAGCTTGATGAACTCGAACGGCAGATGCTTCTCGATCTGATCGATGATGACCCCGGCTCCACCATTGCCTGCATTCACCACGATCTTGAGCGGTTTGAGCTTGCCGCGCTCGATGTAGTTCAGCAGATGCTCCAGATAGCTCATGCTGATATCGAGATCCTGGCGCCGCCCGGCGCGCGCTGGCGAGGCGAACTCGCCGCGTTCAGCGATGACCCGAATATCCTCGAGCCCGGTGTCTGAGCTGATCGGTTTCGCACGCTCGCGCACCATTTTCATACCGTTGTAATCCGGCGGATTGTGGCTCGCGGTCACCATGATTCCGCCGTCCAGGGACTCATGGAACGTGGCGAAATACACGCCTTCCGTGCCGCAGAGCCCGATGTCATACACATCGACGCCCGAATCGGCGAGGCCTTTGACCAGTGCATCGCGCAGCTGCGCGCTCGACAGGCGGATGTCACGCCCTACCGCGACCTTCCTGGGTTTTACGAACTCGGCGAATCCACGGCCGATGCGATAGGCGATGTCCTCGTTGAGCTCATCCGGCAGACGGCCGCGGACATCGTAGGCTTTGAACGACGTGATCTTCATATCGATGCCTTCAGGAAGTGCAACGCACGCCGCTCACGACGCAATTGACCACATGCGCAAGCTGTTCGCGGGTCAGCTCAGGATAGATTGGCAGCGCGATCGTGTCGCGCGCTGCCCGCTCGGACTGCGGCATGTCGCCGGTGCGATGACCGAGATACGCAAAGCATTCCTGCAGATGCAACGGCACCGGGTAGTAGATCTCTGTGCCCACGCCACATTCCGAGAGGAACTTTCGCACCTCATCGCGCTTCGGCACGCGGACTATGTACTGGTTGTAGATGTGACGATAGCCCGCACGCGCTACCGGCAGTCCGATTCTCGATTCGCCCGCCGCCTTGAATGCGGAATCATAGAAAGCGGCGTTCTCCTGGCGGCCGCGTGACCAGTCGTCGAGATGCGTCAGTTTCACGTTGAGCACTGCCGCCTGGATCTCGTCGATACGAAAATTTCCGCCGATGAGCGCGTGGTAGTACTTGGGCTCACCCCCATGCACGCGCAGGATCTTGAGCCGGTGGGCGAGCTCGGCGTCGTTGGTGACGCACATGCCGGCATCACCAAACGCGCCGAGATTTTTGGTGGGGAAAAAGGAGAGGCAACCGATCGCGCCAATCGCGCCCACGCGGCGCCCCTTGGGGTATTCGGACCCGATCGCCTGCGCCGCATCCTCGATTACCCGCAGGTTGAAGCGCGCAGCAAGCTCCATCAGAGGGTCCATGTCCGCCGACTGCCCGTAAAGGTGCACGGGCATGAGGGCGCGCACGCGCCCGCCGGTGCGGCGATTGACGAGCCGTCCCTCGCGCTTTTCACACTGACTGGTGAGGAATTCCTCGACGGCCGCCGGCGAGATGTTGAATGTATCAGGCTCGATGTCGAGGTAAATGGGCCGCGCGCCGACGCGTGCAATCGTGCCGCCGGTTGCAAAGAAAGTGTACGGGCTCGTGATCACTTCATCGCCCGGCCCGATGTCAAGTGCCATGAGCGCGATCAGCAATGCATCGGTGCCCGAAGAAAGGCCAATTGCAAACTTCGCCTGGCTATACTCGGCCACGCGACGCTCGAGCTCGGTCACCGCGGGCCCCAGGATGAACATCTGGCTCGCGCACACGCGCGCGATCGCGGCGTCGATTTCGGATTTCAATGCCTGATACTGCGGCTTGAGATCAAGCAGCGGGACCTTCATTGCGGCGGGTCGGACAGCGGCGTTCATGGCGTCATCTCCTGCACGTCGTGAGGTGCCAGCTCTGCGGCACCATCCCTACTTGTTCGTTCCCTCTCGGCCATAACGATCCTCGAAGCGCACTATGTCATCCTCGCCGAGGTAGCTTCCGGACTGCACTTCGATGATGTGCAGCGGGACCGTTCCGGGATTTTCGATGCGATGCTTCGTGCCGACGGGAATGTAGGTCGACTGATTCTCTTCGAGATCGAAGACCTCCTCACCACGCGTAATCCGCGCCGTACCGGCAACCACGACCCAATGCTCAGCGCGCTGGTGATGGAGTTGCAAGGAGAGTGAGGCTCCGGGGTTGATCGTGAGACGCTTGACCTGAAAGCGCTCCCCGGCATCGAGACTGTCGTAGCTGCCCCAGGGCCTGAAGACTTCCCGGTGCAGGACCGCCTCGCCGCGCTGCTGCGATTTCAATCGATTCACGAGGAGCTTCACGTCCTGGACGCGCGATTTCGGCGCAACGAGTACCGCGTCCTTGGTTTCCACCACGACGTGATCGCCGAGGCCCACGGTCGCAACCAGCCTGCTGTCCGAGTACAGAAAGCAGTCGTGCGTGTCTTCGGCGATCACATCGCCGTGAGTGACGTTGCCTGAAGGATCGTTCCGCGATGCATCGTGAAGGGCTGCCCAGGAGCCGACATCGCTCCAACCGGCATCGAGCGGCACAACGACCGCATCGCGCGTCTTCTCCATCACCGCGTAGTCGATCGACTCGCTGCGACAGCGTTCGAATTCCGCCGCCGGGAGCCGTGTGAACTCGAGATCCACCTGTGCCCCAGCCACCGCCCTCTCGCACACTTCAAGGATGTCCGGTGCCAGGCGCTTGAGCTCCTCGAGATAGCGGCGCGCCTTGAAAACGAACATGCCGCTGTTCCAGAAGTACTCACCCGATTCGATGAACTGCCGCGCACGCCTCGAGTCAGGCTTTTCCACGAACTGAGCCACCGGGTACGTCGGGCCCTTGCCTCCCGCCCGACGAATGTAGCCATAGCCGGTCTCGGGGCTGCGTGCGACAACCCCGAAGGTGACGAGTTTTCCGTCGGTCGCCTGCGCCAACGCAATGCGGGCCGCTGCGTGGAAAGCTGGCACATCTTCCATGACGTGATCCGCTGGAAGCACCAGCAGAATCGGATCGGCCTTCTCATCCGCTTTGAGCGCGACGAGCGCCGCCACCGCGACGGCGGGAGCGGTATTGCGCCCCACCGGTTCGAGAATGATCGAACTTGACGCCATACCGAGCCGACGCAACTGCTCGGCGACCATGAAACGATGTGCCTCATTGCATACGACGACAGGAGCACCGAGGTTCTCGAGTCCCGTGAGCCGCGCCACGGTGTCCTGGAGCATCGTTCGCTCCGACAGGAGAGGCAGAAGCTGTTTTGGATGCAGCTCGCGCGACAACGGCCAGAGTCGCGTACCCGAGCCACCGGAGAGTATTACGGGAATGAGCATTGGTCGCTTATCGTTTCCGAGTGTCAGCCGTTGAGGTCCAGCCGCTGGCCGCGACCTACCCCGTAGTACGTGATGCCGAGTCGTTCCAGGTACGAGGGATCATAGAGATTGCGGCCGTCGAAGATCACCGGGCTCTTGAGCTGCGATTTGATGTGGTCGAAGTCGGGACTGCGGAATTCCTGCCATTCCGTCACGATGGCGAGCGCATCGGCGCCTGCGAGCGCCGCATTGGCATTTTTCACCAGCGCTAAGCTCCTTGCGATCGCCGTAAGTGCGCCGCGCCTCGTCCATTGCCACTGGATCGTAAGCTTGCACTGTGGCGCCGTGCTCCCAGAGCTCCTCCATGAGCGCACGGCTCGGCGCCTCGCGCATGTCGTCGGTGTTGGGCTTGAACGCCAGACCCCAGAGCGCAAGGGTGCGACCGCGAAGCTTGCCGTCGAAGTGACGGTGAATTTTCCTGAACAGCAGCTCCTTCTGCCGGATGTTCACATTCTCGACCGCTTTCAGAATCTCGGCGTCGTAGTTCAGGTCCCGCGCGGAGCGCGAGAGTGCCTTCACGTCCTTGGGAAAGCATGAGCCGCCGTAGCCGCAGCCCGGGTAGATGAAGCTATAGCCGATGCGCGGATCGGAGCCCATACCTACACGAACCTTTTCGATGTCAGCGCCGAAGCGCTCAGCGAGATTCGCGAGCTCGTTCATGAAGCTGATCTTGGTGGCAAGCATCGCGTTGGCGGCGTACTTGGTGAGCTCCGCAGAGCGAATGTCCATCACCAGCAGCCGGTCGTGATTGCGTGTAAAAGGTTCATAGAGCAACCGCAGGAGCTCGGTCGTTCTTGGGTTATCCGTACCAATGATTACCCGGTCCGGTTTCATGAAGTCGGCGATCGCCGCGCCCTCTTTCAGGAATTCCGGGTTTGAAACCACGTCGTATTCGACCGCCGCGCCGCGCCTGGTAACAACTTCAGTGAGCTTGGCGCGAACCTTGTCGGCAGTCCCGACCGGGACCGTCGACTTGGTAACGACGACCCGGTAATCACTGATGTGCTGACCGATCGTGTTGGCCACCGCGAGCACATGTCTCAGGTCGGCCGATCCGTCCTCGCCCGGGGGCGTCCCTACCGCGATGAGCTGAAACAGCCCATGGGCCACGCCTTTCGCCGCATCGGTGGTGAACTCCATGCGACCGGCTTCGGAGTTGCGCTTGATCAGGCCATCGAGCCCGGGCTCATGAATCGGCACCTCGCCGCGCTTGAGCCGTTCGATCTTGTTCGCATCGACGTCCACACACACGACGTGGTTGCCGGCATCGGCCAGGCAGGCGCCCGTGACCAGACCGACATAGCCTGAGCCAAAGATCGTTACGCGCATGGCTGGTGCCTTCTAATACGCTGATTGAGCAAGAAAAAGAGGCGCGGAATGTAGCGGACCGATGCCGCCAAGTAAAGCTGGCAACGCGACCGGAGAGCCAATTCAAAAGCTTGGCTCGTGCGTTCGCTCAAGCCGGAAGCAGTGCCGGAGCCTGTAAGCTTTGCAACCATGCAATCGTTGAATATCCATCTGATCGCCGCGGCGCGGCCCAACTTCATGAAGGTCGCCCCGCTCTATCATGCGCTCAAGCGCGAGAGTTGGTGCCGGCCCCTGATCGTGCACACGGGGCAGCACTACGACCCCAACATGTCGGATGCGTTTTTTGCCGACCTGAGATTGCCCGAACCGGATCATCACCTGGAAGTCGGCAGCGGCACGCACGCCGAGCAGACCGGGCGCGTCATGATCGCCTACGAAAAGGTCTGCATGGCGGCTCGCCCTGACTGGATCGTGGTCGTCGGGGATGTGAACTCGACGGCTGCCTGCGCGATGGTCGGCGCCAAGCTGTGCATCCCGGTTGTGCACCTCGAGGCAGGCCTGCGCAGCCGCGATCGCACCATGCCCGAGGAGATCAATCGCCTGGTGACCGATGCGATTGCCGACGTGCTGTGGACACCCTCGGCGGACGCCGATGAGAACCTCAAGCGCGAAGGCGTGCCGGCGGAGAAGATCGATTTCATCGGCAACATGATGATCGATTCGTATGAATTGCAACGGTCCCGGATCGAAGCGGACGGCACGAGACAGAAGATGGGGCTGAAGGAAAAGGGGTACGGCGTCGTGACGTTGCATCGGCCTTCGAATGTGGATACGCGCGAGAGTCTCGTGCCGCTGATGCGACAGCTCGAGCTTGCGGCACGCGAACTACCACTGCTGTTCGCCGTGCATCCGCGTACGCGCAAGAAACTCGAGGAGTTCGGGTTGTGCTGCCGCCTCCAGTCCGGGCCTGACCCTGACCGAGCCGCTGGGATACGTGCCATTCATGAATCTGGTGAGCGGCTCACGCTTGGCGATTACCGATTCAGGCGGAGTGCAGGAAGAGACGACGTATCTCGGGATTCCTTGCCTCACGTTGCGCGAGAACACGGAACGGCCGGTGACTTTGAGCGAAGGAACCAACCGACTGGCGAGCGCCGACACGCTGCTTGCGAACGTGCGCGAGGCGCTCAATGGCTCATGGAATACAGGACGCCGACCGGAGAAATGGGATGGAAAGGCGGCGGCACGCGCAGTGCGGAGTCTGCGGCGCAGAGCCGGTGTCTGAGTCAGTGCCCGGGCGTCTGCGGCGATAACGGCGGGTTGGAAGGGTTCTTGGCGGCGCGCCGCGCGGCCAGCTCGGTCACCTTATGATCGTCCGCGACTGCCGCGAGGGTTACGCTCACGCCCGAGTGCTGCTGCCAGACGAGATCTTCGATACCTGTGCTCGGCTGATACTCGGCGATCGAATGCAGGAGCAATTCGCGCGCCCTGCGGCAATCGAACTTGCGCATGGCCACAATCAGATCATCCAGGAGCGTCTGCACCCGTTCCCAGGGTAGGGAATGCTCCATGGCGCGCATGATCATCGGGTGGTCGGTGCCCGCAACGTCCTTGCCGATCAGGAGTTCTTCGAATAGCTTCTCGGCCGGGCGAAGCCCCGTGTAGGCGATCTCGATGTCGCCGTCCGGATTGTTCTCGTCACGAACCGTGAGTCCCATCAGGTTCACCATGCGACGCGCCAGATCGTCGATGCGCACCGGCTTGCCCATGTCGAGCACGAACACATCGCCGCCTTTGGCCATCGAACCTGCCTGGATCACGAGCTGCGCGGCTTCCGGGATCGTCATGAAGTAGCGGATCACGTCGGGGTGCGTGACCGTGACCGGCCCGCCGCGGCGGATCTGCTCGCGGAACAGCGGCACCACCGAGCCCGACGAAGCGAGCACATTGCCGAACCGCACCATGCAGAAGCGTGTCTTGGAGCCGCGCTCCTGCATCGCCTGCAATACCATTTCGGCGAAGCGCTTGGTCGCACCCATGACGTTGGTCGGGTTGACGGCCTTGTCGGTCGAGACCAGCACGAATGTCTCGACGTGAGTCTCGAGTGCCGCCTCGGCCGCGTGCCAGGTGCGCATAGACGTTGTTGTGAATGCCCTCGATCATGTTCTGCTCGACGATCGGCACGTGCTTGTAGGCCGCCGCGTGATACACCGTCTGCACGCCATACGTCTGCATGATCTCGCGGACGCGATACTTGTGATGCGCATTGCCGAGCAGCGCAATGATCTCGACACGGAGCCCTTCGCGGGCGCAGGTGAGCCGGAGTTCCCTCTCGATGTTGTAGAGCGCGATCTCCGACATCTCGAGCAGCAGCAGGCGTTTCGGCGCGAGCTGCACGATCTGCCGGCACAGCTCCGAGCCGATCGAGCCGCCGGCGCCGGTGACCAGCACGGACTTGCCCTCTGATGCAGGCGCGCAACAGCCGCAGGTTTGGCGGCACCGGATCCCGTCCGAGCAGATCGCTGACTTCCACCTCGTGAATTTCATCGACGCGGGCGCGGCCGGCGGCCAGGTCACTGAGATCCGGGATCGTCTGCACGTGAATGCCAAGTGACTCGAGGTGGGCGAGAATGTCGCGGCGCCGGCGCCGTGTCTCCGACGGCACTGCGAGAAGGATTCGCGTGATATGAAATTCAGGAATGATCGTCGGCAGCTCGCTCGGAGAAAATACCTCGATACCGTTGATGACGCTGCCGTGGAGCGCGTGATGGTCATCAACGAACGCTACCGGCTTGAATTCCTTTCCGCTCTGGAGGGCCACTGACAGGCGTACGCCCGCTTCGCCCGCGCCATAGATGGCCACTCGCTCGCCCGTGCCGTTGGCGCTTTGGAGCGCGAGCCGAACCAGAAAACGGCTGCCGGCTACATAAAGAAGAGCCAGCGCCCAATAGATGACGAGCGCGCCGGTCGGGACCATCCGATTCGGAAGAATGCTATTGAGGGCGATCACCAGGGCGACTGAGAGTGTCACGCCGGCTAGCACCGCCAGCACCGCCTTGCCTCCTATGTAGCGAATGACTGCGCGATAGAGACCGAGGCGGGCGAAGACGGGCAGGCTAGTCAGCAGGACGACGAGATAAAGCCACCACCGGTCGCCTAACTGATGGTCGAATGTACCGAGTCTAAGTGTAATGGCCGTGTAAAGAGCCAACGGGATCATCACGAGGTCGGACACAAGCATTATGAAACGCTTGGTACTGCGCGGGAGCTCGGTCACGGTCTGCAACCAGCTGGCAATTCTCGTTCTTTGATCCTTCATCACGCTGCACTGTCCTAGTTGTGGCAGCTCTCGCGCGTTATCACGGCGCGGGCCAAATTCCGTAAATTCTCGTGCGACGGTCCGGAACGTTTGCTTCTTCTGATTCGGCAACCGGTGAGGGAGCTACGCCGGCGGCAGGGATCATAGCATCCCTTTCGTACTGTATAGCTTGTACTAAAGGGAGACCCGATCGAAACGTCGCCAATCAGTGACACCCCCCGTTAGAAGTAGAAGGGTTGTCAACGCCAGTACGATAGTCCTACCGTGTTCATCAGAACTCGCGGACCCACTCGGCCATAGCACGCCACTGCTGATCTTTCGGTGCTGGCGGGGAGCGCTCTCGACTCTCAAAGCCAGCCAGGGCCGTGAGCCTGCCCCCGAAAAGCTCCCGACGACAGAGCAAGTCAACGCTTTCCACGTCGGTAGCGAGGGGTGCAATCGTCTGGGAAGGTTCTGCCACAGCAGTCGCATCGCGATTCAGGTTGGCGTTTCTTACGATCAATTCCCAGGACGCGCCAGTCGCGGTGACAAAGAGCGCGCCCACTGTTGTTATCCGGCTATCCGAGTCAACTGACTGGCCGATGCTTCGGCCGCGGAATCGATACCCAACGGTGTAAATGCCACTCTCGTACGCGCAATCGAATTCTGGCATTTGACGCGAGAAATCGCATGTGGCATCCGCATATTCGATGTGCACGCGATAGCTGCTACCCGGACCCACTGAGCCCCAATGCTCGACTCCGAACAAGCCGAGGAACTTGCTCGGCAGCGCGCCCGCTTCGTCTTCACCAATCATCTGGCCGTAGAGCGCGAACGGAACGCGCCTCCAAGGCGAGGAAAAGCGCAGGTCGTAGCCGGCGAGTTGATCACCCGGTTGCTGGGATGGATCCTGATCGTTGTCGTTTCCCCTGAACATGTCCCAGAACGTGCCAAGACTGCATGGACGTCCCTCGCCACATATCAGAGCCGTGCGTGACAACCCGATCTCCAGATGTCGCCACGGTTTGAATGTCACGCGCGCTTCGAAGATTCGCGTGCGATCGAAATCCTCGCGATGGTCCTCCAGTTGTCCGAGGCCAATACTCGCTCGCCACGGACCGAACCACTTCAGCACCGGAAGATCAAATGCGTCGGAGTAGTTGCGCTCCCAGGTGATTGCGGGAATCGGCCTTGCGCTGGTCGAGAGGATAGGACTCCCGTCCCAACCCGGACCCCACCACCGATCCATGTAGCCTGCCGACAGCATCGTATTCCCCAGAGTTGCGCCGACATACGAGCCATCGGGACGCCATGTCTGGCCATCGTCAGCATCAGTCACCGCAGTCGCCTGCACCCGAATCGCGACGGAATCCCCGGTCCATGCGATGCCCGCTTCGAGTTCCCCTTCTTCACGAGGTGTGGCCGTAAATCCACGCAGCTCATCGGGTTCGGTCGCTCCCGAAACCCGCACGTGGGTCCGGATGTCATGGGTGCGCATCATCGCGTGCGCGGCTCGTCTTAGCCGACTCAACGCCGCCTGTTCGCCGCCTGTAAGCTGACCGGGCTGATCGAGTTCATTGATGTCACGCGCAACATCTGGCCACGGAATGGGCCACTGAGTGATTGGGCCCTTGATGACGCCGGCATCTGCCAGCATCTCGATATCGTGACGCAGTACCTCATCCCCTGGTGCCAGCCATGGGTCGGCGCACGCGAGTGACGAGGCCAGGACTGATGCCGCAAAAAAGCTCCGGCTGGCACGGACAGGACGAGGCACGATCGCTCTATTTTGGTTCAAAATCGGTGTTGGTAGGTCGCGAAAGCGTGCACCTGCTCGTCAACCTCATCCGTCACCTGATCCGTCGCTTGATCGAACCCAATTCCAACCTTCAATTCGCTGCGTTGCCTCGAGAGCACGGCTCCGAATTCCACTCCCCAGTCGTCGACCGGTTCCTGGGCGACGGTGTTGACGGTGTCGGGAACTGCACCGCCACGGTTCAGCTCCGAGTAACGCAACAACAACGACCCGCTCACCGAAAACGGCGTGGCAAGCTGCACACCCAACGTATAGCTCCTGCCGTCGCCATCGATTGTGTGGCCCACCGGGCGGCCACGGTACCGATAGCCCTCCACCGGAAACAGGTGATGGGTGTATGCGCAATCGAACAGCACCGAATCACCGCCCGAGCTATCACCACACGTCGTATAGGCCACTTCCGCGTGACCCCGCCAGGCATACCCGCTCTGCGTTGCAACCCAGGTTTCCGCGCCCCAAAGGGTTAGTTGCCTTCCGATTCGAACACTCGTCCCGTTGAGGTCTCCGGACTCGCCGGTCTTCTGATAGTAGAAACTCACGGGGAGCCAAGTGACCGGCGACCCCCACCGGAAACTATAGCCTCCGAGCTGATTGCCGGGCTCGTCCTCGGTACTCACGACAACGCCCGCGCTGTCCTTGCCCGTAAGTACGTGCCAGAAGGCAGCCAGGTCGCAGGGCAAACCTTCCGCACACCACATCGCCGTTCGCTCGATGGCAAACTCGAAGCCACGAAACGGATGCACGGAGCCAATCTTGATGTTTCCAAACGGCCGAAACGAAAGTCGCGTCCCAAAAAGCCATGGGTGATCTCGATCCTCGCGGTGTTCTTCCATTCTTCCCATGAACGTCGTGAAACGCCACGGACCAATCCAGCTCAGCCACTTCGATTCAAAGGCTTCTGAGGATTCACGATCGAGGGCGATGCTCGGGATGGGCCGCGCATTGTTCGAAAGGAGCAGGCTTCCATCCCAGCCGGGCCCCCACCATCGATCGAGCCAACCTGCGGTCAGGAGCCAGTTGCCGAGGCGCATCGAACCGTACGTGCCATCGAGCCGTACGGATTTGTCATCGTCCGGGTCGGATACCAGTTGCACGGCAAGGCGACCGGCAAATCGCTCGCCGGCATCACTCAGCGTGCCACCGATCTCAGCTTCTTCACGCGGCGTGTCTTCGAACGTTCGCAGCACGACGGGGTTCGCCGCGGCGGAGACATGTCCGGTCATGCGGAATGCGTCGCGACGAAACATCGACAGTCGCTGCTGCACACGACCGATCGCAGCGAGCTGGCCTGCCGACAAATGCTCGCGTTCTTTGACCCCATCAAGTGCCCAGGCGATGTCGGCTGACGGAATCGGCCACGAAGTCAGGACGACATTTATGACGCCGGAATCGACCAGGTACTCAACATCACTGCGCAGCGCGCTGTCGCCGGCATCAAGCCATGCTTCCGCGTTGACACTGGTTGCCAGAAACAGAGAGAGAGTAAGAAGTGCAGCCTGTCCTCTGGTTCGAGATCCGATCAAAGCCCTGTGAAGGCTGTCCGTCATGCACTCCGCTCCTTGGGCGAAGCGCGCGAGATTAGCGTAACGGGTGCGGAGCGCAAGTTAGTGAATGAATTGCATCAGCGACAGATCGGCGTACGTTCATCCTCGTCTCGCACTGGCGAGACTCATCGCCACCGAGCCACGTATTCGAGCAACCCGCTTAGCTCGTGTCCGTTGGCAACCGCCGGCGCCGGATCGGAGACGACCGGGATCAGTTTGTCCGCCAGCTTCTTGCCGAGTTCCACGCCCCACTGATCGAACGGATTGATATCCCAGATCACGCTCTGCACGAAGACCTTGTGTTCGTACAAGGCGATGAGCTTGCCGAGCGTGAGCGGATCGAGCCGCTGGAACAGCACGATGCTGTTCGGGCGATTGCCCGGATGAACCTTGTGCGGAATGAGTTCGGACAGCTTCAGTCCTGTTGTGCCGCTGGACGCGAGATTATTACGGACCTGTGCTTCACTCTGGCCCGCCATGAGTGCCTGCGCCTGTGCGAAGCAGTTCGCGAGAGCGAGGTTCTGCTGTTCTGGAAAGCCGCTCGAGCTTTGCACTGGTGCGAGGAAATCGAGCGCCACATTCGCGGTGCCCTGATGCAGCAACTGGAAAAATGAATGTTGGGCGTTCGAACCCGGTTCTCCCCACAGCACGGCACCCGTCTGATAATCGACAGTCTGTCCTGCGCGCGTCACGCGCTTGCCATTGCTTTCCATCTCGAGTTGCTGCAGGTACGCGGGCAGGCGATGCAGGCGCTGATCGTACGGCAGGACTGCGTGCGTCGGGATATCGAGAAAGTTTCGGTTCCAGACGCCAATCAGCCCCAGCAACGCCGGCAGATTGCGCTCGAGAGGTGTCGACGCGAAATGCTCATCCATCATCCCGCCGCCATCGAGAAACGCCTGGAAGTTCTCCGTACCGATGGCCAGAGCGAGCGACGCGCCAATCGACGACCACACGGAGTATCGACCGCCGACCCAGTCCCACATCGTGAAGCGCAGCGCAGGACCGATGCCGAACGCGTCCATTGCTTGCTGATTGACCGACACTGCAGCGAAATGCTTTGGCAGAGCTGCTGCGCCAAGGCGCTCAACGATCCAGCGCACGCGCCAGTTGTGCATTCGACATGGTCTCGAGCGTGGTGAACGTCTTCGAGCACACGATGACAAGCGTGGTCTCCGGATTCGCGCTCGAGATCGCATCGGCAGATTGGCAGCCATCAACGTTCGATACAAAGTGAATCTTGAGGCCGCGGGCACGAAACCCCGCCAGCGCTTCCGTGGCCATCACCGGGCCGAGGTCAGACCCTCCGATGCCGATGTTCATGACCGTTTCGAACTTCTTGCCGGTATGCCCGCTGATTCGCCCTTCGTGCACCGCGCGCACGAAGCTGAAGAGCTTTTCGCGCTCTGCCTTGACGTCCCGCATGACGTCGCGGCCGTTGACCAGAAGTGGTTGGTCCAGCGCACGACGCAGCGCAGTGTGAAGCGCAGGTCTTCCTTCGGTGTTGTTGACCGACTCTCCTGACAGAAGGGCTGCTATCCGCGTCTCGAGCTCACATTCCCGTGCAAGCTGGATGAGGAGCGCAATTGTCTCGGGCTGCAGTCGCTGACGCGAGAAATCGAAGAGCAGGTCGACTGCTTCCCGCGACAGGCTGGCGAAGCGACGCGGGTCTGCGGCAAACATGTCGCGCACATGCTGCGTGCCGACTTGCTCGCTATGCCGTTCGAGCGCCTGCCAGGCGGGAAGATTCAACCGCGTAGAAGCGGCCATGGCCGAGAGCCTTGCTGATGCACCTGCTCAGAGTATTGCAGGAGCGCGGTCGCATGGGTATCTGTTCGCGACCTACTTCGAGCTACTTCTCTCCGTAGTACCTGCGATACCACTCGATGAAGCGCTTCACTCCAACCTCGACCGGGGTG
The DNA here is from genome assembly GCA_963696675.1 of uncultured Gammaproteobacteria bacterium. Classification (GTDB taxonomy): domain Bacteria; phylum Pseudomonadota; class Gammaproteobacteria; order Steroidobacterales; family Steroidobacteraceae; genus DATBVX01. Next base: position 65,031 of record CAVOLM010000042.1, on the reverse strand, counting down.
GCGGGCTTATAACCGACATCGCGGACCAGGTCTTCGACATCCGCGAACGTATCGGGCACATCGCCGGGCTGCATCGGCAACATGTTCTTGACTGCCTTGCGCCCGAGTTCGGTTTCGATCACCTCGATGTAACGCATGAGCTCCATCGGGCGGTTGTTGCCGATGTTGTAGAGGCGGTAAGGCGCTTTGCTCGTGGCTGGGTCGGGTTCATCACCATTCCAGGCGGCGTTCGGCTTCGCTACCTCGGTCAGAGGCGCGGATCACGCCTTCGACGATATCGTCGACATAGGTGAAGTCGCGGCGGTGATTGCCATAGTTGAAGACATCGATCGGTTTATCGGCAAGGATGTTGCGCGTGAACGAGAAACAGCGCCATGTCGGGCCGACCCCAGGGTCCGTACACGGTGAAGAAGCGCAGTCCCGTCGTCGGCAGGCCATACAGATGCGAGTAGGTGTGCGCCATCAGCTCGTTGGCCTTCTTGGTCGCCGCGTACAGTCGAGAGCGGATGATCGACGTTCTGGTGCACTGAGAACGGCATCTTGGTATTCGCGCCGTACACCGAACTGGTTGATGCGTACACGAGGTGTTCGACGCCTGACTGCCGGCAGCCCTCGAGGATGTTCATGAAGCCGACGACGTTGCTGTCGATGTAGGCGTGCGGATTGGTGAGCGAATAGCGCACGCCCGCCTGGGCCGCGAGGTGGATGACGCGCGGGAACTTCTCGCGCTCGAACAACGCCGTCATTCCGGCGCGGTCCGCCACATCGAGCTTCACGAAACGAAAGCGCGGATTGCCTTCGAGCTCCTTGAGACGGGCCTGCTTCAGGGTGACGTCGTAGTACTCGTTGAGGTTGTCGAGCCCCACGACCTCATCGCCGCGTTTGAGCAGCGCCGCGGCCGTGTGATAGCCGATGAATCCAGCCGCACCAGTGACCAGGATCTTCACGCTCTAGAGCCTTCCGTCGACTTCGTGCGATCGGAACACATACTTGATGTCGTAGAGGATGTGATCGCGCTTGGCGAGCGCCCTGACCTTCGCGAGTCCCATGTCGCGAAACTCCTTGTGCGCCACGGCCATCACGATCGCATCGTAGCCTGACTTGCGCGGAGTCTTGACCGGTTTCAGTCCGTATTCGTGCTGCGCTTCGTGCCCATCGACCCAGGGGTCGTAGACGTCCACCTTGGCGCCATACTTCTCCAGCTCCCGCACGACATCGACGACCTTCGAATTGCGCACGTCGGGACAGTTTTCCTTGAAGGTCATTCCCATTACCAGAATGCGGGAACCCTTCACGTGGATCCGGCGCAGATTCATCCGCCGCACCACTTCGCTCGCCACATAAAGCGCCATGTTGTCGTTGAGGCGGCGCCCGGCAAGGATCATCTCCGGGTGATAGCCGATCTCCTGCGCCTTGTGCGTCAGGTAATAGGGATCGACCCCGATGCAGTGGCCGCCGACCAGTCCCGGGCGAAACGGCAGGAAGTTCCATTTGGTACCGGCGGCGAGCAGCACCTCTTCAGTGTCGATGCCGAGTCGATTGAAGATCAGCGCGAGCTCGTTGATGAGCGCGATGTTGACGTCGCGCTGCGTGTTCTCGATCACCTTGGCCGCCTCCGCCACGCGGATGCTGGAGGCGCGATGGGTGCCGGCCTTGATGATCGCGCCATAGAGTGAATCGACGAACTCCGCGATCTCGGGCGTCGAGCCGGACGTGATCTTGCGGATCGACGTCAGTCGATGTTCCTTGTCGCCCGGATTGATGCGCTCGGGACTGTAGCCGGCGAAGAAATCCGTGTTGAACTTGAGCCCCGAGTGCTTTTCCAGCACCGGCACGCACACTTCCTCGGTGCAGCCCGGGTAGACCGTCGATTCGTACACGACGACGTCGCCTTTCTTGAGGACCTGGCCTACCGTCTCGCTCGCTTTCACCAGAGGTGTCAGATCGGGCCGCTTGTAGGTGTCGATCGGCGTCGGCACCGTGACGATGAAGACGCGGCACGCCCTGAGATCGGCGATCTTGCTGGTGAACTTCAGCCGCGTCGCCGATTTCAGCTCTGCGCGCGTCGCCTCCAGGGTGCTGTCCTTTCCCGCCTTGAGCTCGGCGATGCGCTGCGGCTTGATGTCGAAGCCGACAGTGTGAAAGTGCTTGCCGAATTCGACCGCCAGCGGCAAGCCGACGTAACCGAGACCGATGACGCCGATCCGACAGTTCCTCAACCCAGGCATGCCCTGACTCCGGTGAATTCGCATTTGTTCTTGGTCGCTATTGTCCCGAATTCAGCGGGTTCTCTGACGAGAATTGGCTCGCAAGTCCGCCATCCGCGGCATTCAAAAGCGCGCTCCCACACCCCCCGAGACCTGGTCGATGGTCCTCAGGAACCGCTCATGCGCCTCGATTTCCTCCGCGCTGGCGCGGACCACGAGCAGCTGCACCTCCGACCTCACCGCGCGAATGGGCTGTACCCGAATCTGCCCGGTCGTTTCGACTCCGCCCAGGATCAAGGCCCCCTGCCCGCCCGTCATTGCGAGGTACACATCCGCGAGGATGCGCGCATCGAGCAGTGCCCCATGGAGCTCCCGATGCGAATTGTCGATCTCGTAGCGCTTGCAGAGCGCATCGAGACTATTGCGCTGACCCGGGTGCATCTGGCGCGCGAGCACCAGCGTATCGAGGACCGAACACAGCGCACTTATCGGCTGGCGCGCGCCATCGAGACGTCGCAGCTCCATGTCGAGAAAGGCGACGTCGAACGGGGCGTTGTGGATCACGAGCTCCGCGCCCGTGACGAATTGCAGGAACTCCTCGGCAATCTGGGCGAAGCGCGGCTGATGGACGAGAAACTCGTTCGTTATCCCGTGCACGTTGCGCGCGCCGTAGTCGATCTCGCGGTCAGGGCACAGATAGCGATGAAAGCTGCGGCCCGTGTGGCGGCGATTGAAGAGCTCCACGCAGCCGATTTCAATGATGCGATGGTCGAGCCCCAGCTCCAGCCCGGTCGTTTCGGTATCAAGCACGATCTGACGCATCGAACCCCACTAGTTCATCGATTGCTTCGTTGGCAAGTCTATCCACGCGCTCGTTCCCTGCAATGCCCGCATGCCCTCGCACCCAGTGCCATTCGATCTCGTGGCGCTGGCTGAGCGCATCGAGCTCCTGCCAGAGATCCACGTTCTTCACCGGCTTACGGGCAGCAGTCTTCCAGCCGCGCTGCTTCCATCGCGCGAGCCATTCGGTGACCCCGCGCTTCACGTACTCCGAATCGGTATGCAGACTGACGCTGCATTTGCGTCGTAAGGCTTCGAGGGCGCGAATTGCAGCTGTGAGCTCCATCCGGTTGTTGGTCGTGTGATCCTCGGCGCCCTTGAGAATCTTTTCGTGGTCGCCGGAGATGAGCACGGCAGCCCAACCCCCGGGACCCGGATTGCCGCGACACGCGCCATCAGTCCAGATTTCGACCTCGGTCACGAGCGCATTCGCGGCGTCGGTTCGACCAGCCCGCCGACCATCGAGCGCCGTTCGCGCCGTTTCGGCCGGATCGGAGTGAGGGTGTAGGTGCGTTTGCGCGCCCTGATCAAGTACGCTCCTGCCGGCAGCAATCGATGCGGTGTGAATCCGCCGGTCTTCGCGGGGCTCGAAGTGCCGCGGCGCGGCGTCAGTGGCAGACGATGCAGGTAACGGCGCACTGCGGTGACTTCGAATCCGAGCAACGCGAACCAATCCCGCACGCGGCTCTCCGAAATAAGCCTCGCGAGCCCGGGTGGAAAGCCTTCGCTCGACAGGCGATGCCTCGCGCCCCAGGCCCCCATCGCACTGAACCCCAGCACCAGGAGCTGACCCTCGGCGACGAGCACGCGTGCCACTTCACGCAACACGGCATGCGGATCGCTGTCGGTCTCCAGGGTATGCGGCAAAAGGACCGCATCGACGGAGTCCGAAGCGACCGGCAGGGACTCGGTCTTGCAGAACACCTGGGGCTGTCCTGCTAGTGCGGAACAGATCACAGTTTGACGCTGGGTCCGGGCCGCCGGGAAGTACGCTTTCGGGTCGCCCCAGGTGCCGATCTGCACGAGTTGAATGCCAAAGACATCGTCCAGCGCCTCGTTGAGCACCTGGCGTTCCTGTTCGACGAGCAGTACACCAAGCGGCGTCGTGAGCCATTGGCGCAGGCGGTCGGCGCGTTCAGCCATCGTGGACTGGTTCACACAAAATCAACGCTTTAAAGGGGAAAACCGATGGCAATTTTGAGCCCTTGAAGTTAAATTCGCGAGCAATTCCACGAACATCTGCCCACACGGAATGGGAGCCATGCTCGAGGCGACGCCGGTCAGGGCATTTTCGGACAACTACATCTGGATCATCCACGGCGCACGCCTGCACGAGCGCGTCGCTGCGGTGGATCCTGGTGAGGCTCGCCCGGTCATTTCTGCGCTTGAGCAGCAGCACTGGCAGCTCAGCGCAATCCTCGTCACTCATCATCACCCCGATCACGTCGGTGGAGTTTCCGAGCTGGTCGAGCGCTTTCGCGTCCCCGTCTACGGCCCGGCGGGCGAGACGATACCTGAACGGACGGTGAGCGTCGCGGGTGGCGCGCGGGTGCATCTGCAAGAGCTCGAGCTCGACTTCGATGTCCTCGACATCCCCGGCCACACGCGCGGCCATGTCGCTTATTGCGGACACGGCGCGCTGTTCTGCGGCGATACCCTCTTCAGCGCCGGATGCGGGCGGCTGTTCGAAGGCACTCCGGCCCAGATGCAGCACTCACTGCGCACGCTGCGCGAACTGCCACCTGATACGCGCGTCTATTGTGGACACGAGTACACGATCAACAATCTGCGTTTTGCACTCGCGGTGGAGCCCGACAACGGCGCCACGCGCGAGTACATGGAGACGGCAAAGGATATGCGTTCCAAGGGCCGCCCGACCTTGCCGTCGAATATGGCGTTGGAGATCGCCGTGAACCCCTTCTTGCGCTGGGACGAGCCGACCGTACAGAAGTCGGCCGAGCGCAAGGCGGGACGCTCCCTTGACAACCCGGTCGAGGTGTTCGCGACGATCCGACAATGGAAGGACGGGTTCAGCTGATCGAGGGCTAAGAATTGACAGAGCAATACTTTCGTCGCGTCTTTCTGGCGACACTGACGACAATTCCGCTGCTTCTCTCCGCTTGCTCCAGCGTGGTTCGCGAGCCGGAGCCTGAAGCCAGCGTGGTGGCCGCATCCGTCTCTTTGCCAGCGGACTACCAGCCGCCCGTAGACCCAGATTCGCGCCGCAGCCCGAGCTGCCGGCTGTTGAAGCTGCGACTACGGACGGCACTGCTGAGGAGCAGCCGCGTCCGGTGGAATACGCCGACCTTTTTGATCGCATTCGGTCCGGCTTCGCACTGCCGGACGAAGAGGAAGTAGCGATCGACGTGCAGATGGCCTGGTACGTGAACCATCCCGATTACATGGAGCGTACCTTTGGGCGTGGCCAACGCTACCTGTACCACATCGTTTCCGAGCTCGAGGCACGCCACATGCCCCTCGAGCTCGCGCTCTTGCCAGTCGTGGAGAGCGCGTTCGAGCCGTTTGGTTATTCACGCGCACGCGCCGCGGGCCTGTGGCAATTCATTCCCGCGACCGGCGTGCGCTTCGGGCTGAAACAGAACTGGTGGTACGACGGCCGCCGCGACCTGATCGAATCGACCCGCGCTGCGCTCGACTACCTGCAGTTCCTCAACACCGAATTCAATGGCGACTGGCTGCTTGCGATCGCGGCATACAACTCCGGCGAGCTCAACGTGCATCGGGCGGTCGAGGAAAACCTGAGGCACAAACGCCCGACCGATTTCTGGCATCTGAAGCTGCCGAAAGAAACCCGCGCGTATGTGCCGAAGCTCCTCGCCATGCGGCGCATCGTCGCGGATCCGGGCGCAGTCGGGCTCGAGTTCTCCACCATTCCGAACGAGCCGTACTTCGCGCGCGTGGAGACAGGCGGACAGATCGATCTGAAGCTCGCGGCAGAGATCGCGGGGGTCGAAAACGAAGAGCTTGCATACCTCAACCCGGCTTTCAATCGTTGGGCGACAGACCCCGACGGCCCGCACTTCCTGTTGCTCCCGGTTGACACCAGTGAAGGATTTCGCGATGCGCTGGCGCAGGTGCCCACCCCGGACCGTGTGCCCTACACGAGCTACGACGTCCAAGCGGGCGAAAACCTCACGGCATTCGCCAAGCGCTGCGACACGACCGTCGCTGTCGTGCGCGAGATCAATGGTCTGAAGGGCACACGACTCAAGTCCGGCGAGACATTGCTCGTGCCCGCAAGCGGTGGAGCCCTGCATCCGAAGATCGCGCAGGCGGCGGCTCGTGTCGATGGGCGCGCGCCGGCCACCCGCGGCAAGTTCCACGTTGTCCGTCGGGGTGAGTCTCTGTGGAGCATCGCTCGCAGCAATGGCATGAACGTGAATACGCTCGCGAGCATCAATGGCATGGCGCCAGGTGACACGCTCTCGGCAGGAAAGAAACTGCGCCTGCGCGGCAGCAGCGGCAGTAGCAGCAGCCCAACTACCGGCGCGACAGTCCTGGTCGCCATGGGCGAAGCGATGACCTACACCGTGCGTCGCGGCGACACTCTTTACGATATCGCGCGTCGCTTCAGCGTGTCCGTCGCGCAGCTGCTCAACTGGAACGGCCTCAGCAAGCAAGACGCGTTGATGCCCGGCCAACGGCTGGTCATGTACGTGACCGGCCGCGCTAAGGGTTAGACGGGTGTCATTTACCGACTGCACCTAATGTGCAGTCGGTCCCGTCTAACGCCCGAACACGGATGTTCGGGCCGGCCTGAATCACAGGGACGTAATCGCACAATTCCACGTCGCGCGAACGTCCGTACATGGATGTACGGGCTGGACTCAGCCACAGGGATGTAATCGCACAGCATCTCCAGCCGCTCGGCTACAATCCCTCGCATCCTCACAGTGGGAGCCCTCTCATGGGATTCCTTGCCGGCAAACGGGCCCTGATTGTCGGGCTCGCCACCGAACGCTCGATTGCACACGGCATCGCGCAGGCCATGCACCGCGAAGGCGCGGAGCTGGCATTCACCTATCTTGAGCGACTCAAGGACCGCGTCGTGGACCTTGCCGGCGAGCTCGGCTCGAAGCTGACGATGCCCATGAATGTGGAGTCGGACGACGAGATCAGCCGCGCGTTCGCTGACCTCAAGCGCCATTGGGACAGCGTCGACATCATCGTGCATTCGGTCGCTTTCGCACCGCGCGAAGCACTGGCAGGTGGGTTCGTCGACAGCACTTCGCGCGATTCGTTTCGTGTCGCGCATGAAATCTCGAGTTACAGCCTGACAGCCCTGGCGCGCGAAGGACGTTCGTTGATGGCGGGGCGAAATGGCGCGCTGCTCACCCTGAGCTATCTCGGCGCAGTGCGTTCCATCCCCGCGTACAACGTCATGGGGCTGGCGAAGGCGAGCCTCGAAGCGAATGTGCGCTTTCTTGCGGCGGACCTCGGTCCCTCAGGAATCAGGGTAAACGGAATTTCGGCCGGCCCAATCAAGACGCTGTCCGCCGCGGGTATCGCCGGATTTCGCAAGATGCTGGCGCACGTCGCGCACACGGCGCCGTTGCGGCGAAATGTGACGCTGGAGGACGTCGGCAACGCCGCGGCCTTCCTGTGCTCGGATCTCGCGGCCGGCATCACCGGCGAAATCCTGTATGTCGATGCGGGCTACAACACCGTCGGGATGAGCTTCGCCGAAGAATCCGCGAGCGACTGAGCATCCCCAGAGGTGTCACCTCCTGAACGGTGTCAGAGGAATCCCCTCCTCACCTTCCATGCGCGCCACGATCACCGCGCAACATGAGTCGGCGAAGACGTTCACCGTCGTGCGGCACATGTCGAGGATGCGGTCGAACACGAGCAGCACCCCGATCGCTTCCGCCGGCAGCCCCACCGCTGTCAGGATCACGGTGATCGCCACCAGCGATGAGGCCGGAATCCCGGCAATGCCCATCGAGGTGACGAGGGCCAGCACCGCGATCGTGAACTGGTGGCCGAAGGTCAGGTGCAGCCCGTATGCCTGGGCGATGAACATCGCCGCGGCACACTCGTAGAGTGCGGTGCCGGCATGATTGAGTGAGGCGCCCAGCGGCATGACGAACCCCGTGACGCGGTTCGACACGCCGACCCGACGCTCGGTGCAATCGATGCTCATCGCGAGGGTCGCTGAGGAGGACGCAGTGGAGAATGCGGTCAGCAGCGCCGGCGCCATAGCGGGAAACATGGGCCACGGATTGGTTCGCCCAGCGAAGCGCACGAGCAGTGGCAGCAGCACCAAGAAGTAGATCGCGAGCCCCGCGAGTACGGTCGCGCTGAAAACCAGCAGCGGACCCGCGGCGCCAAAGCCGGTTTTCGCAACCACGCGCGCCGCGAGACCGAACACACCGATCGGCGCGAGGCGCATGACGAACTCGGTCATGCGCATCATCACCTGGAACACCCCGTGAAAGAACCCGAGCACCGGCTTCGCGTACTCGGACTCCACGCGCGTGATGAAAAACCCGAACAGGATGCTGAAGAACACGAGGCCCAGAAGCTTGTTGTTGAGCGCCGCCTCGATGACGTTGGGCGGAAAAATGCCCAGCAGCATGTCGACCAGCTTGCCGCTGCCCGAGCCCACAGTGCTGGAGACGTCCTGCTCGGACGCCGCAAGGGCGAGCAATTCGCGCGCGGGGACGCCATCGACGATCCCCGGCCGGACGATGTTCAACAACGTCAGGGCCACGAGCACCGCGATCAAGTGTCGTAAGGACATAGAACAGCAGCGTCTTGCTGCCGAGGCGCCCGAGGTCGCGTGCTGAGCCGATGCCCTGCGACGCCACTGATCACCGACGACACGATCAGCGGCACGACCAGCATCTTCAGCGCGTTGACGAACAGGGTGCCCAGGAAGTCGAAGATCGAGATCAGCGGAGATCCCGAAAATCGAGGCGTCGGGTCCGGCCAGGTAGCCGCGAGCGCGCCGACCGCGATCGCGATCAGAATCTGCCAATGGAGCGGGATCCGAAACGTGGTTCGTATTCATGTCAACCGCCGCGGCTGTGCAATCGTGCGAGCAGTCTAACCGAGAAGGAACGCCCGCCTATTCGAAGATCTTCGTGTTCTTCGTGACCTTGCGATTCCGCGCGCAATGCCTGCATGTAACCCGTGACCTCGCGCGTGCCGACCCGTGCGTTCAGGCCGCGTTCCCGATTCTGTTGATCCTGCGCGGGCTCGGCAGAAGTGTCCTGTCGCACGCCAGAAAACGCCAGCAATGCCGCATCGCCGTTGCCGAGTGGCACCGACTGATAGCGCGTGCCCGACTCCGGCGCTGGCGTGGCAAAGAGCGCATTGCGCACCTCGATCGGCAGTGTGGCATCGGTGCGGCCGAGATAGGTCGGCCCTTCCGGCTTGAGCTTGCGCGCGGTGGCGACCTCATTCCAGGTCATTGCCCCGGCCTGCAGTTTCTCGGCGAACTCCGCAGCCACACGGCGTGCGCTCGAACTCGCTCCCTCCTGCCGCAACTGCTCGACGATCTGCGCGCGCACGTCTGCGAGCGGCTTTTGCTGCGGCTCGCGCCGCGAGACCACGTGCAGCACCACGACATCGCCCGGGCCCAGCTCGACGGGCTGGCTGTTCTGGCCGTTGAGCACTTCGTTGTTGTCGAAGATGGCGGCGATGAGTTCGTCGCGCCGGCCCAAGGGCGCGCCGCCCTCGCGCGTAAATTCGGCGACTTCCTTTACCGGCAACGACACTTCCTTGGCCACCGCATCGATGTCGTCGATGTGCTCGAAAGACTTGTCTGCGAGCTGCTCCTGGCGTTCACCGAAGAGCTTCTCCGCCTCCTGCTTGCGATACTCAGCTTCGAGCTCGCCGCGGACGTCAGGGAGCAACTTCTGCTTGGCCGGCTGGACCTCGTCGAGACGGATGATGTGATATCCGAATTGCGTGCGCACCGGACCGCGCACCTCGCCGGGCTTCATGCTGAAGAGCGCATCGGCGAATGGGCCAACGAAGAAACTGCGCTCCGCCCAACCGAGATCACCGCCCTGCGCCGCGGAACCCGCGTCCTGCGAAAGCTCGCGCGCGAGCTTGGCGAAATCTCCGCCGGAGTTCACCTTAGCGAGGATGTCCTCGGCTTTCTTGCGTGCCGCGGCATCTTCTGCGTCGCTACTCACCTGGACGAGGATGTGCCGGCCGCGCCGCCTCTCCGCCTCCACGTAGCGGTCCTTGACGCTCTCGTAGTAGGTCGCGAGAGCTTCATCGGTGACTTGTACCTGCGCGGCGATGTCGTCCACCTTGAGCTCGATGTACTTCAGGGTGACGGTATCAGGCGTCATGAATCTCGACTTGTTCTTCTCGTAATAGGCGCTGATCGCGGCTTCGTCCGGCGCCGACTCGGCGAGGAAGTCCGCGGTGTGAATCAGCATCCAGCTCGCTTCACGCTGCTCGCGCTCCAGCGCCCGGGCACGCGTCAGCTCTGCCGGAGTAACGAACGCAGAGACGGCGAGGCCGTTCTGCAGCTGTGAAATCTGCAAGCTCCGACGCTGATCTGCCTCGAATGCAGCCGCCGTGATGCCTTGCGCCTGCAGCAAGCGCACCGCGACCTCCTGGGAGAACTTGCCATCGACCTGGAACTGCGGAATTTCCTCGTAGGACTTCATCACCTGCTGATCACTGACGCGGTAACCGAGCTGCGTGGCGTGCTGCATCATGAGCTCGTTGCGGACGAACGCTTCCAGGAGGTTCTCCTGGATCTCGCTGCGCATTTCTGGCGGGACATCCTTGCGAAGCTGCTGCTGGTACTGGGCCAGCTGGTTCTGATAGGCACGCCGCACTTCTTCGGCGGAGATCTTCGGGGCAGCTCTCCACCACGGCCAATCGCTGCTCGCCACCTTGGCGGCATAAGTCGCCGCGCCGAAACCGACGTTGATTCCCCAGAAGATGAACGGCACTCCGATGAGCCCGATCACGATGGCCGCGATCCAACCGGTGATCTTGTCGTGAATCTTCTGCAGCATGCCCAGACCTCGATTTCAGCGGCCGCGAATCCTACCACAGGGGCAAAAAAGCGCAGCCAGCTGCCGGCACTGGCCACTCGCAACCCGCCGGCGCTGCCCCTGCGGCGGGCGAATCGCCATTGACGCAAACGGCTCGCGGAAGTTCATCTTGTCTCTTTGAGAGTCAGCGCGCCCCGGCACTGGTAGCGCTCGGTGACAACATGGTTGGACCCGGGCGGCGGAGCGGGAGTCAGCGGCGCGCGGCGCGCGGCGATGGCGACAAGTGTGCGCGGGGCGCCCCGTTTCTCCAGATCCCTCACGATGGCCGCAAGCGCTGATTCGCGCGACGCCATCGCGAGCGCGGTCAACAGGACCAGTTTCAGGTCGAGGCGCACGTCCGTGTGCTCGATATAGAAAAGGCCGAGCTGGCCCTTGTATGGACGAATCAGCTGGTTGTATGCGAGGTCGGGATCAGCGCAACCCTTGAGGATGTCACCTTCGTCCGCGAACACGATCGACGCGTAGTCTGTAATCCCCGGGCGCACGCTCAGTAGACGCTTCTCCATCGGAGTGTACATGCGCGTCTCACGTTCCACGTTCGGGCGCGGGCCAACGAGACTCATATCGCCCTTCAGCACGTTCCACAGCTGTGTCAGCTCATCGAGCTTGTAACGTCGCACGAACTGACCCAGCGGAGTGATACGCCTGTCGTTCGACGCCGTGGAGTCGACTCCGGATTTGTCGGCATTGATCACCATCGATCGCAACTTCACCATGCGAAATGGTCGTTCACCTCGGCCCACGCGAGGGGCGACATAGAACGGTGAATGCTTGTCCTGCCACCAGATGAGAAACATCACTGGCAACAGCACCGGCGATGCAATGACCAGCCCAAGGAAAGCTCCGACGATGTCGAGGAGTCGCTTCATGAGTGCGATGCGCTTCCCTCAGCGGGCAAGCATGCGCACGACCGCATCGACGATCGAAGCGAGAGACGGATAGTAGGCCGCTTCCAACGGCGCGCTCGAGGGCGCCGGCGCATCCGGCAGCGTGATCCGAATCGGCGAGCTCTGCAGCGCAGGGGCCTCTTCGTAGACGCGCGCGATAATCTCCGCCGCGAAGCCCGCCGTTCGCCATCCCCCATCCACGACGCAAAGCCGGCGTGTCTTCGCGACCGACTCGATGATCGGCGTGGCGTCGAGCGGATTGAGCACGCGGACATCGATCACCTCGGCATGGATTCCGCGACTCGACAGTTCCGCGGCGGCCTGCTCGCACTGAAAGGCGGAATAGCCGCAGCCCACCAAGGTCACATCACCGCCCGACCTGCGCGTCTTGGGGCCTTCCGCCAACAATGGCCTTTCGACGACCGGCCCAAGCGCTTCGGTGCGTTCGTAGAGCCAACGGTCATCGATGTACAGCACCGGATCGTCGCACAAAACCGCAGCGATCAGCAGATCACGCGCATCGCCCGCCGTAGCCGGCATTACCACCCGCAGTCCGGGAATATGGGCAAACCACGCGTGCAGCGCCTGGGAATGCTGCGCGCCCTGCTCCCCGCCACGGTTGATGATGGCGCGGAAGGTGACTGCGGGCGAAGTCTGACCGCCCAGCATGTGGGACCACTTCGCTGCCTGGTTCACGATCTGATCTGTAGCCAACAGCATGAAGTCCATGCGTGGATGGACGACGATCGGGCGATAGCCGCACAACGAGGCGCCGATGGCGGCACCGGTGCAAGCGAGCTCCGAGACTGGCGTATCGATGATGCGCTCCCGCCCGAACTTCTTGTCGAGGTCGGTCATCGAGTTGCCCACATACCATGGGCTCCACAGTCCCTGCCCGATAGCGAACACGTTCGGGTACGTGCCCAGCAAGTACTCGAACGCGTGGCGAATGGCATCGCCGTAGCCGACTGGATGGGCAGAGTTCATCGCGATCCTCGGGAGTACACGCTGCCAAGGAGCGCCGACAAGGGTGGATATGGCGCAGCCTCCGCGCGCGTCCCGGCGGCCTGTACCTCCTTCTGCACGTCCGCAGCCATCGCGTCGCACTCGGATTTCGTCATCACACCAGCAGCAACCAGAGCCAGGACCAGGCGCTCGATTGGGTCGCGTCGCTTCCAGCTTGCGAGATCCTCCAGGCTGCGTTGCACGCCGACGTCAATGTCATCCTTGGGACCGACGTGCCCACGATGCCGATAGGTCACGGCTTCGAGCAGCGCGGGCCCTTGCCCGGCCCGCACGTGGTCGAGGAGAGAAACCGCCGCGCGCGCAACTGCTGCGACATCGTTCCCATCCACGGTGACACCTGCCATCCGGTGTGCCTCCGCGTAACGCGCAATCCGGTCGCTCGGCTGCCTCAACATGATATGGAGGTGGCTGGCAAAGAGGTTGTTCTCGCACACGAACAGCACTGGCAGTGTAAGCGCCGCTGCGAGGTTCATGGACTCGTGAAAGACGCCTTCCTCGGTAGCGCCGTCGCCGAAGTAAGCGACACCCACAGCATTGCCGCCATCCAGGCGTGCGGCGAGTCCCGCACCCACAGCGAGCGGGACTGTCGCGCCGACGAGTGGCACGCTGCCGCAGAAGCCGACTTCCCCGCCGTACAGGTGCATCGAGCCACCCATGCCGTTCGACGTTCCGTCAGCTTTGCCCAGGACTTCAGCGAGCAGTCGGTAGACGCTGCCGCCCAACGCGAGATAGTGCGAGTGGGAGCGATGGCCCCCAAATACACGATCGCTCGCGATGAGGCCATGCGACACGCCGACCGCAATCGCTTCCTGGCCAATACCGAGGTGACACGGGGCACGCGCCCGTCCGCTTTCGACGAGGCGTCCAATAGCCTCTTCCGCGAAACGAATTCTAAGCATGCTCTCGAGAAAGCGACGCAAGGCTTCGGGTTCAAAGCCAGCGGGGTCCAGCGCCGGTAGCTGCGCGCGTGGATCGCCCAGCGCGCCCAGCTCCGAGTTGCGCATGGGTCCTGTCGTTTCAGGTGCGGGTGCCATAGAAACGTCTGGTCACATCCACGATGTAGTGCGCGTCGTCATCCGAAAGGGTCGTATTCATCGGCAGCAGCAATAGACGTGTATACAACCGCTCAGTGTATGGCAGGCTCACGGCGCCGAAACCAAGACCTGCGAATTGATGTACTGCCTTGCCACCGAACTGCACGATGGTCCGCACTCCGTTCTGTTCCAGGTGCTGCTTCAGCTGGTCGCGCCGCTCCGCCTCGATCTCATAGTTTTGATAGATGTCATGATGAGGTCCCGGTTCGTCGGGACCTGGCGGCAACGCCAGCTCGGGGACATCACGCAAGCCGGCATCGTAAATGCGCGCCAGTGCCCGACGCCGCTCCAGGTCCGCGGCGAACGTTTTCAGCTTGAAGTTGAGAATTGCTGCCTGGACGTTGTCGAGGCGGCTATTGGTGCCCCACGCCACGACTTCGCCGTCCGCGTTGCGTCCGTGATCGCGCAGCAAGCGCACCCGTTCAGCTACGGCGTCGTCGTTCGTCACCAATGCGCCGCCGTCACCGAAGCACCCGAGCACTTTTGCGGGATAGAAGCTGAACGTGCCTGCGGTGCCAAAGGTCCCGGAAAAACGTCCGTCAAATTTTGATCCAAGCGCCTGCGCCGCATCTTCGATCACGTGCAGCTTGTACTCACGCGCGAGCTGCAAGACCTGGCCCATGTTCGCCGTGCGCCCGTTGAGCTGTACCGGCATGATCGCGCGCGTTCTCGAAGAAATCACCTTGCGCGCCGATTGCACGTCGATCAGGTGATCCGGCCCGCACTCGCACAGCACTGGTTGCGCGCCCACGAAGTGAATTGCAGCGGCGCTCGCGATGTAAGTGTGCGCCGGAACGATGACCTCATCACCCTGCCCGACTCCGGCGGCGAGCAGCCCGAGCTTCAGCGCATTGGTGCCATCTGCGACACCGATGGCATGTTTCACTCCGAGAAACGTTTGCAGGTTGGCCTCGAACTCGAGATTGTCCTTTTGCAGGATGTAGGCGCCCCGCCCCATCACCTCGCGCAGCAGCTGCATGAGCTCCTGCTCGTGCGAGGCGAATAGCGCCGGGTAATTGAAGAACGGAATCTGTCTTCTGCTCAGCATCGCAAGCGGCCTCTGTTGTTGGAGCGACTCGAATTCATCTCATTGGAACCGATTATCAAGCAGACCGCGTGGCACAGCAGTACAGCACCTTGTGCCGACGATCCGGTTCACCGGGTAGAAGCGGGGTCGGGCTCTCGACGTCATCATCAGACGCCGGCAACTCTGCCGGCATTGCAACCATTCGACCGAAGACGAATCGCTTGAGCAAGCGTTTCCCCTTGAGGGACTTCGGCATGATTCCCATCCCAACGGCAAGCCGCTTGGCTGGACGCATGATTCTCTGGCGCCAGGAGACTTGTTCCACCGGCATGTATCCGTACACCTCCGCACGGAAGCCGGCATCCGCGAACAACCCGACAAGCTCACCGGCTCCGAAGTAGCTGTGGCTTAGAGGGCTCGGACTGAAATCCCAGAGATCCTTGTTCGCCGTGGCCACAAGCACGCGCCCACCTGGTCGCAAGACACGACGACATTCCCGTACGAAACGTGTTGCATCCGGAATGTAATAGATGGCTTCGAACAGAATGATCACATCCTTGGATCCGTCGGCGTAGGGCAGCGATTGCGCATCGAGCCGGGTCAGTCGCAGACGACTTCCGTAGTGCGCCCGGGCGATTCCCAAGATCTGGTCCGAGTAGTCGCCCGCCTCCAGGGACCGGCTCACACTGGCGAGGATGCCGAGCCCCTGTCCGCTGCCGCACGCGACTTCCACGACGTCCTTTCCCCGGCAGTAGCGCGCAGCCCAGCCATAGCGGTGACGCATGCGCTGCAGTTGTTCTTCGGTGATTTCAGATCCGGCGAGCTCCGTGACTTCGGAAAATTCTGTGAACACGATCCCCTGAATCTCCAACGCCCGTGCCGGGCCATGCGAAAAGGTGCGGTAGGTTACCCGGTTATTGCGCTGCCACCTAGTCCCGCGTGTTGCCGATCTCTGTTGACTCAATGCGGCGAGTTGCCTGCGTGCGGTCCACGCAGATCCCTTTTGGGATTCATTACGAGCGGGCTCTCGCGATCACAAAATCCGCATAATCGTTGTATATGGCCGCAGGCGAGAAACGCTCCCGGAACAGCCGGACTGCATTCGCAGACATTCGCTCGCGAGCGCCCGGATCGTCCGCGATATTTACGATGGCGTCGCCGAGGCTCGCGGAGTCGCCTGCCCGATACCAAAGGCCAATGTCGTTGCCCAAGACCAACTCGCGGGTCTCGCCTTCCAGGCTCATTAGAACCGGTAGCCCACGACTCATGTACTCGAAGAGCTTGTTGGGTAGAGTCATCCTCGCACCAACGCGGTAGGGTCCGAGACCGGCCCAAACGATGGATGAAAGGTAGGCAAGCTCCGCCCTCCTCGCCCAACCCGTAAAGACGACATTTGCGAGCCCGTGAGCATGCCTGCGCCATTCCGGGTCGCGCTCGCCCGCACCGGTGAACACGAATTGAATGTCCTCACGTCCGCGCAGATGACGCGCGGCCTCGATCACGGTACCCAGATCGATGTTGCTGACAAAGGTGCCGCAGAACCAGAAAATCTTCTTGTTGGCATTTACGCCAAGAGCCTGTGCTGCGTCACCGGTCAGGTTATCTGTCGTGACCGGCTCGAGATCGCCGGTGTACCCCAGCGGAAAGACGTGGTCTCGCTGTTCGGAATGACCACGTCCGGCCAAAGCGAGACCCCACGCGAGAAACTGCCCGGAGATGGCAACGAGACCCGTGGCACGGGTCATGGCCCGGCGCACATTCGCGAATAGCGGAGCAAGCAGGATTCGTCCCAAGCGCCGTACAGCACGCGGGATGTGATCGACGATCTCATCGGGCCACAGATCACGGATGTCGAGAAACGTCGGCACACCACGTGCACGGCCATATTCAATCGCCTCGGTGGCAAGCTCGATCGTGGGAAATGAGCAAATGATGACGGCTGGTGGCGGGTATTCTCGCGCCAACCTGCGAAATTCCGAGCCGATCTGCCAGTGGTTGACTTGGCGCGCGACCGAAACGTTCTTGCGATACGCGCGGCCGTGCAGGAACTGCAGGGAAAGGCCGGGGCCTGCCTCGACGGACCGCGATTCGGTCGTGAAGTGCACGCGGTGAAAATGATCGAATGAAGATGTCCACCAGGTGACGTTGTGACCCCGCGACGCCAGCAGCTGCGCAAGGTAGCCCGAGCGCCATAACCGGTCCCCTTTGGAGAATCCGGGCAGCGGCTCCCCGACGGTGATCAGCCAGATGTTCACCGATGTAACGGAATCGCCGTTATGCGATCCATCGTTCATAGCGCCGCATCCACGACTCAAGCGAGAGCGGAGCGAAGATCTCTCGATACCAGATCGCCCCTCCCCGCACGGGCTGATGTCGGTACTGCTCGTAGCGTCGCAACAGAGCTCCGCTGTCCATAATGCCCTTCCGGGACAGGAGACCGTCTGGCGCGAATGCCTCCAGCACTTGCCCTCGCAATTCCTCCTTCAGCCACTCGCTCTCCGGATTGGAGAAACCCTGCTTGTCCCTGCGCCAGCAGATCTCCTTCGGCAGGAACGATTCCATTGCCTTGCGAAACGCGTACTTTGTCCATCCGCGGTGCAGCTTGTAGTCATCAGGTACGCTCAGTAACAGATCCACCAGGCGCGAATCGAGAAACGGCAGACGTATCTCCCGGCTCGATGCCATCGACATGCGGTCTTCGTAGTGGCACAGGGAAGGAACTGAGTAATGGCGGATGTCCAGCAACTGGCGCTCTGCCAGCGACCCTGACCCAAGGCCCAGCGGTCAAGGCGTGCCAGCCTCGCAGCCAGCCACCTTCAGTGTCGCCTTCGGAACGTTCGCCGACCGCTCCAGCGATCTTGCGCAAGAGTGGCACGTAGCGCTTCGCATCGCTGACTTCGAACTGCGCCACAACGGATCGGTTTGCGATGAAGCTCGCAAGCACCGCAACTCCCTTGAACACCTTTCCCTGCCGCAGCAGCGACTGAAGGTAGAAGCCAAGAAACTTTCGATAGCCCAGCAGTATCTCGTCAGCGCCCTGTCCGCTCAGAATCACCGTCAGTCCGAGTTCCACGGCGCGCATCATCAGCCGTCGATGCGCAAGCGCCGAGAGTCCCGCAATCGGCGCGTCGTTGTACCAGTTGGCTTCTGACAGTTCGGCCGCCATCCTGTCGGGCGTCATGCGCAGCGTGATCCTTTGGGCCTGCTGTTGCAGGTGGCGCTCCATAACCTCAATGTGCACGGACTCATCGAAGCGCGGATCGTCGCTGATAGCGGAGAGGAGTCGCGGCGCACTGTCGCGTCCAACCAGTGATTGCGCAACAGCGGCTATGGATGACGAGTCGACTCCACCGGACAGAAGCACGCCGACGGGAACGTCGCTGCGTAGTCGGACCCGGACTGAGTCGATGAACAACGAGCGCAATTTCTCGATGAACTGGTCGAGGGACAGGGACGCCGGATCGTCTGCGAAGCGCGGGGCCTGAAAGCGTGAAGTGACGGCCTGCAGCTTCTCTGCGGCCAAATCGAGCACAAGGTAGGTACCGGCCTCGATGCGACGTATGCCGTCGAAGAAGGTGCGCGTGGAAGCATCGCTCATCCCCTGGAAGAGGAACTGGCCAACCACATCGCGATCCAACGCGAACTTGCGCCCGAGCAACGTGAGCAGCGTCTTGATCTCGGAGGCAAAGACGAATCGCTCCTCGTCCGCATAGAGATAGAGCGGCTTCTCGGAGCCCGCGTCACAAGCGAGGACGAGTCGTGCGCCAGCTCGATCGAGCCAGGCAAGAGCGCCCATCCAATTGAAGCTGCTGAGTGCGCGCTCCGGACCCCAGTGATGCAGGGCCGTCAGCAGTACCTCGGTATCGGTGCGTGTCGAGAACCTGGCGCCGGCAACTGCAAGTTCGGCCCGCAATTCCAGATAGTTGTACAACTCACCGTTGTAGATCAGGCTGCCCTCGCCATCACCGAACTCCATGGGCTGCAGGCCTGCATCGCTCAGGTCGATGATCGACAAGCGTTGATGCGCGAACACGAGCGTGTTGCGACCCAGCGGGTAGCTCTTCATGCCACGCCCGTCAGGCCCGCGATGCGCCTGCACGCGCGCGGCCGCTTCCAGTATGTCCGGATCCAGCCGCAGTGCCGCCGGCTGCAGTACGCCAAAGATGCCGCACATCTAGCTTTGGACCAGCCCTTCGCAGATCTCCTCGAACCTTCTCGACCAAATGGCATGATCAAACTGTGCGGCCCGCCTCCGTGCGCCTTCCTTCAGTTGCCGCCAACGCTCACGGTCCTGATTCAGCGCCGTCAGTGCAGCAACGAATCCAGGCGTATCTTGTGGATCGATAAGCAGGCCGCATGTCTCGTCTACAATTTCTGGTATGGCGAGCCACTTCGTGGTGATCACTGGAAGGCCGTGTGCGAACGCCTCGGCAATCACGCCCGGGTAGCCCTCGCCCGGATGATGAGTCGGCAGAACAAGGCAATCGTATTTCCATAACGCAATATCCACCTGATCGTGAGTCAGAAACCCACCATAGCGCACGCGGCCATTGCCTCGCCGCTCGATCGTCTCCGCCGTGTACTCATCAAGCGGACCGAAGAGGTCGATGCTGCAACCCAGCGGTAAATGCGGCACTGCTTCGAGAATCGTTTCGACCCCTTTGATACGCCAGAGGTGGCCAAGATAGATGAATCGCTGACAGGTCCGGGCTGCCTCTGCCTTGTCATCGTTCTCAATCGGCGGTGGCACTGCCGGCCTGATGTACGTGGAAAACCACACTAGCTTTGCCCTCGACCTTGCTCTGCAACTGACGGATCGCCCGTTGGGTCTGCAGCAAGACTACGTCGGCAGATAGAATGAACTTTCGCATGATTGCTTTCTTGAACAGATTCGCCACTCTCGTAGAAATCCCCAAACGAGCCGCCGAACACGCGCAACACCGCTGGCATCCGCAGCAGCTTGCTCAACGCAACTATCACAGGACCGAACAGGAACATGCCTCGATCACTGGCGTGAAACGAAATGAGGTCTACGCTACCCCGATTGGCGATGACGGCGAGCAGCGTCCGCAACGCCACTCCGAGATTGCGCGTGAGACTCGAGTGCTGCTGCACTCGCGAGCGTATTCACGACCTTGACGTGGAAGCGCTCGTGAGCACGCAAGTCGTCCGCCAGCGTGACGAAATGTCGCGTGTCCCCGCCCATTGGGGGCGGGAGCGGACCGATCAGCAGTACCCGGATCACGTGTCGACAGGCAGACCCTGCTGCGACACAACTGCGACGATGTAGGCGCCGCAAGTGCTCAGATCGTCGTCGGACAAGCTGCGGAAGCGTTCAGCCAGCTGGTGTCGTCGCAGCGAGGAAGGCGCGCGCTCGGGCACCGCGCTGGTGACGACAAACCCCGCGCTGGATAACAGGCGCACATGCTCAGAGTGCGGCATGCGGTTCAGAAGATACGGCCGTCGACCGACGACGACTTTCCAGGCGGCGTCCGAATAGGTCCAGTGACCGTTCCAGCTATCCGCCTTGCCGTGGCAGCGGTAGTCGATCTGGTGTGACATGATCCCGGTGGGCTTGAGCCAGCGTCGCATGGCCTCATACACGCTGGAAGCATCCTCAACGTGTTCCAGCACCGCTTGCGAATAGATCATGTCGATCGCTTTTTCCTGGATAACCGACGGATCGGTCCACGGGGCGCGATACACGATGCGCGAGCGGCCATTGCCCACACGCGCGATCGACGAGCGGATATCTGCGACGCGTTCGCGGCCCAGCGCAGTGTCGAGCCACGCTGTATCGAGCAGGTCGTGCGGAAAATCGTAGTGCGCAAGCGTGGGCCTCAC
Source organism: uncultured Gammaproteobacteria bacterium (assembly GCA_963696675.1). Classification (GTDB taxonomy): domain Bacteria; phylum Pseudomonadota; class Gammaproteobacteria; order Steroidobacterales; family Steroidobacteraceae; genus DATBVX01. The sequence goes on along the minus strand of CAVOLM010000042.1, from coordinate 44,058 downwards.
GTGCGGGAATTCCTGCTCATCCGGGATCGCAGTACGGCGCCCGAACAACTCCACGAGCTCGTCAAAGATCGTGAGATTGCTGTCTAGATCCGAGTAACGAACGACATCGAGCGCGTAGTATTCTTCGACGCCCGATAGCAGCGCCGCGAGGCCGATCCCGATTGAGTCGCCAGGTCCAAGTTCGGCGACCGTGTGCGGGATGGCGTGTACGGCGCCGGCCGCACGCGCGCGCAGCAGGTGGCGCAGCCACACGGAGTAGCAATAGCGCGCCGAATCCGTCCCCCCGGTTGCTCTCATGAAGTCGTAGCCCGGAACGTATGTGGCCAGTCCCGACAGCAGCGCTTTGGCTTTCAGCTTCATGCTCTGGACTCGACGTGAGTTCGACGCGGCATCCGTCAGAGCGGCTTCTGGCAACGGGCTTCGATACCGTTGCCGCCGGTCGCGACCCAGATACTGCGTGCCTCGAGCGCCTGCAACGCTGCACGGATCGAACGCGCAGTGCGCAGATGCTTGTACCAATCCGTCAGCCCGTCATGCGTGTCGAGTTCCGCCCATTCGTACTGCAGTTTGTCGCTCAGCTCGGGAAAGGCATGGTAGTAAGTGAGCAACGGCGAGAAACGAGAGAGCAGCATCTGTGCGGGCCGAACGTGTCTCACGGCCCGGTGCAGCGGGAAGAACCAGCGAGTCAATGCCCGCGTGGCAGCGATGCCCTTGGCAGGCGGCAACCGCTTCAGAATGGGCCGCAGCACCATGTCACCGAACCGCGTGTGGTGGGAGAACGAGTGCTGATAGTGGTCAAGCACCAGCCACCCCCCTGGCTTCACCTGCCCATAGAGGTTCGCAATGGTGATCTCGGGATTCTGCGTGTGCTGCACCACGCCCAGGCAAATCACTACATCGTACTGGGCGGGCCGGAATGGAAGCTGACCGATGTCGCACTGGATGATGCGGTGGCGATCCGATTGCGGACAATTCTCCTGATTGGGTTCGACGGCGGAACTGAGGTCGGTAGACGTCACTGAGGCTGCTGGGAGCTGAAGCAGGATCTCGGTAAATCGCCCCGCGCCGCAGCCTGCTTCGAGAACTTCGAAGCGGCGTTCCGGACGCTGCAGGTCATGCCACAACTCATCGCCGATGCAGCGGCGCAAACGGTCCCTGGACAGGTTGGTCTTCGTGTAGGAGTCCAGTTGGGTGACGCGGTAGAGACGCCACTGCGCGCCGAACGCCTCTGCGTAGTTGCGCTCCGGCGCAAGCAGCCGCGGGATGCCCTGCCGGATCGGGTAGCGATGGCCCAGCGAGCAAACGAGGCCGTCGCCCGCATCGGCGGTAGCGAGCGCCGACTGATCGACAGGGCAGACGCTCTCGGGAAACGAAGGCGTACGCGTCATCTAGCGCCGCCATTGCGGCATCGAAGCGAACCTCCGAGTGGTTCGCCCAGATCATGAAGTTCAGCACCTTCCATAGCATGTACGAGTCATCACGACGCCCGGCCCCCGTACGTTGGTACAGGCGTTCGACATGTTCCACATCCAACACGTCAGGGTCTCGGCGCCTGAACATCGCAAGCTGGTCGAAGAACAGCGGCTTTAGCGCTCCCTGCAGCCACGCGCCGTAGGGCACATCGAGCCCGACCTTGGGACCGTGCAGGACCTCGTCGGGCACGATGCCTTTGAGAGCGGCTTTCAGCAGCCATTTCTGATTGCCGCGCGGTGTCTTCGCCTCGCCGGGAAGTCCGACTACGAAGTCCACCAATTCGTGATCGAGGAACGGCACACGCACCTCCAGGCTTGCGGCCATCGTCGAGCGGTCGACCTTCTCCAGATAGGTGTCGGGCAAGGTGATCATCAGATCGAGAAATGACATCTGGTTGATGCGGTCCTGATCCACGAACATCCGCAGGCACTCACGATGACGCCGGAACGGGTCGTATTGCTCGACGCTCTCGCGCAACGGGTGCGCAAAGATTGCGGCGGGCTCCATGGATCGATCCTCCGACGTCAGGAGCAGCGCCATGGTCGCAGCCATGTCCTCGGCCGCAAGGGCGCGCACGTAACGCCGCACCCGATGCTGAAATGCGGTATCCGGCGCGAGACGGTGCGCATGCTGGACGACCAGCGCCGGCAGTCGCAGGAGATTGTAGTGATCGAGGGTGAAATAGCGGCTGTAGCCGCCGAACAGCTCATCACCGCCATCTCCCTGCAGCACTACTTTTGTGTGCGCACTGATCTTCGACGCCATCAGGGCAAGCGGGATGTTCGCGGCATCGGAGAACGGCATGTCGTGGTGCTGAACGAGGTCCTGAACCAGGTCGCCGACGTTGGCACCGCTGATGTGAATCTCGTGATGCTCTGTGCCGAAAAAAGCGGCCACCCGCTGCGCCTTCTGGCAGCTCGCCCTCGTCGCGTGCGAAATCGAAGCCGGCCGAATAGGTCGCGAGCCGACCGCCGTAGTGTCGCGAGGCGAACGCCGTCAGCGCGCTGGAATCCACTCCGCCCGAAAGGAATAGCCCGACAGGCACGTCGCTGACCAGTTGCCGATGCACGGCCTGTTCGAGGAGCCGCCGGGTCCGCTCAATAGTCTCCTGCGCATCGCGCGGCGCCTCGATACCATCCCTGGACTGCTCCTCGAGTGACCAGTACGCCCGAATGGAGTACTCGAAGGACTCGAGGTCGATCTCGAGAAAATGACCGGGCAGCAATTGCCGGATGCCTTTATATAGAGTGTGGCCGCCGAGCGGATTGCCGTAGTAGACCCACTCGTGCAGAGCCGAAACGTCGCAATGCGGTGCGCTCTCCCCAAGCGCAAGAATCGCCTTGATCTCCGAGGCGAAACTGAGCCGGTCAGAGCGCAGCTCGAAATACAGCGGCTTGATGCCGAGCCGATCGCGTACCAGCCACAGCTTGCGAGCGAGCGCGTCGTACACGGCAAAAGCAAACATGCCATTGAGCTTCGTGAACGACGAAGTCGCCCAGCTCTGCGAACAGGCGTAGGACAACTTCGGTATCGGATGCAGAGCGCAGGTCAGCGAGGGCGTATTCCCGCGCGAGTTCGCGAAAGTTGTAGACCTCGCCGTTGTAGCTGATGGCGAAGCGCCCGTCAGCCGTTCGCATCGGCTGCCTTCCAGCGTCGGTAAGGTCGAGGATGCTGAGACGAGTGTGGCCGAGGAAGACATTCCTGTCCTGAAAGTGGCCGCGTGCGTCGGGACCGCGATGGTGGAGCTTGGCAAGGGCTGCGGGGAACAACTCGACCAGGCGCGCATCATCTCGACGCGGACCCAGCGCAACTCCCAGCACGCCACACATTGCTCTTAGCCTCGCTTAGGCGACACGACTGGCGTACCGCGCCGTCTGGGACCGTACGGCGGTGGCTGCAGCCCATGCCTGGAACATCAAGACCTGCCAAAGGCTGTCCCCGTCTGCAGATATGCCGGCGAGACGCCGCGACCACTGTTCACGCACCAGCCTGGGGTTCAACAGTCCGTCGCTACGCACTCGAGTCTCCGAAAGCAGGTCCTCCGCCCACGCACGCAATGGCCCGCGCAGCCATTCGCCGACGGGAACTCCGAAACCCTGCTTCGGGCGATCCATCACGGCGGGCGGCAGGTATCGAAACAAGACCTGCTTCAGCAGCCACTTGGCTTCGCCGTTGCGTACCTTCAGGTGCAGTGGCATGCGCCACGCCAGTTCGATGACCCGATGATCCAGCATCGGCACGCGCGACTCGAGACTCACCGCCATGGAAGCGCGATCAACCTTCGTGAGAATGTCATCTGGCAAGTACGTCATGCCGTCCGCATACATCATCCGATCGAAGATGCCTCCCATCGACAGTTCCCTTTCCGACGGTCGGCCGAGGTGCCCAAGACCCACCGGACCGCCCGAATCCGAGTACGAGCTCGTGCGCCGCCTCGTATTGGATGACTCTGGCCGCATAACACTCGTCGGCGGTTCTCGCGGATAGGTAAAGCGCCAACCGGCCAGCTTTCCAGCCGAGCGATGAAGTGCGGCTACGGCGTGCGTAAGCGCGGCAACTGTGCGCCAGCAGGCTGCGCGCAAATCGAGGTACGTGGCTCATGGCCCGCCACGTTGCATCCGTGCGCAGATAGCGGGTGTAGCCACCAAACAGCTCATCGCCGCCGTCGCCAGACAGGGACACGGTGACATGACGTCGTGCCAGTTGCGCCACGAGATGTGTGGGTATCGCAGAGCTGTCACCAAATGGCTCATCGTACATGTCGGGCAAACGAGGAATTACCTCCATCGTTTCGCGAGGCGTGACATAGAGCTCCGTATGGTCAGTGCCCAGCAAGTTCGCAACGGCTCTCGCATGCTCCGCTTCCTGAAATTCGGATTCGTGAAACCCAATCGTGAATGTCTTCACCGGTCGCGACGCCTGCTTTTGCATGAGCGCCACCACCGTGCTCGAATCGATGCCCCCCGAGAGAAAAGCTCCCAACGGAACATCCGCGACACTTTGCTGAGAGACTGCGCGTGTCAGCGCTATCTCGAGCTGATCTGCGGCTTCCTGGTCGCTCCCGGAAAACGGCGCAGCCAGGCCATGCTCCGCCACCTGCAGAAGCGACCAGTAGGCGTGTGGCTGCGGCGCGCTGCCTCGCGCGTCGCTGGATGACAGCCGCACGTACGTGCCAGGCATCAACTTGAAGATGTGGCGGTAGATCGATTGCGGCGCTGGGACGTATCCGCGCCGCAAGTAGGTCGCGAGCACCTCGCGATCGATATCGGCACGGAATTCCGGGTGCTCACGCAATGCCTTGAGTTCCGAGCCGAACAGAAACACATCGCCCTGCCATCCGTAGTAAAGCGGCTTTTCACCAGCGCGATCCCTTGCCAGCGTCAGAGTTCGGGTCTCGCGGTCCCACAAGGCGAACGCAAACATGCCGACTGTCGCCTGGAGAGTGCGCTCAAGGCCCCAGCAATCGAAGGCGGCGAGCAATGTCTCGGTATCCGAGTGGCCGCGCCATGCCAGTGCTGACTCGAGCAGGTCGCGAATTTCCAGGTGGTTGTAGATCTCGCCGTTGTAGGCGATCACGTATCGCCCGGACGGCGAGATCATTGGCTGATGACCTGCCGGCGAGAGATCAAGAACGGCCAGCCGCCGATGCCCCAGAGCAATACCTGCCTCAGCATCCGCCCACGTGCCCGAGTCGTCAGGGCCACGGTGGAACAGGACGGCTGTCTGTGCCTGTACCAGGTGTTCATGCCGCGGCAGTTGCAGCCCGCCTGGCCGGTAGAACCCTGCTAATCCGCACATGCGATGCGCAGACTACGTTCCCATTGAGACATGATCAGGTCCTGCCGAAATCGCTCCCTCACTTTCCTGGCCTCTCGCCCCAGTCGCTCCCGCAACTCAGGCTGAGACATCAGTTGCGCCATTGCCTCGCTCAGAGCGTCGATGTCCTCAACAGGTACCAGCCGGCCGTTGACCCCGTCTTCGATCAGATCGGCGGGACCCGCCGGGCAGTCCGCACTGATTACGGCCGCGCCCATTCCCATAGCCTCAAGCACTGCGTTTGGAAAGCCTTCAAAGCGGGACGGCTGCACGACCAATCCGGCTTGCGCCAGCCACCCCTCGACATCCTGCGTCTTGCCAACGAATTCCACGTGTCCATTCAGCCCAAGGCTGTCGCAGAGTCGCAATAGGTTGGCTCGCTCACTCCCTTCGCCAATGATCGCCACACGCCAGTTTGGAAACTTCCCGCAAACGTTCGCGAACGCCTTCAGCAGCAAGTCAAAGCCCTTTTGTCGAACCAGTCGGCCAACTGCGACGATCAGCGGCTGCTTCGGGTCGGCTGCAACGTGCAACGTCCGTAACGCGTTCGGAATGACATTCGCAGGTCGCCGACAGTTCTCTTCGATCCAACTCGCGGTTTCGCGCGTCTGCGCCACGACTTCGTCGCACCATCTGTATAGCCCGCGGCGCAGCAGCCGCAGGACAGGCGACACACTCGTGTCGTGTGCGGGATGTGCCCGCTCCGAAACAACGACGCGCAAGTTCAAACCGCGTGTGGCAAGAATCGAAAGCACGTTGTTCGACGTGAGGAAGCTGAGCAAGGCATCCGGTCGCGTGGCGATCAGAAGCCGACGCAGTTTGGCTACTCGCCTCAGTACAGTGGCGCCGACAGCGAGCCGATGAGCTCGCTGGCGGCACTTCCAGGTAGACGCGCGCAACACGCGCGTCAAGCCAGTAAAGATCCTCAACTTCCTTGCCGCTCCACGTCGCGATCGTGACATTCACGCCCCTCGCTACCCAATAGTTGGCCATTTCCGCCATCTGCCGCTCTGCGCCGCCACCATGGAGATCGGCGGCGACGAGCACCAAGCTTGGTGGTCGCGCAGTCTTCGAACCCGGCTGAAGAATCTCGTGCTACTCCACGCGTGTAACACGCTGGAAAACCAGCTCGTTACAACCCCAGCTCGTGGTGCGCTTTGACTTGATGAGTGCGAAACCGCGTGTAGCGCAATAGGACTCGAGGATCTCGGGCGACGCGACCTCGAAGGGAAACCCACCGATCCAATCGATGTTGTCGAACCTGGCGCTCATGCCGCGCTCACGTCGATCGCTCAATAGAGGCGCGATCGCGATCATTGGTTGGAGCTTCACCAGGTATTTAAAAAACGTCGCGACGTGCACCAATGCCATGATCGACGCAGCAAACGCGCCTCGACAGAATCGTGGCAGGCGGTTGTAGAGAAACTTGATCATCCACCATGCGTGCGACTTCCAACCCTGGTCGTTGTAGATAGCGATGAACAGTTTGCCATCGTTGAGTGCGACCCGAGCAATGACATTTTCGATCGCAAGCCACATTGCTCCCGTGTGATGCAGGACGCCCCAGCTGTAGACGACATCGAAGCGTCCGAGACCTTCCACATAGCGTTGGTCCAACGCCGAACCAGTGCTCGATACGCCACGCACTGTCGCGCGGGGAGTAACGGCGCTGCAGTTCCAGCGCGCAGCTGACGGATTGAGGATCAAAGTCGAAGGAATGCACGCTCGCGCCGAGCCGGCGGGCGGCTAGGCTGAACAGGCCTGAGCCACAACCTACATCCAGGAAGGTCTTTCCCTCGAGCGTTGAAACGCCCAGCATCACCTGGAGAGACGCCATCGCCTCGTGGATTCGCTGCTCATCCATGGTGGCCACGAAGTGTGTCCAGTTTTCGCCGAACGCGAACCGAGTATCCGATTCGATGTCGTCGAACCGCACTCATTGGGAAGACATCACCGCCGACAGACGCTGCGCAACTGCAGTGAATGAATGACCGCAATACGGATCGACGCCGCGCACAATGGCCTTGCGCAAGGCGCGCTTCACGATTGAGCCGCGTGATCCCAGCAGCCAATCGACCTGACGCTTCAGGTGCGGCATGTCCTCCTGCAAGGAGATCTCAGATGCGACTCCCCGCCAACGCAGCAGTTTGAAGTCATGACGCGCGAGCGCAGCTGCATACTTCCGCACGCCCCAGCGCGAACTGGTAGAACGATTCCGGCTCCAGCTCGAAATCGCCTGTGTCATATGCGCCGGCGCGGACCTTGTGCTGACGGTACGGCGACAGCCAGGGAGCACTCAGAAACAGAAATCCGCCCGGTTTCACGACGCGGGCCGCTTCCCCGAGGATGGCATCATATCCGCCCCAAAAGTGCTCTATGACGCCGATGGACCAATAGCCATCGAAGGACGCCTCTGGGAATTCGAGCTTCCTGACATCGCCTTGCCGGATATCGAGTCCCGGATAATCGACTTTCGCTTGCGTTACGGTGCGTGCCGCAAAGTCGACACCGACTGCGCGGAAACCCGCGTCGGCCATCGACTTCACCTTGTCAGCACGCCCGCATCCGCCCTCCAGCACGCTTGCACCTAGAGGCAGATACTTGCGTGTGAGTGTTGCGACCTCGTCCTTGGGACTGGAGGGCGGTGGCTTGCCCTCGTTCTGCCAAAGCGTCTCCCAGAATTCGGGCGTCGCTTTCTCGTGAAGGTAGATCAGGCGCTTCATGCGGGGCGAGTAGACTATCTGCCTCATATGACTAGGCCGGACGCTCTCCTCGCAGGATAGCTCGCGCGGGCACGCCAGCAACGGTCGTGTTTGGCGATACGGACTTCGTCACCACGCTTCCTGCACCGACGATGACGTTGCGCGCAATGTGCACGCCATCCAGGACACAGGACCCCGCACCCAGCCACACGTTGTCCTCAATGATGATCCCTTTGCGCGTGATTCCCGAAAGATGCAGCAGCGCATCGTCAGATGGTGCATTGTGGTTTGCAGGGATGATCACGGTATGTGCGGCGATGCGCACGCCATTACCAATTCGCACGCCGCCGTGACCGTAGACGATGGCAAATGGATTCAGACTGCAATTGTCGCCAATTCGGATGTCTCCTCCGTATGTGAGAAGCATCGCGAATGGGTGAATCTCGCAGTCACGGCCTATCTCGATGCTCCCTCCATCGCATACACGCACGATGCTGCGCGCTGCAATCCATGAACTCGGGTGAATCCGAATTGAGTTGCCTGGGAAGCGGACCGCAAGTCCCAGGCGCCGAACGGAGGCTCGAAGACCCATCAGCAGTTCAATCGCGACGCCTCACGGCGAGCATTCGAAGCGACCGGCCGACTGCCTGCGTCGAACCGGTGCAGAAGTGCGGCGGCGGCCGCAACGAAGATCGCCAGATACGGGTGGTAAAACATCGTTCCCGAGAGGCTGACGAACACATAGCAGACGACAGTCGCGAGCACCAGGGCGTGCAGAGTTCGTGCAGGCATCCGCCGGGCACGAAACAGCCGGTATAGAAGCAGCACGAATAGCGCGTAGAACAGGCAGAAGCCCACCAGCCCTGTGTTGTAGAGCAGATCGACCGGCGTCGAATGGGACGTAATGCCGTAGTCGGCTCGAAAGGCTTCCACGCCATGACCAAACAGTGGATTGCGGGCCCATCCTTGCAACCCCTCATGCATCCAGTACTCGCGTTCCTCGAATCCCGAGTACCCGGCCTGGTCCTGCCTCGCTTGCAGTACGTCGAGGCCGACAGCTATCCGGTCGAATCCGCCCTTGAGCAACATCGTGATGGCTTCGGTCGTAACTAACGCATACATGAGTCGCCATCAGCGCCAGCAGCAGATAGAAGAAGTTCTTTCTGACCAGACGCATCGACTCCCTGCGGTAGATCACCATCGCAACAACCGCGCCGAGGAGAACACCAAGATTGGTCTTGATGGACGTCGTTGCGACAATGTGCGCGAGAGCGACCAGGGCGCTGACCAGCGTCAGCCGACGCGCGCCGGAGAGCCAACCGAATAGCAGTGTCAGTACAAGCCCACACAGATACATCGAAGCGACCGCGTTGTAGGAGAACCCATCCGGATACCGGAACGGAAAACCCTCTGCATACGTGTATACAGCCGCACCGACCCAGAAGCCAATCAGCGCGCCAAGCGCAACCGCCCGAGGTTCGTGATATGCGAACAGCGATCCAAATAACAGCGCGATGAGCACGAAATCCACGGCCGGAAACAAAGTATTCAGCGCCAGCACTCTGTCCGGGGTCCACAGGAGTATGAAGATCATGTAGCCCGACAAAGGCCAGATACAGCGCGGATTCCCGAGGGAAGAACAATCGAGGGCAGAGCAGACAATGAATCAGGAGGAACAAGACCAGCAGCGGCAGAGAGGCGCGATGTCGTGAGGCGTCGACAAACACGCCACTCAGCATGATCGAGAAAGTCGCGACTGCCGACAAAAGCCCGCTGCCCAGGTCACGCAACGCGTAGTGGGCGGCGCCCACCGATTGCGACTGTATTGCGCTGTTCACCGAAGTCGCCATATCAGCGAACCAACCCGCGACCGAGCACGAACGCCTCCGCGGCGGCCACGCCCACCGTTGCTCCACGCCATCGCGCCAATGCCTGAACCGCCTCCGGGGAACGGGGATGCGGGAAGGAGCGCATCTCGGAAGCGTAGATGTTCAATGCGTCCAACTTTCGCTGCAGCGTCGCTGCTACGTTCACAAACCAATTGGGCGTGAATGCTGGGCCGGCGCCTGGTATCTGCCACTCCGTTGACGATGGCACTTCGAAGAAGAGCAGGGCCTCAACCGGATGTCCCGGCTGCGGACGGCACGCTACGATCGTCCCTTCGTGAATGCGCCTGTGGTCGATGTTCACATCTCCGGCCCAATGTGTGTACACGATCCGCGGCTTGTGCTGGCTGATGAGACTCTCGATTGCTTGCGTCACGTCGAGGCGCGGCACGGTATCCATTCGATTGTCCGGAAAATCCCCGTGGTGCAACGACGCCGCTCCTAGCAGCTCATTCGCGCGACGCGCGGCTCCGCGCAGCGCCGACACTTCTTCGGCTGTTGGCTGACCGCGGCTGGACAGACCTTGGCCCAGAATCGACACGTGCACCTGATCGCCGGCGACGGCGTGACGCGCGATCGTTCCACCGCAGCCGAGCACTTCATCGTCCGGATGAGCCGCAATCACCAGCACGACATCCGTCATTGCCGCTTCCTCGCCACGATCTCGAGTGTCACCATCCGTCGGTCCCCCGCCGGTACCAGGTGGTGTACGGTCTTTTCCGCCATGAACACAATCTCGAAGGCGGCGAAGAGCTCGCACAGATGGGCCTTATCGGAAAAGTGGACCCGGCCGCAGCCCTTGAACTGCCCGCTTTCGAATCCCGTCAGGGTGTGCTCGTCTTCGGCCGGTTTGCCGAATTTCTTGTCCGAATGCTGGCTGGAGAACCAGTCGACACCAATGAAGCAGCCGCCGGGGCGAAGGTTCTCGTATACGAGCTGTAGCGTGCGTTCAATCGCACGCTGGGAGTTGTGGGTGACGGAAGCACGATCCACGATGACGTCGTAGGGTCCAGGCGAGGGAAACGCCACAGTGAAATCGCCCACTACTACGTTCTTTGCAAACGCCGGAAAGCGCTTGTGCACCACTGCAACGCCCGCGGCGCTGCCATCGATTCCGCTATAGTCCGCACCCATTGCCGCGAAGAACCCGGCATTCGCCCCCGTACCGCATCCGAGCTCGAGCACGCGGCGACCCTGGACGCCGCCCTGCACGTAGCGAAACACCAAACTGACGACATCGCTCCACGGCCACGAGTTGTGCTGCTGTCCAGCCCTGTAGATGGCTTCCCACTCGTCGGAGAACGTCATGTGCGTATCCGGTTGCCTACCGTTCAGAGCTGGATAAAAGAGATGTTCGGCTCATACTCGAAGCACTGGAGCTTGAAGCGATTCAGGTCAAAGCTCTCGAGCAGCGCCACCGTCTCGCCCGGCCAGTCCCAGTTGGCCGCCTCGTCGAACGCCACGACGGCGCCTTTCGGCATGAGCGGTAGGAAATGCTTAAGGGCGGTTACGGTCGGCTCGTAGATGTCGAAATCGAGATAGAGCAGTGCAACCAGCAGATGCCGGTTTGCATCGACGTACTGTGGGATTGTGGCGTTCGCATCGCCCTTGATCAGCTCGATCTTCGGAATCTGGTTGATGAAGCGGTTGGCGTCGTACTCAGCGACGCATTGCTTCAGTTCCTGATAGGTATCGTAATCTTCGCGGAACATTCCGGTGCGCGCACTGGCGGCACCTTTCTCATCCAGCGAGTTCACGCCGGGGAACCCTTCGAAGGTGTCAAAGCCGATGACGCGACGGTGATAGTTATAAGGTTCGAGGGTGCTCGAGAGCTTCGCCCACGCCATGACGCCCCCGCCATGGTGCACCCCGCACTCGACGACCGAACCCTTGATGCGGAGAATGCGCTTGAATATCTCGTGCTGGACGAGAAATCGCGCGATGTTCTGTCGCCTAACGTATTTTTGGAAGTTGGCGAGCTTCTTGTCCGTCGGACAGCGGGACTGATCGAAGACCGAGTCGGTCGTTGTCTGCTGTGGAGGGGCTGGGGCGTTCACGTGGCGAGCTCCTGCGCGCTTGTTGCATTGTCGCTCATCAGAACCTGCCTGCTGCTGGGCCCAACGTTGAACAGCAGGTCCAGAATGCACATGTACGGCTCGAAAGCGCCGTGCTGTTGCGGATAGACGGGATGACGATAGTCCTGGAAGCGGACGTCGATGCACGCGCTGGCGAACGACGCACGGTCCGCATAGTCCCGACCCAAAGCGCCGAAGATATAGGTCTGCGCACCGAGCTGCCGGCACATATCGAGCACGAGATCCGACTTTGCGCCCTGGAAGTCGTAGTCGCTCGCCGTGACGATGGGCACGGAGATGCCGAGCGCCCTCAGGCCGAAATCCAGCGTCGCGAGATTGAGGTCGGCGAGGCGCTCGTAGGTGCGGCCGAGGAGCATCTGCTCGATCTGACCGATGTAGTCGCGATAGAAGGGTGCCTTACGGTAGGACATGTCGATGGAACGGAAGTGTTTCTTGTTCCAGCCGTCGTTCACGATTCGGATGTCCACCAGCGTTTTTTGGAAATGCTTCTTGGACTCCACCGGCACTGAAAGCCAGATTGGACCGGCATGTGTCTTGATCTTGTTGCGATTGTTGAAGTCTTTTGTCTGGTACTGCGCAATGTCGAAGATACAGAAGAGATCAGCCAAGACGATCTTGTGGAACAAGCCGAGCCACGGCATGTAAACGGGCTGGTGCGCGGTGAGAATCATGGACGAAACCGGTTGAGGGCCTGGCTCACGCGGGCAATGTCGGCGTCGGCAAGTTGCAGGTGGATCGGCAGCGAGAGCGTTACGTCGGCCAGCTTCTCAGCGACCGGAAAGGCCTGGGGATCGAGGTCGAGATACCGGTGCAACAGCTCGAAGCGCTCCACCGGCACGATGCAGCCGATGTCAGCCGCTTTCATGTGGGCACGCAGCGCTTCGCGCGTTTCCAGATCGGGAGCGATGATCACGAAGCGATAGACCATGCGGCCGGGCGCGGTGACTCCGACCTGTAGGCCGAGGCCCCGGGGCAGAGCCGCCGAATATTCGCGGGCAACGCGCGCGCGGAACTCGCGAATTGCGGCCAGTCTCGTCAGTTGGCTCATGACGAGCGCTGCCTGGAGGTCCGTCATCTGCAGATTGAAGCGCGGCACGTAGTTGTCGCGACCGTCGAATTCGCGATAGTCACGCACCCTGGAGATTGCTGCGGCAGATTTCGACCAGATGAGGCCTCCCTGTCCTCCTGTCACGATCTTAGTGGCATAGAACGAGAACACAGCTGTCGCTCCGGTAGCACCGAGAGGTACATCGTCCGCGAGGCCACCAAGCGACTGGCAGCAGTCCTCGATCACGATCCGGCCACCGGCCTGCAGCGCCTTGACATCTGCCGTCGCGCCAAACGTGTGCACAGCGATAACCATGTCGGCGATGCCAGCAGCAACCGCTTGCGGATCGACACAGAACGTATCGTGCAGGACGTCCACTACCCGAGGCTTTGCGCCCGCCATAATTATGGCGTTCAGCAGGGCGGAGCACGCGTATGTCGGCACCGCGATGACCGTGTCGCGCCCGCCACCGAGTGCATGAATTGCCAGAAACAGAGCGGCTGTTCCGCTCGACACTGCGCAGCCCTGCCCTCCGTCATACTGCTCGACGAACCAGGCTTCGAGCGCCGCGACGGCCGGGCCTTGTGTAATCCAGCCGGAGGCGAGCACCGCGTCGGCAGCGGCGCGATCCTCTGGGAGCAGCGTGGGACGATTGTGTGGGATCAATCGGCGCTTGTCCCGTATCGTGCCTCGAACTCCGAGCGGTAGTGCCCGACGCGGACTTCATTGCCGATGACCAGTGAAAAGGGCGGTATGACGCCGGCGCGCACGACCGTGCCCGCGCCGATCACAGAGTGATGCCCAATCGTGGCGCCGCCGAGGATCGCACAGTGCGAACCAATGAACACACGGTTACCGATCACGATGTCCCGACAATTGCTGGCGTCGTCGAGTCCTATGCAACGCCGGTGAGAGTCGGCAACGTTGATCGCGACGAACGAGGCGATATCGCAATCCCTGCCAATGATGACGCGCGCGCCCTTCGCATTAACCTCGGAGAACCCGCCGATATACGTACCCGCACCGATCTCCGGCTCCCCGTTAATCCACACGAGCGGGTGAAAGCGGTTGTCCTTATTGTGGATGGTTCGCAAGAAGAGCGATTTAAACTCCTGCGGATCCATGTCAACCTCACAGTTCGATCGGTTCGCCCCGACGAAACGCGCGCGGCGCCGCGCGACCAAGTAGCTGCGGCATGAAGGATGGCGGCACGCCCCGCCCTCCGGAGACCCGCCGCAGCATGAGTGCCCGCTCGTCCATGATTTCACCGCCCCTCAGGTCCCGCGCAGCCACGATTCGCCGCTGGTACTCAAGCTTGTTGTCCCGTTCGACAGCGGTCGGGCGCACCAGCGGGCTGCCGACCATCTTCTCCGCCGTACGTATGCTCGACACCCATTCCTCGAGGCCGGCCGGATCCTCCGAGAACCAGTGATCCGGTCCCGGCAGATCGTGGCTGATAGTAAAGTGCTTCTCGAGGAAGCAAGCGCCGAGTGCCACTGCCATAGCGGCCGCCAGCGACCCACGCGTGTGATCAGAGAAGCCGATTGGAACGTTTGGAAAAGCCGCGCGCAGCGTCGTGATGCGCGCGAGATTCGCATCGATCGGCGGCGTCGGGTACTGTGACGTACAGACCAGAAGGATGGTTGGATAGCCATCGAGCGCGCCCACCGCCTCGAGCGCCTGATGTGCCTCGGCCATGTCGGACATGCCGCTCGAGAGAATCAGCGTAAGGCCCGAGCGGGCATAACTTCTCAGCAGAGGAAGATTGGTGAAATCGTCCGAGCCCACCTTTACGGCCGGAACGCCGATCTTCAGCAGGACATCGAGATCCGACTGATTCTGCGGCGTCGAGAAGAACATGATGTCACGGCGCGCGCACTCGTCCTTTATGGCCGGCCAGGCGCCGTGCGGTAGTTCGTAGCGCTGGAACATCTCCAGCATCGATTCCGTGACTTCCTTGCCCTGCGAGCGGTAGGTATACATCTGCGTCGAGTCGTTCACGAAATCGGATGCCTTGAACGTCTGGAACTTGACGGCATCGCAACCCGCTTCCTTCGCGATTCGGATCATCTCGATCGCGCGCGGCAGCTCCCCATTGTGATTGATGCCCACTTCGCCGACGACGAACGGCGGATACTCCGGACCGACACGGCTATCGCCAATGGTTACGTGAGGCGTTGAAATGTCAATGTCTCCCGTGAGTCAGTTCCGTGGCGACGCGCTCCGCGCCGCCTCCGTCGCAAAGTTCAGCACAGACCCGCGACATCTGCACTAGCTCGCTCGGTTCAAGCGAACGAACTCCCCGCGCATAGTCTTCGGGTCTGAGTTGCTTAGACCAGCCTAGCAGTCGATGGGCCCCAGTGCGCGCGACTGCCTGCGCAATGGCCTCCTGGTCATCGGACTGCACGGCGACCAACGCTGGCAATCCGAGCACGCAGCGCTCCCAAGTGATGCTACCGCCACCGGTGATCGCGAGATCCGCCGCATGCATCAGCTGCGCCATGCGCGGAGTCTGAACGTGAAGCGTTGCGGTCGGGATGCACGAGCACAGCTCGCGAATTTCGGCCTGATGCGGGTTACTTGCGCCAACTACGACGTCCACCGAGGGCGACTTGTCGTTCGTTGCAAACCCCATCAGTACTTTCGCCGTGTCGTTTTCGGGGTCCGCGCCACCCATACTGACAAGCACTCGCTCCACGCGCCCAGCGCGACGCGCCAGGGCAGCAGGCCGCAGTTGCGCGAACTCCGGACGTACGATCGCGTACTTCGGACCGAGCAGGCATCGCGTCGTGCCTGGGACCAGATCCTGGTACACCCGGTGACGGGGATTCTCTAAATTCTGATCCAGCAAAATGTCGCAGTCGTGACTGCGATCCGCAAGATCGTCGATGACCATGATTCCATCGGCGAGCGAACGCAGTGCGCGCTCCCACCTGTGATCGAGGCCGTAGTGGTCCACGACCAACCAATCGGCGTTCCCGCCCTGGCTTTTGATTGCATCTGACGTAGCCTCGGCGTCAGCCTGCCATTCCTTGGTCGCCGTCGCGAGAGTCGCAATGGCCATCTTCTGGCCCGCGATGAACGAACGCAGGTCGCCGACTTCTTCCCGGCACACAAACAGGATCGTGACCCCCCGTGCTCGTAACGCGGCGGCCAGCGTGACGCATCGCATGACGTGTCCGGTGCCAACGCGGCTCGAAGCGTCTGCCCGAAACACTACCCTCATGCGGCGTGCTCCGTGCGGACCAGTTTCGCCAGCAATTCAGCGCGATGCCAGTCCTCTTCCGTATCGATATCCTGCACGCGCCAGCGCGGAATCATCACGGGGCAGGAATGCGCATCAAAGATCCGAGTGCGCGCAAGCCACGCCTCTGGCCGGCCCCAGTAGAACTGGCCGGCGTCGTGCAATGCGCGTGGCAAGTCCTGCGAGCGTTTTGCGAAAGCATCGGGGAAGAACATCTCGATGCCGCCATCATCGCGCTGCCTGAACGAACGGAATATCGGTGCGGCAAAATCGGTGACCGCAAATGTGTACGACCACCCTCCGGACTCGAGCAGTTCAAGGCCACGCCGCAGGTCGGCGGAGTCGATCAACGGCGCCGTCGCATAGATGCAGCACACGGCGCGCACGGACCAGCCTTGCGCCACTGCCCACTGCGTAGCGTGCTCGACAACGTCCATCGTGCCTGCGTAGTCATCCGATAACTCCGGCGGGCGCACGAAAGGCACTTCGGCACCATAGCCTCGCGCCACATCGGCAATCTCGCTGTCATCCGTCGATACTATGACGTGTGCAAACAGCTTTGACTGTAATGCCGCCTCAATCGACCACGCGATCATCGGCTTACCACAGAAACTGCGGATATTCTTGCGCGGGATCCGCTTGCTTCCGCCGCGAGCAGGAATGACGGCAACGGACTGTGCGCTGTCAGCCAACTGCGCCAAGGTCGCTCATGGCCCGGGTGAGTGTGTCGATCACACGCTTCTGGGCGCTGTCCTCCATCCCGTGCCACATCGGGAGCGACAGCAACCCTTCGTACTGACGTTCGGCGACCGGGCACAGGCCCGGAGCGTATCCGAGATTTCGGTAGTAGCTAAGCAGGTGGACTGGCAGGTAGTGAACGTTCACGCCAATGCGCGCCGCGCGCATGCGGTCGAATACCTGTTGTCGCAATTCACTGGGATTCCTTCCACCAAAACGTACTGGGTATAGATGCCACGCATGTTCACGGTCCGTCAACTCCACCGGCACGGTGAGCTGCGGCACGCGGCCCAACGCTGTGGCGTAGTTCCGCGCAATCTCACGCCGGCGTTTCAGCGCTTCAGGCATCTTCCGCAGCTGACTCAAGCCCAGTGCGCACTGAATATCCGTCAGGCGGTAGTTGAAGCCCAGATCGACCATGTCGTAGCGCCAGGTGCTCTGCATCTCGCGCTGGCGATGATCTGTGGTGATCCCGTGATTACGCAGCGTACGAATACGCGTGGCAAGTCGCTCATCATTCGTGGTGACCACCCCGCCTTCACCGCTGGTCATGTGCTTGACAGGGTGCAGGCTGAATGCCGTGAGATTTGCGATCGAACCGACACGACGGCCCTGATATCGCGCACCCACCGCGTGGCACGCGTCCTCAATCAGTAGAAGCCGATGGCGGTCGGCTAGTGCGCGCAGCTGCGCCAGATCGCAAGGGAGACCAGCATAGTCTACAGCCACGATTGCCCGCGTTTGCGGTGTCACCAAGTCTGCGACGCGTGCAACGTCGATGGTCAGCGTATCCGGTCGCACATCGGCGAAACGCACCGTCGCGCCTACGTAACGAACGCAATTGGCGCTGGCAGCGAACGTCAGAGAGGGCACGATGACTTCGTCGCCCGGACCAATGTCTGCCGCCAGCATGCACAAATGCAGCGCTGACGTTCCGTTGCTGCACGCTGCCGCATGTGTCGCGCCGACGTATTGCGCGAATGCTTCCTCGAAACGGCCGACGAGTGGCCCGGTCGTCAGCCAGTCTCCTCGCAGTACATCGACGACCGCGGCAACGTCGGCGTCGTCTATGACATGTCGGCCATAGGGAATGAACGCGTCAACCACGGCGCTATTTACGGACTCCGTCGGCATTTCTTCTCCAGCAGGAACCGGGTGGCGTCGCCCGGCGCAAACACTTGGGCGCGGTTTGAGAAATCCCTTTCCTTTTCATGCGACATCGACCGCTCCTCAGGCGCCCGCCAGGCGATTTAGCTCGCAAATCTGCTCGAGGTCGAGAAAGTGCGGATTGCTTCCAGAGCTGAACTCGAAGCCCTGCTCCACAGGCTTGCCGCGCTCATGGAGGCAGTTCACCGCGAAGTCGACACGATCGGCGAAGCGGATCGAGGGGGTAATGACGAAGTGTTGGTCGAATTCCAGCGTGAGGTGCGAATCGTCAGCTGGGCACATCACCTCGTGCAGTTTCTCGCCGGGGCGGATGCCGATCACCTTCAGCGGCAGGTTAGGCGCCATCGCCTGCGCCAGGTCGACGATGCGCACCGACGGGATCTTCGGCACGAAGATCTCGCCGCCCTGCATGCGCTCGAAGCTCTTCAGCACGAAATCCACGCCCTTGCTGCAGCGTGATCCAGAAGCGGGTCATGCGCTCGTCGGTGATCGGCAGATGATCCGCCTTCCCTGTCGATGAGCTTCCGGAAGAAGGGAACGACCGAGCCGCGCGAGCCGACGACGTTGCCGTAGCGGACCACGGAGAAGCGTGGTGCGGCGCCCTCCGGCCATATTGTTGGCGGCAACGAACAGCTTGTCCGAGGCCAGCTTGGTCGCGCCGTACAGATTGATCGGGTTCGCCGCCTTGTCGGTCGACAGCGCGATCACCTTTTCGACGTCGCCGGCCAGCGCCGCCGAATGACGTTTTCGGCGCCGTGGATGTTGGTCTTGATGCATTCCATCGGATTGTATTCTGCAGCCGGCACCTGCTTGAGCGCGGCGGCGTGGATCACGAAATCGACTCCCTGCAGGCCTGGTGCAAGCCGGTCGCGAGTCGCGCACGTCGCCGATGAAGTAGCGCATGCAGGGAGCATTGAAAATCCTGCTGCCATCTCGTACTGCTTGAGTTCGTCACGCGAATACACGATCAACTTTCTCGGTTTGAAGCGCTCCAGAACGGCCCGCACGAACCGCCTGCCGAACGAGCCGGTACCACCAGTCACGAGGATGTTCTTGTCGTCAAGCATGTGTGCTACAGCGCGTGAGTAGCGGCAGCGATCGGTCCCGAGGTCAAAAACTCTTTAAGCTTGCGAAACAGCTCCACGTAAGCGTCCACCTCTTGCGCAGTTTGTTCGACTGTCCAGTCGTTGTGACTGGCCGACATAAACGGACTCAGATACGAAACATACGCGTTGACGATCTCGTTGCGCGTTGGACGCGGCTCCTTGAGTTTTTGTCGAACAAGCTGTGGAAGATCCGAAATCCTTCCTATTCGAGTAGCGCTCGGAAAGAGTGTGACGGGGGAGTCCCCGAGCATGATGACCGGGATGCCGAGAAGTGCCGCTTCCAGACCGATGGTCCCTTGAATCGCAACAACCAGGTCCGCAGCTTCTATGAAAGATCGACTATCGACAAACGGCGGCACGAGCTCTACACCGGGAAAGGACTTCATCCGGTTGAGCTGCTCTTGAGAATAGTTAGCAGCGTCGCTCTTGTGGATCTTGACCAACAGTTTGTGAGATGGAGGAATAGAACGCGATAGCAACTCGATGACCCATAGTTGATTGCTGAAAAACGGCGCCCATACGTCAATGGTCGACTCCGGTTGCATATGGAGCCCGAAGAACACATAGGGCGTCGCCGGAGGAACGGCCAGAGTCTTTGTCCGAGAAAGAGCCTTGACCGCCGCGCGCGTACGGTGCAAATGTCGCACGGCGGCGGTCACACTGTAGCTCGTTCTATCCTCCGTGAACTGCCAGCCATCTTTAAACCGCGCCTTCCGAATGGTCCGCCTGACTGCCGCCAATCGAGCGGGCAACCTTTTGATATTGCCCAATAGGGAAAGCGGACGCGGCGTGATGTACGCCGGCGCCCGAACGCTCTTGTCTTCGAACTTCTTCAGCAGTGCCTCGGCCAAGGATGCAGAGGGAGATTCGACAACCAACTGCTCGCGTGCCGCGGGGGACATCTCCTTGCATAGACAGGCGCGTCCCGCCGGCAGCACGCCAAAGGTCAACGCGAACCACGGGATATTCATGTGTCTTGCCACCGCTAGTGCGATTCCACCATGCAGGCCATCGAAGCCACCAATCACCACTGACGGTTCGAGTTCGCTGTATAACTCCACCAGGCGAGTCGCGAGAAAGGTTGCATAACTCAGCGCAAGTTGATAGTCGAGCCGAGAGACGATTCGATCACCCAGAATCATGTTATGGATCGTCGGAACTCCATCTTGCTCCAGGGATGTCAGCAGTTCGAGATCCGGCTCTGGCATGCGCTGGCCAAGATCGTCTCTAAAAAACATGCAGCTGTGCACGCGACGACGCGCCCTCAAAGTCCTGCGCCACGTAACGCGGCTCCATGATGTGCGAGCAGCGGTCTCCGTTCTTCCTTTGGGTCTCGCCCCACACGCGCTCTATCACGCGCGGCGGCCATCCGACGGTTACGAAGTGGAACTTTTGATTCTCATCCATAGTGGTCTTGGCTCGATTGGCGAGATGGGCCTGCCGTTGAACATTCGAGTGAGCGGGGTTGTCAGGAAGTTGCGGCGCGCGCCAGCTGCCGGAAGCTGTGGCTTGACTCGAGCAGCTCATCATAAGTGCCCTGCGCGACGATTCGTCCACGCTCGAGTTGCACGATGGTGTCGCAGCGCATGACGGTACTGAGCCGATGCGCAATCACCAATACCGTGAGCTCGCGATCGAGTCCTTCGATGGCATCCATGACGGATCGCTCGGTCACCGTGTCGAGCGAGCTGGTCGCTTCGTCGAGAACCAGGACCCTCGCCTGCTTGTAGAGGGCGCGAGCAATGCCGATTCGTTGCCGTTGCCCGCCCGATAGCCTTATCCCTCGCTCGCCGACCACGTCGTCATAGCCACGCGGGCGCGTTTCGATGAAATCAGCGATCTGCGCCTGGCGTGCCGCTCGCCTCACACGCTCCATGTCGATTGCGGTGCGCGCCACTCCGAACGCGATGTTCTCGGCCATGCTCGCATCGGCGAGATAGATGCTCTGTGGCACGTGCGCGATCGCTCTCTGCCAGGCTCTGATGCGACGTCCCCGCAATGTCTCGTCGTCGACGCGGATCTCACCTTCGGTTGGGCTCAGCAGCCCCATGAAAACGTCCAAGGTCGTGCTTTTGCCTCCGCCCGTGCTGCCGACGAAGCCGACCCGGGTCCCGCGCGGGATCGCCAGATTCAAGCCATCGATGACCCAGGGGCCATCGGCGGAGTAGCGAAAGCGGATACCTGCGAGCTCTATCGAGCGCTCGAATTCCAGCGCGGGCGGCTCGGGTTGCAGGATCTCGGGCGGCAGAGGTTGATCGAGGAACCTGACCGTGTCGTCCAGCACACCCCGGCTTCCTGCGATACTTGCCCACGCAGCGTAGGCTTGCTGCAGCGCTGGGAGCAGGCGTTGAGCGCCCAAGGCCAGTGCCGCAAGCACGGGCAGCGCCGCGGAAATACCCTCCGCGCGAAGCGTCAAACCGTAAGCGACCGCCGCAATCAGCACCATGCCGAACGATTCGATGAGCGGCCTGGGACTCTGCCCGATGTAGACGTTGCTTCCCTGTGCACGCCGCAGTGACTGCTCCGCGCGTCGATATGCGTCGCAGTAGTACGGTTGCGTGCCATCCAGTAGCACATCGCGTATTCCGCCGAGTCCTTCCTGCAGCGCCTTGACGACCTCCGTGTATTCATGAGTGATCAGCTGGCTGTTGCGGCGAAGCGTACGACCTGTGAGCCATGTCACCAGGCCATAGCTGGCTCCGAATCCGACGGCGGAGATCAGCGCTGCTGCCGGGTCAATCACCAGGAGCGCAATCACGATCGCGACCGCGATCATCGCCGAGCTGGTGAACATGACGCTCGGCAACAGCACGCCGAGCATGGTGCCACCAACTTTGCTAGTGATCCCCGCGATCACCTCGCTGCTGCTGCGGCGAATGTGCGTGTCGTACGGTTGATAGAGTGTGCGCCGGTACACGTCGAGGCTCAGCTCCGCGCCGGTGGCAAATGCAAATCGGGTGCCGACCCACAGCACCAGCAAACGCACTCCGCCCGCGAGCAGCGCGGTCACCGCGAATGCGATCGTCAGCGGCAAGACCATGTCTGCGGCGTCCCGGATGCCGACGCGTCAGCCGCCGCTGCAACGAGCGATACTTGAACACGAGTTCCGGGGCCGCCAGCACTGCAATGAAGGGCAGCGCTGCACCCAGCGTCACGACCTCCGCAAGCGCGCTGACCAGCGTGAGCACCTGCAGGAGTACGAACTGGCGGCGCCGGCGTACCGGCAGATGACGCCACAGCCGCCACATCAGGGGGTCGAGAGACGCCGTCGCCACCACCTGCATCACTGCCTAGGTCGCCACCATTAGCCGTTGCGATACCGACGCCACATGTTGTGCGCCAGCGCGAGCAATACGCCAAGGACTCCTCCCAGGAAACCGCCCGTCACGACGATCAGTGTTCGTCGCGGCCACACCCGCTCCTCCGGGCTCACCGCCGGGTCGACGACGGTGAATGCGTACTCCTTGCGGGTGCTGGCGAGCATGTTGACTTTCGTCTCGTTCTCCACGAGGCCGTACAAGGCGCGCTGAATCTCGACGATGTCGGTCTTCGGGATCTGCTCCTTCAGAAATCGAATGTTGCGGCTCGAGTCCTCGAGCGCTCGCGTGCGCACGATTTCGTTGGCGAGCGCGACATAGTCGTTTGCCCAGCGCGCAGCCGTCGTTCGGGTTGTCGCCACTGGATCGCGACGCTCGTGGTTCCCTTCTCCTTCTGCTGGAGATCTTCAGCACAATGTCGGCGAAATCGATCGACCGCCAGCCACAGCGACTGCGGTCTTGGCATTCTGCATGAGCTTCGGGAATCAGCGCCGTTGCGCCGGATGAACTCCTGCCGACAGGTACCGCGAATTGAGCACCGCCTGCGCCTCACGCGACGCGCCGCTGGCCGGCGAGATTCACGCCGGCCAGGCTGGCAAGCCCGCCAAAGCGGCTCGCGAGGGAGTTGGCTGCTCCCATGTCGTCGTTCCGACCTCGGTCATCACGACCTCGGCTCGATAAACCGGCCGCGTTGTCAGCGCGAGCGCACACTGCCGATGAGCGCGGCGACGAGTGCCAACAGCGAGATGAAGATCCGGTATCGCCATGCCACCTGCAGCAGCGATATGACATTGATTTCATCGCGACGGTCGTTGACCAGTGGGTACTCGGTGGAAGTCATGCCTCACCTGCGCAAAGTAGTTATACGTGCCTCGCCATCCCGATGCTCAGGCACGCTACCGCCTGCAAGTGGCTCCTCACCACTCACATCCAGCGTGCCTCAGCTCGCCCCGCCGTGCGAGACGGCGCGGTCCACTTTGTCGGCGGCGGGACCGGAGCCCGCCGCCCTCAACCAGGCTTCGCGCCTGCGCCGGGGTCGCTGCCCTCGGATTCGCGACGCATTTGCTCGATCTCGATGCGCAGCGCTTCGTACTCGCGCATCCTCTCCTTCAAGTACTCAATCGTGAGGCTCGCCTTGCCCTGCAAGCCACGCGGCGTGAGCACGTATAGATAGGCGGCCTTGTTCTGGCTGTTCTTGAAGTTGCTGGCTTTGATCCAGCCCCGGCGCATCAGGGCCTGCAAGCAGTAGTTCACTTTACCCAGGCTCACGCCCAGCTTGCGCGCCGCCTCGCGTTGGCTCATGCCCGGATTGGCATCGAGCAGACGCATCAACTTGTAATGCATGTCGGTCGGCATCGGCTCAAGCCGTGATAGGGACGACGAATCCGGAGCGCACAACAACAGGCGTGCTGCGGCCCAGAAGGTTGAGCAGGATAACGGCGCGATCCTCCCCGGCTTCGCGCTCGAAGATCCCCTCGAGCCCCTCGAACGCGCCAGCGATTACGCTCACGCGGGAACCTGGCTCGAACGGACGGCGGATATTGAGGCGATGCAACCCCGATTCAGGATCTGCCCTGCAGAACAGCGCATCGACGATTCCGTCGGGGACGAACGCGGTTTCCTGGCCGAAGCGCACGATACTGGCGACACCGACGGTGGAACGCACGGGACTGATCGACTGGCGTCCGAGGTCGAGTTGCACGAACAGGTAGCGCGGAAAGAGAGAGACGACTCGATCAACCCAACGTCCGCGATAAAGCGACGGCCGCAGCAGGCGCGGGTAATAGACCCGATAACCTTGCCTCTCGAGATTTACTTGCGCCGTGCACTCGCTGGACGGCTTCGTAAACACCAGGAACCAGCGCAGGACTGACTGCAAGTTGCAGATCGTCGGGATCGTCGCGTACAAGGCCCTGGTCCCTATGCGTTCAACCATTGAACGAGGACCTGCAGTCTAGGTAGAGCCCTGAACCGTGTCAACAAATCGGCACAGACTACTACTGATACCTCGGGCAATTCGAACCATCAGAACGAATTGATTGCCGCGACCGCTATGGCCACGTTGTAGAGGATCTGCGTTACCGCCTGCCAGAACGGCAGCGCGGGCAATCGCTCGGTATCGAGCGGCACAACTATGGTGTCTCCGGGCCTGATATCGACGCCGCCACGGCTGAACCAGCGCCCGCCCTCGTTCGCGACCACACTTCCATTCGCACGCACTACATAAATCTTGCTTTCGTTCGCACGCTGCGTCACGCCACCACTCTGGCTTATGTAGTCGTCGCGCGTGAGTTCGTCAGCGTACAGGTGCGAGGTCGTCGTCTGCACCTCACCCATGACCGTAACTTCCTGCTGGAATCTCGGCACAATGAGCCGATCCCCGTCTCGCAGGATGATGTCGGCTGAGGATCCAGGCTGCGCCTGTATCGCCCGCGGCAAGTCGATCACGAGTCGGCCCACAGCCTTCGAGGACCGCAGTTGCTCGAGCAGCGACTGACCCACGGTGAGCGCTGTACCCGCGCCGGCTTGATTCGCCGCTGCCGCTTGCAGAGCGAGAGTGCCGAGATCGTTCTGCACGCGTGAGGCCAACAGATCGAGTTGTTTCTGTTCGCGTTCGCGCAGCTCCTCCCGCGTAAACACACTGCCTTCCGCGAATGCGTAGTCGCTTAGACCACCCGCGCGCGCGATGACTGATCGCAGCGTCTCCCCGCGCCTGATCGAATACCTGCCCGGGAAGCGGAATTCGCCGGTCAGGGTCACGTTCTCCTGTTTCCCCCATTCGGGGGTTTCCTTGATGCTCAAGCTGTCGAAGGGCAAGAGCGTCATGTTGGCGCCCGCATCGCCGCGCAACACCGCGGCCAGATCCACTTCGATCAGCTCGGTTCGACGCGTGTCGCCGTCTTCTACCCGATAGCGCGTCAGTTCCGCCTTGGAACCCCAGGCCGAATCGCCCAGACCGCCACCGGCCCTGATGAGATCACTCACAGTCATGCCTGACTCGAGCGGATACTCGCCAGGTACCTTGACCTTGCCATCCACGGTCACGGTCTCCGTCGGACGGTCCATGTTCGCCTGCAGACGCAGCTCGTTCATCAGCGGTCGGATGATCCGATCCCGGCCGGATTCGAGGTCGAACACCGTGATGCGATCGCGCTGCATGAGTAACAGGTCAGGCTTGGACTTGGGTTGTGCGAGCGCCGCACCGAGATCGGCCGATATCACGGTGATTTCGCGATTGGTTGGCAACTCGCGCCGAATCAGTACGTAGTGCAGGTCCGCGTTGGGCTTGAGCTCGTCGACCGAGCGGATAACATCGGATAGTCGCAGGCCGTCGCGAAACGCGTAGGTCGCCGGCGAATACACGTGCCCCTCGACCACAACGCCTGAATCGAGCGTCGGCTTCAGCCGCGCAATGCTCAGTATGTCACCGTTGCGCGCAGTCGGCGCACGCATGCCAGTCGGCGTCAGCTCCACCTCGAGCACCACGCGCTTCTGATTCTCGTCAATGCGCGTCAGCGCCGCTTTGGTCGTATCCGCCTGCGGCGTCAATCCACCGGCGAGCTCGACGAGGTCCGCAACGGTAGTGAGATCCTTCTTGACCTCGTAGATCGCCGGCCGCTGAACTTCGCCGATCACGGTGACCGTCGGACCGACCGGAGGCACGAAGACGACATCGCCCGGCAGGACTTTCGCGACATCCTTCGTATTGCCACGAATCAGCATGTCGTAGAGGTCGAGACTGCGCACGAGCGCGCCCTGGCGGCGAAGTTGAATGTTGCGCAATGAACCGATCGGCTTGACACCGCCTGCCGCGAACAGCGCCGACGCCATCGTGCCAAGTCCACTGATCGTGTACGAACCAGGGCGTCTGACTTCGCCCAGGACGAACACGCGGATCGCGCGCGTGTCACCCATGGACACACTCGCATGCACGCCGATCATTTGACGTCCTACGCGGGACTCGATTCCTTCCTTCACGTTGGTAAAGGGCTGCCCACCAACGCTGATGGGACCGAGTTCCGGGAAGTTCACTCGACCATCGCGCCCTACTACCAGTCGCAGGGTACGGTTCTGGTTACCATACAACTGCACCTCCAATTCATCGCCGGGCCCCACTACGTAGTCGGCGGGCACGGGAACGTTCGTTACTGGCGCGAATGTCGACGGGGCATGATCGAACAGGTCGTAGCCGAATGGCTTCAGCGCTTCCGTGCCAATTTTCCTGAGTGGAAGACGAATCAGCGCGATGTTGAGACCACGCAACTCCGGATCCGCCTGCAGGCGGATAGTGGCCTGAAATTCGGTCAGTCCCGCCAGCGGAATGTCTGCAAATCCCGGCAGCTGCAACACGCCTTCCGGCGACAGTCGGTAGGGATTACGCGATCGCACTAGCTCGATCAGCTTGCCAAGCCGCTCGCGTTCTTCTTCGGACAGTTCGAGCGCACGTTGCGCCGTTAGCTGCTCGGTTAGTAGTCCCCCGAATCGGTGTTCCCGGAACCACGCCCACCTGCGGCCCTTGAGCCTGGGGTGCGGTGTTCTGTCCGCCAGGAGCGGCAGGTTGTACGGGCGCTATGGTCTGGCTCTGCGGTCCTTGCGGTAAGTCGATTCGAATAATGACAGTGTCATTGCCCTTGAGCACCGGCACGCCGCGCTGACTTTCCTCTTCCTCCTCTTCAGTGAGGTCCCGGTCGATCGAACGCACCCGCGTCGAATCGTCGCGCGAGGTGTCCTCCCGCTCGCGCTCGCTACGGGTCCGGGAGTCGTCGGACACATCTCCACGACCTGTGATCTGCCGGAGAATCTCCGCCCGTTGTTCGGGCGTCAGGTTCCGTAGCAATTCCAACTCCTCCGCGCTGGGCGTCGGAGTCTGAGCGCCGGCCCAATAGGGTTGGAGACAACCGATGGCGAACAGGGCCCCAGCCACAAGCGGATGAATGAGCCTTGGAATGAATCGCATCGGAATTTTTGTTGCCCTTCGTTGGGTCCTCGCGACGCAGATCCCCTGCCTCGCGATAGCCGTGTGTGTCAGAGGCAGCGCTATCCTCGCTGCCCGAGCACAAGTGCGCGATTGTACTGAAGCTGGAGCCAGTTGCGGCGCTGACAGCAGCTAGTTGCCGAGCCATCCGAAGCGAACGGCGCTGGCTCTACCGACATACTTGCTGGCGCAACCGTCGCATGAACGTTGGCGGAGCGGACGGGACTCGAACCCGCGACCCCCGGCGTGACAGGCCGGTATTCTAACCAACTGAACTACCGCTCCGATTTGGTGGGTGCTGAGGGGATCGAACCCCCGACCTTCGCCTTGTAAGGGCGACGCTCTCCCAGCTGAGCTAAGCACCCGATTCAACTAGCCAATCTGGGAGGGCGCGTAGTGTAAGGGGAGAGGCCGGGCCGTTCAACGACGCCCGGCCACGGAGCCTTCAGTGTGCCCGTTTCCCTGACCGTCGCACACGCTTGTCGCTGACCGCGACCAGGCGCGGCTTCTCTCCCTCGGCGGCTTCGGGTTCTGCGCCGACGACGGGTTGCGGCATGTTGCGCATCGCCACCTGCAACACCTCGTCGATCCACTTCACCGGCTTGATCTGCAGCTTTTCCTTGATGTTGGCCGGAATCTCCACGAGGTCCTTGGTGTTCTCGTCCGGGATCAGTACCGTCGTGATGCCACCGCGATGCGCGGCCAGGAGTTTCTCTTTCAACCCGCCGATCGGGAGCACTTCACCGCGCAGGGTGATTTCGCCGGTCATCGCCACATCCGAACGGACTGGAATGCGCGTCAACGCCGACACCAACGCAGTGCACATGCCGATGCCCGCGCTCGGGCCATCTTTCGGCGTCGCACCTTCCGGCACGTGAATGTGCACGTCGTTCTTCTGATAGAAATCCTGGTCGAGCCCGAGCACCTGCGCTCGGCTGCGGACCACGGTCATGGCGGCCTGGATCGACTCCTGCATGACCTCGCCGAGCTGGCCGGTGTGAATCAGCTTCCCCTTGCCCGCAACCACCGCGGCTTCGATCGTCAGCAGCTCGCCGCCCACTTCGGTCCATGCGAGCCCCGTGACCTGGCCGATGTGATCGGCCTCCTCCGCCTTGCCGTAGCGGAACCGGCGCACGCCGAGATACTTGTCGAGGCTGCGCGGTGTGACGTTAATCGCCTTATCGGACGGCTTGAGCAGCAGTTGCTTCACCGCCTTGCGGCAGATCTTGGAAATCTCGCGCTCGAGATTGCGCACGCCCGCTTCACGCGAGTAGTAGCGGATCATGTCGAGAATCGAGCCGTCGGAAACCTTGAGCTCCGAGGGCTTGAGCCCGTTGTTCTTGATCTGCTTCGGCAACAGATACCGGCGCGCGATGTTGAGCTTCTCATCCTCGGTGTAACCCGGGATGCGGATCGTTTCCATGCGATCGAGGAGCGGCGGCGGAATGTTGAGGCTGTTCGCCGTGCACACGAACATCACCTGCGATAGATCGAAATCCACTTCCAGGTAATGGTCGTTGAACGAGGAGTTCTGCTCGGGGTCCAGCACTTCGAGCAGCGCCGAAGACGGGATCGCCACGGAAGTCCATCGCCATCTTGTCGACTTCATCCAGCAGGAAGAGCGGGTTGTGAACCGACGCCTTCGCCATGTTCTGGATGATCTTTCCCGGCATCGAGCCGATGTACGTGCGTCGATGACCGCGGATTTCCGCCTCATCACGCACGCCACCCAATGACATACGCACGAACTTGCGATTGGTCGCGCGCGCGATGCTCTGGCCCAGGGAGGTCTTGCCGACGCCCGGAGGACCGACGAGACAGAGGATCGGGCCCTTGAGCGTATTCACACGCTGCTGAACCGCGAGGTACTCGACGATGCGCTCCTTGACCTTCTCGAGCCCATAGTGATCTTCGTCCAGCACCTTCTCAGCGCGCACAATGTCCTTGTGCACCTTGGTGCGCTTCTTCCACGGCACCTTCACCAGCCAGTCGACGTAGTTGCGCACCACGGTGGCTTCCGCCGACATCGGTGACATGAGCTTGAGCTTGTTGAGCTCCGCGGTGGCCTTGTCGCGCGCTTCCTTGCTCATCCCGGCCTTGGCGATCTTCTGCTCGAGCTCGGCCAGCTCGTTCGGGCTGTCCTCCATCTCGCCCAGTTCCTTCTGGATCGCCTTCATCTGCTCGTTGAGGTAGTACTCGCGCTGGCTCTTCTCCATCTGCTGCTTGACGCGGCCACGGATGCGCTTCTCGATCTGCAGCACGTCCATTTCACCTTCGATGACGGCGAGCAGGTGCTCCAGGCGCTTGCGTACGTCCTGGATCTCGAGAACTTTCTGCTTCTCACCGAGCTTCAGCGACATGTGGGCCGCAACGGTGTCGGCCAGGCGTCCGGGCTGCTCGATGCCGGCGAGCGAGGTGAGAATTTCCGGCGGCACCTTCTTGTTGAGCTTGACGTACTGCTCGAACTGCGAAATCACCGAGCGCGTCAAAACGTCCATCTCGCGCTCGTCATACTGTTCGACGTCGGGAAGCGCGGTGATCTCAGAGGCGAACATTTCGCCCGAGTACAGCTTGTCGATGCGCGTGCGCTCGACGCCTTCCACCAGCACCTTGACGGTGCCATCCGGGAGCTTCAGCAGCTGCAGGATCGTCGCGACCGTGCCGATTCGGTACAGGTCGTCTGCTTTTGGATCATCGACATCGGCCTGCTTCTGCGCGATGAGCACGATGCGCTTGTCGGCTTTCATCGCGAGATCCAGCGCCAGGATGGATTTCTCCCGGCCGACGAACAGCGGGATCACCATGTGGGGATAGACGACCACATCGCGCAGCGGCAGAACCGGCACGACGTTCGCTGGAGGTTTCTCGATCTCGGCGGCTTCAGTAGTCACGATGTCAATCCTTGGAGCCGCGGCGGCGCTCGCGGCATGCTGCGTTCAGGGGGAGAACCGGCAAGCTTGGGCGGACAGTGAGGGTTCGCGCGCTGCTTTTCAACCGGGCAGCGCCCAGGGTCTCGGAAACGGTGCCAGGCTCAATGATGGTGGTCGGACCCCGTCGGCCGGCGGTGATCTTCCACTGCGGCCAGGCGGCCGTCATCGGAACGATGGACGATGTAAGGTTTGCGCTCACCTTCGATCACCGACTCGTCGACCAGAATCTTGGCGACATTACGCATCGACGGCAGCTCGTACATCGTGTCGAGCAGCACATTTTCGAGAATTGTGCGCAGGCCACGCGCCCCGGTCTTGCGCTGCATGGCCCGGTGCGCGACCGCGCGCAGGGCATCGTCCCGGAATTCGAGGTCGGCGCCTTCCATCTCGAAGAGCTTGCGATACTGCTTGGTGAGCGCGTTCTTGGGCTCTACCAGGATCGACATCAGGGCGCCTTCATCCAGCTCATCGAGGGTCGCGACCACTGGCAGGCGACCCACAAACTCAGGGATCAGGCCGTACTTGATGAGGTCTTCAGGTTCGACATCGTGGAACAGGTCATTGCCGTGCGGGCGCGCATTCACTTCGCGCACATCGGCCATGAAGCCGATGCCGCTCTTCTGGGTGCGGTTGAGGATGATCTTTTCCAGCCCCGCGAACGCCCCGCCACAGATGAACAGAATGTTGCTCGTATCGACCTGCAGAAATTCCTGTTGAGGATGTTTGCGGCCGCCCTGTGGCGGCACTGACGCGATGGTGCCTTCGATCAGCTTGAGCAGCGCCTGCTGGACACCTTCGCCCGACACGTCCCGCGTGATCGAGGGGTTGTCGGACTTGCGTGAAATCTTGTCGATCTCGTCGATGTAGACGATGCCGGTCTGCGCCTTCTCGACGTCGTAGTCACACTTCTGCAGGAGCTTCTGAATGATGTTCTCGACGTCCTCGCCGACGTAGCCCGCTTCGGTAAGCGTGGTGGCATCCGCGATCGTGAATGGCACGTTGAGAAGGCGCGCAAGAGTCTCGGCGAGCAGCGTCTTGCCGCAACCGGTGGGCCCGATCAGCAGGATATTGCTCTTCGCGAGTTCGACGTCGTCCTTGGCGCGTTCGGAGCCGCGGTTCTGCAATCGCTTGTAGTGGTTGTACACCGCGACCGAGAGGACCTTCTTGGCGCGCTCCTGCCCGATGACGTATTCATCGAGCACTTTCTTGATCTCGTGGGGCTTGGGGAGCTTGTCGCGGGTGCGCTCGGCGCGTTCCTCGAGCTCCTCGCGGATGATGTCGTTGCAGAGTTCGACGCACTCGTCGCAGACGAACACCGACGGCCCGGCGATCAGCTTGCGTACTTCGTGCTGACTCTTGCCGCAGAACGAGCAGTACAGCAACTTGCCATCGTCGTGCTTAGCTCGTGAGTCGTCGCTCATCCGCGGTCCCGGTGTCGGTGTGACCCTTTAAGAAATCATGCGCTTACGCGCGAACAGTTGCGCAAACTTATAGCACGCGGGACGCCCCGAACGCAAAACTCGGGGAAGCCCTGAGTCCGGATCCAAGACTCCGTTCAAGTCTTCGCTGCTGCCTCGAGCGGCAGGTCGCCACGCGACTCCAGAACGTGATCGATGATTCCGTACTTCACGGCTGCCTCCCCGCTCATGAAGTTGTCCCGATCGCTATCCTGCCTGATCTTGTCGATGGGCTGCCCGGTGTGCTTGGCAAGAATGTTGTTCAGGCGATCCCGAGTGTCCAGTATTTCGCGGGCATGAATGTCGATGTCGGCCGCCTGCCCATGAAAGCCGCCCAAGGGCTGATGAATCATGACGCGCGAATGGGGCAGCGCGTAGCGCTTGCCCTTCGCGCCCCCGGCCAGCAGCACGGCACCCATGCTGGCGGCCATGCCAATGCAGATCGTGCTAACTGAAGGCCGGATGAACTGCATGGTGTCGTAGATCGCGAGGCCGGCGCTCACTTCGCCGCCGGGACTGTTGATGTAGAGGGCCAAGTCCTTCTCGGGATTCTCAGATTCCAGGAACAACAGCTGGGCGACCACCAGGTTCGCCATGTGACTCTCAATCTCACCGACGATGAAGATCACGCGCTCCTTGAGCAGGCGTGAATAGATGTCATAAGCCCTTTCCCCGCGGGCCGTCTGCTCGACGACCATTGGGACCAGGTTCAGCGCGCGAGTGTTTGGCGTTTTCATGGTTCAGGTATTGGTACGATTACATGCTAGGACAAGGGGTATCGCTGTTCGTTGGCTCAGTTCCCGAAATTCATGACGGCCTTGAAGTTCGTCGGCTGGTCCGTGGTCTTGACGCGACCCAGCAGCCAGTCCACGACCTGGTCTTCTAGCACCAGCATCTCGACCTGCTGCATCGCTTCCCGGTTCTGGCGATAGGCGCGCAGCGCCTCCTGTGGGTCTTTATATGTAGAAACAATGTCATCGAGCCGCGCAGCAACCTTCGCCTGGTCCAGCTCGATTTTCTCGGTTTTGATGATCTCGTTGATCAGCAGCCCCAGGGCTACACGCCGACGTGCCGGCTCGACGAAAGGATCCCGCGCCGGGATCTGGGACGCATCGCGGGCCCCCATGCGACGGGCGGTATCGAGCTGCATCTCGCGGACTTGCGATTCGACCAGAGCGGCCGGCAGCTCGATCGGATTGGCCGCAACGAGCCGGTCGAGCGCCTGCGCCTTCAGGCGCGTGCGCACGTTCTGCTCCAGCTCGCGGCGCATGTTCTCGCTCACTTCCTCGCGCAGCTTCGCAACCCCGCCTTCGGCCACGCCGTACGCAGCACAGAACTCTTCATCGAGCGGCGGCAGCTCGGGTTCCTCGACTTTTTTTACGGTGACTTCGAACTGCGCGGTCTTGCCCGCGATCGACTTGGAATGATAATCGTCCGGAAAGCGCACGCTGATGGAGGCCTGCGCGCCGGCGTCTCTGCCGATCAGCCCGGATTCAAACTCCGGCAACATGCGTCCTTCGCCCAGCGTGATGGCGACATCTTCGCCCTTGCCGCCGTCGAACGGCGTGCCGTCAATCGTACCCGTAAAGTCGATCGTCACGCGGTCACCCGTGCGCGACCCGCGCTCTGCAGCCTTCCAGTTCGGGCGCTGCTTGCGGAGGCTTTCGATCATCACGTCGACGTCTTCATCGGTGACGTTCGCGACCGGTCGTTCGATGCTGATGCTGTCAAGACCCTTGATCGTGACTTCCGGGAAGACTTCGAAGATCGCCGTGTACTTGAGATCCTGGCCCTCACCGACACTGATAGGCTCGATGCGCGGTCCGCCGGCCGGGTTCAGTTTCCGCTCCGTCACTGCTTCGGTGAAGCTCGACTGCAGGAGCTCGCTCACGACTTCGCGGTGAATCTGGCTGCCGAATTGCTGCCGGATGACCTTGAGCGGTGCCTTACCCGGGCGAAAACCCTTGAGGCGTGCGGTTCGGCTTACCGTCCGCAGCCGCTCATCGACCTCCTTCTCAATCCGGGACGCGGGAACCGCGACTTCCATGCGCCGCTCGAGCGCTCCCGTCGATTGAACTGAAACCATCATCGCTCCCGAACCTCAGGTATTGGACAGATCCCGGCAGACACTCAAGGCTCTCTCTTGAGGGAATTGCTGGCAGACTGGTGCGAAAGGAGAGACTCGAACTCTCACGGGTTACCCCACCGGCTCCTAAGGCCGGCGCGTCTACCAGTTCCGCCACTTTCGCCCGCGAATCACTCCAGCCGTGCGAAATTCAGGGGCGGGATTATAGCTGAGGCGGTCTGGGGCCGTAGCGGTCGGGCCCTGGGTGGCACGCCTGAAGCCCTGGCTCAGGTTCAGGCCTTTGCCGTTCGGCATGCACCAAAGGACTAGTTCCGTGGATGAAGGCGGTCTGTAGTATTCTCGCTAGCTCGCACTGGTTAGGTCTCCAAAGGGGAATCAATATGAAAACATGCGGGAAGATGGTGATGCTGGCCTTGGCGGCCGTACCGTTCGTGGCATTCGCGGCCGATGAGCCAAAAGAGCAAGAACTCAGCTGTATCAAGGATGTCAACTACAGCCACGAGTTTCTGGAGCGCTATCCGAAGGCGGCGCCAGCGTGCCGTGAGGTCGTGGTGAAGGATGGCGCCAAGTGGGTGCATTTCGTGACCAAGGTCAAGAGCGTGAAGAACGGCCAAGTGTCCGTGGACGTCCTGAATGTGCGTGGCGACTCACTCGCTGTGGTCACGCTCGCCCCCGCGCAAGACGCCAGCCTGAAGATGGAAGGCAAGCAAGTGAAGTATTCGTCCCTGCGTCCGGGTGACACACTCGACTTGTGGATGCCCGAAAGTCGACTCGGGTTCTACGCGGAGCCCGGCGCGGCCGAAGTGTCGGAACTTCCCATCGTCGGCAGGGAGAACCCAAAGAAATAGCGCTGCCGTTCTTGTGATTCCCGGCGCGGCGCGCTTTCTGTGCGCCGCGCCGGGAGTCAATCGACGCTCTCGCCTCCGCTTCGGTACGACCGACACCCCAAGCCGCGGGCTCAGATCGCCCGACGCACCTCCCCGCTGCCCACGCGGAAAACCTGTCACTTCGGCAGTGACATCGCTAGGATTGGCGGCCGGCGGGGACGCATGCCGCCGGGGGGCCGCAAACAACCAATAGAAGGCTAAGGACCCCCTCTGCTCTGGCCAAAAGAATATCTCTCCTAACATTCCGGGAGGTCATGTCATGCCAGCTCTATTTGCGTTGTCACTGAGCATTGCTGTCCTAGGAGCGATCTGGGCCTACTTGGCCCTGGGTCCGCTGAGCCCCTTGCTCGTATGGGCCGGATTCATCGCCTGGGGTTGCTTCTTCCATAGTGGTGGAGACACAAAGGCGCTCGTCAAGACGATCTGCGGTAACGCTTATGGCGCTCTCATCGCCTGGATAGCATTGCTGTTGATCTTCAAGACCGGCGTCGGTGGCGCCGGAACGGCCGCGATTGCCGGCGTCGTTGGAGTCACGGTTTTCTTCCTGGTGATCGTCGCCTCGATCGATCAACTGTCAGTCGTTCCGGCGAACGTCTATGGCTACGCCGCTACGGTGGCTTATTCGCTCCACCAGGCATCCGCGGCTGCGGCTTCGCCAGGCGAGCGTGGCACCGGGCCCCTGCAGAATCTGACGACTGCGGGGCTCGAAAATCCGCTCGTGTTGCTGATCCTCTCGATGGCGATCGGTGCCGTCCTGGGCTTGCTGTCCGGGAAGCTCGCGAAGGCGCTGACGAAAAAGACCTGATCTGAAGCGCAATCGTTAGGGGTGAGCGGAACCGCCGCTCACCCTCGTTTCCCTTCACGATGGAAGGCGAACAACACAGGTGGTAACGCAGCCGGCTTTCTCGCGCCGGTGGTCGGGATGATGGTCGATCAGCTTGGCTGGCTCACGAGACTCGCCAGCGGTTCGATATTTCGCCCTGATAGGCGCGCAGCCCTGTGGCTGTTCATCGGTCGCCAGAGCTCGCTGTTGCACCCTGGGCGGAAGATGTGAAAGTAAAGTCGGGGCTGGTGGCAGAGTTGCTCGCAGCGTCCGTGGAGCGAACCCGAAAATGCCACGTGGCGCCTGTAGGCAAGGCCGAAAGGCTCACCGAGTGCGCGGTGACGAGCGCCGGGTTCGCTATCGTGGTCTGACCATAGGCCGCAGTCATGCCGTAATCGACCTGAGAGTCGGCCGGTTCATTCGTCGTCCACGTGATCGTCGCCCCGAAAGCCGTGACGTTGGTCGCCCCAACCGCCGCTATTGCCGGCGGCGTCGCGTCCGCCGCGGAGACGGTCCTGAAAGTGAAATCGACACTGGTAGCGGCGTTGCCGGCAGCGTCCTGGGACCGCACGCGGTAGTGATACGTGGTGCCTGCAATCAATCCGGAAAGACTCATCGCATGCGATGTCACGAGCAAAGGGTTGACCATCGTGGCCTGCCCATACGCCGCAGTCGTACCGTAATCGATCTGAGAGTCGGCGGGATCATTCGTCGTCCACTTGATCGTCGCCCCGGAGTCGGTGATGCCGGTGGCGACAGCGCCGGTCCATTCCATGGCTGGCGTGCCATCCCAAGTTCCGTTGTGCGGCGTGCCTATGCCCTTCTTGTCGGTCACGTCGCTGGGGCGAGGATCGACGTTGAGGTACCAGATGAAGTTCCGGCCCGCCGCGGTGGACATCGGAGCGGCGATCTCGGCCTGGATGTCCGCGACCGACAGCAATCCCGAGTAGATCTGGATGCCGCGGATGATCCCGTTGAATTCCTCCCATCCTGGATAGCCGCCCCATGACACTCCGTTGAGATTGGGCGCCTGGCCAACCACGATTGCCGGCGTGGGTGGGTTCACCTTTGCCCAATTGGCATCCACGATCGTCTTCGTGATGACCTTGCTGGTGTCCGGCCAATCCCAATAGAACTCGTGATGCGTGATCGACGGCGACTCCCGCCAGGCGCGGAAGGCCTGCGTGTACCAACGATCCCACTGGACTTCGCTGCCCGTGGTGTAGTCGTTGCTGTACACCGAGATCTCCCACTGACCGGGACCGTTGGGAGCTGGAATCGGGTACGGGTGAGCGCCGTAGTACGTTGCTGCGCTTCCGCCATCCCAGATGAATGAGCCGTCGTTGCCCCAGAAGAACGTCGTGTAGTAGCCGGTGGGACTCTCGTAGGGCACGTCTTCTTGCGCGGATACACCTTGAAGACGTAGGTCGCGTCGTAAATCGGGAACGGATTGTGCCAGTAGAGCATGCGGCGCGTTGCGCCATCGCCCGGCCATTCGAGGCCGAACGACGTACCCGAAACGGGCGGCGTCGTGACCGAAGCAGCGTTCGACAGCACGGAAGCATTGTTGGCGCCATCGATGGCACGTACGGCGTACGAGTACGTCGTCGCGGGACTGATCGTCGAATCGAGAAACGTCGTCGCGTTTCCCGCGACGTCCGCGATCTTCGCTCCAGCCCGTTGAACTTCGTAGCGGATGATTCCCGAAGGATCGGAGGACGCCGTCCATGAGAGCAACACACCGCCCATGCCCTGAACAGCAGCAGTCAAGCCGGTGGGTGCAGGAGGTGCGGTTACATCGCCATTGCTCTGCTTGCTGCCCCCGCCCCCGCTGCACGCAGACAGTGTCCACACGGCGGCAAGTACGCAGAGCGCGCGCGCAAGAATTCTCCCGCTCATTCCTCGACCTCGGCCCTTGACTTGACGCCGCATTCTAGTGGCGGCATGAAGACTACGGTCTCTCCTTGGATCACAGTTTATTGGCTTTGGTGGGCCATGGACGAACCAGACAAGGGTCTCGTACATCACGTTCGGGTTCCAACCGCTGAAATCAACGATGACAACGCGCGCTCGATAGATGAAATTGACCTTCCCAGGTGCGCATGTACCACTGCCAAATCGCGCGGAGCCCTTCGGATGCATGCTGCTCACCGCTGCGCTTGCCAACGACGGACTGTCCGCGATTCGGCAGTTTCTTGCACTCGTTGAGCACTGACGTCCGGCCGCGCGTCGAGAGTGAAACAGACAGCTCCCCGGTCGCGGACCGGCGGCGATGGGGCGGCGTGCCTAAGCGGCGGATCTGGTTAACGAATGTTGGTGGGCCATATAGGACTCGAACCTATAACCAACGGATTAAGAGTCCGCTGCTCTACCAATTGAGCTAATGGCCCGTCTCGGCGGGATTCCTCGCGAGGGCGCGCATTCTACCGGATCACACCTGCGTCAGTGCAAGCACTCAGCTTCCCGTCCCAACCCCCGTCACCGGCATGGATTTTCAGGATCGGCGGGCTTGTCTGGAAGGTTGTCCAAACTCGGTTTGGATTCGGCCTTCGCCTCTTCGCTCGCGAGGCGCGCAACTGGCCGTTCAATATCCCCGGAGACCTGAACCAGCGGCGCGTCCTTGAGCGGCCCATGCTTGAGAGTCGGCTTGATGATCAAGTCCATCTCTCCCTTGGGGAGGTACAGAGAACCCATACCGCGCATTCGCGCCGTCTCGGTGTCGATTCGCAGGTCATTGGTGCTCGCGCGTCCGTCACGCAGATCAAATTGCCCACCCATGCAGTGAATGTGAGTTACCGCACCTTCGGCCGGCAGCGAGAACACAAACTTCAGTAGCCCCTTCGACCAGCGTTCGACCTGGTCGATCGGCATCTCTGCGGGTCCCGCATCGAAACGCGCCGAGCCCTGCAGGTGAGCAGGCCACTCATCGACAGTATTCCCGCTCGTAGTAAACGTTGCGGTGACATCGGCATAGCCACCCGAGGCCTGCCCTTCCGTTGGCTTATCCATCCAGGGATCGAGATCCATACCCTTCGCGGCCACGGTTCCATTGATCTGCAGTCCACTGTTGCTTCGCGCAACGTTCACCTTGCCAATCACTTTCCCCGTACCCCACTCGCTGCGATCGATGTCGAGTTGGTAGCCGTCCTTGCCTTCCGTCAAGTGTCCGCGAATACGTGGCTCTCCCAGCGAAACACCGTGCCACCGACCAAGCTGGGCTCGACCATCTACGTCGAGATCGACGCCACGCAATTTCCTGGGCTCACGAATGGTGCCTGCCATCGCCATGTTCATGCCCTGCCAACGCAGGGTGGCTTTGGCGCGCCAAGGGCGATTTGCTCGGAAATCGCTCCACGTGCCACCCGAAAGTTCAGCAAACGGTTCGCGCATTGTCCTCGGGCATATATCGACACCTTCGTCGCACCATGTGCAGGCAGGCTTGCCGTAACCAGCGCGACCTTCTGAACAAGCGTCTTTCCGCACAAGCCGCCGTGACACGAGATCTTCAGTCCTCTGACCGTAACCTGGTCCAGGGTCGTGACCTCATCGATTGCCTCGAGCGCTCGACGCCAGTCGCAGGGCGAGCCACGTTGCACCGAGACACAGACTTCAGCGTCGGTCACTTTGAGCCGACGGATCGACCACTTGCCGGACAGCAGAGGCAACAAATCGAGCCGCACGCTCATGTCCTTGGCATTGAGTGGCTCCAATTTCGAGTCACCATCGGCCGCGCGCACGTGTACGTCCTTCAGGTCGACCCACGGCCAGGGCAAGACTCGCATCACGATCGGGCCCTCGACCGCCACAGCGAATCCGAGCAGGCGTGACAGGCGCTTCTCGACCAGATCCTTGTGATGACGCAGGAGAAATGGGTGTCGTGAGATCACGATCACCGCGATACAGATGGCCGTGATAATCGCAGCAATGATCAGGAGGCGCCGCGTCCGAACGCTCTGCGGGATGAGCATTCCGCTGCTCACAGCATTCATCCAGGTTGATTCCGTCGCGTGTTGTCGATTTTGGACGGGCGCTAACGATATCGGTTCCGGCTGCGCAACCGAATCGTCACCGAAGAGTGGATGGACGATGGAATCCGAAAGCGCGACGGCAAGAATTACAACTCCCAGCCAGGCGGAGTTTGCGAAGCCGGTCAGCCTATCGCGGCGCCTGGTTCGGAAACGTCGAACGGCAAGCTGCGCAAGCGACGACCGCTCAGCGCGAAGATTGCATTGCCGACGGCCGGTGCGATCGGCGGTGTACCCGGTTCGCCCGCGCCACCCGACTTCTGGGTACTTGGCACGATGTGCACGTCGACGCGAGGCATTTCGGGCATACGCAGCACTGGGTACTCGTGA
Organism: uncultured Gammaproteobacteria bacterium; assembly: GCA_963696675.1. Classification (GTDB taxonomy): domain Bacteria; phylum Pseudomonadota; class Gammaproteobacteria; order Steroidobacterales; family Steroidobacteraceae; genus DATBVX01. Next base: position 3,952 of record CAVOLM010000042.1, on the reverse strand, counting down.
AAGTTCGACTGTTGCACGCGGCCCTGCTTGACCGTGATACGGCCATGCAGTGCGGCCGATAACCCGTAGACGATTCCCGACTCCATCTGGGCGCGCACACCTTCCGGATTCACGCAGACGCCGCAATCGATGACGCACACCACGCGATGCACGCGCACCTGTCCCGAATCGATCGAGACCTCCGCAACCTGCGCGACCCAGGAACCGAACGATTGGTGCACGGCGAGACCATGAGCGTGACCCTTCGGCAAGGGTTTGCCCCAACCGGCCTTCTCCGCGGCAAGATTGAGCACGCCCAGATGCCGAGGCTGATCCGCGAGTAGCCGCCGACGGTACGCGAGCGGATCCTGCTTCGCAGCGCTCGCGAGCTCATCGATCACACTCTCCATCACGAAGGCGTTCTGCGAATTGCCCACCGAGCGCCACCAGAGCACGGGTACCGGGTTCTTCGGCATGTGCAACGAGACGCGACACGCACTCGTGTTCTTCAGGTAGGGCGAATCGCTCACTCCCTCGACGGCGGCGCTCTCTATGCCGTTCTTGATGAAGTTGGCGAACGGTGTGTCCTCGAAGAGCGACTGCCCGACGATCGCGTGCTCCCAACGCTCCGGCAGGCCGCCGGCACCGAGTTGCACGGCGACCCGGTGGTAGAACTGCGGCCGGTAGTAACCGCCGCGCATGTCGTCCTCGCGCGTCCAGACCACCTTCACAGGCAGGCCGACAGCTTTCGCTATCGCCACCGTCTCCCGCACCAGATGTGCGGACCCGGTCGCGCGACGGCCGAACGCTCCACCGAGGAACGTGGTGTGGATCGTGACTTGTTCCGGCTTCAACCCAGCGACCTCGGCTGCCGCTTTCTGATCGATCGTCTGAAACTGGGTACCAAGCCACAGCTCGCAGGAATCCGGCGCGAGCCGCGCGACGCAATTGAGCGGTTCCATCGCTGCGTGCGCGAGGTAGGGAACGTCGTATTCGGCTTCGAGCGTCGGCTTGAACATCCCGGCGGCAACATCGCCAGCCTGTGCCGCGATCACCCCCGCTGTGCGCCCAACGCGCCGATACTCATCACGCAGCGCATCCGTATCCACACTCGCGCCCGGGCCCAGGTCCCATTCGACCTCGAGCGCATCGCGGCCGGCCTTCGCAGCCCAGAAATTCTCGCCGACCACTGCCACGCCCGAGGGCACCTGCACGACGGTCTTCACCCCGGCGACCACCTTCGCACGATTCGCATCAAATGACTTTACCTGCGCCCCGAACACCGGCGGCCGCGCAATGACGGCAGTCAACAGACCTGGCAGCCGGACATCGAGACCGAACTGTGCTGCACCGGTGACCTTGGCGCGCGAGTCGAGCCGTTTCGTTGGCTTACCGATGATCTTCCAGTCCTGCGATGACTTGAGCGAGACCTGCGTCGGCGGCGCGAGTTTCTCCGCCTTCGTCGCGAGCGCGCCATATGAGAGACGTTTGCCTTCATGCGTGACGACGCCGTTCTCGGTGCGGCACTCGGCCGGTGCAACCTGCCACTCTGCAGCCGCTGCGCGCACGAGCATGTCGCGTGCCATGGCCCCCACCTGACGGTAGCGGTCGAATTCAGACCAAGTGCTGGTAGAACCACCCGTCATCTGCATTCCCATCAGCAGATGCGCATACACCGCTGCTGCGGGCGCATGCTCGACACGCACCTTGTTCCACTCACAGTCGAGTTCCTCGGCGATCAACATGGGGAGCGTGGTCCACACCCCCTGCCCCATTTCCGCGTGCGCGAGGCGAACGGTTACCGAGTCGTCAGGATGGATCTGAAGAAAGGCATTCGGCGCTGGCAATGGGCGTGGCGCTGCTGGAGCTTGCTGCGCCCGCGCGAGGCGCGCCGCAATGGGAACGTGGAAGGCGATGACGAGTCCGGCCGTTGCGCCTGCGCTCGTCGTGAGAAACCGCCGACGCCCACGGTTCACGGAATTCATTTCCGGTCCCCCGTGTTACGAACGGCCAGGTGAACAGCCGCACGAATCCGCTGATAAGTGCCACAGCGGCAGATGTTGCCCGCGAACGCGGCGTCGATGTCCTGGTCGGTTGGCCGGGCGTTCGACTTGAGGAGCGCGACAGCGGTCATCACCTGGCCGGATTGGCAGTATCCGCACTGCACGACGTCCGCCTCAATCCACGCCTGCTGCACCGGATGCAGGTCTGCACCGGCAAGACCCTCGATGGTCGTAATAGGCTGGCCTCCGATCGTGGACACCGGACGACTGCACGAACGCACGGACTCGTTACCCACGAGCACGGTACAGGCGCCGCAAAGCGCCATGCCGCAGCCGTACTTCGTGCCCGTGAGTCCGAGTACATCTCGCAATACCCACAACAGAGGCATGTCGTCAGGAACGGCCACCTCATGAGTGCTGCCGTTGACTGTCAGTTTCATCGAAGGACTCCCATCGCGCTCAGGCCAGGCACTGAAGCGTCCGTATAAACGCCCAATCGCGGGGCACTCGGAAGATGGGGTGGACGATGGGACTCGAACCCACGACGGCCGGAATCACAATCCGGGGCTCTACCAACTGAGCTACGTCCACCACTGTCCTGGTGCGCCCGGCAGGACTCGAACCTGCGACCCTCGGCTTAGAAGGCCGATGCTCTATCCAGCTGAGCTACGGGCGCGCAGCCGATCGCACAATAGCCGTCGAATCCAGGTGCGTCCACGCGACCCGGGTAGAGTGGTCGGGGCGAGAGGATTCGAACCTCCGACCCTCTGCTCCCAAAGCAGATGCGCTACCAGACTGCGCCACGCCCCGATCGACTACCGCCCTGCACGGGGGCCGGAATCATACGGAGGGCTCTGTGGAGGGTCAAACTTACCGGTCATGATCTACTTTCTTCGCCAGGTGGTGCCTTTGGCGCCGTCCTCGAGCACGATTCCTGCGGCGGCGAGCAGATCGCGAATTCGATCTGATTCCTTCCAGTCCTTAGATGCTCGAGCCTGATTTCGACGCGCGATGTGCGCCTCGATTTCGTCCGCGCGACAAACTCAGCTGATTTCTACCGCTTGCCCTTGAATCGTCAATTGCCCCGGCTGTGATGACACCGACTGCGCCTTGGAGCTTCTCAATTGGATCACTCTGCAGCAGTCCCAGCACGTCGCCGATCCTCTTCATCTGGCCAGCGATCACCCGCGCCTCGGACACCCGCCCTGTGCTCTTGGCGGTGTTCAGATCAGTTGCCAGCGATTTGAGAACCGCAAGAGCCTCCGGTGTGTTGAAGTCATCACTCATGGCAGCCCGAAAACGCGCGAGAACGTCGCCACTCAGTGGCGCCTGATCTGGATCCACATCACGCAATGCGATGTACAAACCCGTCACGGCTGCATCTGCCTGCTGCAAGTTCTCCTCGCTATAGTTGATTGGTGCGCGATAGTGAGTTCCGAGCAGGAAGTACCGGACAGTTTCCGGGTCGTAAACCTTGAGCACATCGCGGATGGTGAAGAAGTTGTCGAGTGACTTCGACATCTTCTCCTCGTTGATACGCACGAAGCCGTTGTGCATCCAGACGTTCACGAACTGCGTATCGAGCGCAGCGCAGCTCTGCGCGATCTCGTTCTCGTGGTGAGGAAACTTGAGATCCACGCCCCCGCCATGAATATCGAAGTGCTGGCCCAGTACCTGGGTCGACATGGCCGAGCATTCGATGTGCCACCCCGGACGTCCCGGGCCCCAGGGCGAATCCCACCAAGGCTCGCCCGGCTTTGCCGCTTTCCAAAGCACGAAATCGAGCGGATCGCGTTTCGCGGCGTCGATCTCGACGCGCGCGCCAGCACGCAGATCCTTGAGCTGCTTGCCGGAGAGCTTCCCGTAACCCGGAAAGCTGCTCACGGAATAAAGCACGTCGCCATCGTCGGCGACGTACGCATAGCCCTTCTTCAACGAGCTGCTCCACCATGCCAATGATGGCCGGCAGA
>CAVOLM010000041.1:0-32353 GCA_963696675.1 uncultured Gammaproteobacteria bacterium | reverse complement strand
TGCGTACTCCCATGAGCCGCACTCCGCTCGCTGCACGAGGTAGGCGAGCCTCTTCGCGTTCGAGTGCCGACAGCATATAGGGGGCAACACGGCCCCAGGCATGGAGCAATGCCCCGTCCGGCCGACCGAAGTGCTGACGCGGATAGCTCGAGACTGAAATGAGCGCCGCATAGTCTCGATTGGTGCATCCGCCAGCGAAGTAGTAACCGATTTCCGGTGATCGCGGCAGAACCGTTGTCCGAGCAGGCTGCCAATCGCCATACGGCAGATGATGCAGGTGGCTCCGCTTTAATCCAAGCTTGCGCGCATACAGATCGATTTCTTCGCGGGTGAAGATCAGATAGTGATCCTGGTCGGTGTCGAGCTTAGCGAGCAGCCGGAAGAGCCAGAACCATCGCGGCGAATGCACAAAGAAACCGTAAGTGATCGACTTGCGGTAGCGGATCAATCGCAAGCGTGCGAGAAATTTGACGATCGCCGAGAAGTTGGAAAAAACGAAAACGTCATCGGATGCTGCGAGACGTTTCGATTGGCGGAGCAAGGCGAAGCCGTCGATCAGCAGGCTGTAAATAATCCTGATCTTGCTGGCGACACTCGTGTACCGGCCGGGGAGCGTTATCCTGCTGGCAAGCAGACCGTTGACGAGATGGTCTGCCTCGTGCTCGTAGCTGCGATCCTGCTGAATGACGACGAGAGTCGATTGCTGTGCGGCTATGGATAAGAGAACGATTACGGTGGCAAGAACAGCAGCAACGAATAGCAAATAGACGAACTGCGCGTAGAGGCGCCCGGAGGGGCGGTCGGTTTTGTTATCGCGTCGCATAGTCAATCGCCTTGATGATTCCTTCGGCGGCTTTGTCGTAAGTGAACTCCTGAACTTTGGCTCGCGCGGCGACGGAGAATTTCTGCCACAACCACGGTTGATTAAGCAGCGTCATGGCATTCGAGCACCACGACGTCAGCGGCCAATTGTTCGGCAGTGGAGGCTCGCAGTCGCACACGAAGCCGTTGTAACAATCGACGACCAACTCGTCGGCCGCGCCAGCATTACGCGAGATGATCACTGGCGTGCCTGCGGCACACGCCTCGTTGGCGACGATGCCCCAAGGGTCTTGGCGTGACGTGAATAGCAGGAGCTTCGCAGAGGCGTAGAACTCCGGTAGCTCGGACTGCTTGCGGAATCCGGCATAGCTGAAATCGATGCAGTTTGTTTTTAGTTCGTAGAGCACTCTTTCCCGCAGCGGACCATCGCCCAAGAGCAGCACGCGCAGATTAGGCTTTTCGTAACTGATCAGTCGGCAGACGTCGGCAAAGAACAGCGGCATCTTTCGTTCGTTGAACTGGCCGCAATACATCACATCGAAAGTGCGCTCTTTGTCTAAGTGGACTGCAAAGGCAGCAGCGTTGTTGATGCAGAGCGGAGTAAGGAAGAGCGCGTCCTTCGGGCAGCCGTAGCTACGGTAAAAAGCCAGCGTGTGGCGGCTCGGTCCCAAGAAGGCGTGCGAATGTCGGAAGACCCAACGGCGCGCCAGCCGATGAACAAAACTCAAGTCGCGCTCTGGCACTCCCCAGCTATCAGTGAAAGCGATGTGCCGTCGTCCGCGACGGATGCACCATGCCACGGCCAGCAACATGGTCGGGCCGAAATTCATCGTGATGACGATTTGCGGATCGAGCTTGTCGAGGGTCTTCCAGACGTCGAGGTTATAGTGGACTGATCGCTGCTGGCCCCCCGCTCTAATTTGACGAATGACTCGCGCAGGAAGCTCTTAGAATAGTAGCCCGGCGTAATGTCCCATTGCCGGTGGGCTTCGCGATCCTGGCAGAGACAACGTGGTAGTCGCCCTTGCGATGCTCGTTGACAAGCTGGTGCACCGGCTCACGATAGGGCGCGGGCGCGTCCGTGACATGGACGACTTCTGTCATTTAGCCGACTCCCTGTGATGCAGCACCGTTCCTCACTGTATAGGGTAAGACACCTCCCCGGACAATTAGTCCTCCCTCTGGTTAGCCGCGAAGTTGGAGGATCCAAGTCTTAACGGCTACGTGCACAGCAGAAAATGAACAAAGAGGCGAGCAGACAATACCAAAGAGTTACCCCAATCGGACATTGGAGGCTTAGTCGGTTCGTACTGATGCGTGGGTCCTATGAAGGCGATGTTGAGCGCTAATTTTGAACTTGGTGGGTGGCCGGACCCGTGACGCCGTCCGCTCAGGCTGTTAAGCGGAGGCGCCCAAGCGACCATGACGAGTTCTTGACGCTGAATTCGAACGGCTGCACAGCCCCAAGCAAGAAATGCTGAATTCTATGCAAGCGTCATCTGAGGCAGGAGAGGTCATAAAGCAACCTGCGTCGCGGCACTATGGCTTTGCGCAGCCGGCGGTCGTCGATCTGAAGCGAAAATCGGTGATCGGGGACGCTGCTGTGTCGGCGCAAGGTGTGAAATTCTTCTTGCAGATGGCAACGATGATGGTGTTGGCGCGGTTGCTATCACCGAAAGATTTTGGATTGCAGGGAATGGTGGTCGTGGTGATCGGTTTTCTGGCGCTTTTCCGAGAGGCGGGTTTAGGGTTGGCGACCGTCCAGCGGCCTGAGGTGACGCACGAACAGACCTCGACCCTGTTCTGGATCAACGTCGCGGTCGGGGCAATACTGGCCTCACTCTGCCAGCGTCGGCCCCGCTCTTGGTCGCGTTCTACCACGAGCCCCTCTTATACTGGGTCGCGGTGGTCTCGGGAACGACGTTCGTGTTCCAACGGCCTGGCAGCTCAGCATGGTGCGTTGCTAAAGCGAGACATGCGGTTCCTGACGCAAGCAAAGATCGATGTGGCTGGGCTTGCGGTCGGTTGCGCGACTGGCATAGTCATGGCGTCGCTCGGTTGCCGTTACTGGTCTCTAGTGGGTATGGCAGTGGCCAGTTCAATCGTCGGCGCGGCCGGCGTGTGGCTTGCCGTCCCCTGGGTTCCAGGTCCGCCGCGGCGCAGGTCCGGCATCCGGTCGATGCTCCATTTTGGGGGCTTAGCCACCTGTGTCAGCTTCCTCGTATCTGGCGTGGAATACGGACAAGCTGCTCCTGGGTCGCTTTTGGGGAGCGGACGCACTCGGAATGTATGGGCGAGCGTACCAACTCGTCGCCTTGCCTGTACTACAATTGAACGGTGCGGTCACCGGCGTGGCCATCCCTGTATTTTCGCGGATCCAGCATGATGCCGAGCGCCTTGCTAGGTCTTTCCTCAGGAGCTACTCAATGCTCATATCGTTTAGTGCTCCAATCACCATCACTAGCGCCCTGTTTGCGGAAGAGATAGTCCGCATTGTGCTCGGCCCGAAATGGATGGAGGCGGCGCCGATCGTCAGGTTGCTTGCCCCGGTAGCGTTGGTATTCGCAGTGGCCAATCCGCTCAACTGGTTGGTCATTTCCACGGGGCGCGCTGGACGCGCGTTGAGCATCAGCATTGCCACAACGCCGCTGGTAATCGTTGGGGTCTTGCTGGGTCTGAGCCACGGCCCCCAAGGAGTTGCCCTGGGGTACTCGTCGGCACTGACGCTTCTGCTCATCCCGATCGCTGCCTGGTCCAAACACGGTACAGGAATCACTTGGGCGGATCTTTGGGGAGCCACCAAACCACCGTTTCTGTCTGGTTTGCTCGCAGGTGCAGCGGGCTTACTCGTGAAGCTCACGCTCGGTGGCAGTTTGGCACCAATCATTTCTCTAGCGGTGGGACTTGCTGTTGTTTTAGGCATTTACACATGGGTTCTTCTCATTTTCATGGGACAGAAACACGTGTACATGGATGTGCTGTCGCAGCTATTGCCGCGAACCCAGCCGAGACAGGAGGGACCGTGGAACCGAGCCCTGCCGTGAGCATCACAAAGCGGAAGCTGGAATTATACCGTGAAGCCCTGGACCATGGGTGCTCCGCGCAGGAAGCGGGCCTGTTTCCTGTCGGAGTATCGGACGGGCCGATCCTGACGAAGGCGGCAAGCGCTTGCAGGTCTTAGGAAAGTCTCTTGCCGATTTTTGTTTGCGGCTGAATAAGCGGATCTGGCAGCGTCTCTTTTTTCGCGTGCGCAATTTATACCCGGTCCGCTGCTACGGAATGTGGTTGCACACCTTGGTTTGCCTCCGCGCCAGTCGCCAGCATATTTTGGCACTGTCCGGCGCTCGAATTGATGTGCCGCCTGGCGCAGCAGAAGGCCCACGGCTCGCCTTTGAGTATGGCCGTGTTGGGTTGCAGTATTGGAGCCGAGGTTTATTCAATCCTCTGGACCATCCGCTCCGCAAGACCGGCGCCCACGAACGTCGAACGGATCAAAGGCGGAGTGTCGTGGACGGTAAGGTACTGCTGTTGTCGGAGCGCCGGATTGCCAACCTTGTTGCGTTTTGCCTCGCCTATGAATTCGAAGACACTTTCGCAGCTGTCACAGTTGCCGAGCGTATCGACGTAACCGACCTGCCGGGTCTGGAATTCTCCCGGCGCGCTTACAAACTTGTGCGCGGGGCATCCGGCTCACCCAGGCTTGCGCGCCGACTTGCACCCTATCCGCGGAACAAGGTGGTCCTGGACCAGGATTTCGATCTCTTTTTCCCAGTGTTCAGCCACATCTACGAACTGTATTCGCTCGCGACGATTCCCGAACTGGCGCCAGCGGTGCCGCAAGGCGGCCTGCTTCATCACCGAGGTGTGGTCGGATCAGTTACCGGAATATCTGCTCGAGCTCTTGTCTGCAGTTTGACCACATCTTCCTCGGGTTCCGTCACAGTGTCGAAGACGTAGCGCGCATCACAGGCCGGCCCTGCACCTACCTGCCGCTCGCTGCCGATGTGCTGCGCTTTGCGCCCGCTTCGCTCGATCAGCCGCGCCCGATCTTTGTCTGCAACATCGGCCGGCGATCGCCCGTCACGCATCAGGCCCTGCTGGAAGAATCCGAGCGGCAGCAGAGTTTCTACTACTACGACACGGTGGCAGCGACCGGTGCCGACCTGAAACAGCGCACGTTCCGCGTCGACAATCCGCAAGAACATCGCCGTATGTTGGCGACGTTGCTAAAAAACAGCCGCTACTACTTCGCAAACCGAAGCCGGGTCAACGAACCCGACTACATAGCGGATCGCGATGAGACCTCCGCGCGTTTCTACGAGGGTGCCGCGGCAGGTGCGGTTATGATCGGTGATGCACCGCGGACTGCGGAATTCAAGCGGCAGTTCGATTGGCCGGATGCGGTTATTCACGTACCATTCGACTCTCCCGATATCGGCCGGATCCTCGCGGACCTGAGGCGACCGAGCGTTTGCGAGCGGTTCGGCGCAACAATATTCGGGAGGCCGCGCTCAGGCACGACTGGCTGCATCGAATTCGGGTGGTGTTCGATGCCCTCGGCCTGACGCCCACCGAGGGAATGCGGGCTCGCGCACAACGGCTCGATCAGATCGCTTCACAGAGTGGCATGACTTTGGTGCTACCGGATCGCTCAACCATGATCTTTACGGAGACTAAGATTCCCGGCGTGTTCGTGATCGAGCTCGAGCGGCGGCGCGACGAGCGAGGATTCTTCGCCAGACAGTGGTGCGCAGATGAGTTTGCGCGCGCCGGGCTCGACCCGAGAGTCGCTCAGATCAACACGGCTCGCAGCGTGGCGGCGGGTACACTGCGGGGCGTGCACTATCAGAAAGCGCCGCATGCCGAGGTCAAGCTCGTGCGCTGTACCCGCGGCGCCGTGTTCGACGTGGCCGTCGACCTGCGCGTCGACAGCCCAACGTTCTGTCAATGGTTCGGCATCGAACTCGATGACGAGTTCTGGTCGCATGCTCTATATTCCGGAGGGTTGCGGACACGGCTACCTGACGCTGGCTCCGAATACCGACCTCGTGTACCAGGCGTCGGTGCCGTATGCGCCCAAGAGCGCCACCGGCGTACGTCATGACGATCCGGCGTTCAACATCGTATGGCCCTCGGGCGATCAAAGTAATTTCGTCGCAGGACCAGAATTGGCCCAGTTTCTCGAGCGGCGGGACCTGAGGCCAGCGCATGACCACGACGGCAAATCGTGTAATGGTGACCGGTGCCACCGGCTTCTTGGGCAGTCATTGTCTGGCGCCGCTGGTTGAGCGTGGGTTTGACGTGCTGGCGCTGTATCGCGAGCGCGCGCCTCTGGATGTCTCCGGGCGTCCGGTGGGTACGCGGCGACGTCATGGACCGCGCGGCGATGCGTGCGCTGCTCGATGAACATAAGCCGAAAGGCCTGCTGCATCTCGCGTGGTTCGTCGAGCCGGGCAAGCTCATCACCGATTCGAGCAATCTCTCGTGGGCGTCGGCCAGCCTTGATCTCATTCGCGCGTTTCGCGAAGGCCGGCGGCGAGCGCTGCACGGTCAGCGGGTCGTGCTACGAATACGACTGGCGGTTCGGCTACTGCGTCGAGGACGTCACGCCATGCGAGCCCGACACACTGTACGGTGCAGCCAAGGATAGTCTGCGGCGTACATTTCTAGCTTACTGCAATGTATCTGGTCTGTCGGGATCCTGGGGACGTGCATTCTTCATGTATGGGCCGCGCGAGAATCCTGCACGACTGGTATCGTCCGTGATCATCTCGCTGCTGAAGGGCTCGCCCGCCAAGTCATCGCACGGCCTGCAGGTGCGAGACTATCTGCACATTCAGGATGTCGCGGACGGAATGGTCGCGCTGTTCGCCTCGCAAGGCCGAGGTGCCTATAACATTGCCGCCGGAACCGCCACGACGATCCGCGAGATCGTCGAACTGTTGGGCAAGATTACCGGCCGCAGCGACCTACTGCAGATCGGTGCGCTGCCGGCGCGCGCCAACGATGCGCCGCTGGTACTTGGCGACGGTCGCCGCACATTGAACGACATCGGCTGGAAGCCCGAGCTTACGCTCGAAGCGGGACTGTCGGCCACGGTCGATTGGTGGCGAGCGCATTTGAACAGTCGCGAGGGATGAATTGGCGATGACAAGTATTGCGATTCTGGGCACCGGGATGGCGGGTTTCGGCGCCGCGCACGCCGCGCACGCGGCCGGCGTGCGCCCGGTGATGTACGACATGCACGATCACATCGGCGGCCATACCGCGTCGTATCGAATTTCCGGGCGGTTGGACCTTCGATGAAGGTCCGCACGTGTCGTTCACCGATAATGTCCGCATTCAGGATCTGCTTGCGGCCAACGTCGGCGGCAAATACGAAGAATTTGCGACACGGGTCAACAACTACTGGAAGGGTCACTGGATCAAGCATCCGGCGCAGGTCAACCTGCACGGCCTGCCGGCCGACCTGGTGACCAAGATCCTGCTGGAATTCGTCGAGGTGGCACAGCGCGCCGAATCGCCGCCCATTCGCAACTACGAAGACTGGCTGCGCGCGAGCTTCGGCAACACGTTCTCCGAAACGTTTCCGATGGAGTACACCATCAAGTATCACACCACGACCGCGGCCAACATGAACACGGAGTGGATCGGGCCGCGCCTGTATCGCCCGAAGCTCGAGGAAGTGTTCCGCGGCGCCTTGCAGCCAAGCTCGGACGACGTGCACTACATCAGCGGCTTTCGCTATCCGAGTCGCGGCGGCTTTGTCGCCTATCTTGAGCCGTTCCGGAAGATTGCCGACATCAAGCTCGGCCACAAGGTCGTGCGCATCGATCCGAAGGAGCGCCTGCTGCACTTCGAGAACGGCGTCACGGCCGCTTACGACGGCCTGGTCTCGTCGATCCCGCTGCCGGAACTGATACCGATGATCGTCGGAGCACCCCGGGACATTGTCGAGGCGGCCGCACGGCTGGCCTGCAGCGAAGCCGTGATCGTGAACCTGGGCATCGACCGGCCGGATCTCGTCGACGCGCATTGGACGTATTTCTATGATCGCGACATCTTCTTCACGCGACTCAGCACGCCGCATCTGCAATCGCCCCACAACGTTCCTCCGGGATGCGGAAGCCTGCAGGCCGAGTGCTACTACTCGAAGAAATATCGACCGCTCGATCGGCGTCCGGAAGACTGCATCGAGCCCGTGATCGCCGACCTCAAGCGGTGCGGCGTGCTGCGCGAGACCGACCGCATACTGTTCCGCCACGCCATGCATCTTCCCTATGCAAACGTGATCTTCGATCTGGAGTCGACGCCGTCCGCGGCGGCGGTTCACGGATTCCTGGACGATATCGGCATCGGATACTGCGGCCGCTACGGCGACTGGGCCTACATCTGGACCGACCAATCCTTTGTCAGCGGCGAGAAGGCCCTGCAGAAGCTCCTGGCGCAGGGCTGGCATCATGAGCAGCACTCGCTGGTCCGGGAGGCGGCGCCGCATGATGCTGCGATTTAAGCCCGATTTGCCGCGCCGACGGCACGATCTCTGTTCTGGGCGCGCACTGCGACGACATCGAGATCGGATGCGGCGGCACGCTGATCGAGCTGCGCCAGCGCCATCCGCAGCTTGCGATTCGTCTGGGTGGTATTCTCCGGGGATGCCGTGCGCGAGCGCGAAACGCGCGCGGCTGCTGCGGCGCTGCCTGGGCGCCGGCGCGAACGTCACCGTGAACGTTCATAATTTTCGCGGCAGCTACTTCTTCCCCTACTGCGGCGCGGACATCAAGGACGCGTTCGAGGCGATGCGCTCTCGCGTAGCGCCGGATCTGGTGATGACTCATTACCTCGCCGACCGGCACCAGGATCATCGCGTCATCGCGGAGCTGACCTGGAATACGTTCCGCAGTCACGCGATCCTGGAATACGAAATCCCGAAATACGAAGGCGATCTGGCGCACCCCGGAGTGTATTGTCCGCTGTCGCCGGCGACGGTCGACCTCGAAATCGCGACGCTGCTGGAATGCTTCCCCTCGCAGCGCAGTCACCAGTGGTTCGATGCGGACCTGTTCCGCGGTCACCTGCGCCTTCGCGGCATCGAGTGCAACTCGCCTACGCGCTACGCCGAGGCCTTCCATGCGCGAAAGCTCGTTCTCTAAGCTCATAGACGGAGTTTTCGGACATGCAAAAACACAGACGGTTGATCGGGTTGCGGCAGCTCCTGGATGAAGATCTGGATGCGGTATGCGCGGATTTGACGGCTGAATTCGGCGCACTGTCCGGCGGCCGATTGCTGGTGACCGGCGGCGGGGGATTCCTGGGGTACTACCTCGTGCAATCGGTCCTGCATTGGAACGAGACGCGCGCGGCCGGCGCCAAGATAGATCTCACGGTGTACGACAACTACGCGCGTGGCGTGCCCGAGTGGCTCGAAGCACTGCGCGAACGCCCACACCTGCAGCTGCGGCGCCATGACATGATCGAGCCGCTGCCAAAGGACATCGGGCATTTCGATTACATCGTCCACGCCGCGGGCATCGCCTCGCCGATCTACTATCGCGCCCAGCCGCTCAAGTGCATCGACGCGAACATCAACGGCCTGCGCAATCTGCTGGACTACGCCGTGGCCGAGCGCGACGCGGGCCGCCCGCTGCGCGGGTTCCTGTTCTATTCGTCCAGCGAGATCTACGGCGACCCCGCCGCGACGGCGATCCCGACGCCCGAGACCTACCGGGGCAACGTGTCCTGCACCGGCCCGCGGGCGTGCTACGACGAGTCCAAGCGATTCGGCGAGACGCTGTGCGTCGTGTATGCCAAGCAGGAGGGAATTCCGGTGCGCATGGCGCGGCCGTTCAACAACTACGGTCCGGGATTGAAGATCACCGACGGGCGCGTGATCCCGGACTTCGCCAAGGATATTTTCGCGGGGCGCGACATCGTCATGCTCTCCGATGGCAAACCGAAGCGCACGTTCTGCTACGCGACCGATGCCATCACCGGGTATTTCAAGGTATTGGTGCGCGGCGGTGCCGGGGAGCCCTACAACATCGGCATTGACCGCCCGGAGATATCCATGGCCGAGCTGGCGGACCTCACCGTCAGGGCGGCCGCTGATATGTTCGGGTACCGCGGGAAGGTGGTGCTGGGCCGCAGCACCGAAGCGGACTACTTGATCGATAACCCGAATCGCCGTTGTCCCGTCATCGACAAGGCACGCTCCGAACTCGGCTTCGATCCGAAGGTATCGATCGAAGATGGCATCTATCGATCGTTGATCTGGTACAGCCACAATCAGATTGCGGCGGCAGCCTGATGAAAGTCTCAATCGTCGGCACGGGCTACGTAGGCTTGGTGACGGGCGCATGCCTTGCAGAGTGCGGGCACGACGTCACCTGCGTGGACGTCGACCCTCGTAAGGTCGAGATGATCAACTCGCGCGCGAGCGCCGATTCACGAGAACGGCTTGCCTGAGCTCCTGCAGCGCAATTCAGGCCGGCGCCTGCGTGCATCCACGGATCTGGCTGCGGCCGTCGCGGCGACGGAGTTGACTTTCATTGCAGTTGGAACGCCGGCCTCCGACGGCAAGATCGATCTCACATACGTCGAGGCGGCGGCGTCCGAGATCGGTGCCGCGCTTCGGCACAAGACGAGCTACCGCACCGTGATCGTCAAGAGCACGGTGATACCCGGCACGACCGTCGGCGTCGTGCGAACGGCGCTCGAGAGCGCATCGGGAAAGATCGCGGGTCAGGGATTCGGACTGGGCATGAATCCCGAATTTCTCACCGAGGGCACCGCGGTCGCGGATTTCTCGCATCCCGACCGGCTGGTGCTCGGAGGCATCGACGCCCGAACGCACGATGTCCTGCGCGAGCTGTATTCGAGCTTCGACGAGGCGGTGCCACGCATCGTGACCAATCCGACGACCGCGGAGATGATCAAGTACGCGTCGAACGCCGTGCTCGCCACCATGATCTCGTTTTCGAACGAAATCGCGCGCTTGTGCACGGCGGTCGGCGGTGTCGACGCGATCGACGTGATGCGCGGCGTGCATCAAGCCGCCTATTTCACGATGCGCCGCGGCGACGACAGACTTACCGCGCCCATCACGAGCTTCCTCGAGCCCGGCTGCGGATTCGGCGGCAGCTGCCTGCCCAAGGACGTTACGGCGTTGATCGGCCAGGGTCGCGAAAAGGGGCTGGCGCTCAATCTTCTGCAGAGCGTCCTCGACATCAATCGGGGACAGGCCGACGAGATCATGCGCCTGATCGGCCGTCACTTCGCTTCGCTGCGGGATGTGCCGGTTGCCGTACTCGGGATCGCGTTCAAGCCCGATACCGACGATGTGCGCGAGTCCCCGGCGTTTCCGATCATTCGTAAGCTCAAGGCACAAGGCGCGCGCTTGACGGCCTACGATCCGGTCGCGCACCCGAACGAACACGAGGATCTGGCCGGCGTGACCCTGGTCGGGTCGTTGCGTGAGGCGGTTGCCGACGCGAAGATCGTCGTTCTGGTCACGCGGTGGGCGGAATTCTCACAGCTGGCCGGCTTGCTGAATGAGCTGGGCCAGCATCCCCTCGTGGTCGATGGGCGCCGCGTGCTCGATCCGGGGTCTTTTGCGCACTACGAGGGTATCGGGCGTTAGTCGATTTCGACCGGCAGCCTTGTCGGAGCGCCAGTGATCGCACCTCCTAATGGGCCAAAGCGTTAGGAAGAAGGCATGCCGCGCATTACTGTGATCACCAAGAGCTTCGCACCCGATTTCGATCTGTGCGTAGCGTTGAAGCCGCTCGGTACTCAGGAAAATTAGCCAGACGCGGTCCAGCACCACATCCCATCGTGCCTCGGTCGGATATCCAGCTGTTTAGTCGGCTCGCCGGTTCGCGAACGCGCCTCCGCTGCGAAAGTGAGTTTTTGCCTCGCGCGTTCGTCGGCTTGCCGTTCAACAACATCACAATCAACTTGAGCCGACCGCTCCCACCGGTGCGCGGCTGGATCCTCCAGCAGGTGGTGAAGCTTGCCGCGGTCGCCGCGTCAGAGGCGCCTCACGGTTCCCGGTAGCGGATGACACTACCGATATTCCGCTGTTTACTTGACGGAATCTGCGTTAATGGATGTCGGGAACAACCCGGCCGCTCCCGCCCCGGGACGACTACCAAGAATTCGAGACCTCTCTTCCTCGCAGATAGACATAACCCACCGCGAGGAGATATGGGTCTCTCCAACGAATTCCTTCAATGAGCACGGCCGCGTGACATCGTCGCGACGCTACCTGCTGATCTCTCCATGCCGCGACGAGGCTCAATACCTCCGCCGCACGCTCGACAGCGTCGCGGCGCAATCGGTGCCGCCCACGCTCTCGATAGTCGTGGACGACGGTTCCACTGACGAGACCCGGCCATCCTCGAAGAGTATGCTCGCCGCCTGGCCCTACTTGCGCGTGGTGCGGCGAACCGATCGCGGCGGCAGACAGGTCGGACCCGGCGTCATCGAGGCGTTCTATGCCGGCCTGGATACGGTGCGGCTGGAGGACTTCGATTACCTGTGTAAGCTCGACATGGAACTCGAGTAAGCAAAGGCAGCCGGTCAACGGCAGCAGGATCAAGAGCCTCGGCGGAAATCTCCTGGTGCTTCATCACGTGGCACTTTCGGATCGATGCTGTGTAGCTGCCAAAGTCGAATTTGCTCAAGCCCAAGGCGTTCTCGGCTTTTTATAGCTTGCTCGCGCAAGTGGTCCGGGCGTCCATCCCTCTCCCCATTCTCCAGGTCCGGGGCGTCTCAACCCGGCCTTGGTCGCGATGAGCATGCCATCATATGGATACAGCGTGTCCCAGATGAGTTGCTCTTAAACCTCGGGCCCGTCGAAGTCCGCGCTGTCGATGAAATCAATGTCAAACTCCCGCACACGTTTGAGCGTCAGGATCGCCTCTGCCATGTCAGTCGGTGGACCCCAGACGCGGGGACCGGTGATCCGCATTGCTCCAAAACCAAGGCGATGGATCTCGATATCGCCATTGATTTGAAATGAGCCCGATTTTCGAGCGTCGAGTTTCGCCATGATTTTTCCTTCCTCGCCGTGGTCCATCTAAACTCGTAAGACGCGCCGCTGGCTGACGACAGTTTCACCTTCCCATATGGATCGGGTGGCCTTCGTTCAGCGCACATTCTTCAAGGATCTCCGGGATCTTCCTCAGGGATTTCGGTACAGAGACGATGTTTTGTCTCCTGATCAGGAAAGCGCGCTTATCACATCATTGGAGCGTCTCCCATTTCGAGAATTTGAGTTCCGTGTCTTTCTGGGCAAGCGGCGCACAGTTTCGTTCGGCTGCCGCTATGACTTCAATGTGCGAAAACTTCAAAAAGCCGAGGAGATCCCAGCCTTCCTCTTAGCTCTGTGTCAGACGGCGGCAGAGTTTGCCAGGCTGACCGAAGATCGGCTGCAACATGTGCTCGTCACCGAGTATGCGCCGGGTGCGGCAATCGGTTGGCATAGGGACCGCCCCGAATTCGAAGATGTGATCGGCATATCGCTGGCGACGCCTTGCCTGTTCCGCTTCCGCCGCAAACAGGGTACGCGCTGGGAGCGCGCATCAATAGAGCTCCAACCCCGTTCAGCGTATCTTCTCCGTGGCTCAGCCCGTTGGGATTGGCAGCACAGCATCCCTCCGGTTGACAAGCTTCGCTATTCCATCACCTTCAGAAGCTTGCGTAAGTCGAAAGAATGACAATGGCCCGTCGCACCGGCAGTGCTGATCTCCCGCTTCACGGCGGGCGTGTGCCCCACTGGCTAGGGGCGAGAATGGCACGACTGGGAGCCGTCGTCACGGAAGCTATTGTGCACCATTACGGACGGGACGAGTTTTTGCGCAGACTGGCGCACCCATTCTGGTTTCAGTCTTTCGGCGCTGTCATGGGGATGGATTGGCATTCCTCTGGAATAACTACAGAGTCTCATCGGCGCACTGAAAAGAGGGCTAGAGCCGATCGAGCAGGAACTGGGGATCCACGTATGCGGAGGGCGAGGGAAGCATTCCCGACAGACGCCTCACGAGCTGGTCACGATTGGCGAATGTGTCGGGTTCAATTGCCATTGTCGTACATTGCGACGATGTCGTCAGGCAGGCGGGCGAAATCGGTTCCGCGCAGGAAATCACGCATCACGGTTCCAGTACAGGCCGCGTCGATGTTCGGCGCCCCCCTCTTTTCGACGACGTCATCGAAGTGTACGGTGCGAAAGTCGATGCTGAAACGAGTCACACCGGAAGTGTAGAGCTGAGTGGCCCGGGAGGCCGCTCCTCGGCGATGGGTCAAATTAATGATCTCCCCTGTCCGGGTCCTACCATCGCAGCGTGAACTCATTGACGAAATCCTTCAGACCTTCCGACGACCAGTGATAACGGCGTGCTTGCCGACGCATGAGCCGTCAAGCGCTCAAAAATCGGTGCTTCGACCAACTCGGAGGTGTTGGGGCCGTAAGTGCCTTTCTCGGCGAGTTTGAGCATTTCCTTTGAAATATCCACGGCGGACAGGATAAGCTTCAAGTCAGGCCTTGCCGAGCGGAGGATCCACAGGATCGAATAGACCTCGGCTCCGATACTGCAACCTAACACTGCCATTCTCAAAGTGGAGCGGTGAGCTTTTTGCTGGACCAGGCGGTGCATCAGTTCGAGCGCCGGACAATTCCGTAGAAAGGTTGTGCAGGAATACTGCTGGCGACTGACGCGGAGGCAAACCAAGGTGTGCAACCACGCTTCGTACCAGCTGACGGGATAAAAATTGCGGACGCGAGAGGGCAGATACTGCCATGTCCGCTTATTCACTCGCAAGTAAAAGCCGACAGGACTCTTTCCTAAGACCTGCAAGCTTGCCAACTTCGCCAAGATAAGATGAAACACGTGATACTTTAACACTTCCTGACGCCGTAGGGCGTGACGGGGTTGAGCGCGTTCGTTTCGTCCACGAGTTTATCGCCGGCAAAACCGTAATTGCTGCACGACGAGGCAAGCAGAAAACGCTCGACCCTGGCGGCCTTGGCGAGCCGCGCCAGCCGCAAACTGGCGCGGTGATTGATGCCATAAGTGATCTGAGGTCTGAGATTGCCGAGCGGATCGTTTGACAGGGCTGCCAAGTGAATGACGGCGTCGATCCCTTCCAGGTCGCCGGCAGTCGCGTCGCGCACGTCCTTCTTGATATGGGGCACGTCGGCGATGACGCCCCCGGCGGCAAAGGTGCAATGCTCGTAAAGATCGCTGTCGAGACCGACAACTTCATGGCCCGACTTGAGCAGCATCGGAACCATGACGGTGCCGATATAGCCCAAGTGCCCAGTGACCAGCACGCGCATGACTACTTCTCCTTTGCGATCCACGCCGTGTTGCCCCCGATGCGGATGACTGCCGCGTGAGCGAGAGGCCTCAGCCCACCTTCATGGCCGCCGTAGCCGAAACGGCTGGAACCGTCTCGGAGAGCCGCCAGGGCATGCGGCCCTGCTCGACCATGTCTTCCAGCACCTCTTTGTCCTTCAATGTGTCCATCGGGCGCCAGAAGCTCTCGTGCTTGAAGGCAAGGAGCTGTTCGGCGTCGATCAGCCGCCGAAAGGGTTCTTCGACCAGCTCCTCGCCCTCGCGCATATAGTGGAAGATTTGCGAGCGAAAGATAAAGAAGCCACCGTTGATCCAGAGGTTGGCATCTTGCGTGGCGCGTATGCCGTTGACTCTACCGCCACCATCCATCTCGATGAGGTGTAGGCTGAATGATGGGCGGCAGGCGACGAAACAGGCAACCTTTCCGCTTTGCTTGAAGGTCTCGATCATGGCAGGCAGATCGACGTCGGAGAAGTCCGTCGCTGTAGTTGGCAAGGAACATCTCCTCGCCGTCGAGGTGGGCTTGCACGGCAAAGAGGCGCTCTCCGATGCTGCGCCAGACGCCGGTGTCGATCATTGTCACACGCCAGTCCTGTTGGGGATCGCCTAGCGTTTCCACGTTGCTGCCGAAGCCGGAGACGACACAATCGGCATAGATGTGCGGTCGGTAGTTGAGAAAGAACTCCTTAATGACGTTGGCCTTGTAGCCGAGGCACAGAATAAAATCCTTGTGCCCGTACTGGCTGTAATAACTCATCAAATGCCAAAGGATCGGCTTGCCGCCGATCGGGATCATCGGCTTGGGGATGGTCTCGGAGAAATCGCGGATACGCGTGCCGAGGCCTCCACAGAACAGAACTGTTTTCATGGGCCCGGGCCTCACCACCAATTCAAGTGAACCCTTGGCCTATGCGCTAAGCCGGATCAAGCAACCATCCGCGGTACCCCTAACAGGTAGAGGCGAAGGTAAAACCCGGGGGCAGTCGACGTGACTCTCGGAAGCTGACACTGCAGCGTCTAGATAGATGAGCGACGCTCGATGAAGCGCGTACACCCCCGCCCGTGGCGCCACGATCCAAGCTAGGCAAGAATTTTTCGCACAAAGAACGCTTCGGCGAGCCGCGAAGGCGCGTTGCACTCGATGCCTCGCAACCGCAGCAGCGACCAGAACGCCTCCTCGTTGAACCATTGTCGCTTGGCTTGCGATGAAAACACCTCAAGCAGGCTACCGATCTTGTCCTGGCAGACGTCCTGTGAAAGCGGCACGAATACATTGGGACGCCCGAGGTCGCCGTCATATTTCATGATCTCATATTCGAGGATCATGTGGTCGCGCCAGGTGTTCCAGGTCAGTTGCGATACGAGACGGTGGTCCTGGTGCCGGTCGTCGTCATGGTGGGTGAGAATGAGGTCCGGCACAAAGCTAGCCTTGAGGTCCTCGAAGGTTTCCTTGAGGAGCTCGCCTTGGAACGGAAAAAATCCGTCCCGGAATCCATGAATGACGATATCGCTTTTGCTGCTGGTGCCGGCCAGGAACACCTCAGCGGAGCGTCGAGCTTCCTCGACCCTTTCCGGGTCCTCGCCGGCGAACACCACCCATTTCACTTCGAGCTCGGGTTCGACCTTGGCCAGATGCAAAATCGTACCGCCAGCCCCAATTTCAATGTCATCGCAATGAGCTCCAAGACAAAGCAGACGGTTTACACGAGTCAAATCCAGAACCGATATCATCGCCGCCCGCCCCAGTAGCAAGTTGAAACCGAAGACGATCAGAGCCTTAGCTTGCGCTGGTTAGGCGCGAACCTTGGTGGCTGCGCCTGAAACGGTCAATGGCGCGAAGGGATTGGGCGGAAGCCAACGAAGCGAAAAATGGGTACCACCTCGCGGCTCTTGCGGGAGAGACCAAGTTGGCGACATGGAGTGACCAATGAATGAGTGAGCAAGGAGCCCGGTTGTGGCGATCACCGAGGGCAACATGGATGTTGCGTCAGGCAGAAGAGACCCGGTGATTTCAGTCCGCGAGTTCGATGCGATGCCGCCATTGCGGCACGCGACTCCAGCACAGCCTGATCGATCTCGGCATGTCGCCGCTCTGTGAAAGCTTCCTCACCCAGGACCAACTTAACGCGCCAGAGAGCTATTACCCGCTTCACGCCCGGGTTTGTCATGCCTGCTGGCTGGTTCAGCTTCCTGAGTTCGTCAGCCCGGCGCACACTTTCACCGAATACGCCTATTTCTCGTCCTATTCGACGACTTGGGTGGCGCATGCCGGGCGCTACTGCGAAATGATCAAGAGCCGGCTAGGGCTTCGACCGAAAAGCTTCGTCGTCGAACTGGGCAGCAACGACGGCTATTTGTTGCAGCATTTCGTTAAACTCGGCATACCGGTTCTCGGCATCGAACCCGCTGCCAATGTGGCGGAAGCCGCGCGAAAGGCAGGCATTCCGACGATGGTCGCCTTCTTCGGTGCCAAAACTGCGCGACAAGTGGTGATCGACCGCGGGCACGCCGATTTGATCGTCGCCAATAATGTGCTGGCGCAGGTACCGGAACTCAACGACTTCGTTGTCGGCATGGCGCATCTCTTGGCGCCCGAAGGCGTCATCACCATCGAGGTGCCGCATCTTGAACGGCTGATCGCCGAAAATCAGTTCGATACCATCTACCACGAGCATTTTTCGTATTTCTCGCTTGGCACCATGAACAGGCTCGCAGCGGCCCATGGGCTCGCGCTGATCGACTGCCTACCCACGGCGGATCACTGCGGCTTTACCTTGCCCATCGAGGCTCGCACCACCTCGTGTCGATCCGCGTGGTCCGTATGCTGGCGCAGGAGCGCCGAGCGGGTCTCGAGGACCTCTCTACCTATGTTGATTTTGCCGGTCGGGTCCAGCGCACCAAGCGCGAGCTTCTTTCCGTGCTCATCAAAGCCAAGGAGAAAGGAAAACGTATCTGCGGTTATGGCGCCCCCGACAAAGGCAACACCCTACTCAACTACGCTGCCATCGGCACCGATTTCTTGGACTTCACCGTCGACCGCAATCCCTATAAGCACTGCCGCTACACGCCCGGCATGCACATCCCGATCTATCCGGTGGTGGCGATCGACGACGCCAAGCCAGATTACATTCTGATCCTTCCGTGGAACCTCAAGGACGAGATCATGCAGCAGATGCACCATGTCAGCAAATGGGGCGCCAAGTTTATCGTTCCGATCCCAGCGGTGTCAGTGATCGACCCCAATGACGCTCTCACTTGAGCACCCACTTTGTCCTGCGGATGGCTTGATGGCCCAGACGTCTACTAAGTGCTATACCCTGGCGCTCAGCAGCGGGCTGGATGCTTGTTACCCACTGTGGGTTAACTTCGCGCTTGTTTTGGATCGGCGCCCGGCGCGCTTCGCTGTGGCTAAGCTCAGGATTTTGTGAGAGATTGTCCCAAGATGCGTCAGTGGGGCAGGGTCATTCGTTAAAGGGGGAGATACGGACGAGAAGCTCGTCGAATTATTCATGAAGTGGCTTAAGGCCTTCGAAAGCGTGCAAGCTGCGCCCAAGGAAAAAACCTCGTCGCAGCGCACAAGGATTCATCCTGGCGGCGCATCGTCAATGCTACGGAGGCGCCCCCCGCCAAGCTTAGCAATACCATCATCCAACGCGTCAGAACGGGAAGCGTAGATGCCATCGCTGGTAGAGACAACAATCCGGCGGCAAGGGCGGCTATCAGGCATCGAAGCGGCCCACTCAATGGAAACAATCCAGCACACGCGATCGCTGCAAGTACGCCAAGCGTCGCTACCGTGCCCGGGAGGTTTTTATCTTCCGGATCGGGGGTCCCGGAGCACGCCTCGTCCCCGTTCTTCACATGCGACGGCGTACTGCCATGATCGCCGCGAGCAGCCTGTTGTAACGCCGAGCCATCCGCGGAACCGTGCATGTCCGCCGCGATCTCGGCCTTGGTCAGCGGCAGCGAGTAAATGCGCGCGTCGTCAATCTCGCCCGTGAAGTCGAATTGATCAGAGTCGCCTCGCCTCCCAACGTAAACATTCTCTCGTGAGCTTTTCTGACTGCCCGTCACCGGACCAACGAGGACGCCGTTATCCAATTCGCCGTTAAGGTACACGTCCATTGTCTTCGCTTTGGCGTTGTACACACCGGCGACGTAATACCAGGTGTTGAGAGCCAAAGGTGTCTTTCCGTAGCGCGCCATCATCGTCAAGCAGGAATGAAGTTTGAAGCCAATCGTCCGCGGACCTTTGTCAATCGTCGTGTCCAATTGAAAGCCGACCCAGTTGACGCTCGATACAATCGCGGCATCGTCGCGAGGAAAGGAGGTGGATTTGATCCATGCGCTGATCGTCATACTGCTGGTGAGCCGCAGAGCCGTGGGGTGGCCAAAGTCGATATAGTCCGTCGTTCCGTCGAACTTCACGGCGCTGCCCATGGGGCCAGCCACCCGCTTAGGGTCGTTATGGTACTCACCGTTCAGGCCATGCCCGGATGAGTCCAAGGCAATTCGGCCGCCACTCTCGTCAAATGTCCAGTGGGCCTCTAGGGCTCCGGTTCCGGGGGTTGTCGTTCCCCACTTGCCCGACATCTGCCAAACGCCGAGAATCAGCAACAAGGCAAGCGCAGCGGCAATTGTTCCAACTCGTCTGGTGGCCGTGAATTGGGGTTTTATGTTGTAGCGAGCAACGACAATCACTCCCAGGATTGCCCCCAGGACGTTGGCCGCAACATCGGTCAGAGAAGTGAAGCGGTATAACGCCACAAGCTGGCTGGTTTCGACGAACATGGAGAGCAAGGCTGCCGCCATCACCGCCCAGACGGGACCGAGAGCCGCGAGCACTATTCCTACAGGCACGAAGCCTGCAATGTTCGCCAGGAAGTCGTACGGGGCGATGCTGAAGAGGTGCAAATCGGCCCATTGCGGTGGCCGAAGCGCAATTGGAACCGCCGTTGCAGCCAGGATCATTGTCAGCACTGGAACTCTAAGCCTAACGATCAACATGAGGGTGAATGCTGAAGAGCACCAAATCGGCCCATTGCGGCGGAGAAAACGCGATGGGCACCTCTGCACTCAAGATCATGGTCAGCACTGGAACTCTAAGTCTGACAATTTAGAAGTACTCCGACCGTCTCGGCTTTTCCGCCAATGACCCCCGATCTCCTGCATCGAAGTTCTGCATAGTGAGATCACCGTCACGAAGCCCGGAACGACTTACACGGTGACCTACTACAAACCGAAACACTCTCGGATACTTCTCGCAAAGCGACCATCGAGCACAGGCGCTGCGTAGGCTACCGTGACGCTATCTGAGTTCCTGGGCAGCGCCTGGTGGGCCGCTAATGACAAAGCCGCGAACTGGGGTGGATCGACTAACAGGACTTAAGGAAGCCCAGGCGGTCATCGAGAAATGGCGTGTCTACTATAACACCAGACGACCACACTCAGCCCTCGGTTACAGGCGCCGCTCGCACCACTCACCATCGCACCGCCACCACCAACCCTCGACGGCGCGCCAATCGTGCAATAACCTCTCACTTCACCTGGCACAAAATCTCGGTCAGGCCACCTGAGTTAACTCATCTGGGCAGTTTAAAAGGATGAAGCGCATCATCTGGGGAGCAGTCGCCGCAACGACTATCGCCCTCATTGGAATCGTTGGAGGAGCCTATTATTATTTAACGATCAATACCGACAAACTTACTTCAGAAAAAATCTCCTGGCGGGCAAAAATCTATTTGAAGAAGGCCTTTGGGGGGGTTCCCGAGCTATCCTGGATCGAGCTTTTGAAAATGACCGCCCACGAAGGCGGCTTTTCTTTGGGCAGCGTTTGTGAATGGGGCCAAAGCGTGGATGCAGCACTCGTCAATCCATATATCAGCCGCAGAGGATCGGGAAGCCGGCGGTCACCTATTCCGTGAGCACTGTGCAAGATGTCATGGTCCAGATGGTACGAGGTTATCTCGGGCCGTCACTGGCTCGATGGGGATATAAGAACGGTGACAGCGACGCTGCGATTTACAGAGTTTTGACTGATGGCATCGCCGGTACCGCAATGGAATCGACGCATTTATCGTTCGCGGAACGTTGGCAAGTAGTCGGATATCTGAGAACTTTGCAATTCCATTCTGATAATGACGGCGATGAGCCACCTCCACTAATATCCAGTTACTACCGAGCAGATTAGGAAGGCCGACGACAATCCTGGTCGAATGGCTAACGTATTCGGGTTCTCTCAGCGGCTGGCGGCACTCCTCGTTATCTGAAATCACTCCCGCAAACGCATCGCAGCTTCGGCTTCTTTGGGTTTATCAATCGAGCTCGACGCGAGTTCCCCAGGTTCGAGTCAACCCCCCTCGTAGTCGGCGACACTATTTTCGTCACCGAACCGCCTGCGACCGTCGTGGCCTTGGATGCAAAGACGGGCGAAGTGATCTGGAACTACAAACGACCCCTTCCTGCCGATTTGCCAATCGAGGTCGGTAGGGTGAATAGGGGACTTGCTATCCTGGATAATTCACTCTTTTTTGGCAGTCTGGACGGATATTTGGTTGCCATTAATGCGAACACCGGGAAGGTCAATTGGCAAACTCAAGTGGCGAAGTCCATCCGATGGATATTCGCTCACCGGAGCGCCGCTTGTCGTCAACCATTCCGTCGTCACCGGCGTAGCTGGCGGCGATTTTGGCGCCCGCGGCTTCGTTGCTGCATACGACGTCACGACTGGCCAGCAACAATGGAAGTTCGACACAATTCCTGGTCCAGGCGAACCCGGCCATGAGACGTGGCAGAACGAAGCTTGGAAAGAGGGCGGAGGTGCAACTTGGGTTACTGGAAGTTATGACCCGTCGCTTGATGTTCTTTACTGGGGGGTTGGTAACCCCACCCCAGCTTTCGCCGGTGATGGACGCCCCGGCGACAACCTTTTCACCAACAGCGTGGTTGCGTTGCACGCGAGTTCCGGGAAGCTTGCTTGGTATTTCCAATTTACACCCCACGACGAACACGACTGGGATTCAACCCAAACGCCAATACTTGCTGATTTACTCATAGATGGGCGCAGAGCGAAAGGTCATCTGCTGGCCGAATAGGAACGGATTCTATTATGTGCTCGACAGGGTCACTGGCCAATTTCTGACAGGCACTCCCTTTGTGGAAATAAACTGGGCTCAGGGCCTCACGTCACGGGGGACACCCATTCCGGCAAATTCAGGCACACTCACTGCGGGTGGTCGCATTACGAAGCCCGGCGTCATTGGCGGAGTGAATTGGCAGCCTAGCGCCTTCGATCCCGCGCGTGGATTAATTTTCGTACAGGCTATTGAAGGGCAATCCGTTTTTACGAAATCCGCAGGTCGTATTGGCCGGGGGATTAGCCGCGGGGGAAAAGGAATTTTTGCGGGCAGTGGCGGATCGATGGTCGGCCCCGTCACCAAAGTGGTACGGGCACTGGACGCCGCCACGGGCACCAAGCGATGGGAGTACCGCTCGCCGAACGGAAGAACGGCGGGTCGTTCGGCGGCCTGCTCGCGACTGCGGGAGCGGTGGTATTTGGGGCCTCCGGAGGCTCGCTGTTCGCGCTGGACGCGGCAACTGGAAAGGAGCTTTGGTCATGTGGGCCTCGGAGGAGATACTGTGGGCACCGCCGATCACGTTCACATCTGGAAGGACGGCAGGTGATTGCCGTGTGGGCGGGACGGGGATTGTTTCTGTTTGGCTTATAATGATCAGACGATCAGGTCCCGTGATATACGATCAGCAATCCGTTACTCGGATTTGCCTTGTCACCCTGGGCGCCCGCACCAGGAGGCGTTCTCCGCCCGGGCGCTCGCCGTCACGAGCGCATTGCTTTTCCTCGCTATCGGCGCATCAATCGACCTCGTCGGCGGAACGCAGGCCGGTTGCCCGCAATTCCTCCGCTTCAATCTCGAGTGGGCTTGGCGTGCTGTGTTCCGACCCTCGACCACTCGTCCCACGGAACTACGCCTTTGTCGACGGCTACAGGAGTGGCACGACTTGCTTGAAGGGGTGACATTTCGAGAAGATTACGTCGAACTAATCGGAGGCGCGGGACTCGTGCAAGGTAAGGTATTGCTATTGTCGCAGCGCCGGATCGCCGACCTCGTCGCTTATTGCCTCGCTTACGAATTCGAGGACACTTTCGCAGCTGTCACGGATGCCGAGCGGATCGACGCGACCGACCTGCCTGGTCTCGAGTTCTCCCGACGCGCCTACAAGCTCGCGCGCATGGTATCCGGGTCGCCCAGGCTTGCGCGCCGACTTGCGCCCTATCCGCGCAACAAGGTGGTCTTGGAGCGGCGACTTCGAACTCTTTTTTCCGGTGTTCAGTCACACCTACGAATTGTATTCGCTCGCGACGATTCCCAATTGGCGCGAGCGTTCCCGCAAGGCAGCCTGCTTCATCACCGAAGTCTGGTCGGACATGCTGCCGGAGTATCTGCTCGAGCTATTGACTGGCTTTGACCACATCTTTCTTGGATGCAGCCACAGCGTCCAGGACGTGGCACGCATGACCGGTCGCCCGTGCACGTACCTGCCGATCGCGGTCGACGTGCCGCGTTTCGCGCCCGCATCGCTCGATGAGCCACGTCCGATAGATGTCTGCTACATCGGCCGGCGATCGCAGGTCACGCACCGGGCGCTCCTTGAGGAAGCCGAGCGCCAGCAGCTTTCTACTACTACGACACCGTGGCTGCGAGCGGCGCCGACCTCAAGAAGCCGCACGTTTCGCGTCGACAGCCCGAACGAGCATCGCCACTTGCTGGCGACGCTCCTCAAGCACAGCCGCTATTTCATCGCCAATCGCAGCTACGTCGACAAGCCCGAGTTCACGGCGGGCCGCGAAGAGATCTCTGCGCGGTTCTACGAAGGTGCCGCGGCAGGTACGGTGATGCTGGGCGAGGCACCGCGCAGCGACGAATTCAAGCGGCAGTTCGATTGGCCGGATGCGGTCATTCACGCTGCCATTCGATTCTCCCGATATTGGCCGTGATCCTCGCGGACCTGAACGGCGACCCTAAGCGATTGCGAGCGGTCCGACGCAACAATGTTCGGGAGGCCGCGCTCAGGCACGACTGGCTGCATCGAATTCAGGTGGTGTTCGACACGCTTGGGCTGCCGCCCACCGAGAAATGCGCGCTCGCGCGAAGCTGCTCGATCAGATCGCTTTACAGGCTGGACGCTGGTGATTTCGCGATATCCTTGCGAACCGCAGGAATTGCTGGAAATCGCGAACCGAAATCGCAGCCCGCGAAGAGATCGGTGTCGAGACCAGTCACTTCATGCCCCGGTTCCCGTAACATGCTGCCGCCTACTGCACCAATATGGCCTTTATGACCCCGTTAAGAGAACGCGCATGCTGCGCCGCGCAGGGCCTAACATAGTTCGATGTCGACGAACTCTCGACGCACGGAGGGTCGCTGCGCATCGAAGCCCGCTACGCCGAAAATTCGTCGAAGCTTCTCAACTATTGTGGCATTCGCACCGACCTTCTCGATTACGCCGTGGATCGCAGCCCCCATAAGCAGGGTGGGGATGCCCTCATCTTCACGTCAATGATCTTGTCCACGCCGCCTAGTATTCGTCCCACGCGTTAGAACTGCCAATAAAGGAATTCGCTTGGTCCCGCGAGTCGCATCATCGAAATGACCGCAAGCGCGGCAATGAAGATCGTCCAGATTAGAGTAGGGTCCCAGTAGATTGCGGAACTAGAGCCGGCGAGTTTGGGCGGCGTCTGCGGGAGTGGTTGGGAGCCTGGCATGAAGAGTGCGATCATGGGTGGGCGCTTCGGCGTCTGAAGCACTGGCTGGTATTTCGACAACACTTGTAGCGAATTCGGTAAGAACAACGCAATTGTCAACAAGCCACACAGATAGGCGACGGCGACCAGGAAATCTTTCCCAGTCAACAGGGCCACTAAGCAGCATCATGGGTGGTAGGCTGGGCAGGTGCACGAGTTGCGCTAGCTTAGTTGGCAGGGTTATCCCATGAAGGCCGACCATACCCTTCATGACATTGATGGCGGTCGCGACGTTCGGCGCGCGAAATAGCACCATAGCAAAAACCACAGCCACAAATGTCAGCGCAAATCCCACAACTGTCGCAAGTGATGTGTTGAGGTACTGACCGGGGCCCGTATTGGCGCCAAGCGTGATTAACAATGAGATAGAGCCCATGCAGCAGGCCCCAGAGAAGGAAAGTGTATCCTGCTCCGTGCCACACGCCTGACAAAAGCATAGTAGCCAAGGTTGGCCAAGCGAGTACGCTAAAAAACGCGTACATGGTCGAACCGTGCGCCTTCAACATTGGCAGTCGGTTCGCAGCTCTGCGTCGTGTTAGCGCAAGAGCAATTGGATTGTAGACGTAAGCCGTGAGGAACCGCGTGAGTGTGATGTGCCAGCGTAGCCAGAAATCGATGATGTTCGAGGCCTTGAGCGGAGAGTCGAAGTTGAGCGGCAAGCGGACGCCGAAGAATAACGCCGACCCACACGCCATGTCACTATAGGCGGAAAAGTCGAAATAGATTTGCAGCGTGAAGCCCACAGCCGCAAGCCAGCCCTGCAATAAGTGAAACCGGCTGCCCGGCCTCAGCGAAGGTAAAGATCGGCGACACATATTCGGCCATTCCATCTGCAAGGACTACTTTTTTGAACAAGCCAAAGCAAAAAAGGGTTATGCCGGCTGCGAACATCATTCACATCAACTCGTCGGTCGGTACGGTGGAATTGAGGCATAGTCTCGCCGTAGTGAACGATCGGGCCCGCTATCAGTTGCGGAAAGAACATTACGAATAATAGGAAGTCGCTCGCCGTGAACGACCGTACGCGGCCGCCCGCCACGTCAACAAGAAACGCGATCTTCTGAAAGGTAATAAAGGAGATGCCCAGCGGTAGAATGATGTGCTCGAGAACGAAGTGGGTGCCGGCAAAGTCGTTCGCCACAGTCAGTCCAAAATTCGTGTACTTGAAATAGCCAAGAAGGCACACGTTAAACAGGACGCCGAGAGCAAGCACAAGTGAACTCAACTTTTCGCGACCTTCACGGTTCGAAAGACTAAGCAGTGAGCGTGCGAAGATATAATTTACAACGAGCGACGGGCCGATGATTAAGAGATTGAACGGGCGCCACCAAGCATAAAAGAAAATCGAAGCCCCGATCAGCCAGGCGAATGACCATGCCCTTGACTTCATCCTAAACAGCAAGAAACCGATCACGGTCACTGGCAGGAACGCAAGAATGAATTCGTATGAATTGAAGAGCATCGTTTTGCTTTACGATTTGAGCGTCTGTATTTGTTGGTGGATATGTCTTGAGTGCAAATTTGTCATTTGCCGCGATACAACAAGGCTCTCGGGTTCATTTCAAGCAACTTTACGCGGTTTGGCACTGGACTCCCTTCGCTTGCGATGCTTGCACTTTTCGAACGATGGGTAGCATAACCTGTAATGGGTCGTTGCTAGTGGTGGGCGGCACTGTTGCCGTCTGGTCTGTTAGGAGGCGGGGAAGTCGACTGACGATCACGTGAATGCGTGCATCTGATCGATTAAGACTAGCGCACAGAAGTTCCCCTGCCATCTTGGCCATGCTGTATTCAGTCAAAGCGGGAGGGCCATCCTCGACGAATACTGAAGAGGGGTAGTAAGCACTTACAAGCTGCGAGGCGCGGCCTCCAACGAAACGACAGCAATTATAAAAGCCAACAACATACAATTGCATGAACTCATCCAATAAACGCACATCGAATAGTTCCTCTTTTTGGCAAGCAATCGAGCTGGTGGCAAAGTAGTATAGGTGGCTAATTTCGCGACTGAGATTTCGCGAGCTGGTGCGCAGGATCCTGACGTGCATCAAACGGAATTGCACAACCCACCCCCGGCCCGATTTGATCACTAATCTCCTCCACGAGTTCTGCGGCTTCTTTACGACCCGACATATAAGTAACGACGACGCGGCCGCCGCCTGCAGCGATTATCTTGGCGGTGAGCGCACCCAGACCGCGTGACCCGCCAATTACTAACACGTCGCTGTTGGCAAACTCGGCCGGTGAAACAATCTTCGCAATGTCAGTCAGTGCAGGCTGCAGGACAGGAGGCCAACGTAAGAAGGCTTGCACCGATCCTAACAAACCGGCTCCGGACACAGTCATCCGTACCATTCGGAACCGATCATCGGTTTCGCTGCACGCAAAACTGAAGACGGCGTGCTCGAGCTGATTATCCGTTAATTCGACGGAAAACGCGGCAAAGATTGAATGAAGGCCTGGGCAAATCATACCGACTAATCTGGACAAGAGTGCAATTGCCGTTGATCCGCTGCGCGCCAATCGCAGACGCTGCGCAGGGGAAATGGTGCTTGATCTGGATCGACGGGTGCGGCACGCATCCAACCACCCAGCCATTTGTTCAAGGTCTGTAGACCCGGACAAAGTTTGCGGGCTGCTGCGTTGCGGTAATCTGCGATACAAAACCAGTGAACGCGAGGTCGTCAGTCTTCCTAGGAGTTCCAAGTCCCAGAACGATAGTGGTAACGGTAAGATTCCCTACAGCTAGTTCGGCAGTGAGCGACTTGTTGTCTCGCTGTCATTACTCTTAAATCTACCCGTCTCCCAAGATAAATAAATTTGGAAAACTGAACCTTCAAAGAGGAAATGGCACCTGTCGTAACGCCTGAGTCTGATAAGCTGGTTCAAGTGCCCAAAGGACGGCATGCATTCCGTGCACCACGACCTGACCGGCCTGCGTTCGCCGCGCGGCCAACGGGATCCATATGTATTGGATTAAAATCACTTGTACCTGTTTGACGATATCGCCAACCGTGGCAAAGGATTCCACGTCCGCCAAATGAAACTTGATTCCGAATTCAATCTCCACGGCGACAATGAAGTTGACATAGTTGAAGGAGTCCCAGCCAGGTACCTCCGGACGGGTAGTTTGCGGCGTAAGGATGATCGAATCGTTTCCCAGCAAATCGCGGAGGATGCTCGTCAGCCTCGTAAAGACCTCCTGATCAGTCATGCGTTCATGTCCTCACTTCGTGCTATCCAGGTCGGCCGGGCGACATAATCTGCTATTTTCAAGGTCCATAGGCTGGGAGCGTCAGGCCTGCCTTCAGCCTCAGTTCTCGAGAAACCCAGCCGCCCGAACAAATCCTTGATCACTGCGTTTTTGGCCGTAGGAATCAACGCAGCCGTCAATGTATGCACACCGCGCTCGCGAGCAGCCTCGACAAGAATATTCATCGCTTCGTCCTCGAGCTGGCGGCCAAACACTCGACAGCTCATCACCCAATTGATCACGTCCAGCACACCCGGACTCTTCTTCGGCTTGCTTGAGTAGCATCACGCTAACGAGACCGTGGTCCCCAAATCTGTCCATCAGGCGGAACTGCAGGAGTAGTGACCCCGGCTGCGAAGCTAGCATCTGCAGCTCGCTTTCCGTCCGGCGGATCGTCGTGGTGTTAAATTGATTGGTTTTATTGATGAGTTGGGTTGCTCGCGCGACATTAAGGGAGGTGATTGGGCCGGAGATGACCGACATATCCAACTGGCGAAGAAATTTTTCCATATCGCTCGCTGCGAGCCGCAAGTTCTCCCGTTCGCTATTCGCCGAATATTGATTTGCGCGTTCCTTGTCTTCTTGGGTGAACGATACTAATTCGAAATAGCCCGCTTCGGCGATGCAGCGCACATAGTAGGCGGGGTCGGCTGGCAATTCCGGAACGGCAACCATAGGTAACCTATCCCTCACAAAGGCACGCTCCACCGGGTTGTCATCTACGAATACCAGGCTATCGATGCCAATATTGAGCTGACGCGCGATCGCCTCGAGGTTTTCTACTTTGTCGTTCCAATTGACAACGAAGGCGGCGAAATCGACCCTCTTGAGCAGCATTTCCGGATGTTCGCGAAATGCTGCTTCCGCAGTCAGCAATATCGTTCTTGGAACACACCGCAAGCAGGATGCCCCGGTCCTTCAGCGACTTCGCATAGCGCTGTAGTGCCAGATACGCTTCGCCAACGCCGCTTCCTTCGCCCGAGGACGATGCCTTCAAGCCCATCATCGCCGATAACGCCCCCCCAAAGCGTGTTGTCGAGGTCCAAGACGAGACACTTCTTCGATTTGCCGCGCGCTGCCGCGATGAGGCGGGCGACGAGCTCGCCGTAGGACGACGCTGCCTGGGGCGCAATTTCTAATTTTCCCTGCAGCCAGCGCACGATGTCGAACCACGCATCCAGCCCGTCGTGTGAGCTTGCATGCGCCGCGTCGAGCCACAGCACACCGTCTTCAAGCGCCGCATCAGCTAGCTTCGCGTTTAGTTTGGCTATTAGACGCGCCGGTGCGCCCGGGACCACGGCGTCCAGTCCTCCAAATAGGGGGGGCTCGACATCTAAAAAGGACTGTTGGACGATTAGCGCGCTCAGATTTTCCTGAGCAAGTCTCCACAAGCCGCGAAAGTCATCTATCGCAGCAGCGATGACGTGGTCGGCTTCGGATGAAGACGCCGTGATCGGGGTCGCGCCGATGAAGTCGCGCGCGACGAGGGTGAACAGCACGGTGTCGGGGTGAAAAGCATAGAGCTGTGAGCCAAGGTCGAGCAGTTCCTGTCTATATTGTCTGTAGGGGGCAGCGTAGGTTTCAATGCGCAAGCCACGCCTCAATCCCGCTACTCGAATTGGCGCAAGTAAATGATCAATAGTGCTTGCCGTCAGCACAGCGAGTCTCACATCTTCGAATCGCGAATTGTCTATGTGCGGGATTTTAGAAAGCACGGCGTCGACTTGGATGGTCTCGATAAATGAGAGACGCGCATTGGCAAGCCGGGCTAACGTCTCCAATCGGCTATTTGCGTCGTCGCCGTAGTTCACACTCGCGAGGCGATCGCGAAATTCCTGTGGGCTCGGTAGCCAATTCACGGCACAAATTCAGCGTCGCGGGTGACCGCAAGCCGCCTATCGACGCTGAGGCACCGTTGTATGCGCGGACCACTGATCTCTAGGAAAGCTCTGCCAAAGCGTTCCGCGCTGTCCGGTTCGAGATGGAATCCGTCGAACGACTGCAGGCCTTCGAGTGGTGGGGAGATGAGATCAAAGCCGAGTGCCTGAGCGAGGGCAGAGGCGGTTGCTCTGTCATTGGCGGCTGGCACATAGGTAAGAAAGACGCAGCTTCGATCCACGCCGAGATCGGAAACGAATTTTTCGGCGATGGCCTTCATTCTCGCTACGCTCGCGTAATCGACAGGTGAATCAGTCTGTTCGAACAATCGGTTACTTGCCATGTTCCAGCTAAGCCGCCATTCACCGGTATCTCGTTGTCGAAAGAAGGCGATTTTATCTCCGCACAAAGACGGCTGCCATGTGCAGACGATTCGATGAACTGTTTGCCAAGTGTGTTTCGTCTGATATCGCGCACGCGTATTGAGCCCGTACATTACGTCGTTTCCGGGGTCGGTTGCGTGATCTGAGAAGAAATCGTCGACATCGATCACGTAAGCTCGAGCTCGCGGATGAAGACTCCGAAGCAAGGGGCCCGCGAACGTTTCATTTTCGAAATGGGTGAATCCAAGCAGGTAATAGCTAAGGCCGTTGGCAGAGAACCAGCGTCCCAAAGCTGGCGCGGAGAATCCAAATTGCATCCGGCTATTGCCAATGAACAACACGTCGGCCGCCGCGGCATGCTGGCGTGCTTCAGGCTCTAGGCCGAACCAAAATGCCCCATGGTCATAATCGCCATAGCCGGTTCCACCGCAATAACCTAGATAGGAGTTCCTATCATAGAGTTTAGCAGTGCAGGCGAAAATGCTATCTCGCCGCACGTGAAGGACGAAAGTCGCAACTATAACTGCAAATATTGTAAGTGCGTAGACAAGTGGCCTGAGCCTTAGTCTGAAAATAGAAGTAATGATGTCAGTTGTCTTTGGTATGATCCACGGTTCGGCTAGCATAGCTAAAAATACTCGCACTTGGTGTTCAAACTATCACATGGCCGTACAAGTGGACCGCTTCACCATAGGCGAGCTGTTCCCAGCATTTGCGGTCTTGCCGCCGAAATTGTCCGGCGGGGGCGCGCCCACCGACGATGTGCGATTTTAGTGTCTTGAGACGCCGCCAAGGAATGCCCCAAAGGGGTTACTCCAAATCGACCGACATCGAGCCCAAGATGGGGCTTGGCAGGCGCCGTTCGCAATCCGTACGTCACTCAAGCTGACTATGATGCTGGAGCGCGCGTATTTCACGAACACTGTGCTTTGTGTCACGGCGGTGGAGGATCCGGGGGGTCGCATGCCCCAGCGTTAAATCACCCCGGGCCCAAACACGGTGACAGCGATCTGGACATCTACAAAGTCGTCAGAAACGGGGTCCCCTGATACTTCGATGGCTTCCGTTCCCCTAAGTTTCAAGAAGCGTTGGTGCTAGTTGTCGGCTATGTGAAAAATCTGCAGCTCCAAAGTTGGTGCAAGCCGGGAAAGAAATAGCCCCGCTCGACATTCGGATAAGCGCCGAGCAGGTTCTCGCTGCCGGAAGCAAGACGGACGAGTGGCTGACTTATTCGGGCTCTCTCGACGGGCGCCGGTACAGCGCCTTGGCTGAAATCACTCCCGCGAATGTCTCGCAATTTCAACTCCGATGGGTTCACCAGTTTGACAGCAGTGAGCCGACAATCGAAGCGACGAAAATAGTCATTGACGGAGTCATTTTCAGTCACCGAGTCCGGCTCGAATGTCGTTGCCCTAGGCGCGAGTTCTGGAAAAGTGATTTGGAGACATGGCCGAAGTCTGCCCTCCGACCTTCCAACTCTCTATAGAGTGAACAGGGGCACGGGAAATTCCTGACGGGAGTACCTTTGGAGATGGGAGCACTTGTCTGCGTGCGAGGGTCCCATCAACTACAGTGGCCTGCTCGCCACAGAAGGCGGACTGGTTTTTGGGGGCTCGGCAGGGTACGTGTTTGCGCTGGATTTGACCAGTGGACATGAGCTACGGGAACAGCAAAACGAATGCTGTGACGCTCAATAAGCCTTCTAGGTTCGCCAAAACCTGCACCCTTGCAGCCTCTCCGCTAGTGGTAACTCTTTCGCGTTTCCCGCTGCCAAGAATTCCTCCCTTATGGGAGTCCGCTCCGAGATGCAAAGATCAATCGCCGTTGCAAGGACCGC
>CAVOLM010000040.1:0-9370 GCA_963696675.1 uncultured Gammaproteobacteria bacterium | reverse complement strand
GCTGAACGATGATGCGGATATTGGCGCGCTCTGCACTATGTGACGCGAAAGCCGCTAGTGCCGTGCTTTTTCGGCACAGAAACTCGATTGCGCCCACGTCACATTCGACTCGCCCGTCATTGTCACCGTCTACGCGGCGGTGGCCGAGCTGGTCCCGGACGTTGCATGTCCTCGAGACGTGTCCGCCGGCGTCGATGAGTGGGCTGTCCGCAAGCAGCGGATAGTGCCCGTTTCCGGCCTCGCCGTTATCTTCCAGCTCGCCGATGCGCGGGTCCAGATTCACCTGATCGTTCGTCGGCTTGTGATGCAGATTACGGGACGGTTGAAGCTCGCAGCCCGAATCCACCCCAAGAGCGTTGTGCCCTTCCGAGATCAACACGCCGTCACAATCTGGACCCTCGCCCGGGAGGCTGATCGGCCGAGCTTATTGCCTGCGATAACTGACGTTGCGATCCGAATCGTGGCGGATGGGTCGTTCCATATGCCGCCACCGCCGGTGATGCACTCCTTTGTAGGCCCTTCGTCTCCAGATCGCAGCCGGGCGGATATGGGATCCGCCAAGTCCCATCAGAAAGCTGCCCACCACTTCATTGTGGGCTACTGTCACGCCTTGCAAGGTTAGATTCCCGCCGTTGAATATGCCCCCACCCGATGTGCCCGCTGAGTTTCCACCGATCGTTGAAGTCTCAATGATCATCGTACCGCCGTTGACAATCCCGCCGCCTGAGCCCACATGAAACGCAACATTTTCAGTCACGGCGCTGTTCCTCAACGACACGCTGCCGCCGCCGTTATAAATCCCAGCCCCGAATCCCTGCCAATTAGGATCTGCCCCATTTCCGGCGCTGTTACCAGCGATCGTACTGCCAACAATAGATAGTCCAATCCCCCCGTGACATAGATGCCACCGCCGAAGTTCTGACCGTCCTGGCCATCCAATTGATCGGTGTTATTACCACTGATGATTGAGTGCTCGAATCATCGCACTGCCGCCAGTCAGCGCAACTCCGCCTCCAAAACCCACCACGCCGTTCCCACTTACCGTGGTGTGATCAAGATAAAGGTGACCCGCCGTGCTCAGAA
The DNA here is from genome assembly GCA_963696675.1 of uncultured Gammaproteobacteria bacterium. Lineage (GTDB taxonomy): Bacteria > Pseudomonadota > Gammaproteobacteria > Steroidobacterales > Steroidobacteraceae > DATBVX01. The sequence goes on along the minus strand of CAVOLM010000040.1, from coordinate 8,287 downwards.
TGGCACCACCTAGCGCATGCGCTCGCGCCTGTTCCTCCAACGCTCCATTGCCGGACAGGACGCAGTCCTCGAGCCACACGATGCCGCCTATGTTTACCACCGCTCCGCCGCCTCTCCTGTGCGCAGGTGTCGCTGTCGATGAAACGCTCGCAGAAGGCCAATCCGCCTGTGATGGTCACGCCGCGGACCCTCAGGTTTCCTGCTCTTAGTACCGTTAGAATTCGTGAGCCTAACTCGCTTGCGTCGAAAATCGTTGTTGCCGAGGGCTTGCCGAGGATGACAATCGTCGTCCTCACCGGTGGGAGCGCGCTCGGGCCGAACTCGGAATCAAAACTCTGTGAGAAGCGGATAGTGACCCGGCGCGAGCCAGATGGATGGTCGGCTGCCCGGTGCTGCCTGCCGCGCGCATCGCAGCAATGAGTTGGTCCGGTGTTGCAGCCCGGAAAGTGGCCCACTGGGCAGATGCCGCTTGTGGGACGAGCCATAGCGCACAAAGCAGCGCCCCCACGATGTGCGCGATCCGCGACGACGTGTTCATGGCAGTACCTCACTCCCCAGAATTGCTTGCCGACAGCACGTCAAAAGAGTCGAGCACGGCCTGGAGCGACATGCCATTAGGAGTTGCACGTATCGGACTGCGCCCGAGTAGCAACGATTGTGGTCTTTCTGTCTATATCCGCCGACATATCCACCAGCGATTCACTGGCGACCCACGCTAACCTAAACGTATGTCACTCGGGCGCACCGTCGCCCACCTGGGAGCACTGCCGACGCTGTGTGCTGAGCTAACTCTCAGCGCATCCGGGTTTCTCGCGGACCGGCACGTTTACCCCCGAAGCGCATCAATAGCCCAGGCCAAGCCCCACTTCAACTTAGCGACTTGGTACGCTTGCAATAGGTTCCCGATTCGCAATGCAGAGACTGCCGATGCCTGCGGCGAAAGTTCACGCGATTCTTTGAAGACGTCGCGCGCCTCCAGCACGTCTGCAATTTGCTTGAAGATCTTTTCGTCTTGCCCCGGCACCAAGTCAGGCACAGCTGCATACGAAATAGTACGGTGCGCCGACAGCTCCTCCGGCTCGACACGAGAATCGATGATGGACTGCTTCACTTTGTCGAAGCTGCTAGAGGATTGATCGTACAAATGGATTCGCGTGCTGTTGTTCCCGAACACTGTGTGCTGCGGTGTCTCCCAATAGCGCTCTTTGCCCGCAAAGTAGTGTAGGCCCAGCGTCGCACAGAGTCGGGCCAACGTTTCCTTGTTGCTGACGAGGTCGCGATACCGGACGCTGCGCCAAGATTCGATGAGTGAGAAATAGTAGCGATGGTAGCCGATCCACTCCTTCTGCCATCTATCCTCTCGCCCCCGCTTTCGTCGAGATGCCAAGAACTCACTCGGCGTCTTCCATATGAGTACGTTCTCGGTCCTGATCCCAGCTCGGTGCAATTCTGCCGATCGCTCGGAGATCCAAAGCGGCGACTTGCTGGAGTCAACAATGAATCGGCAGTTCGGAAACTGTTTGAAGAGACTGGTGTAGAGCCGCTTCGGCCCGGCCTTTTTCATGGCTCGCCAGTCGACGTCGCCACCCAGTTCGTCGAGGCGCAGATGGTGGCGACGAAAGGGATAGAAGACGGCATAGACTTCGCCGCACGAAAATCCCGTCGGATCGTTGGCGAGAATCATGTCAACGAGGGTGGAGCCACTGTAGGCCGTCCCGCCAACGAAGATAACGGTCCTGCCAGAGAAGTTTACTTGCGTAGATTGGTGCATATTCATCGCCCAAGTCACGACGCCGCTACGCTACCGTCCCGATGTTTCAGCTTCGTGACCCCGGTCGCCGCTCGTCATGTGCAGCGCTAGCGCGGTGGCTGAGGCCCCGACGAATAGGTGGCCGAGATGTTGCGTACGATCGAGCCCGCTCATGACGATGGGGGACGCCAAATTGGCGGTATCTGCAGCAATCAGTGGTCGAGTGATCGCGAATCTTTCGCTTCCTCACTTCCTCTCCGCAAGACAATTCGCTGCCGCAGCCGCTCGGATCGAGACAGCCAATTCCGGCAACGGTCGCGGATCGTTCTGGGACGAGATTGGAAACTACGCCAGCGCCGCCATCTCGAGCCGCGCAGCGAGCGCCGGTTGTTCGCGACGGCACAGGTCCGCAGCTTCGCGTAGTCCAAGCATGACCACGCGCGCTTCAGCGATGGGTGATTCCATTCGCATGCGAACACGGCCTGGCGCAACTCCGTGACGTGGAAGGTGCACCGGACCTTCCCGCGGCGACGCCCAGGAAAGCACCCGCGGGCTGGTGCGCATTTGACCCGAGGCGCCTGAGCGTCGAGGATCAGTTCACCGTGCTGTTCGCTGGCTGTGAGGCGCAGATCCCGGTCTCACCGGAAGGCTTGGATTGGCACCAGTCCGGCGCAAGAGCTGACATTCTGGAAGCGATTGAGCTGTGCAAGACAGTTCCATATCGGCAAATGAACTCGAGTTCATCGGCGAACTGTTATGCACGCCTGCCGGCGGCTATACGCGTCGCGCTGTCGGAGCTGTTTGGTGAGTCAGCCGCAGAGGTCGAACTCATCGAGCATTCCTGGCGTGTGCGTTGGCATCCGCGTGCCATTGCAACCACGCGACCGAATCGCATTTATCTGCGTGGTACGGTCGAGGACTTTCGCGCGCAACTCTGCGGTCGTGCTGCATGAGTACTTCCACGTGATCAAGCAGTGGAGCCCGCGCCGCCTGACGCGATGGCGGTACGTCGTGGAGTGGCTCCGGCGGGGCTATGTGAACAACCGCTTCGAGATCGAAGCGCGCGACTTCGTAGCGAATTCGCGAACCAGCGTCGTGATTGCATCAACTTATGGCGCGCGAAGCACCGCCACCCCGGCACGGGAACCCGCTGCTCAATTGAATAATTCTCCTTCAGCCTAGGGTTCTGAGCCTCGCTGCGTAGGAAGTTCAGAACTTTGCCGAGACGCAATACGCGATGGCGAAGGTCGTCTATATCTGCCTCAGAAATGGATCGGAACAACGCTTCGCGAGTCTGCGCAAGACGCTTGACGAGGTGTCGAGCCGTATTTGCCCCGATAACATTGAACCCAGGGCGCCACGAATAGTCGAGCAGCGCGGGCTAATCGCTGCCGTTTTCAGCCCATCCGATGCGGTGCACGTAGCGGGCGCCAGTATTTGCGTCGGTCATCTGACCAACGACACCCAATGGAACCTGCCGGGCCACGCGGCACCAGAGGGTGCGTTTGCAGTTTTTCGTGCCGATCGAACCACGCGTCGAGGTGCTCACTGACGCCGTGGCGTCACGTAACGTCTGGTACTATTTTGATGACGACATTCTGATCGCCGCGACAACGCAGCGGGCCATCGTCGCCCTGTTGGGGAAGTTCGCGTTCAACCGGGCGGCTGTTCCGTGGATGTTGACCAACGGCTCGCTGGGACCGGTGCCCAGTTGGGATCTTCGTGTAAAACGGCTCGGACCAGATTCCACGCTCACCGTCGATCGAGAGAGCTGGCACTTGTCAGTCGTCGCGAAGCCAGATATCGTTCTACAGCAAAGATATCGGCGAAAGCTCGCAGCGCGAATCCTTCCTACGGTGTCTGAAGAGCACCTTCGCACCGATCCGCTTCGACTACAGCAAGTGGGTGATGCCGTTGTCCGGCGGTTACGACAGCCGCGGCATCCTGTGTCTGATCCCGGAGACAGCCGGGATGCGAACCATTACCTGGGGATTGGCAGCATCGCAACGCCAGCGCGGCAATGATGCAGTAGTCGCGCGCGAAGTGGCGACCGCGTTGGGTCTCAGGCATGAATTTCGGGTGACCGACGCGGCCGATGAACCCGCACAACGCATTTTTGATCGCTTCGTCGTTGCAGGCGAAGGCTGCATCGACCATGTATCGGCATATATGGATGGTTTTGCCATCTGGAGATCTCTATGCAACGAAGGCGTCGAGGGCATAATCCGCGGCGATGAAGGCTTCGGCTGGACGACCGTGCACTCGCCGGCTGATGTACTACGGTCGATTGGCATTTCGCTTTGGAGCGACTATGCAAATCTGCCGTCACTGGTATCGCTTGGATCTTCCTCCGCATACAATGCCTGAGGAACTTCAGCGACGTTCTGTCGGAATCGCTCGCGCAATGGCGCGACCGTTTGTATCACCAATACCGGATTCCGACAGTGCTCGCTGCGCTGAACGATCTGAAGTTGCACTACGTCGAAGTGGCCAATCCGTTGCTTGCACGGCCGATCCTTGAGTTCGTTCGCACGATGCCGGACGAGCAGCGCACGGAGAAGCGTCTATTCAGGGCCATCGTCGACTCCATCGGGCCAAAAGTCAGAATAGCGCGCTATCCGGCGAACGCTGAGCTTCCGTCGGTCCTGAAGACCAAGGACGTAGTGTCGTTACTACGCGAGGTCCTAAGATCGGACGCGGCACTCGGTATCTTTCCTCATTCGTTTCTCGGACTCGTCGACACGAAGCTCGTCCACGAAGACACGCCTGCGAGGCCCGGCTGGACATCGCGATTCGCCGCGTGACCAGGCGGCTTGTTCGAGTTGCCGCTGAAGACACAGGTCCTGCGATCATCCCCGGCCGCAGTGATAGACTTCAATGCAGTGGCGTTTCGCATCTACCTGATTTGCCGCATGCATGAACTACTGACCGAAGACGCGTGCATCGGCGATTCCTTCTAGACAAACCAAGAACTCGTGTAGATGCCGCATACGCCCATGCACTCGTGGCTGTGGCCGCGTGGATAGACTCAGGATCGCTGCGCCAGAGCGGGTTGCCTGTCAGTGCGCGGTTGTACGCGAAAACGTAATCCTTGGCCCACGGCTCTTCGAAGGGCATCGGTACGATTTCAAAGCCGTGGTCCAGCAGGAATTCGGTGACGATTTTCTTAGTGCGGAAGAAGTCATTACCCGTGCGGTCAGCCTTGAAATCGTGGCACGCGATCTCGGCATGAGCGCTGCGCCCGATCACTTCGTTCATCCCTTGGATGGCGAACTTTTCCGCACCCTCGATGTTCGTGCGAATCACTCCGATATCGCCCACTCCAAGTTCGGCGCATACATCGTCGAGACTGCGGCCACGCACCTGGATGCAGCCACCGCTGGCGCCCGGCACGATGGCGTTGCCGATGTGCTGGCGGTTGTCTTCGATAGATACGACCTGTTCGCGGTCGACAAGCGCGATGTTCAGCGGCGTGACGTTCATCAACGAGTTGTATTCGCACGTCTTGACAAGGCACTTGTAGGTGCGTGGATGCGCCTCGATGGCGATGACGCGGCCGCTTGCGCCAACGGCGCGGGAGTACAGGATCGATTCGATGCCGATGCCGGCACCCACGTCGATGACGGTCTCCCCCGACCTCGGCCGATGGAATGACAGCCAACGCTCTTTTGCACGCTTGAGCCACGCCGGCAGATTGCGCGTGCTGGCGGGCTCCCAATCGGCGAATGCATCGCTCCCAAAACGGTGAATCCAGCACCCGTCGTCGTAGAAGATCTTGGCGGGGTTACCGCGAAGCCTTGCGCGAGCGGTTACCAGGTGGCCCAGGAGCGCTCTGCCACCGCGCCGGTCCAGAAGCGATTTCGCCAGTCTGAAACTCATGGGATCTACTCGAACAACTGTACACCTCGCGCGCATCGATCGTGCGAAATCAGAGTAGCGCAACCCTTGATACTATGCGGCGATGTCACGATTGGATCGCGTCGCCGCGCACCGTACTATTGCCTGAGCCAGGCCGGACAGATCGCGGCCGATAAGTTCCTGTGTTCGTCTTATGTCATCCTGGCATATCGCGAGTATTTTTCTTCGTACTTGCGGGTCGATCTGCGGCTTTCGCCAGGATGTGCGTTCGATGCTCTTGAACATTTGCTTCAGTGCCGGCGGTTGGCCACTCTCCTCGCACTCCCACGCGGAGACGTAGAGTCGTGCCGGGCCTAGTTGGGCATGTTGTGATACCCCCGGCTGTGGCAAATGTAAGCCGTGCCCTGCAAAAGCTTGTGCACGTCTTCTGGCTATACCTCTGGCGAATTACAAACATACCCCGGCCGTGCATCTAGGTCGCGTCGTGCGGCAGAATCGGGACGCGGCGAGCGGCACTTCTATCTCACCGAACGGACGAGTCGCGGTCCATATCGCGGGACATACCCGGCGTCCTACGCAACCTTACGGTGATGTGTCCGCGGCCGATTTCCTTGATGACTACCTACACGATGCGTTCGATCCCAATTCAGCAGATGGCGGCTTCGTCGGCTGTATTGTTGATCTGGACAGGAATCGCCTTCAGATCTTCAACGATCGACTGGGCTCGCTGCCACTGCTCTATGCAAAGAATGACCGTGGTTTCGCGTTTGGTCCCGAAGCGAAAGCCATATTTCCAACGCTCGACATGCAGCCCAAGTATGCCGATGCTGGAATCGTCAGCTTCCTGAGCGCGGGATACTGCCTTGGCGATCAAACGCTTTTTGAAGGCATCCGCTGCCTTGAACCCGGCTCCATTCTCAGCGTCGACCTGAGCACACTCGAGCTGAGACCGCGATAGATACTGGAGGATGACCTATGAAGAGAACAAGGATCTAAGCAATCGTAAGGACGCGGGCACAGCCTTGTATGAGGCGATCACGAAGTCGCACGAGCTTCTGCTGGGTCCGCGGGAGAGCTCTTTCGATATCTTGTTGTCCGGTGGGCTCGATTCCCGCTGCATGCTTGCTTGCGTTGTGCGTGCTGCGCGAATGCCAAAGCGCACATTTGGTTGGGGTGCCCGAGTCGATTTCCCGTATTCGGACCCCTACATCGCCTCAAGAATCGCCAAGCGTTTCGGTGTGCGTTACGACTTCTTCAGTTATGGCACCGAGTCATTTGTAGAGAACGCGAAAGCCTGGAGCTACACCTCGGAGCTCGCCAATGACAACATGGGGTGGTACGCGGAAGGCACTGGCGTGCTTGCGCACAATTACGACTCATCCGTGGAATACACCTTGGTGGGGGACGAGGCTTGGGGGCGCGGTGGTGCGCCAAAAAGTCTCGATGAAGCGGTCTCTGCCGTAGTTCCAGTCACCGTGGCGCCGAGATTTCTGGATTTCGCGACACCCCAAGTGCGAGACGACTGCGAGGCGATGTATCGCGCGAGCATCATGCGCGTGCTTCGGGGGTCGGAAGGCTGCGGTCTCGCCGAACAGAAGGATCTTCTTTACGTTCATGGCAGGCTCGCCCGGTTCATCTTTTCACTTGGCTACTACAAAGAACTGGCTACCGAAGTCAGGCGACCCTTCACGACCAAGGCAATCCTTGACGTCGTGAAGGGTCTGCCTCGACGATTTCGCTATCACAAGAATCTTTATCGTTCCGTACTCGACACCTACTTTCCGGAGCTACGCCGCTTTCCGCGCAATCTAACTAGCAGCCTTCCAGACTGGTCGTATGACATCAGGTGTCAGCCGCGCCTTCGAGATTTCTTTTCTGAATTGCTCTGTCGCAAGACACTAGAAGGAAGCGCGCTATCAGACCTGCTGGAACCCTCGGCTGTCGAACGAGCTTGGATGGAATACGCGCAGCTGCCAGCGCGGCCCATCAATCGAAAGGTAGGAAAGGCACGGCTCCTCAAATACTGGCTGGTTCCAGAGCGTGCAAAAATTAGGCGCTCAGAACGGGGGGGGCGCGACCAGCTTCATGAGATAGGCCAGAGAACGGACCTCGATTTTTTTCGTTCGCTCGCATTGCTGCTCTTGCTTGAGGGTCAATTCACGACGCTCGAGCAATAATTCGTCCAGATAGCGCGAGCTTCAGGTCACGGGCCCCGGTGCTTCGGCGCCGCGCGATCCCGAGCGTCCCTCGCGCGTCTAGCCCAGGATGGCCTCGCGCCGGTACAGGCGGCCTGCGAGCCACGCGAGACCGAGGCCCGCAGCGAGCGTCGTGACGCACCGAAATCGCAACGTGCAACGGCGGCAGCGGCTCATCGCGGATCAGCCCGGTCATCAACAGATGCTGGCTGAGGCTGGGGACGGCCATCAGCCAGTTGCTCGGCCGCAGGGAATACAGGCCGGCGAATACGATCGGCAGCGTCGGTATCAACAGGACCAGCGTCAGGTAGCTTTGCGCTTCCTTATAAGTCCGCGTGAAGGAGGCAACCACCGTCATCAGCGAAGCGCCCAGGAGCACGAACGGCATCGCTACCAGAAAGACGTGCAGCGCGACGCCGGGACCGAAATTGGCGCTCATTCCGAGCGCCTCGAGTGGAACCAGCTTGAGGCCGACGGTAAATGC
>CAVOLM010000039.1:0-90327 GCA_963696675.1 uncultured Gammaproteobacteria bacterium | reverse complement strand
CAGCGCCGAGGCGCCGTCGTACAGCGATGCATTCGAGACCTCCAGCGCGGTCAGGCTCGCCATCATCGTCTGGTATTCGTAAATCAGCTGCAGCGTGCCCTGGCTCGCCTCGGCCTGGTACGGCGTGTAGGCGCTGTAGAACTCGCCGCGCGTCACGATCGCCCAGACCGCCGCCGGAATGTGGTGCTCGTAGGCGCCGGCGCCGATGAAGTTGAGCGGCCGTGCCATCGCGCGGCGCGAAGGCTCTGCCATGAGGCGGCCGATCTCCATCTCGTTGACGGCCGCCGGCACGCCCGAGCAGGCCGCGCGCCAGCTCCGGCGGGATCTCGTCGAACAGCTCGTCGATGCTGCGCACGCCGATCGCGTCGAGCATCGCGCGGATGTCGCTTCCGGTGTGCGGGATGAAAGGCATGTCGAAGCTCCTGGCCGATCGACGGCAGCGGCCTGCGGCCGGAGGATCAGCCGCTTCGCCCTCGAGATGCTTCTGCGTAGCATCGGCATCCAGAGCGTGCCGTGTCGGGGCCGCTTCGGGCGCAGGCGCATGATCCAGCCCGCGCCGTAGGGGTCCTGATTGATCAGCTCGGGCTGCGTCGGCGAGCGCGGCATTGCCGGCGACGACCTCGCCGCTGACCGGGCTGTAGACGTCGGAGGCGGCCTTCACCGACTCGACGACCGCGCAGGCGTCGCCCGGCGTCGAGCTGACGGCCCGCTTCCGGCGCCTCGACGAACACGAGGTCGCCGAGCGCCTGCTGCGCGTGATCGGTGATGCCGACCTCGACCGTGCCGTCGGCCAGCGTGCGCGCCCACTCGTGGGCCTTCGGGTAGCGCAGATCGGCAGGAATGTTGCTCATGCTGACTCCGTGACAGGGTTCGATCAGTGGTCTTGCCATTGCGGACGAACGGCGGCTTGACGACGCGAGCGGCGCAGCAGCTTGCCGCGGATCTCGACCTGCACCGCTCGCGCCGGTCGCGGCGGGCACGCGGCGCGAGGCCGATCGAGCGCTCGAGCGTCGGCGAGAACGTGCCGCTGGTGACCTCGCCCTCGCCCGCCGCGCCGACGATCACCTTCTGGTGCGAACGCAGCACGCCGCGATCCTCGAGCAGCAGCCCGACGAGCTTGCGGGCACGTGCCGCGGCGCCTTCGCCTTCTGCGAGCGCGGCGCGGCCGATGAAATCGCGCTCCTGCGGGCTCCCACGCGATCGTCCAGCCGAGGCCGGACTCGAGCGGCGAGTCGTCTCGTCCATGTCGTTGCCGTAGAGATTCATGCCGGCTTCGAGCCGCAGCGTGTCGCGCGCGCCGAGTCCGCAGGGCGCGACGCCCGCGGCGCTCGCACGCGTTCGCCAGAAGTCCGGCGCGTGCCGGCGGCAGCATGATCTCGCAGCCGTCCTCGCCGGTGTAGCCGGTGCGCGCGACGAACAGGTCGCCGCAGTCGCGCGCCGAAGAACGTGCCGAGCGCGAGCGCGCGCGCGGCGATGCTCGCGGCAGGAGCGCTGCGCCGCCTTCTCGCGGCGTTCGGGCCCTGCACGGCGATCATCGCGAGATCGGTGCGCTCGGCTCGACCGCGACGCCGTAGCCGCCGGCGTGCTGCGCGGATCCAGGCGAGGTCCTTGTCGCGCGTGCCGGCGTTGACGACCATGCGAAACCAGGTCGTCGAGTAAGTAGACGATCAGGTCGTCGATGACGCCGCCGTCCTCGCGCAGCATGCAGCTGTAGAGCGCCTTGCCGGGGTCGTGAGCCGCGCGACGTCGTTCGCGAGCAGGCGGCGCAGGAACGGACGCACGCCGCGCGCCCGCGCAGGTCGACGACGCACATGTGCGAGACGTCGAACATGCCCGCGTCGCGGCGCACGGCGTGGTGCTCCTCGATCTGCGAGCCGTAGTTGACCGGCATGTCCCAGCCGCCGAAATCGACGATGCGGGCGCCGAGCTGCCACGTGGCGCGTCGTAGAGAGGTGTGCGCAGTCCCATCGGTTCCCGCCGCGACTCGCCTCGGAAAAAAAGGGCGGCAGGCCCACCATGGCCTGCCGCCCCTCTGTCCTGTGACCTGAGAGATCGGGTACCGGCCCTGTCCGGCGCCGCACCCCTTCGGTGGGTTGGTCATCCCGCCGATGGCGGGAGCAACCGCTCTCCAGAGCCCGTCAGCGTGCCTGCCGTTCTGGTGCCTGAGCGTTTCCGGGCGGGTTGCGCCTTCGGCGATCCGGGCCAATGGCCGGATTCTCTCCGGACGGGCTGCGACGAGTGGCCGGCATGATAGCCAAATCAACTGCCGCCCGCACCTCGCTGCAGTTGCGGCGAGTACCGAAGCCGATTCCCACGCAGCACAGCGCTGCAGCGACCGCAACGAGGTATCCCACCAGGCCGTCGAAGCGACTGACGAGAAATGACCAGGTGCCATCGAACACGGGCGCGGTCACTTCGCGAAACAGCGCAATCACCGCGACGAACCCGGCATGCAGCCCGATGCACCCGCCGATGTGACCAGTCAGGCGACGTACCAACGCCAGGAGCAGGCCCACGAAGAAGAGCGCCAGCGCTGCATCGCCGATGCGCGCCGGATCGGCGAAGGCGCTGAAGTAACGCCGGAGGATCACCCAGCCGCTCGCGAGGTTCACATCTTCCGGCGCGATGCGAACCTTCTCACCGACGAAGTGCACCAGCGAATACAGCACTGACGTGAGCACAGCCGCGGTCATCCAGTGACCCTGCCGCGAGAGAGCGCTGAACATCGCCCCGCGAAAGAAGGTTTCCTCGATCAACGCTACGGTGAACCCGGCCAGCAGCGCGGCCGGAATCGCAGGCAGCACAGCAGACAGGCCGCCGGAGTATTCCGGTCGCACGATGCGCACCTGAAGCGCGACGAGCACTGCGCACACGGCAAGCATGAGCACCAGTCCCGCCGCGAACCCTGCCACCACGCTGCCCAGGAACACACGCGGCGGTGCGCCGTAACCCAGCGCCTCGCGATTGGCCAGATTCTCACGCCTGAACAGCAGCCACGCGCCGACCAGGAACGCGAGCCATGGCGATGCGGTTGAATACCCGGTGCAGGGGAAATACCTGCAGCGCCGACAACCCTTTCTGAACCAGGGGGCTGAGGGCCGCCGCGAGCAGCAACGAAGCCCCGATCAGAAGTACAAAGAGCGTCAACACCCAGGGCACTGATTGATTTCGCTTCACTGCAGTCTCATGATCCGATCGGGGTGGCGTTCGTCTGAACGCGGGGTGGGTCATGGCGGCGAAGATCGAAACGGACGAAGTGTACCGGGACGCGCGCTCGGCAGTCGCGGACTTCAAGTTCGACCAGTCCGTTGCCACCGTCTTCGACGACATGGTGACCCGGTCCGTGCCCTTCTATGTCGAGATCCAGCGGATGATCGCGGAGATGGCACGGGATTTCGTCACGCCCGAGAGCAACGTCTACGACCTCGGCTGCTCGACCGGCACCACCTTCATCAACATGCATCGCAGCCTCGATCCCAGCGTCCGCTTCGTCGGCATCGACAACGCTGCCGAGATGCTCGACCGCTGCCGCAGCAAGTTGAGCCAGCACGGCGTCGACCGGCAAGTCGAGCTGCGGTGCGCCGATCTCAACGAAGGCATCGAGATCGAGAACGCCTCGCTCGCGATGCTGATCCTGACGCTGCAGTTCATCCGGCCATTGCGTCGCAACCGGCTGCTCGCCGATATCTACCGCGGCCTCAACCCGCAGGGTTGCGTGATCGTGGTCGAGAAGGTGCTGGGGGAGGAATCGCTCCTCAATCGGCTCTTCATCGACTACTACTACGAGATGAAGCGCCGCCACGGCTACAGCGAGCTCGAGATCAGCCAGAAGCGCGAAGCGCTCGAGAACGTGCTGATTCCCGTACAAGCTGCTCGAGAATCGCGAGCTGCTGCTGGAGACCGGCTTCCGCAGCGTCGACGTGTTCTTCAAGTGGTACAACTTCTGCGGTCTCGTAGCGGTGAAGTAAATGGTGGCGCTCGGCCAGTTCCTGTTTCGCTACCGAAACGTCATCTTCCCGTTCCTCTGCCTGCTCGTCCTGCTGCCGGGGCCGCGCCTGTTTGAGAGTCCCTTGACCGCCGCATGCGTGGGCGCAGTGTTTGCGCTTCTCGGTCAGCTGGTGCGCGCCGGAACGATCGGGCTGCGCTATATCGTGCGCGGCGGGCGTGGCGGGCGAGTCTACGCGGATGATCTCGTCACCGAGGGAATCTACTCCCACTGCCGCAACCCGATGTACGTCGGCAATATCCTGATCGTCATCGGCGTGGCACTCGCCTCGAACTCGCTCGCGACACTGCTGGTCGCATTGCCGCTCGTGGTGCTTGCCTACTCCGCCATCACCGCCGCCGAGGAACAATTCCTGCGTGACAAGTTCGGCGCCGGGTTCGAAGCCTATTGCCGCGACGTGCCGCGCTGGCTGCCCCGGTTCAAGGGGCTCGGCACGACCCTCTCGCAGTCGCAGTTTCATTGGCGCCGGCTTCTCGTCAAAGAGTACGGCACACCGTTCGGCTGGATCGGCGTCCTGATCCTCGCGACGCTCTACAACCTGAGCCGTGATGGTTGGGCTCCCGAGGAGCTGCGCATCGCAACGACATTGCTGCAGGTCCTCGCGGCCGCGGCGGCGCTCTGGTTCATTGTCTGGGTCCTCAAGAAGACCCGCATCGTGGTAGCAGACTGATGCCCGGCCAACGCAAGGCGCGCGGCCGTGCCGATCGCTACCGCGGAACCCGCCGCCCCGGTACTTTCCGCGGCTGCAGCCCTCGACCTGGCCTGCTTGCGTGAGGAACTGGATACGATCAACCAGGAGCTTCTCGCACTGCTTGAAAGACGCGGCCGCATCGTGCACCAGGTGATGCAGATCAAGCGGGAGTACGCGCTGCCCGCGCATGATCCGGAACGCGAGCGTCGGATGGTGGAAGCGCTCCTCAGTGCCGCATCCGACGTGTATCCCCGCGCGGCGCTCGAACGCGTGTTTGCGACCATCTTCGAGGTTTCGCGGGCTCTCATCCGTAGCCCCACCGCGAAATAGTGCGGCGCGTCAGTGCTCCGGCATGGAGTGCGCGCGCCTTCCTAAGGTATCTTTGCGCCCCTTTGAATCAGCCCGCGCGTTGACCGCGCGGCATAGGGGATCACATGAGAGTTCTTCGAGTTCTGCTCGGCCTGGGCCTGTGTCTGCCTGTCGTGAGCCCCGGCCAATGAGGCTGCGCCCGTTCCCGAGTTGCACGCATTGTTCGATTCAGCGTGGCAGCGCGACCTCGAGGAAGATCCGCTGGCCGCGACTCAATACGGCGACCGTCGCTACAACGACCGACTGCCGGACCTCTCCCCGGCGGCGATCGACCGCAGCCACCAACTGGACCAGAAGGTGCTCGATGACCTCGCGAAGATCCCGCGCGCCTCCCTGCCGCCGGCGGAGCAGCTCAACTACGACCTGTTCGAGCGCGAGTACAAGACGCGCATTGCCAACTACCCGTTCAAGCCCTGGCTCTACCGCTTCAGCCATCGCGAGAGCCTGCCGGCACTCAGCGAGACGGCGGAACTGATCTCGTTCGACAGTACCAAGGACTACCAGGACTGGATCGCGCGCCTGCGTCGCATCGGCACGTATGTGGACCAGAACATCGCACTGCTCGAGCAGGGCCTGCGGGAAAAACGCACCCAGCCCAAGATCATCATGGACCGCGTTCCCGCACAGATCGCCAAGCAACTGGTCCAGAAACCCGAAGACAGTCCCTTCTACGCGCCGTTGCAGAAGTTCCCTGCCCAGATCGAGCTCCGGCGAGCGCCAACGCCTGGAAAACGAGGCGCAGACGGCCATCAGCCAGGTCGTGATTCCCGCCTACCGTCGGCTCGATGAATTCTTCGCGAAGAAATATCTCCCAAAGCTGCGCACCACCGACGGCATCTGGGACACGCGCGACGGCGTGGCCTACTACCAGAATCGGATCCAGTACCACACGACCACGAATCTCACCGCCGACGAGATCCACGCGATCGGGCTCAAGGAAGTCGAACGCATCCATGGCGAGATGGAGGCGATCATCGCAAAGGTCGCGTTCAAGGGATCGTTCCAGGAATTCCTGACCTTTCTGCGCGAGGACCCGCAGTTCTATTACAAGACGCCTGAAGAACTTTTCGAGGGCTATGCGAGCCTCGCAAAGAGCATCGATCCGCAACTGGTTAAGTTGTTCGGCAAGCTGCCGCGCATGCCGTATGGCGTGCGCCCCATTCCGATGACGAGCGCGCCCGACACGACGACCGCGTATTACCAACCGTCCGCACTCGATGGCAGTCGTGCGGGGTACTACTACGTGAATCTGTATCGGCCCGAAGTGCGCCCGAAGTACGAGATGGCAGTGCTTACAGTGCACGAAGCGGTGCCGGGACATCACCTGCAGATCGCTCTTCAGCAGGAACTGGGTGACCTGCCGATGTTCCGCCGTAACACCGGCTACACCGCGTACGTCGAAGGCTGGGCGCTTTACAGCGAGAGTCTCGGCGACGAAATGGGCCTCTACACGGACCCGTATGCGAAGTTCGGCCAGCTCACGTACGACATGTGGCGCGCCGTGCGCCTCGTGGTCGATACCGGAATGCACGCCAAGCACTGGACGCGCCAGCAGGCGATCGATTTCTTCAAGGCGAACGCCGCCAAGACCGAGGCGGATATCGTCAACGAGATCGACCGCTACATCTCCTGGCCTGGACAGGCGCTCGCGTACAAGATCGGGCAGCTCAAGATCCGGGCGCTGCGCGAGGAGGCTCAGCAGAAGCTTGGCGATCGATTCGATATCCGAGAATTTCACGATACCGTGCTTGCGACCGGCGCGGTGCCGCTCGATGTCCTGGAGAAGACCGTTCACACATGGATCGAGAAAAAGCTCGCAGCTACCTGAGCCATTGACCTGAAGGAGGCGGTTCGGCCATGAAACGTTCAGCACCCGCTCACGTTGCGTTGTGGGCCTTGACGCTGCTGGCGGCGTGCGCATCTTCCGGCGACCCGCGTGGCGGCAACGGCAGCATCGAACAGGTGCAACAGGCGGAACGGCAACGTTTCGCGGCGTTGACCGCGCAGGACCTGGCGGCTCTCGATCCTCTGCTGGCGGACGAACTGCTCTACTGCCACTCCAATGGTCAGGTCGAAAACAAGCAGCAATTTCTCGAAACCGTCCGCACCGGGCGGATACGTTACGAATCGATCGACGTACACGAATTCCAGGCACGCCTCTATGGAGAGGTGGCCATCGGCACCGGCTACATCACCGTTCAGGGCAAGCTCGGTGGTCAACCCATGACGCTCGAGATTCGATACACGGACGCCTACGCCTGGCGCGCCGGGCACTGGCAGCTCGTCAACTGGCAGTCGACACGACTGGCGACAGCTCCACACTGAACCCATGTTCGGCCCGCGAGCGGGCTGCGGCTGGCCTGGTGCGCTAGAATTCGCGCCACCTCCCGGGACGCCAGCCGATGCCCATCAATCGACGCCACTCCATCGCCGTTCTTGTCGGCCGAGTTCAGATCGGAGCGGGCGCGCCGATCGTCGTCCAGTCGATGACCAATACCGACACCGCCGATGCGGAGGGAACCGCTCGACAGGTGAAATCGCTGGCGCTCGCCGGTTCCGAGCTGGTGCGCATCACCGTCAACACGGCCGAGGCCGCAGCGCAAGTGCCAGTGATCCGGGAACGGCTCGATCAGGCCGGTGTGAACGTGCCCCTCATCGGCGACTTTCACTTCAACGGTCACAAGCTGCTCAAGGAGTATCCGGCCTGCGCGCAGGCGCTGCACAAGTACCGCATCAATCCCGGCAATGTCGGGCGCGGCAGCAAGCGCGACCCGCAATTCGCCGAGATGATCGAAGTCGCATGCCGCTATGAGAAGCCGGTGCGCATCGGCGTCAATTGGGGAAGCCTCGATCAGGATCTATTGACGCGGTTGATGGATGAGAATTCGCAGCGCGCGCAACCGCTGGATGCCGTCGAGGTAATGCGTGAAGCCATCGTCGTATCGGGCCTCGAAAGCGCGCGCCGCGCCGAAGAACTCGGGCTCAGACACGACCGCATCATCATCAGCGCCAAGGTGAGCGGTGTGCAGGACCTCATCGCTGTGTATCGCAACCTCGCGGCGCGCTGCGACTACCCGCTGCACCTGGGCCTCACGGAAGCCGGCATGGGCTCCAAGGGTATCGTTGCATCGACGGCGGCGATGGGCGTGCTGCTGCAGGAAGGAATTGGAGACACGATTCGCGTCTCGCTCACTCCGGAGCCCGGCGGCGATCGCACCAACGAAGTCATCGTCGCGCAGGAGATCCTGCAGACGATGGGACTGCGTTCGTTCATGCCGATGGTCGTCGCGTGCCCCGGCTGCGGGCGCACCACCAGCACCTATTTCCAGGAACTGGCGCAGAAGATCCAGGGTCACATCCGGCAACGCATGCCGGAATGGCGCAAACGCCACGCGGGAGTGGAGGACATGACTGTCGCCGTAATGGGCTGCGTCGTGAACGGCCCCGGCGAGAGCAAGCACGCGAGCATTGGCATCAGCCTGCCGGGCACCGGCGAGCGCCCGGTCGCGCCGGTGTACGTCGATGGCGAGAAGACCGTGACGCTCAAGGGTGAGCGCATCGCGGAGGAATTTCAGCAGCTCGTGGAAGAGTACGTGAAGCGCAGGTACCCGCAGGAGCCCCCGTCATGACTGAGCTCGTCGATCGCAAGTGCGTGCCTTGCGAGGGCGGTGTTCCTGCCCTGACGCCGGCCGAAGCACGGAAATATCTGGCCAAGCTCGATGCCGCGTGGAGGCTTTCCGACGATGCGCGCCAGATCCGGCGCGAGTTCCGCTTCAAGGATTTCTTCCGCACCATGAGCTTCGTCAACGCGCTGGCGCACATCGCCAATGTCGAGGACCATCATCCGGACCTGGAAGTCGGCTACAACCAGTGCAACGTGCGTTTCACGACGCACGCGATCCAGGGCCTGTCCGAGAACGACTTCATCTGCGCCGCGAAGATCGATCGTCTCGCTCGCTGACGATGTGGAAGGCTGCGGGCCTGGCTGGCTGATCTTTCCCTGGCCCGTTCTTGCTTGATTGCGTCAAGGATGCGTTGCCGTACAACGCGAAAGCTGAGGTATGCAGCGGCAGGATGTGCCGTTCGTGTCGGCCGGGGGGAAGATCAGCCAGCCAGGCCCGCAGCCACCGGCTCGGATTGCTCTGCAGCAAGTTCCTGTCGGCGATGAGAGACAGCTCGCAATTCGACAATTTCACGCCCGAAACTTGCCGTCAAACAACATTCCCCAGTCGCAGCAGCGTTAGCGTGTCCGGGACCTTTTGCAGGTACCTATGCGCAACCCGAATCTGGCTTTACAGAATCTGGCAGGTGAAAAGCAGCGCCCGGCTTCGCCGAGCGTGCGCTTCCGTGAGACGGAACGCATGTTGTCGCCGTTCGAAGTGGACGCGTTGCTCGCCAGTTCCGGACTGTTCGGCAGTCGTGAGCGGCGCGTGCTCACCGACTTCCGCGACAACCATTCCGGCGACTTTCACCTGTTCCGGATCTATTGAACGGACATCAGTCCCTTCAACGCCGCACGCGCTTCCGCGGGCGGGGTGGAGTCCATCGCGGGCAATGGTACTGAACTGAAGCGGCGGGCAAGCGCAATTCCCGCCTCGTCTCTCTCCCTCTCCCATGACCATTGCGCCTGCTCGATGAGCAACGCGAGCTGCAGGCTCCGACCCAGCAACAGCGCAAAGCGGCGCGCCTCACACTGAGTAGACTCGCGATCACGGCTGAGCGCCGCCCAGCGTACGGCACGTTCCAGGAGATGGCGTGCAACCAGCGTCGGATCCTCGAGGCGCGACTCCTGTGCGCCGGCGAGTGCGCGCTCGAGGCGCGCACTCACGGCCTTCAATCCATGCGACAGGTCGGTCCGCAGCAATGCATCGAGTGACAGGACATTCGTCGTGCCTTCCCAGATTGGCAGCACCTGGCTGTCGCGCAACAGAACCGGGAGCCCGGTGTCTTCGACGTAGCCGGCTCCGCCAAAAGACTCCAGCGCCTCGCTGACACAAGCGATCACCTGCTTGCCGGTGACCAGCTTGGTAATCGGCAGGAGCAGCCGCAACAAGTGGCGCCCTTCATCATCGAGCTCGCGTGACTCATCTGCACCCAGCAGGTCCACCAACTCGAAGGTGAGCTGCAGAGCCCCCGCAAGCTCGGCCTGCATGCCCACCAGGGTGTCGGCGTGCAGTGGCAAATCGATGAGGCGCGCACCAAATGCGGCACGCCGCTGCGCATAATCCGCGGCCAGCGCCAGGCCGCGGCGCATGAACGCACACGCGCAAACGCTGTTCCAGACGCGGGTGATCCTGAGCATGGGCTCGATGTCACGCGTACCGTTCGCCGTGCCCGCGACGAGCACTGCTGGTGTCCCTTGCAGCGTCAATTCCGCAGTCGGTACCTTGCGTGTGCCGAGCTTGTCCTTGAGCCGGTCGACGCGGATGCCCTGCAGCTGTCCCGACGCATCGCGCGTCTCGACGTAGAACAGTGCCAGCCCGCTGCCACCCGGTCCGTTGCCCGCGGGTCGCGCGAGCGTCAGGGCCATCTGCGAGGACGCTGCGGAGGTAAACCACTTGCGACCGTCGAGTCGCCATTGTCCTGCGGCATCGCAGGTTGCTGTAGTGAGCGAGGCACCCACATCAGAGCCGCCGGTCGACTCAGTCATCCACTGGCCGCTGGTCCAGAAGGTCGCCGGATCCCTGCTGGTGAGATGTGGCACAGCGCGCGCGACGAGAGTGTCATTGCCCGAGTCGAGCAGCGTGCGCGCGGCGCCATCCGTCATGGCGAGCGGACAGGTGTACACATCCGTCGAGGGGTGAAAGAGGTACACGAGCGCAAACTGATGCACGCGTGAGAAGCGCCCATGACGCCGCTCATACGGAATCGCCGTGAGTCCGAGCTCGACCGACACTGCCTCAGCCCGTCGCCACAGTGGCGTGAGCTCGATCTGATCGATGCGGCTGCCCCAGGCGTCCCAGTGCGTCAGCCGCGGCTCATTGAGGCGATCCGCGAGCTGCAGGGCATACAGTTCATCGCCGGCGAGAGTGCCGGTGCGGTCGAGCTCCGGCTCGATGGCGGACAGTATTTCCGCCGGCAAGCGGCGCCTGAGCACCGAACCGAGCAGCGTATCGTCGCGGTACTGGTTGCCGAGGCGCGGCGAGCTCTGAATGAAAGGCTCCATCAACGTACCTCGCGATAGCCTCCGGCGACGCCCGAGGGCGAGAGGACGATCTGCCAGAGCTGATTGCGCCGCGCGCGAAACGCGGCTGCGGAGCTCAGCAGCCAGAAGCGCCACATGCGGCGGAAGCGCTCGCCGTACTGCGGCGCGATCTCGTTCCAGTGCCGCTCGAAATTGTCGTACCAGACCATGAGCGTGCGGTCATAGTCGGGGCCGAAACTGTGCCAATCCTCGATCACCCACAGTCCCTCGGCGGCGCGCGTGATCTGAGCGATCGAGGGCAACATGGAATTCGGGAAGATATAGCGCTCCACCCAGGGATCATTGGCTTCGACCGACACGTTTCCACCGATCGTGTGCAACAGGAACAGGCCGTCGGGCTCGAGCAGGCGGCGCACAGTCGAGAAGTAGGTGTGGTAGTTGCGTACGCCGACGTGCTCGAACATGCCGAGCGAGAAGATCCGGTCGAATCGCCCTGCTGGGCCGACCAAGAGATTACGGTAGTCCTCGAGCAGGATGCTCACCGGCCACCCGCGACAGCGCTCGATCGCGGCGTCTGCCTGACGACGTGACACGGTGATGCCGGTGACTGTCACGCCGTAGCGTTCGGCGGCAAACTGCGCGGCACCCCCCCAACCGCAACCGATATCGAGCACACGCATGCCGCGTTGCAGCCCGAGCTTGCGGCACACCAGGTCGAGCTTCGCTTCCTGGGCGCCGTCGAGATGCTCGGCCGCACGCCAGTAACCGCAGCTGTAGATCATGCGCCGGTCCAGCATGCGCTGGTAGAGATCGTCCCCGATATCGTAGTGACGTTTGCCGACTACAAAAGCGCGGTGGCGTGATTGGGGGTTGAACACCCGCGCACGCAGTCCGGCGATGAGCTGGCGCCAGGTCGGCAACTGCTCGTCGAGCCTCGAGCTGAATGCCCGCCGCAACATCTCATCGAGCCGTGCGCAATCCCACCAGCCGTCCATGTAGGACTCGCCGGCCCCGACAGAGCCCTCCGCCAGCACGCGGCGGAACATCCGTGGGTCGAGCACGCGAATGTCCCAGGGATGCGGGCCATCGACGGCGATGCCGGCGTGTGCCAGGAGGTCCGTCAATGCCCGTCTGTAGCCGTCGCTGCCCAACTTGCGTCGTCCGCTCAGCTGTCCACGAGTGCGATCTGCGGCAGATCTCCTGCGAGGCCCAATGCGCGTCGCATGAACAGCGCCTTGGCAGGCGCCACGCGGTTCACCGCGGACAGGCCCGTACGCCTCAGAGCCCCCAGCAGCGGGTCGTCGTTGGAGAACAGTCCATTGAGCCCATCGAGTGCGCTCAGCATGAGGAGGTTCTCGCCCTTGCGCCAGCGCTCGTACTTGCGCAGCGAGCGCAGGTCGCCCGGATCGGCGCCTTCTGCAAGCGCAGCCTCGATGATCTGCGCCAGCGACGCGCAGTCAAGGAATCCCAGGTTGACTCCCTGCCCCGCCAGCGGGTGCACCGCATGTGCCGCATCGCCGATCAAGGCAAAGCGCGGCTGAACGTAGCACTCCGCGTGCACGCTGCGCAGCGGGAAATGGGCGCGCTCACTCACCGACTCGACGCGGCCCAGGACACCGTCCACCGCGGCCTCGACGGATCGGCAGAACTCGTCCTCTGACTGAGCGAGGAGCGCGA
This sequence comes from uncultured Gammaproteobacteria bacterium, assembly GCA_963696675.1. Lineage (GTDB taxonomy): Bacteria > Pseudomonadota > Gammaproteobacteria > Steroidobacterales > Steroidobacteraceae > DATBVX01. The sequence goes on along the minus strand of CAVOLM010000039.1, from coordinate 77,439 downwards.
CAGCCTCGTCGGGTGTCGTGGTCCAGACGATCGAACAGCGCCCATCCTGCAACGGGAGAAGTGCAATCGGGCCAGTGCGCAGGAACCGCTGCCATGCCGTGTTGCGGTGCGAATCCGCGCTGCGAATATGGCACACGACCGCGCGCTGCTGAGTCTCGGTCTCGCGTACCGCAATATGCATCATCTTGCGGGCGGGTGACTCGGCACCGTCCGCGGCGATCGCAAGTGAGCTCGCGACGTGAGTGCCGCCTTCGAGTTCCACCGTGATCGAATCTGTTGCACTCGAAAGACCCGAGACACGCGCCTGGATGGTCTGAACGCCTGCAATCCGCGCCTGTTCTAGCAACCCCCACTGCAGCCGGCGGTTTTCGACGATATAACCGAGATTCGGCTGCCCAATCTCGGCGCAGTCGAATTCGATCGAGCCTGCTTCTCCCGCCTGCCCCGCTTCATCCCACACGATCATCCGCTCGTAGGCGCAGATCGGACCGGCGATGATGCTTTCCCAAGCGCCGCACGCGGTCAGGATGCGCTGGGTGGCGCGCGAGATCGCAGAGACGCGCAGATCCACCGCTGCGCCCGCGTCCGGTCGGGCGGGCAATCTCGCTTCGACCAAAGTGATCGCGGATGCCGGTAGAGCGCCTTGCCTCGCAAGCAAGCTGGCAAGGCAGGCGCCCGCCATGCCGCCGCCGAGAATGACGATACTGGACTTGCCCTTCATGACAATGCGACCCCACGCGACAGCTTGGGCAGGCGCCCCGCAACTCCCATGCTGAGCAGGGCCAGGGCACTCTTCGCGGGCGGCAGTACATCGAAGAGCAGCAGTCCCATATCGCGCAGCGCCTTCACCGGTCCCAGCGGGTTGCCGAACAGCCGCACCAGCCCGTCGGTGAAGGCGATGACGCTGCGACGGTCGGCGCGTCGCCACTCATCGTAGCGTTGCAACATCTCTGCAGCGCCTGGGTCCTCTCGCGCGTCCGCGATCGCCTCGGCCAGCGCCGCAACGTCGCGCAACCCGAGGTTGAAGCCCTGCCCGGCGATGGGGTGCAGGCCCTGCGCGGCGTTGCCAATGATGACGAGACGCTCGCCGATGCGTTCGTCGGCACGCGTCAGCGTGAGGGGATACGCATGTCTGCGTCCTACGCGCGTGAAGCGGCCGAGCCTGAAACCGAATCGTTCCTGTAGGGCCCCGATGAACGCCTCATCGCCGAGCTGCAAAGTGGTTGCGGCGAGTTCAGGCGCGAGCGTCCACACGACGGTACAGCGACCATCCACCAGGGGAAGCACGGCCAGCGGCCCGGTCGGTGTGAACCGCTCGTAGGCCACGTGGTCGTGAAAACGCTGCGTCGCGATGTTGGTAATGATCGCAGTCTGTCCGTAGTCCCACGACGTCACCTCGATGCCCGCGTGCCTGCGCACCACGGATTGCGCACCATCGGCTGCGACCAGCAGGCGCGCCTGCAGCTCGGTTTTGCCATGCTCGGCATTTACAAGCAGTTTCACCCCGTTGGCATTGAGCTCGATCTGCTCGAGGCTCGCCGGGCACAAGAGCTGCACGTTGGAGTTGGACTGCAGCTCACGCCACAAGACGGCGCCGATACTTCGGTTGGCCGCAACATAGCCGAGCGCCGCAACGCCCTCCTCGCGGGCGTCGATGCGCGCGAAGCCGAAGCGCCCCTGGTCGGAGACATGGATGCGCCGGATGGGGGCTGCATCGCGCTCGAGGGTTTCCCAGATCCCCATGCTGCCGAGAATCCGCCGGCTGCCGTTGGAGAGCGCCGTGGTGCGATCGTCGAAGCTCGGCTGTGTATCGGCCTGCAAGGGCACGGACTCGATCAATGCCACGCGCAGGCCGAGTGGGCGCAGCGCCGTGACGAGGCTTGCCCCCACCATGCCGCCGCCAACGATCGCGATGTCGAATGAGTCAGGGCCCATGAGCGTTACTGCGGGGACTTGCGCCGTCGCTTCGTGTTCTACCTACGCCGCCTGCATCAGTCGTTCGATCTCATCAGGATCCTTGGGGAGCTGCCGGGTCAGCACTTCGCAACCCTCGCGGGTAACGGCCACGTCGTCCTCGATGCGCACGCCGATGTTCCACCAGCGCCGGGCAGCCCCCTTGCTCCCGCCGGGCACGTAGATTCCCGGTTCCACGGTCATCGTCATGCCCGGTTCGAAGACGCGCCACTGCCCGTCGATCTTGTAATCGCCGACATCGTGCACGTCCATGCCCAGCCAGTGCCCGGTCCGGTGCATGAAGTACTGCCGATAGGCCTCGCTGCGAATCAGTGCGGGGACCTTGCCTTTCAGCACCCCGAGTTTGACCAGGCCCTGGGTGATCGCCCGCACGGCGGCATCGTGCGGCTCATTCCAGTGATTGCCGGGACGGATCTTCGCAATCGCCGCACGTTGCGCGTGCAGCACGACCTCGTAGATTGCCCGCTGTTCCGGGCTGAAACGACCGTTCACGGGAAAGGTGCGAGTGATGTCGGAGGCGTAGCAGTCGTACTCGCAGCCGGCGTCGATCAGCAGCAGATCTCCGTCCTTCAGTTCACAGTCATTGGCGCGGTAATGCAGCACGCAGGTATTGCGCCCGGCGCCCACGATCGGCAAGTACGAGGTGTCGGCGCGATTGCGCCGGAACTCGTGCACGATCTCGGCCTCCACCTGGTATTCCATCAGCCCCGGCTTGCAGAAGCGCATCGCGCGCACGTGTGCACGGCTGGCGATCTGTGCGGCACGGCGCATCGTGTCGAGCTCCCCGCGGCTCTTGAACAGCCTCATGTCATGCAACAGGTGATCGAGCGCGATGAATTCATGTGGCGTCTGTGCGCTCTGGCGAACCTGCGCACGGAGGCTGTTCACCCATCCCACGACGCGCTGATCGAAGTCATGATGCACGCCCATGGCGTAGTAGACACGGCTGCGATGCTCGAGCAGACCCGGGAGAATCTCGTCAACGTCGGCGATCGGGAATGAATCGTCGGCACCGAACTGACGGGTCGCGCCATCGGGACCCGACCGGCTGCCGTCCCAGACCTCACGCGTCGGATCGCGATCGCGCACGAACAGCACGTACTCCGCCTGGGCGCGTCCGGGGATCAGTACGCGCAACTGCTTCCGGCTCGGGAAAGCCGGTCAGATAGAAGAAGTCGCTATCCTGTCGATAAGCGTATTCGACGTCGCTGTTACGATGACGCACGGCTGCCGCGGGCAGGATGGCGATGGCGTCCTTGCCCATCATGCGCATCAACTGCCGACGCCGGCGTGCGAATTCGTCCCGCTGCATAGGCTCAGTGCAGCCGCTGTGGTTCGGGCTCGGCGGCCGTGCGCCGCGGCTCGAGCTCGTCGTAGATGAGCTGCACTCCGACCCGCACGAATTCAACCAGCTCGGCGTAGGCTTGCTCGTCGGTCTCGGTGGGCTCGTCGGTGCCGAAACTGGCGTGACTGATCTCGGTGAGGTCCTGCACGATCTCACCTACATCGCCGGGAAGCTCCTCGACGGAATGCACGCCACTCGTGCCGAGGCCGTACAGGAACCCCTGGCACCATGAGGCGAGCGCCAGCGTGCGACCGGACAATGGCTGGTCGTCATCGGGCAGGAGCGGCTCGAATTGCATCGCTTCGCCACCCAGCGCCTGGCGTGTTTCGCTGTACACGGTTTCGAAGACACCGCGCCACGTGTTCACCTGCGCCGGATCCTTCACCAGCTCGTCCAGCCAGCTTTCGAGCGAGAATCGTGACTCCGCGCACAGCGCGCCGCACAGGCTCCCATGCGCCTCGGCGGCCTCAGCGAGCGATCCCGTCTCGGCGAGAGTATCCTCGAGCTCCGGGAACCCGACGCTCAACATCAACGGCGATCCTCCGGTAGAGGTTCAATGGTAGCACTCGCACGTCGCGCGAGTTCACAGAATGCACCCGCCATTCGATTGACCCGCGTGAACCCACAGCTCTATATTTGTGCGCATGAATGATGCGGCTTCGAAGACGTCGGTCGATTCCGAGCTGAAGCGACTCGAAAAGCGCATCGACGACCTGGTGAGCGCTGTCGGCCAGCTGAAGGACGAGAATCGCGCCTTGCGCCAGCGCCAGGACGCGCTCACTGCGGAGCGGGCCACGCTCCTGCAGAAGAACGAGCAGGTACGCGCCAGGGTCGAAGCCATGATTGGTCGCCTCAAGGCGATGGAGCACGGTACATGAGTGAACACCCGGCGCGCATCAGCGTTCGGATACTGGAGAAGGAATATTTTGTCGCCTGTGGACATGAGGAGCGCGCGGATCTGCTCGATTCCGCCGAGTACCTCAGTGTTAAGATGCGCGAGATCCGCGACAGCGGCAAGGTCGTGGGCCTCGACCGCATCGCAGTGATGGCGGCTCTCAACATGGCCAACGAGTTGCTGAAGAGGGGTCGCGAACAAACGGTCTCCGGCGAGCTGGGTGCTCGTTTGCGGCGCCTGACCGAGCGCGTCGATTCGGTCCTCGGCAAGGGAAAACAGTTCGAGCTTTGACGCCCCCCGCGGGGCTCTTTAAAAGTTTGGCGCCGCCTGCGGTGTTCGATAGGGACCGGGAATACCTCTCGACCCTAATTTTGAAACCCTTGGGGCCATGGCTTGCAGACAGCATTGTGCACGTCCGCCCGGTGCGGAAAGCCTTAAGTGTCCGCAGTCGCCCCACTTGTTGCTCTGGTTCGAGAGCAACGGTCACTAACGGCACAGGCGGGTGGCGCCACCCCTACCACTGCAACGCGTCAGATTCCTCTTGAAGGATCCATTCCGCGAGCAGGTTCGCCGTTCCATGCGGCAGCGACGCCGTGCGCTCACGGCGGAGCAACGTCACAAAGCTGCATTGGCTGCTTGCCACGCCCTCGCCTCATCGAGGCTGCTGCGACCGGGATCGCGCGTCGGCATCTACCTCTCGGTGCGCGGCGAGCTCGACACGGCGCCCATCATTGCACTCGCACGCCAACGCGGTTGTAAGTTGTACGTGCCCGTCATCGATCGACCCCGGCACGGCGACATGATGTTTGCCGCGCTCGACGGACTCGCTGCGGGACAACCGCGTCGGCATCCCCGAACCAGAGCGGCAGCATGCGCTGGCAGCCGGTCGACTCCTCGATCTCGTCATCGTGCCGATCGTAGCGTTCGGCCCGCGCGGCGAGCGCCTCGGTACCGGTGGCGGCGTACTACGATCGAGCCTTCGCGTACCTGCGGCGCAGAGCGACATGGTTGAAGCCCCGTCTTGTCGGCCTCGCATACCACTGGCAGCGTGTCGAAGAGCTGGTATCCCATCAATGGGACGTTCCCTTGACGCGCTGTCGTCACCGATGAGGGTGTAGTGCGCTTTCCGCGTCAAACCAGGAATCACACATGAATCATTGGCTGCTCAAGTCCGAGCCCAGCTCATTCAGCATCGAGCATCTCGCCAAGGCGCGCGATGCCACCACTTCCTGGAATGGGGTGCGCAACTTCCAGGCCCGCAATTTTCTGCGTGAAATGAAGGTGGGCGATCAGGCGTTCTTCTACCACTCGAGCTGCGAAGTCCCGGCCGTGGTTGGAATCGTCGAAGTCACGCGCGAGGCGTATCCGGACCCGTCGGCGTTCGATCCGAAGGACGATCACTACGATCCCGACAGCGATCGCGCCAAACCGCGCTGGTACATGGTCGATGTGCGCCTGGTGCGGCGCTTGAAGCGAATGATCACGCTCGAGGAGTTGCGCACGCACGCGCGGGCGAAGTTGAGTGACTTCGAGCTGCTCAAGCGCGGCTCGCGCCTGTCGGTGATGCCGGTGAGCGCACGCAGCTGGAGCTTCATTCTCTCGCTCGAGTGAGGCGTGGCACGCATCGAAACGCGCGTGCAGCGATGACATGCATCATGCGTGCGAGCGACAAAGTTCACACGCGCTCTTGCTTGTCAATATTCATTTCGTGTATATACTCGACCCCGGACTAACCCGACACGGAGATCAACCATGGCAGCTAAAGCGAAGAAGGGTAAGAAGAAGGCCAAGAGAAAGGCCGCGAAGAAAAAGTAAGGCCCTTCGGATGCGGAACGGCGGTTGGAACTGAGAACACATTCAGCCAGCCGCCCGTTCTCGAATCCAAGATACGACGACTGTGCCCGCGCAAGCGGGCACAGTCGTCTCTGCAGTTCGAAAAACACTGGTTTTGCAGGCTCCCGTGCACCCTGACGATCGCAAGAAGCGCGCTGCGCACGCCGCGCTCGACTACCTGACCGATGGCCTGGTGGTTGGCGTCGGGACCGGCTCCACGGTCAATCACTTCATCGATGCGCTCGCCGGCATACGAGGGCGCATCGCGGGAGCGGTATCGAGTTCGGACGCCTCGACTGCTCGCCTCAAGGCGACGGGGGTCGAGGTCCTCGACCTCAATGAGGTGGGTTCGCTCGAGCTCTACGTGGACGGCGCCGACGAGGCGACCTCGCACCGCCATCTGATCAAGGGTGGCGGTGGCGCACTGACGAGAGAAAAGGTCATTGCCGCCGCCTCGCGGCGTTTCATATGTATCGTCGATGATTCCAAGCTGGTGGACGTGCTCGGGCGCTTTCCCCTGCCGATCGAGGTGGTGCCGATGGCGCGCAGCTTCGTCGCACGAGAGTTAGGAGGAAAGGGCGGACGGCCGGTTTGGCGTGAACGCTTCGTCACTGACAACGGCAACCAGATCCTCGATGTGCATGGCCTGACGATTCTCGATCCGCCTGCACTCGAGACGCAGATCAACCAGATTCCCGGCGTCGTCACGGTGGGATTATTCGCGCGCCGGCCTGCGGACGTGTTGCTGATCGGACACGCCGGCGGTGTCAGGAAGCTCTGAGAGGAGCCCGGAGCGCAACGCGAAGGCTGACTCCGGGCTCCCGGCAGAATTCCCGGTTCGCCTGGCAGGTCGTCAGGCGGCAGCGCCCTGAGGAGCGATCTTCTGCGCAACCCAGCCCAGCGCTGCGCCGCCCACGAGGTATGAAACCAGCGCATCGACGCCCCACCACACCCAGATCGTCGAAGGCAGATTGAAGACGCCCGAATAGCCAAGGCTGAAGGTACAGCTGAGCAGGAACAGGACAAATCCATACTTCAGGCCGCGCAGCCAGGCTGCTCCGCTGAACGTCGAGCGTACCTGGCCGTAGATTCCGGCAATGATGAGCGCACCTATGAGACCAGTCGTGATCCAGTACGGCATCAGCGCCATCATGTTGGGCGGAGTCTCGTTGAGCTGTGGGCGCCAGAATTCCGGGTGCGCCGTATAGAGCGGCATCAGCACTCCGTTGTGGATCAGTGGGCCGGTCACGGCGAAACCCACGATCAATGTCGTGACAAGGAACGCGATCGCACCAAGGATGATGAGTTTCCAGTTCATGCAAAACCCCCGAAAGCGTTAGTTGTTGCGTTGAGAATCAGCGAACGGGATGAACGGGCGCGGGGGAATCTAACTCAAGTGGCGACCAGGTGCACGCGCCGCGCGCAAGAATTGCCTGCACCGAGGCGTCGCCGCGTATTACGGGAATATCCTGCGCGCGCAAGCATCAGCAGGATCACGCCGAGCCCTGCGAGCTGCGGGGCAAGGTTCATGTCCGCGACAAAGCCTGACGCGAAGGGGCCGACGGCGAGCCTTGCGATCAGTGGAACGTGGTGCGGCACTCGTTCGCCTCATGGTGAGGAAGCGAGTCGAAGACGCCCAAAAAAAACTGAGCCCGCCATATGGCGGGCTCCTGTTTCTTGGCTGGGGGACTAGGATTCGAACCTAGGTTGACGGAGTCAGAGTCCGCAGTCCTACCGCTAGACGATCCCCCAAGAATCGAATTTCGTAAGACCCCTCGCCCGGCCCTCTCCCCGCTTCAATCAGGGAGAGGGATCGACAGCCCCGCCAGGGAGTGAGATCAACGCTTCGAGTACTGCGGACCGCGACGTGCCTTGCGGCGACCGACCTTCTTGCGCTCGACCTCGCGCGCATCGCGCGTGACGAAGCCGGCCTGGCGCAGCGGCTTGCGCAGCGTCTCATCGTATTCGATCAGCGCGCGCGTGATGCCGTGGCGGATCGCGCCGGCCTGGCCGGTGATGCCGCCACCGTCCACCTGCACCGATGACGTCGAAACGATTCGCGAGCTGCGCCACCTCGAGCGGCTGGCGCACGATCATGCGGCCGGTCTCGCGACCGAAGAATTCATCGATCGGTGCGATCGTTGATCGTGATCTTGCCGGTGCCCGGGTGATGTAGACGCGGGCCGTGGAGGTCTTGCGACGGCCGGTGCCGTAGTAGCTGGTGGCGGTGGCATGCGCTTAGTTTCCTCGGTTGTTATGACGATTACAGGCTCAGAGCCTTGGGCTGCTGCGCCGTGTGCGGATGCTGGTCGCCGGCGAACACGTGCAGCTTCTTGAACATCTTCCGGCCCAGCGGGTTCTTCGGCAGCATGCCCTTCACCGCGAACTCGATGCGCGCGCTCCGGATGCTCCTTCAGCAGCTTGCCGAGCGCAATCGACTTGAGGTTGCCGAGGTAGCCGGTGTGATGGTGGTAGAACTTGTCCTCGAGCTTCGCGCCGGTGACACGGATCTTCTCGGCGTTGAGCACGACCAGGTGGTCGCCCATGTCGACGTGCGGCGAGTAGTCGGCCTTGTGCTTGCCCTTGAGGCGATGCGCAAGCTGCGTGGCGAGGCGACCGAGTGTCTTGCCCGCGGCATCGACGACGTACCAGTCGCCGCGCACCTGACCCGGCTTGGCGAAAACCGTGTTCATGACTTGATTGAAGCTCCGTGAGCCGCGCCCCGCCGGCATCGGGGGTCCGCGAAAAAGGCGCGGAAGTGTACTGAAGGGTTGCGCGGCTTTGCAAAGCAAAAGGCCGGGGACCGGACGAGAAGCCCCGCTCAGGGGTCGGCCCCATATATAATGAGTCCGTGCCACGTAAGTCATTGTCGGGATTGGATCTGCTGCTCGCCGAAGCGGATCGCGCGCTCGGGCCCTGGGTTCTTCAGCAACCGCATCGCGCCCCAACCCCGCCGGGCAGCCCCTGGATCCTGCGTTCGAAGAATCCGAGCGGCGCCACGCCGCCGGCCTGATGCGCGTCAACCATGCGGGCGAGATCGCCGCGCAGGCGTTGTACCACGGGCAGGCGCTGGTGGCGCGCGGAAGAGGTACGCGAAAAACTGCGCCAGGCAGCCGGAGGAAGAAGGCGACCACCTCGCCTGGTGCGAAGAGCGCCTGCGCGAACTCGACAGCCGGCCCAGCGTGCTCAACCCCCTCTGGTACGCGGGATCCTTCGCCATCGGCGCGCTCGCTGGCCTGCTCGGCGACCGAGTCAGCCTCGGGTTCGTCGCCGAGACCGAGCGCCAGGTGGAGGGCCACCTCGATGAGCACCTGGAGCAGACTGCCGCGCAACCGATGCGCGCAGCCGGCGCCATCCTCGAGCAGATGCGAGAGGACGAGATCGCGCCATGGTGAAGCGCACGGGCACGCGGGCGGCAGCGACGCTGCCAGGGCCGGTGAAGCTATTGATGAGCTGACATCGCGAGTCATGACACGCACGGCGTACTGGATCTGAAGCCGCTTGTACACGCGCCTGCGTTCGCTTGCAGTGGTCGCCGTACCTTCTGTAATACAAACGTCGGGCTATGCAGCCCGACCGCGGGAGGCAGATCGTATGGAAGAAGGCATCAAACCGCTCAGCGACATTCCGGCCATCAATCGCTTCCTGAGCTATTGCCGCATCCGCACGGTGCCGTCGAAGACCGTGGTCATCCATGCCGGCGACCTGCCCGACGTCCTGTACTACATCATCAGCGGCTCGGTCGAAGTGATGATCGAGGACGAGGAAGGCAACGAGATGGTCCTTGCCTACCTGAACAAGGGGCAGTTCTTCGGCGAAATGGGCCTGTTCCACGAACAGCCCACGCGCAGCGCCTGGGTGCGCACGCGCAACCAGTGCGAGCTCGCGGAAATGACCTATCCGCGCTTCCGGCAGATCGCCGCCGAAAGTCCCGGGCCTGATCTTCGAACTGGCCACGCAGCTCGCGACGCGCCTGGATCGCACCAACCGCAAGCTCGGCGACCTCGCCTTCGTCGACGTCACCGGCCGCGTGGCGCACGCCATCATGGACCTGTGCGGCGAGCCGGATGCGATGACGCATCCGGAAGGCATGCAGATCAAGGTGTCAGCCGCCAGGAGCTGTCCCGCCTCGTCGGCTGCTCGCGCGAAATGGCGGGCCGCGTGCTGAAGGTGCTCGAAGAACAGGGCCTGCTGCGCGCCACCGGCAAGACCATCGTCGTCTTCAACGCGCGGCCCAAGATGAAGACGCGCCCGGTGATCGTGCCGACCAAGCCAATGATGCACGACAAGACTGCCGCGGTGGAGGACGACGATGATGACGATGACGACGATTGGGATGACGAGGACGAGGACGAGGACGACAAGTAGGCGCTGACCGTTCCGCGGCGCATCCCGGAGGTCAGCGGTTGCGCCGCCCCTTGGCGATCTGCGCCCGCATCTCGCGAATCGTCGCCGCGTAGTCCGGGCTCTCGAAGATCGCTGATCCCGCCACGAACGTGTCGGCACCGGCGCGCGCAATGGAGCCGATATTGTCGACCTTTACGCCCCCATCGATCTCCAGGCGCACCTCACGCCCGCTCGCATCGATGCGCGAGCGCACTTGTTCGAGCTTGTCGGCAGCACCGAGGTGATGAATTTCTGGCCGCCAAACCCTGGGTTCACCGACATCATCAGCACCATGTCGAGCTTGTCGAGCGTGTGATCCAGCCAGTCGAGCGGCGTCGCCGGGTTGAACACCAGTCCGGGCTTGCGCCGCTCTCACGAATCAGTCCGATCGTGCGATCGACATGCTCGCTGGCCTCGGGATGGAAGCTGATGTAGGTGGCGCCGGCGTTCGCCGAAATCCGGAATGATGCGATCGACGGGCTTGACCATCAGGTGCACGTCGATCGGCGCCGTGACGCCATGCTTGCGCAGCGCCTCGCACACCAGCGGGCCGATCGTGAGGTTCGGCACGTAATGGTTGTCCATCACGTCGAAATGAATCATGTCGGCGCCGGCGGCGAGCACGGCTCGACTTCCTCACCCAGGCGCGCGAAGTTGGCCGACAGGATCGAAGGCGCAATCAATTCAGTACCGGGCATGGCTGAACGGCTACTTCATGTTGCGATGGGTGCGAATCGTCTCATAGGCCTCACGAATCCGCTGCGTTTTCTGTTTGGCGAGTTCCTGCATCGACTCCGGCAGGCCGTTCGCCACCAGCTTGTCGGGATGATTGCGACTCATCTGGCGTCGATACGCCTTGATGACTTCATCGTCGCTGGTGCTCGCGGTGACCTGCAGCACCTCATAAGCCTCGGCCACGGTGTTACGAGATTGTGTGGCGGTTGCTCTCTGGCCGCGCTGCAGGCGCAATAGCGCCTCGAGATGTGCCAGTTCGAACCCTGAAATGCCGAGCCCGCGGGCCACGTTGTGCACGATCGGCCGTGCCGGCCCCTGCATGTCGCTGCCGTCGAGCGCAGCGCTCAGCTGAATTTCGATGAAGTAGCGCAGCAGGTCCTGGCGCCGACCACAGACCGAGCGCAATTCGCGCACCGTGCGCTCGAGCTCGAATCCGGGTGCCTTGCCCTCGGTGAAGAAGCGGATCGCCGCTTGAACCTGCTCCTCCGACAGACGCAGGTGCTGCATCACACCGCGGGCCGCGCGAATCTCGCGCTCCGAGACGCGCCCATCTGCCTTGGCAATGCACCCCATGACCGCGAAGGTGCTGCGAAAGAAGACCGCGCTGACGATGCTCGGATCGCCCTCGCCGGCTGCGCCTTCATCGTCCTCGGCGTTGCGATCGTATTGATGACCGAGCAGCACGCCGAGCAGTGCCCCGATCGGCCCCGCTCCTACGACCGCGCCGATGAGCCCGCCGATGACCTTTCCCTTCCACTGCATGCGCAATTCTTGACCGTGACCTGAACCGGGCGGCAACATGCGCCCTCGCCGTCCAGTGCGGTTATCCTACCAGTCACGATCCCCAGCGCCTCGCGATCCATGTCTGCGACCGTCTTTCATTCCAATGTCAGGGAGCTACCCCTGATACATCGTGGCAAGGTGCGCGACATCTACGCCGTGGATGATGCTCACATGCTGATCGTGACCACCGATCGGCTGTCGGCTTTTGACGTCGTGCTTCCGGATCCGATCCCGGACAAGGGCCGGGTCCTCACCCAGATCTCCAATTTCTGGTTCGTTCGCACCACCCACATCGTGCCCAATCAACTCGTACAGTGGCCGCTCGCGGACATCATCCGCGATAGCGCTATGCTCGAGTTGCTGCGGGATCGCAGCGTCGTGGTCCGACGCCTCAAGCCGTTGCCTCTCGAGGCGGTGGTACGCGGTTACCTGATTGGTTCCGGCTGGAAGGACTACCAGCGCGATGGGGCGGTGTGCGCGATCGCCCTTCCCAAGGGTCTGCGCATGGCGGATCGGCTGCCCGAGCCCATCTTCACGCCCGCGACGAAGGCGCCGTCGGGTCAGCATGATGAGAACATCGGGTTCGAAGCGGTCGTGCAGCTCGTCGGACGACAGTGCGCCGAGCAGGTGCGCGAGAAGACAGTCGCCCTGTACCGCTTTGCCGCCGACTACGCCGCCACACGCGGCATCATCATCGCGGACACCAAGTTCGAGTTCGGCACCGATGCCGCGGGGAACCTGGTGCTCATCGATGAAGTACTGACGCCCGATTCCTCGCGTTTCTGGCCGGCCGATACCTGGAAACCCGGCTCGAGCCCGCCGAGCTTCGACAAGCAGTTCGTACGCGACTACCTCGAGACGCTCGATTGGAACAAGCGCGCGCCCGGGCCCGCATCTGCCGCCAGAGATCATCGCGAAGACCAGCGAGAAGTACCGCGAGGCGCTCGCGCGTCTCACCGCCTGAAGAAAGCACTCCGGCCCCATCGGGCGAGGCATGTGCGACTCCGGGCTGATCTCGCTCCTCCAGCCCGACACGAACCAAGCATACCCGCAAACATTGGCCGCCCGCGTTCGCACTTTGCCCCAACGTCTTGACGCAATCAATGTCCGGCTCGGGCCTCATCAGCCAGCAGTCGCACCACTCGACGACGATGCGGTGGATCTCATCCACGCCGTCGGTGAGCGCCGCGGGGCCAGGCTGGAGAATGATCGAAGACTTGATCTCGTGCAGATCGCCGTTGCGCACGGCGGGAATCTCGCTCCATCCGGGCCGTGCCGCGACTCGTGCGGGCTGGAATTTCTTGCCACACCAGGAGCCGAGGATGAGGTCGGGCGCACGTCGCGGCACTTCGGCAACATCGGTGATGATACGGTTGCGCGCCAGAGGCTCGACGCTCAGCTCCGGAAAACAGTCATCGCCACCGGCAATCCCGATCAGTTCCGACACCCAGCGGATGCCGGAGATCTGCGGATCATCCCATTCTTCGAAATAGACGCGCGGTCGTCGGGGTAATGTCGCGCTGGCAGCGCGCACGCCCGCGACGTGCCTTGCGAGCCGCTCCACGAGCTCAGCCGTCTTCGTCTCGCAACCGATCATGCCACCGAGCGTGCGAATCATTCCGAAAATGCCCGCAACGCTACGGTGATTGAACACGTGCAGATTCAATCCTGCGCGAATCAGTTCGGCGGCGATGTCTGCCTGCAGGTCGGAAAATCCCAGCACCAGGTCGGGCTCGAGCGCGAGGATCCGATCCATTTTCGCGCTGGTGAACGCAGAGACTTTCGGCTTCTCCTTGCGGGCACGCGGTGGCCGCACCGTGAAGCCTGAAATGCCGACGATGCGCCAGTCTTCACCGAGCAGATAAAGCGTCTCAGTGGTTTCCTCCGTGAGGCAGACGATGCGTTCGGCGTATTCGGTCGACATGGGCGTGCACGGACTCTAACGATGCGACCCGACGCTTGCCAGCCGCCACGCTGCATGCAAGGCTCGCGCAATGTTTCACCTCCAGGAACGACTCGAACGAGCGCTGTTCGAGCCGTCCGGGCCGAGCCGCCGAGGAACCCTGGGCGCAGATCCTGCGAGCTGCTGCGCTATCCGTACGCCCTGATCCGCGACCTGTGGAAGGGCGATCTGAATCTGCGGGCGATGAGTCTCGTTTACACGATGCTGCTCGCCATCGTGCCGCTGCTGGCGTTCGCCTTCTCAGTGCTCAAGGGAATGGGCATCCATCGACGAGCTGAAACCGCTGCTCGACGAGTTTTTTCGCCCGGTCGGCGATCATGCAGCCGAACTCACCGACACGCGTCATGGGTTCGTCGACAAGATCCAGAGCGGCGTGCTCGGATCACTCGGCCTGGCATTTCTCGATCTACACCGTCGATTTCGACGATCCAGAAAGTCGAAGAGAGTCTCAATTTCGTCTGGCGTGTCGAACGTCCGCGCAGCTGGGCGCGCCGGATCAGCGAGTACCTGAGCCTCATGGTGATCGGCCCGATTCTGACCGTGGCCGCACTCGGACTTGACGGCGAGTCTCAGCAGCTCATCGTTCGTTCGCTGGCTCCATGCGCTACGAGCCCTTCGGAACCATGATGTACGTGATGGGGAGGTCGCCCCCTACCTGCTGGTCACGGCATTGTTCGCATTCATGTACTCATTCATACCCAACACGAAGGTGCGCACCATGCCCGCGCTCGTCGGCGGGCTGACGGCGGGTAGTGCTGTGGGTGCTCGTCGGCGCTGCATTCGCCGCGTTCGTTCGCTATGTCTCCAGGCTCACTGTCGTGTATGCGGGCTTCGCGATCGTCCTGACCGCGCTCATCTGGATCTACCTCGCGTGGCTGATCGTGATGATCGGTGCACAGATTTCGTTCTACGTGCAGAACCCACACTACCTGCGCACCGGCCAGGTCGAAATCCGCCTCGACCAGCAGTCTTGCCGAGCGCCTCGCGCTCAACGTCATGATGCTCGTAGGTCAGGACTACCGCACCGGCAAGCAGCGCTGGACAACCAACTGCTCTCGCGCAGCGCTTCGATGTGCCTGGAGCGACACTCGGCATCGTGATTCACGCGCTCGAAAGCGCGGGCCTGCTCGTCGCGACCGAGGATGAAAACTGGATACCCGGCCGCGACACGGCCGAGATCACGGTGGCAGACATTGCCGACGCCGCGCGGCGCCACCAGGGCGGTGAACCGCGAGTTCACGCGCGCGGAACGCGCGTGGCAGACGAGTTGGCCGCCGAGATCGACTCCGCGATCAAAGAACGATTCGAGGGCAAGACGCTGCGGGATATGGTCGAAGGCCACGCGTCATAAAGCCCCAATCAAAGGCTGCCGAGCAGACATAATCTGGCGCCGTCGCGGCCTTTCACCACCGCGTTGGTGACGGCGCTCGCAGATTTGCGGAATTCCAAGCCTTGGCGGCATTCGCGCTCGCAATGAGGCGACGGTGCTGTGAATGCCGTCGTTCTGTTCAATCGCCATCCCGTTGATGCTACGCAGGATGGCCAACAATGACCCCTTTTCTGCCCTGCGCGGGCCCGCCAAAGCCGCGTTTTTCGAGCCCTATGCGCGCCTCGTGCAAGTGCTCTATCCGCGCGCCCGCGGCGTCATCTTCTACGACGCGGCGGGCAAGATGGTGTGGCAGAAAGACGCGGAGGTTGAGGGCACCCTTTCGGGACAGGTGCGAGCACTCGTGCAGGAGGCTGCTGACCCGGACAAGAACCGTCGCAGCGGCTCAGAGCGGCTGCTGAACGACTCCACACCCGCCTACCTGCTGTGGCTGCGTGATGAGCGCGATGCTCCGCTCGGCATCCTCGGCGTGACCTGCAAACCACCCGCCGGTCGCACGCCGGCCGCGAGCATCGGCGAGGTCGAAAAGACCCTGCACCCGATCTTGCAATGTGTCGCGCGCGAGCTCGCCACGCTGCGCAAGCTCCCGAGCACCAGCGTCCAGGACCAGACGGCTACGAAGCTCCAGCACTTCGAGTGGCTCGCCAACCAGGCACTGCCTCTCATCAATTCCACGACGAGCGCCGAGCCGTTGCGTGAGTTGCTCGCCGCTATCGTCTCGCGCACCGACTCCGCGCTGGGTGCAGTAGTCGTCCCCGACAGTTCCATCCGCGTCATCGTCGAGTCGCCGGGCTGGAGCAGCGAGACTGCGAAGGACGCGCTACGTCAGGCGCATCGACAGGTGTTGTCATGGATACAGCTCGAAAGACGGACCTTCCTCAGCAGCAGGCCGTTCAAGCAGGACGCCGATCGTGATCCGGATGAGGATTCGTTCGCGGGACTTGAGCCAGAGCCGGAGCCCGAGCCGCAACCCGCCAAGGATTCCGGCTCGCTTTCGTATCACGTGATCGCGACGCCGATCCTGCAGCGCCCAGACCACCCGATCGGTTATGTGGCACTGTTGCGTTCGCCATTCGCGTCCGAGTTCGGTGATACCGAACAGCAGCTCCTGGAGCGGATCGGCCCGCTCATTCCTGCGCTCGTAGAGCGCGACTACGACTCGATGACCAATCTGCGCTCCGCCGCGGGGCTCGAGCGCGCCATGCGCTCGCTGCCAACTACCGAGAGCACCGGCGCCAGCGTGATCTTCTTCGACATCGTTGGCCTGAGCACCTACAACCGCGAGCGTGGGGCGCCGGAAGCCGATCGCCTGATTCGCCACGTCGCCAAGATTCTGCGTCCGCCACAGGTTCCCGAGGCGGCCATCAGCGCCCGGCTGGCGGGGGTCACTTCGCGTGCCTGCTGCCACGCCATGATGCGGAAGCCGCGCAGGAAGTTGCGCAACGCATGCGCGAGGCCGCGGGCAAGCAAAATCCCTCCAAACGTTCCACTGATCCGCGCGTGGAACTTCGCAGTGGGGTCGCCCCGGTCACGCCGACTGCGGCGGGCCTGCGATACGCACTGGTTTCGGCACGCGCAGCGGCGACACCCGCGCCTGTCGCGAGCAGCGTCAGTACCCGATCCAGCGCGATCCAAGCGCCTGCCCTGCAGCAGGATTCCTCGCGTATCCTGATTCCGGTTCGTCTGCGCGAGGCGCTGCGTGACAATCGCCTGAAGCTCTTCGCCCAGCCCATGCGCCCGGTGCGCGATCCGAATCGACCGGTGCGCCTGGAGTTGCTGCCGCGCATAGTGGACGAGCGTGGCACAGCTGATTGCACCGCAGCGAGTTTCTGTCCACCGGATCAGATCGCGATGCTATTACAGAGCTCGACCGCTGGGTCATGAGTGCGGCGCTCACGGCAATCGCAGCCCGGTCGTCGCCTCCTGGCTCACGCGCGCATCGAGGTGTCGCTCAATATCTCGCCACGCTCGCTCGAGATCGCCGACTTTCACGATTGGATGGCGGAGCAACTGCGCCGAAATGTCCTGCCCGCCGAGCAGTGGCTGTTCGAGATCGCAGAGACCACCGCGGCCAACCACGGCCGTGACGTCGCCCGCTTCGCCAAGCGCATGTTGCGCGCCGGCGCACGCATCGTGATCGACAACGTCGGTGGCGCTGCTTGCGGGCGCCTGCAGGCGCACGGCGCAAGCTCCATCAAGATGGATGGCACGCTGCTCAAGGACGTGGTCAAGGATGTGCGGGCACAACGCCTGGTCGAGGCGCTGGCCCAGTGGGCGACTGCAAGCCGCATGGACACGGTGGCGGCGCAGGTCGAGAGCGAGCAGGTGCGTGATTGGCTGATACAGCTCGGGATCGACTATATCCAGGGATACGTGGTCAGCAAGCCCCAGCCGATCGAAGAAGTGCTCAACGAATTGCTCGGCTCGAGCCCCGAAAGCGTCCTGTTCGGCTCCTGAAGCTTGCCGGCTGCGCACTGCGCGACGTCGACGCAACTCAGATCCGCAGCGTCGAGCTAGTCCCCCGCGATCGTCATCTCGCCGAGCAGCACCGAGCCGGTGCGCGCGGCGCCGCGCAGGTCAACATCGTTTCCGACCGCGACGATTCCCAGCAGCATGTCACGCAGATTGCCTGCGATGGTGATCTCGTGCACCGGGTATTGGATCTCGCCGCGCTCGATCCAGAATCCCGACGCGCCGCGCGAGTAGTCGCCGGTGACCGTGTTGACGCCCTGGCCCATGAGCTCGGTCACGAGGAGCCCTGTATCCATGCGACGCAAAAGCGCCTTCTGATCTTCGGTGCCGTGCGAGACGAGCAGGTTGTGCACGCCGCCGGCATTGCCCGTGGTCTGCAGGCCGAGCTTGCGGGCCGAATACGCGCTCAGGATGTAGCCCTGCAGGACCCCGTTCTTCACGAGCTCGCGATCGCGGGTTGCGACACCCTCGTTATCGAAAGCGGAACTCGCTATGGCCTTGCGGATGTGAGGGCGCTCTGAAATCTGCAGGAAGGACGGGAAGACCTGCTGGCCGGCGGCGCCGAGCAGGAACGAGGCGCGCCGGTACTGGCTTCCGCCACGGATCGCGGCCAGGAAATGGCCGAAGAAACCCCGCGACAGCTCGGGCGTGAACATGACGGCGGCGCGCCGCGTCGACAGCTTGCGTGATCCGAGGCGCGCAACGGTACGCACCGCACTCTCGCGTCCGACCTGCTCCGCGTCCTCGAGCTCGCGCCAGTCGCGCGCAGTCGTGTACCAGTAATCGCGCTGCATCTCGTCGCCTTCACTGGCGACCACAGCACAGCTCACACTGTGCGAAGTGCTCTGGAAACCACCGATGAATCCATGGCTGTTTCCGTAGACCCTTGTGCCGTGATGTGTGCCGAGCGAGGCGCCCTCGGAGTTGCGCACGCGCGGATCTACGGCAAGCGCAGCTGCTTCGCAAGAACGGGCAATTTCAATTGATGCCTCAGGTGAGATGTCCCAGGGATGAGAGAGCGCGAGGTCGGGCGGTTCGCGCGCCATCAGGTCCGCATCAGCCAGTCCGGCGCACTCGTCCGATGCGGTAAAGCGCGCGATGCTGCAAGCCTTGAGCACTGCCTCGCGAATCGCCTCGCGTCTGAGGTCGGCGGTGCTCGCCGAGCCCTTGCGATGATCGAAGTAGACCGTGATCCCAAGGCCGCGATCGCGCTGGTATTCGAGCGTATCCACCTCACCCAGTCGAACCGTCACGCTCAAGCCGGTGTCGACGCTCACCCCGACCTCCGCCTGGTCGGCGCGCTCGGCGCGCGCTTCCTCGAGCGCGTAGGCGACCAGCCGTTCAAGGTCCTTGCCGGTGAGCGGAACGATGGCCTGCTCTTCGGCTGCCATGATTGAACCTGTAGACCAAAGGAAGGGCCGGCATTCTAGCCGCCGGATTGCCAACGCGCACCCGTCACCGGATACTCGGCGCCCGCATGATTCGCCGCCGCCACGATGACCAGCAACCTGATGAGGAACGTCCCAGCAAGGGCGCACGCAAGCGTGCGTCACAGGAGCTGCAGGACCTCGGCGAGCAGCTGATCGATCTGCCGGACCCGCTGTTTGAATCGCTGCCGTTACCGGAGAGCCTGCGTGACGCCATCCTCGCCGCGCGTCGCTTCCCGAGTCACGGCGCGCAACTGCGCCAGCGTCAGTACATCGGCAAGCTGATGCGCAAGATCGACACCGAGCAGATTCGCGCGGCGCTCGAAGCGCACCGACAGAAAGAGAATGCGGCAACACGCCAGTTCAAACGTATCGAGCAATGGCGCGAGCGGCTGCTGCGGGATCCCGCAGCACTCGACGACCTGCTCGCCGAGCACGCGCGAGCCGACGCACAGCGCGTGCGGCAACTAGTGGCGACTGCCGGCGAGGAGGCGCGACACGGTAGCGCGCCGCGAGCGGCGCGCGAGCTGTTCCACTACCTGCGCGAGATTCTCGGCGCCTGAGCGACTTCAGAGCGCTCTCGTGAGCGGTCGCTGCGGGCGTGCATGCTACAATTCCCGCATGAAACCGCTGGTCGGCATCATCATGGGCTCCTCGTCCGACTGGGAGACGATGCGTCCGGCGGCAGAAATTCTCGAGCGGCTCGGCGTGGCACACGAAGTGCGCGTCGTGTCCGCGCACCGCACGCCCGACCTGCTGTTCGAGTATGCGAGCACCGCGCAGCAGCGCGGTCTTGAAGTGATCATCGCCGGCGCCGGCGGCGCGGCGCATCTGCCGGCATGACCGCCGCAAAAACCACTCTTCCGGTGCTGGGCGTCCCAGTCCAGTCGAAGACCCTGAGCGGTCTCGACTCCCTGCTCTCGATAGTGCAGATGCCAGCGGGAGTGCCGGTGGCGACCGTCGCGATTGGTAGCGCCGGGGCGACGAATGCGGGACTGCTGGCGGCCGCCATCCTCGCCAACAAGCATCCCGAGATCGATCAGGCGCTCAAGGCTTTCCGCCAGGCCCAGACGCAGGAAGTGCTCAAGGCCGGCGATCCACGCCGTTCCACGGCTCCCGCAGGATGAGAGTCGGCATCATCGGTGCCGGCCAGCTCGGACGCATGCTGGCTCTGGCGGGTTTTCCCTTGGGGCTCAGGTTCCAGTTCGTCGATCGCACTGCCGATGCTTCCGCCGCACAGGTTGCGCCGATTCTGACCGGTGAGCTCAACGATGTCGCACTACTGACGAAGCTGGCACGTGAGGTCGATGTCGTCACCTTTGACTGGGAAAATGTTTCCGCGCAGGGCCTCGCTGCCATCGAGGCGCAGACGACCGTGCTGCCGCCGGCGACCGCACTCGCGGCCTCGCAGGATCGGCTCACGGAGAAGCAGTTGTTCCGTCAGCTCCGCATACCGACTCCTGCGTTCGCTGCCGTCGATTCGGCGGCTGATCTCGCGCGTGCCGTGCAGAAGATCGGCCTGCCCGGCGTGCTCAAGACACGCCGGCTGGGCTACGACGGCAAGGGCCAGAAAGTCCTGCGCAGCGACGCTGATCGATCAGCCGCCTGGTCGGAGCTCGGCGGTCAGGCTCTCATTTACGAAGCGTTCGTAGATTTCAGCCACGAGGTTTCGATCATCGGCGCACGCAGCCGCACGGGCGAAATTCGGGTCTACCCTCTCGCGACGAACGTGCACGTGGAGGGCATTCTCAGCTACACGAGCGCGCCATACGTTCAGCGCTCGCTTCAGAGGCTGGCTGAGCGCCACCTGCGCAGCATCCTCAGGCACTTCAACTATGCCGGGATTCTCGCCATCGAGTTCTTCGTGGCACGCGGCCGGCTGTTGGCGAATGAAATGGCGCCCCGGGTCCACAATTCCGGTCACTGGACCATCGAGGGCGCCATCACCAGTCAGTTCGAGAATCACCTGCGCGCCATTCTCGGCTGGCCATTGGGCAGTACCGCTGCCACCGGGCATTGCGCCATGCTCAATTTCGTCGGAACTCTGCCTGACAGAAAGCGGTGGTTGAACGAGCCGAACCTTCACTTCCACGATTATGGAAAGCAAGCCCGTCCGCGGCGCAAGCTCGGCCATTGCACCGTCGTGGAAGCCAGCGCAGCGCGGCGCGACCAGAGCCTGAAACGGCTTCTGCGGCTGCGTGAACGCTCGATTTCTGCTGACTGAGGGATTTCCCTTACACTTGAATCAAGACTGGCACGAGGACGTGCCGCCCGGGTCGCGAAGAATGTATCTCGAGCTGTTCAAACTCAATGAGCTGCCGTTCCGCCTCAGCCCGGACCCCGCATTCCTCTATCTGAGCAAGCACCATGCACGCGCCAAGGCGTACATGGAATCGACCATCTGGTTCACCGACGGATTCGTCGTCATCACGGGCGAAATCGGCTCTGGGAAGACCACGCTCATCGAGACTTTCCTGCGCGAGCTCGAGAAGGACGTGATCGTCGCCCAGATCAACCAGACGCAGCTCTCTGCTACCGAGTTCCTGCAAGCGGTGCTGGTGCAGTTCGGTTTCTCGCCCTTCAAGATGAGGAAGGCCGAGGTACTGAGCACGCTCAACAATTTCCTGATCGAGCAATATGCCAACAACCGCAAGGTGCTCCTGATCATCGACGAGGCACAGAACCTGACCCACAAGGTACTCGAGGAGGTCCGGCTGCTATCAGGCATCGAAACCACCAAGGAGAAGGTGTTGCGGATCATCCTGGCGGGCCAGCCGGAGCTCAACGACAAGCTCAGCTCCCCGGAACTGGTGCAGCTCGCCCAGCGCATTCGGCTGCGGTTTCATCTGACGCCTCTGTCGAAAGTCGACACGCGCGCCTACATTCAGCACCGCCTCGAGGTTTCCGGCTCACAGGGGCGCCAGATCTTCAGTGATGACTGCCTGCCGTTGATCTACCGCTATACGGGTGGAATCCCCCGGCTCATCAATACGGTGTGCGACACCTCGATGATGGCCGCCTATGCGCTGGACAAGGACCACGTGGATCCTCCCGAAATCGAAACCGCGATTCGCGAACTGCAATGGGGCGAGTATTCCGCACGCAGCCACCGCTTGCTGGTGCCGACCGTCGAACCCGTGCAGAGCAGCGACTCATCGGCCCATGTCGCGCGCGTCCTGATCGGTTTCGAGGGCCAGACCGTACTGGAGCGGCTGCTGCGACCCGGCCGTGTGATCATCGGCCGGACCAGGGACAACGATCTGCCGATCGACAGCAAGTTCATCAGCAGGCATCACTGCCAGATCATCACCACGCCGGAGAGCTGCGTGATCGAGGATCTCAACAGCACCAACGGCATCTACGTGAAAGGCAAGCGGGTCCGCAAGCACAATCTCAACGATGGAGACGTCGTGCAGATCGGCAAGCACGAGATCACGTACATCGACGAGCGCGCGCACAAGCAGCAGCGTCAGGAGACCGAGACCGCCGACGTCCCCTCCACAGCGGGTGAGCAGGAGCAAGACCAGGCGTGGGGGGAATAGTGATTGCGCGGGCCGACCGCCCGCGTTTCACCGCAGCGAATTCTCGTCGAGCGGAGCGCCCCGATACTCGCCACGCTTAGCGCGATAATCGCGCCGCTTGAGAAGCACGACGAGGCCTCCCAGCACGCAGAAGTACGGCGAACACCAGCAGGATGTCGGACCAGGGATGGCGTGCGATGAAATACGAGCCGGCTGCCGCACCGATTCCCGCGCCAATGTAGAGATAGGGCAACGACTCGTACAGCGGTCTCGAGAGTCTGACGACGCGGTTCTCCATGACCGCAATCGTAGTCAATCGTCAGCGACGAATAAACAACCAGGACGTGTGCGTTAGCGGCAGAGGCAACTGCCGCGTGCGCCCCATAGGCGGGCTGGATAGCGAGGTGAGGAGCCGTGCCCCTGCAGGGGCGTGCGATTGGCCGTGGCAGCGCTACCGGCCCGCTTCGTGGGGCCTCGCGCACCAGGCAGGATCGGCTGCGACTTGCGGGACATCCTGGTCTCAGCGGCGACGGCGCGAGGAGCCTGAGAACAGGCCGAACACCCGCTCCATGAAGGAGGGCTTCAGGCCCTTCAAATCCAGGTCCTTGCCCGGATCTTCCACGGGCGTTGCCTGCAGCGCATTCAGCAGATCAGTCGGCAGTGTCATCTTGAACGAGCCAGTCATCGAGGGATTCGGCGTCATCGTCGTACCACCCAGGTGACAGATTTCGCCTCGAACCTTAGAGGCGAACCTGTCAACAGGGTGTGCTGACGTTCACGTGGGCGGGAAAATAGTCAAACGGGTGCATGCCGCTGCGATAGCGATCACGCACCCGCGAGGATATGACAAATGCTGCGCGGCTATATCTCGAGGAAAAACACGTCGACCATCACTCGCCCTCTTCGGCCGGCCGGTAGTTGCTGCCCACGCCCAATACGGGATGATGTTTCCAGCCGGGTCGTAGCGCTTGCCGAATTTCGGAATGGTCTCGAAGGACGTGATCCCCAGGCGCTCCGGCGTCAGCATCTCGTCGCGTGTCGATATCCCGTCAGCATTGATGTCGCGCCACAGGCGCAGCGCCGACCAGATCGCGTCGTCCTTCGTGATGTAGCCGTCATCATTGCCACCCAACTCGATCGAGTCGTACTGCGCGAGGCCTACGAAGCCGTTGGGCGCGTTGGTTCCCTCGAAGACCAGCGGCGTTCCCACGCCGAAGAGCTCACCGCCGTTGTCGACGATGCCGTTGCCGTTGCGATCGATTGCCAGGAATGCTTCGTCGCCACCCGGCTTCACCCACTGGACATGATTCGGCGATTCCGTTGTTGTCGACATCGAAATAGACCCCGACGCCAGCAGCGCCAAGCTCGATCCCGTTCTTGCCGACGTCCACGACGATCGGACTGCAGGTGGCCCACAGCACTGGCGCAAGACAGAGCAAGGACAGGACGAGCGCGCTTCTGATGCTAGAGATGCGGTTCATGTGTGGCCCTCCCTGGACCGGTCACGGAGGAGTGCAGGTGCACGACGGGCACGGGAGCCCGCCGCCCGGAGGCGGTGGCGGCGCTGCTTGACCATCGGGAATACTCGCTATTGCTGTCGATCAGCCTCGTCGCCGCCCAACGTTACGTTTACGCCAATACCGCAAGAGACTGACCAGCGCATCCTTCGCACGAGCCGTATACTGAAAGTGCAGTAGTGCGTGGAGGGCGTAGCCCATGATTGACCACCCGAAATAGGGTATTCAGCCGGAATCACCTCGGGCACGAAGACCGCAAACCACATAACCCTGGCGCCGATCTGAAGAACTGCAGGGCACGCTGAGCAGTCAACGGTGTGGTATCCGGACAGGTCAGCGTGTAACCGCCGCCGGCCGTCAACGTCGAACGTTCCGTGCTTCGCCGTCCACACTCATGCCGACCTGGACGCGCTCGACTCGTACCGACCTGGCGGGGTTCATACAGCGGACGTCCACGTTCGCGGCATTCGCCGACGCCAGCGAAGTCGACCAGCATCAGCACCATCCATGTGCTTGCATGCTTCATTGCCGAGCCTCCTTTCCTTGCGCTTTCATCTGCCTCTCGAATTCGCCGGACGCGACGCCGTCCATCGCGAACTTCACCTGGCCATCAATGTCATCCGGCGTGATCGTCAGCTGGCCGGCTTGCTCCCGAAGATACGATTCCAGGATTCGCTGGCGCTGCTGATCGAGCGACCTCAAGCAAACCGACGCCCAGACCCGCTCCTTCTCCGTGCGGATGCGGCCGGTCTGGTACACGTATGAGAGCACTGCGATTCACTGACTCTTCTGTCTCGCCGCAATCTGCGCCTTGACCTTGGCGACAATATCCCTCGGCAATGTCGAGTTCCGCGCATGCTCGCCTGGTTGCGCGCGGGCTCTTCTCCACATAGGCCCTCATCGCCTCGATATCCTGGTCGCGAAAGCCACGAGTCCTTGAGTGCCTCGCCATAGAGTCCGAAGGCTTGTGGCTCCCGAAAGCCGTTCGAGTCGCGTAGGGCAGCGGATCCCATTGCGGGAACTCAGCGAGATCAACCGAATAGGATCCGTCGCCGTTGGGCGTGAGACCGAACTCGCTGAGATCTCCCGAGCGGCTCGCTTCTTGTCGATCGCGCGCTGCAGGCGCCAGTTCGTCTCGAACCACTGCTGGTATGCAGCCTTGTCTCTCACGATACCGGTGGCCGACTTCTGCATTGACGCGCGCGTAGGTCTCAAAGTAATCGCGGATCACTGCCTGCAGCTCCGCATTGCTTGGCGCATGCGGCGCCTTGATCTTCTCGTCGAACTTGGCGGCTTGCACTGCGTCGACGAACGCGCCGAACTGAACAGCTGCGAGGAGCACGATACTGAAGAGCCGCAACCTGCGGCGAATCGACCCGCTGCGCCGATCCTGCATCCGTCGGTGAGGAACGTCGCGTGTATTCGCTGGCCATGGTATCTGCACCTCCCTTTCCTATCAGCGGCTCCGACCCGCCGATCGCCCCTCGGTCGGGCCATTGCTGCAGCAAGGGCCCTGTCCGAGGGCGGCGGCGTGCATCCTGCACCCGACACGGACAGTCAATGTCCTGCCGCGCGAGCAGTTTCGCGCTCAGCGGTGGACGCAGCTACGGATCTTTGGAGTGAGTTTCCACAGATATGGGAAACCCTTACAGGACATGCAGGCTGTGGCGCTGGCGCGCGCCGCCAGGGCAGCTCGGATCAGTTCGTGCCGCCCACGGTCAATGCGTCAACCTTGAGCGTCGGTTGGCCAACACCCACCGGTACGCTCTGGCCCTCTTTTCCGCACACGCCCACGCCTTCATCGAGCTCGAGATCGTTGCCAACCATGCTGACGCGCGTGAGCACATCGGGGCCATTGCCGATGAGCGTTGCGCCCTTGACCGGAGCGGTCACTTTGCCGTCCTCGATCAGGTAAGCCTCGCTCGCTGAGAAAACGAACTTGCCCGAGGTAATATCGACCTGGCCACCGCCGAAGTTGACTGCGTACAGGCCTTTCTTCACCGAGCGGATGATCTCATCGGGATCGTGCGGTCCTGCGAGCATGTAGGTGTTCGTCATGCGTGGCATCACGACGTGCGCAAAGGACTCGCGGCGGCCGTTGCCGGTCGGCTGCATGCCCATGAGTCGCGCGTTGAGCTTGTCCTGCAGGTAGCCCCTCAGCACGCCTTTCTCGATCAGCGTAGTGCACCGGGTGGGCGTGCCTTCATCGTCGATATTGAGCGAACCACGACGCGCAGCCAGCGTTCCATCGTCGACGACGGTGCACAGCTCGGACGCCACGCGTTGCCCGATACGATTCGTGAATGCCGAGGTGCCCTTGCGGTTGAAATCGCCTTCCAGGCCGTGGCCGATCGCCTCGTGCAGCAGCACACCGGGCCAGCCCGGGCCCAACACGACCGGCATCGTGCCCGCTGGCGCCGAAACCGCCTCGAGATTCACCAGCGCCTGGCGCACGGCCTCGCGGGCGTGGCCGATGCAGCGCTCCAGAGTGATCTCATTGAGACCGAAGCGCCCGCCGCCGCCACTGAACCCCTGCTCACGCCGACCGTTCTGCTCGGCGATCACCGACACGTTGATACGGACCAGGGGCCTCACGTCTGCGGCCATCACACCGTCACTCGTCATCACCAGGACGACTTCGTGCAGTCCGTTGAGCGATGCCATGACCTGCACGATGCGCGGATCCATGCGACGGGTCTCCGCATCGATGCGCTCCAGCAGGCTGACCTTGTCTGCATCGGTCATCGTCACCAGCGGATCCATCGGCAGATACAAGCGATGTCCGGCGCGCGGCGTCCACGCCTGAACCGCCCGGGGATCGCCCTGACGGGCGATCGCGCGTGCCGCACGCGAGGCTTCTTCCAGCGCCGGCAGAATGATCTCGTCTGAATACGCGAAGCCGGTCTTCTCGCCGCTCATGGCTCGCACGCCCACACCTTGTTCTACGCTGTGGCTGCCATCCTTGACGATGCTGTCCTCGAGCGCCCACGACTCTTCGCGTGACAACTGAAAGTACAGGTCCGCGTTATCGATCGCGTGGCCCATGAGTGAGCCGAGCACGCGCGTCAGACGACCCTCGTCGAGGCCTGACGGCGCAAGCAGGGAATCGCGGGCGATAACGAGAGGATTTTCGCTGGCGGGTTTCATCATTGCGGGATCGATCAGCTCGTGAAGATTCGATGCTCGAGCGCCGGGAACGAGCGGCGCACTTCCCCTTGCCGCTCGGGATCGAGCTCGGCGGTGACAACACCCGCGCCGCGCGGCAAGCGCGCCAATACCCGTCCCCAATAGTCCACGATCATCGTGTCTCCATAGGTCTCGCGCCCGTTCACATGTACGCCGGCCTGCGCCGGTGCCAGCAGGAAACACAGGTTTTCGATGGCGCGGGCACGAAGCAATGTTTCCCAGTGGGCGCGGCCCGTTGGGGCAGTGAACGCCGAGGGCAGGCTGAACACTTGCGCGCCCGCGGCCGACATCTTTCTGAACAATTCCGGGAAGCGCACATCGTAGCAGACGGCAAGTCCGAGCTTTCCCACGGGAGAATCGATCACCACAGGCTCGCGGCCATGCACGATGGTTGCGGATTCCCGATATTCCTCGGCCTTGTCCGGCACCTTGACGTCGAACAGATGAATCTTGTCGTAACGTGCGCGACGCTCACCGCGCTCATCGTAGACGAGGCACGCGGCAGCAACGCGCCCGTCGGAGCCGGCACGCACAGGGATCGTCCCACCGATGATCCACAGCTTGAGGCGTCGCGCGGTGGAGGCGAGAAACTGCTGAATCGGCCCATCGCCATCGGCCTCGGAGACCGCGAGCTTGTCCGCTTCGCTACGTCCCATGATGGCGAAATTCTCGGGCAGGCCTGCGAGCGCGGCCCCTTGCGCAGCAGCTTCCTCGAGCAGCCGTCCGGCCGTGGCCAGGTTCTGCGCCACTTCCGGACCTGATGTCATCTGGATGGCGGCGATCCTGCTCATCCTTTCTCCTTCCTCTTCTCAACGACGTGCAACGCATTCTCGGTCTTCTTGACGTCGGATGCTTCGACCCGCTGCACGTTTGGACTCTCCCACGGACCCTGTTATGCGGTAGTAGCCGCGTGCCATGCCCTTGAGAGGCTCCTTGAAGATCTGCGAGAACAGGAGCATCGCGGCGCCGACGGCCGGTCCACCTGCCAGCAGGCCCGCGGCCGGCAGCGACTGGCCGAGACTTCCTGTCACTACCACGGTCTGGTCGTAATCGTGTCGCCAGAGTCCGGTGCGACCGACCATGCCGATTTCCGCTGCGGGACCCTTGAGCAGCAGGTTCTGCGTGTAGGCATCGCCCGACTCGAGCGTGAAGTCGCCGTGGATGCTGTCGAAGGCGAAACCCTTGTCGGTGAGGTCCGAGAAATCGAGCGACAGGCGTCGCGGCAGCGTGGCGATGCTCAGCAACCCGAATACACGGCCGGCGCCGGGCTGAACGTTGAGCAGTTGTCCGTCCTCCACTTCTACTTTCATCGTGCCGTTCAGTCGCCCCAGGAGTGTCGCGCTCGGTGCACCCGGCCAGCTCACATCCGCCTCGAGTAGACCATGTTTCGCTGTCAGCCCTGGGCCGTAGCCCAGATCCACCAGGGTCTGCTGCAGATCTGTGCTCTCGAGTTTGAGTTTCAAGTCACCGCGCTCACCGGTCGGCGGGTTGGTCCAGCTTCCGGTTGCAGTGAGCTCGTGGCCCGCTGATTTGGCCGTGAAGGACTGCAGGCTCAGCCCATCGGGAACTCGTTTGATCTCGGCGTGCGTCGCCCCGAGATGCTTGCCGTACGCGTCGAATTCATCGACTGACGCGGTGATATTCGGCCACTGCCTGGGGTCGGCCTGGTTGTCGGCGCCCTCCTCGGAAGAGGACATCCACCGCCTCCAGGCCCAGGCGTGTCATGTTGATCACGAGCGGCTCATCGCCCGTCAGGTTGAAGGGCACCTGAACCGTGCCGTGCGCTTTCGGGCCGTCCACAGTCACGGACCACGCGCTCTGCGTGGGTAGCAGGTTCCCGCTGACGTCCGGAAAGCGCATGCCGAAGATTTGCAAGTCGCTGACTGTGAGTTCAACGCTGCGCAAGTAGTCCGATACGGCGCCTTTGCCTTTGCCGCTGGAGCGCAATGCGAGCCACTGAGACACATCGAGACGCTCGACATTGCCACGCACCTCGAGACCCGGCGTCGATGGCAAACGCGCATCGCTCTCCCCGAGGTGCACGCCACCGCGATCGAATTTCCATCCGGAACGATCGCGCTGGAAGCTGAGCTGCGAGCGTACGTCAGTGCCGTAACTCGCTCGCACCAGCGCCGTCGATGCCTCCGGCCATTGCACTTCGACTCGTAGCGGGCGCACGTCGCCGGCGGGCTTGGCGAGCGGTTCGGGAAGATTGATCGCAGCGCCCCGCAGCGAGGAATTGATGCGCGCTGTGACGGGACGCCTTGCGGACTCCTTCAGGCTCGTCGCCGTAGTCCATGGGAATGCGCATCACCCCGCGCCAGTCGAGCGTGCCATCGGCGGAAAGCAATTCAGAGCCCTCGAAAGCCTGGCGCAGCGCCGGAACCGGGGTCTGAGCGCGAACGTGGATCACGTTGTCGGGATGTTTGCGCCCGGCGGCCACCTCCGGTGAAAGCTCGATGTGCGCCGGCCCGCCGAGATAAGTCGCGGTGAGGTCCGTAGCACTCAGCAGCTTGTCGTTGAACTGGATGACACCTTGCAGCCCTTCCAGTACCTGCGCCGTATCGACGAGCGACAGAACATGTCTGGTTCAGCTGCGCGGTGACAAGGACCTTGTGCTGCTCCATGTTCTTGACCGGCAGCAGGATGTCGACTGTCGCGGCAACAGGCCCCTTGCCACGCAGATCCGCGAACAGGCTCCCCAGGTTGTCGGCCAGCGGGCTCTTCTGCAGATAGCCGAGCGCATCACCGACATCGCCCGTCGCGCGTCCGTTGATGGTGAGTTCGCCCGTTCTGAAGTCGACGAATTGCGCCCTGGAGTTCTCGATTCTCAAACCATTGAGCGTCGCGCTGCGAACTACGCCCGTGAGACCCGCATTCCTGAATTCGATGTCCGCGGCGAGATTCTCGAGATCGGGCCACCCTTCGGCATAGTGCAGGCGCATGCCCGCGACCGGGAAGCTGATGCGAAATAGCCCCTCGCCGTTGCGGAACGGAAAACTCCGGGTCGGGCCGTCGAAGACGAACTCCCCGGACGGCGCGCGCCCCGCCAGCGGCGCAGCATCGAGCCACGCGAGGACTTTTTCGGACAGCTTGTCGATCGGCAGGTAGCGCCATGCCTCGGTGAGGACCGCGTCCTGAAAGCGACTGTTGATCTTCAGAATCGGCGAGCTCGCATCGCCGGGCAGCAGCAGGTCGAGATCTGCCTGGGCATTGGCGTGTGCATTGCGCACGGCGAAGCTGCGGGTTGAAACACGCCAGCCTTCCGGTCGAGTGCTCCCAGTGAATGTCCCCGCGCGCCACATCGGCACTCAATGGGGCACGGAACTTGTGCGGCATTGAGAAGACCACAGCCTGCGAGTCGATCGAGGCGCGCCCGGCAGTTTCGGTGGTGGTCATCTCCCCGCGCAGGCCACGCAGGCCCGGCGCAGCACCGATCGGAGCAAAACCCAGCTCGGCAAAACGCGCGGTCGCCTGATAGCGTGCAGGCGCCGAATCGCCCGCCGCGTAGTTCAGCTTGAGCGCGCGGATTTCGCCTTCGGGCAGCAACTCCGTCACGCGGCTGCGCCAAGTTCCTTCGGGCGCCAAGGTTGCGAGAGGCACGAGATTCTCCAGGCGCAGGTAGTTCGCCTCGGCCTCGAGCTGGACGAGCCCGCTGTCGCTGCGACTCCACGCCGCGGAAATACGCGCCGGCTCCCATGCGTGAGCGCGCGTGACGAGTCTCACGTCGCGGCCAGTCAATCGCCACAACCCCTTCTTGCAATCCAGTCGCACATCGCCAGAAAGGTTCGAATAGATCGTGTCGCTCGGCCAACGTGCTCGAGGCCGGAATCAACACGTCCGCAAGCTGCAACTGCGCAGAAGCGCGTGTGAGCTGAGCACCCACGAAAGCGGCCGTCGCGCGGATTCGGCCGCGGCCGGCATCGGGTACGGCGAGCGCGCCACTCAGAAACTCGTGCCACCCTTTCAGGTCGATGCCATTCGTCTTGGCGTCCACGCGCCAACCCAGCGATTCCGGCGTAGCGAGATCGCCGTGTGCCTCGCCTTCGAATGCCAGGCGCGTTCCCATCCGATTCGGAAGATCGAGCTCGCCTTCCACTTCGAGGTCATGTCGGTCGCGCCGTAATCCGACTTCCACGCCTCTCAGGATCAGGTCGCTCAGCTTTCCCTGCTGGTCGGTAAAAGTGACCTTGGCATCCTCGATGCTCAGGAGTCCCGTCGGCAGGTCGTCGATCTTGAACCGCTGCTCGCGATCCTCGAGCGCCGCCTGCCCTTCGAGCTCGATACGCCCATCCGGGGTCCGGACCACACCGATCTCCGGCTGCAACAACGTGATGCGCGCCGGAAGCATTTCGGCATGCAGCATCGCACGCCAGACGTCGAAGCCAATGCTGGCGGCGTGGGCCTTCGCGAGCAGCGGCCCACCCTTCGGCGCCAGCACCGCCACGTCGCTCACGAACAGTTCCGGCCCGTAGAAGCGCCAGCGCGCATCCATGCTCTTGAAGCGGACGTCCAGGTGCGAAGTCTCATTGACCCACGCCTGGATCTGATCACGGTATTCCGGCAGGTGTGCGATCGCGATGCGCATTGCGCCGACCAGCAGCGCAAGCAGGATGATGAGGCCACCCGCAAGGCCCGCGACCCAGCGCAACGACGCGGCGCGCGGCGGGCCGTTCTGGCGTCGGCGTCCCGGGCACAGCTTCGGTCA
This sequence comes from uncultured Gammaproteobacteria bacterium, assembly GCA_963696675.1. Classification (GTDB taxonomy): domain Bacteria; phylum Pseudomonadota; class Gammaproteobacteria; order Steroidobacterales; family Steroidobacteraceae; genus DATBVX01. The sequence continues at coordinate 45,307 of CAVOLM010000039.1, read as the reverse complement.
CATCAGCACCACGTCGAACTGGTCCACGGAATAGAGCGCCTCGGTCTGCAGGCGAATCGGCTTACCGGCCAGCGCCTCGAGCTCGGCGAGCGCAGTCGACTCCTCGTCCAGCAACAAGTCGATGACATCCTGGTGGGCGAGCACCAGCAGCCGCTGAAACTCGAACTGACGGTTCTGGCGCAGGATTTCCCGGAAGATTTCGTAGCAGACGGTCTCAGGCGTCTTGACGAATCCGCGTCCCTGGCAAGTCGGGCAGGGTTGGCACAGGAGGTGCTCGAGGCTCTCGCGGGTGCGCTTGCGCGTCATTTCGACCAGGCCCAGCGGTGAGACACTCGAGATGCTGGTGCGCGCGTGATCGTCATCGAGTGCTTTCTCGAGGGCCTGGATCACCTGCCGGCGGTGCTCCTCTTCGTGCATGTCGATGAAGTCGATGATGATGATCCCGCCCAGATTGCGCAGCCGCAGCTGGCGCGCAATTGCGAGTGCAGCCTCGAGGTTGGTGCGGAATATCGTCTCTTCGAGGTTGCGATGACCTACGTACGCACCGGTATTGACGTCGATCGTGGTCATCGCCTCGGTCTGATCGATGATCAGGTGTCCGCCGGATTTGAGCAGCACCTTGCGATCGAGCGCCTTCTCGATTTCCTCTTCTATCCCGTGCAGATCGAAAATCGCGCGGGGTTGCCCATACAACTCGATCTTGGTGGCACTTTCGGGCATGAACATGCGGGCGAAGTCGATCATGCGCTGGTGCGCCTCCGCGCTGTCGACGCTCACCCGTCCGACGCCCTCGTTGAGCAGATCGCGCAATACCCGCACGGGTAGCGGCAGATCCTCGTGCACCAGTTGTCCGGCGCTCGCCTTGAGCCCCTTGTCACGAATCGACTCCCAGAGCCGCTTGAGAAACAGCATGTCGGCTCGCATCGCTTCGAGTGAGGCCCCTTCGGCAGCGGTACGCACGATGTAGCCGCCGGCATCTTCGGGTGTCGCAAACAATCCCACCGCCTCGCGCAGGCGCCGCCGTTCGTCCTCCGCTTCGATGCGGGCGGAGATGCCGATGCCGCGCCCCTTGGGCATGTAGACGAGGTAACGCGATGGAATGGAGATGAAGGTCGTCAGGCGCGCGCCCTTGCTGCCGATCGGGTCCTTTACGACCTGCACCAGTATCTCGTCGCCCTCCGCCACCAGCTCACGCACGTTCTCGGTGCGTGGCAGTTCCACGCCTTCCGGATCCGTGGCAGGCTTGGCAATGTCGGAGGCATGCAGAAAAGCGGTGCGTGCGAGCCCGATCTCGATGAATGCGGCTTGCATCCCAGGCAACACCCGCGACACGCGGCCCTTGTAGATGTTTCCGGTAAGGCCGCGCCGGCTGATGCGCTCGATGAAGACTTCCTGCAGCACGCCGTTCTCGACCACGGCGGCACGTGACTCGCGCGCGGTCGCGTTCACCAGGATCTCCGCTGTCATTACCGGCGAGGCGTTTGCGTCCATAACTCAAATCCCGCGCGCTGCAACAGTTCTGCGGTCTCGAATAGCGGCAGGCCCATGACGCCCGAGTAACTTCCACTCAAGTGCGTGATGAACATGGCGGCGTGCCCCTGCACAGCATAGGCGCCAGCCTTGTCCGCGCCCTCACCGGTCTGCCAATAACGTTCAGGTTCACCCGGCGCGAGCGCCCGAAATGTCACTCGGCTCGCACTCACGCGCGTATCGAGCCCCGCCGGTGTCCGAAGGGCTACGGCAGTCAGCACTTCGTGAGTGCGCCCCGACAGTCGGCCCAGCATGGCCGAGCCCTCGGTTTGATCGCGCGGCTTGCCAAAGATTTCACCTTCAAGAACCACCGCGGTATCCGCGGCCAGGACCGGTTTGCCCTCCGATGCGGCGAATCGGGACCAGGCAGTTTCGGCCTTGGCGCGCGCGAGCCTCAGAACGTAATCGCGGGGGTCCTCTTCAGGTTGACGGGACTCGTCGATATCCACCGCACGCACCAGGCAGGGCACTCCGATCTGGTCGAGAAGGTCCCGCCGACGCGGGGAGGCCGATGCAAGATAGAGCAGTCCGGCTGACATGGCCGGCGAGGTCCCTTATTGCCTTGCCACCCAAGTGGTTGTGCGGCTGACCGCGAAGCTGCCGCAACCGAGGCAGGATAGCATCCTGGGCCCCCGTCGATGAACGAGATGTGAACGCCTGGAGGGAGCGCGCGAAGCTCCGGCGCCCACCGCGGACGACGGTGAACGGAGACCCGATGCTACGTCTACGGCTTGTCCTTGTCCTGGCCGAACAGGCGCGACCAGAGCGAGGAGTTCTTCGGCATGCGACGGATGGCGCTCTGCGAGAGAGCGACCTCACGCGCCTCGTCGTAGAGCTGTTCGCCGAGCGTGCGGTGACGTCCCGTGGGCGCACTGTCGACCGAGCTGCGTGGCTTGCGCGCGACCTTTGGAATCGGCCCAGTGCTACGGGCTGGGCGTCGTGCTGGAGGACGCGGCTGCGGGTTGAACGTCGCTGCGCCTCGCTTCGGGCGCGCGCGCTGCGACCGTTTCCGGCTCTGCCTTTTTCTCCGGCTTCGCCTTGCGCTCCGCGAAGCGATCATGCTCGGCAATGCTCACCCGCTTGACCACAGCGTCCTCGAACGACGCACGCAGATATCCGGCGACGGCTTGCGCCGAGCTCTCGGCGGAGAAAAAGCCCATTCTCAGGCTGTGCAGGAACCTGCCCTGGTCGATGCCCGATATTGAGTACAGGCGGTACTCGTCGAAGATGTCGATGTGCGGAAGCGACTCGACCTTTACCGGTTCCTCGGACAACGCGAGCTGCACGGCGAACCATTTCGACTGTGAGTCGTCGTTGAGCTCCAGAGGCGTCAACGCTCGCAACGTCTGTGTGCTGTCCATATCTTCGATTGGCGCATCGAAGATGACCACCGGCCGCTTGATCGCCGGTTCGGCTGGTGCGACGGGAGGTGCGGTTGTCGTCTGCGCAGGCCGGTTCTTGACCTTGAAGATGCTCTCGGCGGGCAATCGCGCGGCCGGTAACAGACACTGGCGCCGGCGGCACAGGCGCGGTGCTGCGTAGCCGATGCGGTCGGCGGCACATTGGTGTGCGACTTCGCGACGGGCGGCGGCTCGCGTCGCGCCGGTATGACTTGCGCAACGATCACTTCTTCGAAAACGTCGCTGAGTGCGGGGGCGCTCGGCTCCTCCGGCACGAGCTCCAGTTCGAGCTCGATCGGCGCGCCGGCAGCTTGGCGCCTCCTCAACTTTGATGCAGATTCGGCGCTCGGCGCGGGAGCTGCATCAACCTTCAGGGCCTTCCGCAGGCAGGATCAGCTCGAGCTCCGACTCGATGCCGGCGGCAATCGCGCCGACAGATGCGTCGGCTTCGGCCCTGGTCTGCGCAGGCAGCGTCGGAGAAGAGACCTCCTCAGCCTCGACCGGCTCTGGCACGGAGAGCGGCGATGCGGCTGTGGCGATCTGGGTGAGCGTCGGAATCTCGTCTTCGATCTGGGGAGACGGCGCTGCCGCAGTACGAGTCTCGGGCTCGGCCTCGGCGGTCTTCGAAATAGGTGACGTGCGGTCGACGCTCGGGGTCTCTGCCGCCGCTTGCACGCTCGGTGCGGCTGGAGGCGGAACGGACGCGGGCGTCTGCGGCTCAGGAGCGGCAGGTCTCGACGTGCGCTTGCTTCTGGCTCGCACGCACAGTCAGGAATGGGTTGGGTCAGTAACGCAATGATGTCGTGCGCGGAAATCGCAGGCGCCTCGGACTCTGCCGGCGGCCGCTTCGCGCTCACCTTGGATTCTGGCTCGGCTGCGTGCGCCGACTCTCGTTTCGCTGCTACTGGCTCGACGATCTGCTTTGGCTCCTGCCTGGACAGCAGGCAGGGCGTCGGACGATTCGAGAGCAAGCACTTCGACCGTTGGCGTGTCGTCATCGAAGATGCGATCGATGAAGTGCAGATCGATCGGGATGTCAGCGCCCGGCGGTTCGCTGTTTGCTGCAGGCGCCTCATCGAGGCGCGGGTGCGTCACGATGTTGGCCTCGTTGTCCACATCCGCCGGTGCTTCGATCCGCTCGGGAGCGCTCGATGGCACGGGCAGGACTGCCTCCTCGAGGACAGGCGGGGGAACGAGCGGTGTCGGAGACTTCGTCGGGTTGCAATGCCTCGACCGGCGCGCCGGGCCTGGCGCTGGCATCGACGTCGTCAGCGTCGGAATCTCGGGCTTCGCAGCGACGCAGGCTGACTCGGCGCGGGTGATGCGACCGGAGGCGCTACGACCGCCGGCGCGGGCGCGCTCGACTTCGCGACGTGGGCGCGAAGCATGGTGCTTGGCTTCGGAAGGCTTGGAATGCGGACGCGAGTGTTTCGAACCGTGACCCGGCTTCGCTGTGTGGCGCGCATTGTTTTGCTGGTGGGTCTTGCCTGGCGCCGGCTCAGGCTTGCTGGGTGCCGACTGGGGCTTGTCAGATGTGGCCGGAGCAAGAGCCGCAAGCAGGATCGACTCGACGTCGATGCTCTCTTCCTTGATTACGCCCAGCTGAGCCAGATGCAGCGCACTCTTGGCGGGACCATGCACATGGCCATTACGCGACGCCGGCTTGTTTCGGTGCGCTCCGTGCGTCTCCGTGCCACGAGGGTGTGCAGCGTGATCGCGCCGTACGTCCTTCTTCTTGCCGCGCCGACCCGAATCGCTGCGAACTGCGTTGCGCGCGTGGGCGTGTCCTGACGAATTCTGTGCGGCCGCCGCCACCACGGGCTCCGCCTTTGGGTGGGCGCGGGCGCGCCGGATTGAAGCGCTGATCATCTTCAGTCGCATTGGTTGCGAAAGCGCTTGGATACAGCTCGCGCAGCGCCGCGAGGGCTTCATTGGCTGCGGCAGGTGTGTCGAAGAACCCGAGGCGCAGGCGGAACCGATCGCGCCCATCTTCCTTGCGGGAGAGCTGGTAGAGCTTGAGCTTTTCGAATCCGGACACGCCCGTGGCGGGAATCCCGATTGGGGCGGTCGACGCGCTGAGATTGATGACGAACGGACCCGGGCCCTCGAGAGGCGGAGTCTCGACCGGCGTGACGAACAGGTCGTCGATGCTCAGGTGCCAGAGATCCTCGGCCGCGCCTTGCGTCATTTCAAAAGAACTCCTCGAACCAGGTTCCACAAGTCAAATACCAGCCTGCAATGGGGCTGTTCGCTTGTCGGTTCGTGGGTGTATTTTCGTCGGAGGGGGCGAACTGGATTTTCAACAGCCAGGCGCTTCCGGCAAGGATAAGCGTCGCCTCCCGCCGACAACCGCGTCGCAGATTTGACAGGATCTTCCGGGTGCGGCCTGCTTATGTCACAAGGCGAATTGGCGCCTTCCTGGCGACTTTCCCCGCGCGCCGCGTACTGTCAGGCCCGATGATACGGATGGCCCCTCAGCAGGCTCAGGGCGCGATATAGCTGCTCAACGACGACGATCCGGACCAAGGCATGCGGTAGCGTCAGGGCCGACAGTGACCAGCGCAGATCGCTCCGTTGCAGGCAATCGGGCGCGAGTCCGTCGGGCCCACCGATGAGAAAAGTGAGATCGCGACCCTCGCGCATTCGAACCCTGAGCCAGTCGCTGAGTTGCTCGGTGCTGTACATCTTTCCGGTGACATCGAGCGCCACCACGAACGCATCAGCTCGAATCGCCGCCAGCACGCGTGCACCTTCGTCGGCCACTGCCCGCAGGGTGCTTGCCTCGCGCGCCCGTCGTGCCAGCGTGATCTCGCGCAGCTCGAAGCGGATTTCAGGTCCGAAGCGGCGGATATAGTCCGCGACGCCAGCATCGACCCAGTCGGGCATCCGGGTACCGAGCGCGAGCAGCTCGATTCGCATGCGCGCAGCTTACTGCATCGCGGCCCCCGTTCCGGGCGCGGCAACCGGAGGGTTCAAGCGGGTGATGGGTGGCTGTGGGAGTTGCTCCACAGCTTTTCCAGTCCGTAGAACTCACGAACGCGCGGCAGCATGATGTGCACGAGCACGTCCGGCAGGTCGACGAGGACCCATTCCCCATCGCGCTCCCCCTCGATTCCGAAGGGTCGAAAGCCTGCCTCTTTGGCCTTCTCGATCACCCGGTCCGCCACTGAGCGTACGTGACGGTCGGAGGTGCCCGATGCGATCACCATGAAGTCGGTGATGTCGGTCAGCGAGCGTACATCGAGCACCTTGATGTTCGCTGCCTTCAGTTCCTCAAGCGCCTCGACCACGACCGTTTCGAGTGAGCGCCGCGTACGCGTGCGTGTGCGCTTGATTGTGGATGCTGTCATGCCGGTGTGTTGCCTCCTTTGGGTGAAAAGAAATCAGCGTTGGGGTGCAGTGTAGCAGCGGCTCTCCAGGATGATCCTGCGCACGCTGTCGGGCATCAGGAAACGTGGATCACGTCCCGCCGCGACGAGGTTGCGCACTTCGGTGGAGGAAATTTCGAGCTGCGTCACAGCGTGGATATAGATGCAGCCGGCCCGCGATTCGTGCAGATCGCCGATGCGGCCGGTGCCACGGTCCACGAGCAGCTCGCCGAGCGGTCCCATGCCCGGTGCCCGCCAGCCGGGGCGGTGTGCAACCACCACATGCGAGAGCTGCAGGATTTCACGCCATTGGTACCACTTCGGCAGCCCGAGAAATGCATCCATGCCCACGATCAGACACAGCGAGCGATCCGGATGTTCCGCCCGCAACGTGGCCAGCGTATCGACCGAATATGACGGTCCTTCGCGCCGGATTTCGCGGTCATCGACCAGAAATCCGTGCTGACCCTCGGTCGCAGCCCTTGACCATCGCGAGGCGCACCTCGGTGCTCGCCACCGGCGATTCCCGGTGCGGCGGATTGCCCGCGGGCATGAAGCGCACCTCTGTCAGCCTCAGGGACTGCAGTAACTCGAACGCCGTGCGCAGGTGACCGTAGTGGATGGGGTCGAACGTACCGCCGAAGATTCCGATCGGATTCATGGCCGGGCGCCTGAGCTGCTGGGTCACGCGGCGTCGGAGAGCGTGTTCACACCGGCGAGGCGCGCGACCAGCATGGCGAGCGCATCCCAGGGATCTCCGACCTGTCTGCCCTTGATGGTGCGATCGACGCGCACGGCCATGCGCACGAAATCGGCGATAGGCCGATTGCGTACTCGGTCCGCGGCCGCGAGCAATCCCGGCTGCGGGCGCTGCCATCCTGGTGCCGACCTGCCGCTACTCTCGCGGGACAGGTGTTGCCACAGCGCCACGCAGTTCGCGGCTCACCGCCCAGAGCACCAGTGTCGGCTCGACACCCTCGCCTCTCAATCCATCGAGAATGCGCAGCGCGCGTCGTGCGTCGCCTCGCAACATTGCGTCACCGAGCTGAAACACGTCGAATCGAGCGCTGTCGGCAACGACCTGCGAGAGCGATCCGGCATCTACGGCGCCGGGCTTGACGAGCAGCGCGAGCTTGTCGATTTCCTGTTGTGCCGCGAGCAGATTTCCTTCGGCGCGTTCGGCCAGCAGCGCCGCGGCCGCGGGTTCGGGAACCAGGCCCCGGCTGCGCATGCGCGCTGCAATCCAGTCGGGCAGTCGCCCAGCATCGATCGGCCAGATCTGTACCCAGACAGCGCCTTGTTCGAAGGCCCTGACCCACGCGCTCTGCAAGGTTTGACGCTCGAGCTTTCCCGACGAAACCAGCAACAGCTGATCGGGCGGCGGATTGGCTACCAGTTCCTGCAACAGATCAGCGCCGTCGCCAGGCTTGCCGGTCGGCATGCGCACATCGAGAACGCGCCGCTCGGCGAACAGCGATAGTGCCTGGGTCTCCGCGCGCAGCTCGTTCCAGTCGAAGCCGCGTTCGACAAAGAACACGCGCCGTTCCGTGAAGCCCGCTTCGCGAGCCTTGCGTCGAATCGCATCTGCCGCCTCGGCGGCGAGCAGTGGCTCGTCACCGGACACGAGATACGCAGACTTGAGATCGCGGGCGAGATGGCCTGAAAGGCTATCGGCATTGAGCTTCACGAGCGCAAGCCTACCGAGACTGGATGTCCCTCGCCACTGGGGAAGCCTGCACGGGTCATTTCCCGTCAGCCTCGACCGCGACACATGTCAGCGGGCCTCAGAACAAGGGGCCGTCGTCCTTGCCGAGCATGGCGCGGCGAATCATCGGAATCGGTGGGCCACCGTAGGAGAGAATCTGATCGTGAAAATCGTGCCAGGCGGCACGCCCACCCCGGCTCGCGCTCCATTCCTCGCGGAGCTTGCGGATCATGAGCTTGCCCATCGTGTAGTTGAGATACGCCGGATCGTAGGTTCCGCGCGCAGCTTGCTGGCGCGCCGTACCCGGGTCCTGGAATGCACTGTCACGGAACATCTGCTCGGATTCTGCGACCGTCATGCCGTGCGTGTGCAACCCGATCGCCGAGAGAAACCGCACGTTGCGCAGCAGCGCGTTGGAGAGTTGCCCGATGTGCGTCTCAGGATCGCCGTTGCCGAAATCCATCTCCCACATCATTTCTTCGGCGTAGTGTGCCCAGCCTTCCGCGAAGGCATAGCCGACGAACACGCGCCCGACGATCGAGCCGGAGCGGTTCGAATGCAGGAACTGCAGGAAATGGCCGGGCCAGACCTCGTGCACTGAAGTGAACAGCAGATCGGCACGCCCGGGAACGTACTCGCGACGCTCTTCCGCAGACCACTTGGGGTCTGGCGGGGCGATGTAATAGGTGGCCGGCAATCCCTTCTCGTATGGACCGGGAATGTCGATGTAGGCGGAGTTCGCGCGGTTATAGGGCGGCGCCTCGGCCACGCGCGCTTGCTCATCGCCCGGAATCGTCACGACCTGCTTGTCGAGAAGGAACTGCTTGAGACCCGCGAGCTGCTGTCGCGCGCCCTCCACGGCTCCACCCGTCGGCTTGTCGTCATTCATCTTGGAAAAACACGCCGCGACCGATTTCTCCGGCGCGTACTTCGCACATGCTTCGCGCAGAGCGGCGAGATTGCGCTCCAGGTCCGCGCGTCCAACCGCCTCGAGGTCGGCGAGTGGCGTAGTGACCTGTTCCGTCATGCGGATCATGGTGGCGAACTTCTCCGCGCCCAGCGCGAAGCTGCCGGTGGCTGAGGAGCGCTGCGAATCGAGCCAGCCGCCGAGCTCGCGCATGGCCGTCGCTGCAGCCGTGCTCGCCTGCTTCAGCTCACCCTGGAGCGAAGCGTCCGTCACGCTCGCGAACGTCGCCGGAGCCTCTTGCTCGTAGAAGTCCGCAAAGCCATTGAAGGCGGACACGCCGCGCTCCAGGAGTGGCAGCGCGAGCGGCGCACGCAGATTGGCCTTGATCTGCTGGGTCGCGGCTGGAACCGCACGCAGGTAGGCGATGTATGCACGCATGCGCTGGTCGAGCGGCGCGTACTCGCGGGTGAGATAGGGTGCAGGATCCAGACCGTCGCTGATCCAGTCGAGGTAGAACGCCGGGTTTTTGAACGGCGCCTCGGCAACCTCCAGCCAGTAGAGGTCGCGATCGACGCGGGCGATGAGATAGTCGCGCTCGAAGCGCTCCGATTCACTGAGCGCCGCATCGCCGAAGGCGGCCGTAGCATCGTGGGCCGCGTGCAGTCGCTTGATCTCCGCAGCGATACCGGCTGCGCTCCAGTCCGGGAGCTGCCCGTCATATTCGTGCCGGCCCGAGGTCACCGCAAACACGGGGTGAGCCTTGAAGTAGGCCTCGAGAAACTGGTCGCGATACGCAGACCACGAAGCGGTGGAAGTCGACGCAGCAGGCGCCTGGGCTGGCGTCTGATCCGATTTTCCGCAGCCAACGGCGGTCAGTGCCAGGATCATCGGCGCGAGCAGGCGCAACGTCGAGATCCATCGGCCTCCGGTCATGCAGATCTCTCCGTACAGGCCATACAGGTGACTGACAGCCCCTGGGGGCGCGAAGTCGGCGGAGTCTACACGCACCGCGAATGCCGGCCTATTCCCTGCTGTTCGTCCCGCGCAGCGATGCGCTGGCACGATTGGATACACACAATGTCTCGACGTCGCCCCGCTGTACCTGTCGCAATTACATCGTTCGCCGGCCTCGTTCGCCCGGTTGTCAAGGTCGCGTGGTGTTGCCTGCAGGTAACGCTCAGCGGCTTTGCCGTCGTCGAGCGGAGGTCCCAAGTGCCGGAATTTTCAGCCCCGCACAGCACGATGCGGGATTGGCACGCGGGCTGCATCTCCATTGCGGGCCCCGCGCGCATCACGCACGCAGGGACGAAGTGAACTTGTAAGGAGTACTCATTATGAATTCGATTCTCAAAGTTTCCGCACTGGCTCTCGTGCTGGCCGCCGGGGCAGCGTTTGCGCAGCAGAGCCCGCCGGCAGCGACGGGCGCGCCCGCGATGGATTATTCCAAGCTCGACACGAACGGTGACGGCGTGATCAGCAAGGACGAGGCCAAGGGCGATCCCACCCTGTCGTCCCAGTTCACCACGCTGGACGCCGACAAGGACGGCAAGCTGAGCAGCTCCGAGCTGGCGAAGGCCGGCACGAAGGGCAAAGAAGGATACTAATAAGTAGCCTTCTCGCTAGCGCGGCGGCTTTTTGTACGCCGTGACCACGGCACAGCGGGGGAACCCGCTGTGCCGTTTCTATTTTTCGCAGCAGCGTGTAATTGTTGCCGCTCTCACAGCAGTGGTAGGCTTTCGGCGCTGCTGCGGGGGAGCGCTCGATGCCGACATTGTTCGAAAAGATCATCGCCGGAGAGCTGCCTGCCGCGGTGGTGCACAGGGATGAGCGCGTTACGGCGTTTCGTGACATCCGGCCGGCCGCGCCGACGCACATTCTCATCGTGCCGAACAAGCCGATACCCACCGTCAACGATATCGCCGACGAGGACGAGGCGCTCATCGGGCACATGGTGACCGTTGCGCGCGATCTGGCCCGCAAGGAAGGGATCGCGGACAACGGCTATCGGCTGATCGTGAATTGCAACGCGCACGGGGGGCAGGAGGTATATCACCTGCACGTGCACCTGCTGGGGGGACGCCCTCTCGGGCCCATGGTGACGAGAACATGAGGCGTCGCGCGAAGCAGCGACCCGCCGCACCGCGCAAGACACCCGCAACCCGCAAGTCCGCCCGCACGGTACGCGCTGCCCCGCGCAGCAGCAAACGCCGCGGTCTTTATCCTCCCATCGACCCTTTCCGCACGGCGATGCTGCGCGTGTCCGCGCAGCATGAGATCTATTACGAGGAGTGCGGCAATCCGCGTGGCAAGCCCGCGCTCTTCGTTCACGGCGGACCTGGCGCTGGCGCCGGCAAGGATTCGCGCCGCTTCTTCGACCCGAAGCGTTATCGCATCGTGCTGTTCGATCAGCGCGGCTGCGGTCGCAGTCGCCCGCACGCGAGTCTCATAGACAACACCACGTGGCACCTGGTCGATGACATCGAACGGTTGCGTGAGCATCTCGGAATCGAACGCTGGCTGGTGTTCGGTGGCTCGTGGGGCAGCACATTGTCTCTCGCATACGCGCAAACACATCCGCGAGCCGTCACCGAACTCGTGCTGCGCGGCATTTTCCTGTTGCGACAGGCAGAGATTCGCTGGTTCTACCAGCAGGGCGCCAACGCAGTGTTTCCCGATCCGTGGGAGCACTATCTCGCACCCATCCCCGCGTCGGAGCGCTCGGATCTCGTGGCCGCGTTCTATCGGCGACTGACGGGTAACGATCCGAAGGTGGCCCTGGATGCGGCAAAAGCGTGGTCGATCTGGGAAGCGGCCACGAGTTATCTCCATGTGAACCAAGAGAATATCGCTCGCTGGAGCGATGACGAATTCGCGACGGCTGTGGCGCGCATCGAGTGCCATTACTTCGTGAATCGCGGCTTCTTTCAGCACGAAGACCAGTTGCTGCGCGACGTCGGGGCTATCCGCCAAGTACCGGCGGTGATCGTGCAGGGACGCTATGACGTGGTCTGCCCCATGATGAGCGCATGGGATCTGCATCGCGCCTGGCCTGAGGCCGAGTTCCACGTGGTGCCCGATGCCGGACATTCCGCGATGGAGCCGGGAATCCTGCACGAGCTGGTGAGCGCCACGGACCGCTTTGCGCGCCGCTGAGCCGGCACAGGCACGACCCCGATTACTCCCTCACCCGACCAGTCGGTCGCTCGTCCGTGTCAATCAGTTCCTTCTGCAGCAGCCAGTCGTGCGCGTCGGTGGCGTCGCGCTCGAACCAGGCCTGCGCTGAACCGAGTCGAAACGTGTATCCCCACGAGTCCATGTCGGTCAGCATGCGCGCGCGACCGTAGCCCGGGACTTGATCGGACAAGAGTATCTGCAGGTAGCAGACGGCGTTTTCTTCGATGTACTCGCCGCCCGCGTCCGTATCGAGCCCCGCGCGACGCTCCGGTGTCATGCAGATGTAGTGAGCCGCCTCGTGCAGCACCGAATGCAGTGGCGTGTCGAGGCGTGCGAACAGCTTGTCGCCTTTCAGCCCGGCCTCGGTCTCGCCCCAGTACGAGCCTGGGATCAGTTCGCCGACACCGATCAGCCTGAGTTCCAGGCCGTAGCGCGAGAGCAGTGTCGCCACGACGAGACGTGGCACCTGGGCGAGCGTTACTACCGAAGCGGCTGACAACGATTCCGCTCCACGTCCTCGCGAGAGGTCCGGGACATGAGTCTCCTACAGACTCGCCAGCCGGCTCATCACGATCCCCGTCAGATCGCGTGCCAGCGCCTCGCGCAGGATGTCTTCTTCCTGTTCCTTCGCAAGCAAGGTTGTTTCGTCGAAGCTGTAGTCGCGCGTGAGGGTCAGCGTCTGCGAAGTGAGGAGTTCCTTCCCCTCCGAGGTCACCGAATACTTGATGGTGTAGAAAATCTCGTACTCGGTCGGCTTGTTGGCGGCCGACACAGAAAGGACGCGCTGACCGGTTTCATCGCGCTCAATATGGAGCACCGCAGTGGCGGCAGCGCGGTCCGGGGTGATGGTGGACCCGCTCGCCTTCAGCGAGCGCTGCAGTGTGAGAAGAAAGGTGCTGCGCTCATCCTCGGCCTCTAGATAGGTCATTCTCATAGCAGCGGGCATCGTCGTCGCACCCTGCAGGTGAAAGCCGCATCCGCCCAACAGCATGCTGGCGATAAGCACGAGCGCGCAACGCGGATGCCCCACGTCGCGCTTCTCAAGGGTGCGCCCCTTGATGGCTTTTCTAGACAACCACATTGACGAGCTTGCCCTTCACGATTACCCGGCGCACCGGCTTGTCCATCACGAAGCGCCGCACGTTCGCATCAGCCAGTGCCGCCTGAGTGATCTGCGCTTCGTCCGCGGTGGCAGGTACCTGGATGCGTCCGCGAAGCTTGCCGTTGACCTGCACCACGATCTCCAGCACATCCTGGGTAAGCGCGGCGGGATCGGGCTCCGGCCAGCGTGCATCGATCACCGCGCCCCGCTGACCGAGTGCCTGCCACAGTACATGGCAGATGTGCGGCACGATCGGCGCAAGCGCAAGTACCACGATCTCGAGGGCTTCCTGGCGCACCGCGCGGGCACCGTCGCCGTCATCCTCGAACCGCGCAAGGCCATTCATCAGCTCCATCACCGCGGCGATCGCGGTGTTGAATGTGCGCCGGCGCCCGATGTCGTCCGTCACCTTCGTCAACATCTGGTGAGTCAGGTGCCGCATTTCCCGCTGTGCACCGGTGAGGCTTGCGTGGTCGATCCTCGCCACCAGCGCAGAAGGGGGGACTCCCTCGATGACATGCTCGTGTACGGCCTTCCACAGGCGTTTCAGGAAGCGCTGCGCTCCCTGCACACCTTCATCGGACCACTCGAGGGTGTCCTCCGGCGGGGATTTGAACATCATGAAGAGCCGCACGCTGTCGGCGCCGAACTGTTCCACGAGCGCAGTCGGATCTACGCCGTTGTTCTTCGATTTCGACATCGTGCGCCTGCCTTCCCACGCGACCGGCTGGCCGTCAGCGACGAGCACCGCACCCGCGCGGCCTCCCTTCGAATCCATCTTGACGTCGACGTCCGCAGGATTGAAGTAAGTGACACGACCGTCCGCGCCGGTGCGCGAGTAGATGTCGTTGAGCACCATGCCCTGGGTGAGCAGGTTCATGAAGGGCTCGGAGAACGACACCAGTCCAAGATCACGCATCACGCGCGTCCAGAAGCGGGAGTACAGCAGGTGCAGGATCGCATGCTCAATGCCGCCGATGTATTGATCCACCGGCGCCCAATAGTGCGTGCGCTCGTCGACTGCCGCACTTGAGTTGTCATGGCTGGCGAAGCGCATGTAGTACCACGAGGAATCGACGAACGTGTCCATCGTGTCGGTCTCGCGGCGCGCGGGAATGCCACACTGCGGACACTTGCATTCGTAGAACGCGGGCGTCTTCGCCAGCGGATTGCCACTGCCATCGGGTACCAGACCTTCCGGCAGTACTACCGGAAGATCGCGATCGGGCACCGGTACATCACCGCAAGCCGGACAATGCACGATGGGTATCGGGCAACCCCAATAACGCTGTCGAGAGATGCCCCAGTCCCGCAGGCGCCAGACCGTCTGTTCCTCACCGAGCCCCAGCGCATGCAGGTCGCGCGCCACGGCAGCGACTGCCTGATCATAGTCGAGCCCATCATACGGGCCTGAGTTCACGCAGCGGCCGTGGTCGGAATACCACGGCTGCCAGCTCTCGGTTGAATAGGTGTGCTGGTCGACGTCGATCACGGGCTTGATCGGCAAGGCGTACTTGCGCGCGAATGCGAAATCACGTTCGTCGTGGCCGGGCACACCCATCACTGCGCCTTCGCCGTAGGCCATCAACACGTAATTGCCGACCCAGACTTCGATCTTTTCCTGCGTCAAGGGGTGTGTGACAAAGAAGCCTGTCGGCACACCTTTCTTTTCCATCAGCGCGAACTCGGCTTCAGTCACGCCGCCGCTGCGGCACTCCTCGATGAAGGCGGCGACGCGAGGATTGTCGCGCGCGAGCCGGGTTGCAAGCGGGTGCTCCGGCGCGATGGCGACGAACGTCGCGCCCATGATCGTGTCGGCGCGCGTAGTGAAAACGCGCAACAAATGCCGCGCGCCATCGATCTCGTATGGAAAGCCGAAGTTGACGCCCTTGCTCTTGCCGATCCAGTTAGCCTGCATCAGCTTCACCCGCTCGGGCCAGCCATCGAGCCCTTCGAGTGCGCTGAGCAGTTCTTCCTTGTAGTCCATGATGCGCAGGTAATACATCGGGATTTCGCGCTTCTCGACCGGAGCGCCAGTGCGCCAGCCGCGGCCATCGATCACCTGCTCGTTGGCGAGCACGGTCTGATCGACCGGGTCCCAGTTCACGACACCCGTCGTCTTGTACGCGATGCCGCGCTCGAGCATCCGCAGGAATAACCATTGATTCCAGCGGTAGTACTGCGGCTCACAGGTCGCGAATTCGCGTCGCCAGTCGATCGCGAAGCCGAGCGACTTGAGCTGCGCGCGCATGTACACGATGTTGTCGTAGGTCCATTTCGCCGGCGGCACGCTGCTCGCGATCGCGGCGTTCTCCGAGGGCAAACCGAACGCGTCCCAGCCCATGGGCTGCAGCACGTTGCAGCCACACATGCGCATGTAACGCGTGATCACATCGCCGATGGTGTAGTTGCGCACATGCCCCATGTGCAGCCGTCCGCTCGGGTACGGGAACATGCACAGGCAGTAGTACTTGCGCCGCTCGGTGTCCTCCGGCGCTTCGAGCAGCCGCTGTTGATCCCAATAGGTGCGTACCTGGGACTCGAGCTCGGCGGCGTCGTAACGTTCCTGCATGGATACTTCGTAAAATCAAGGCCTTGCGGAGAGCGCGCAAGGATACACGACTGCGGTGGCGCGGCCAAATCAGCACATTGTCTGAATGACGCCGTCGCTGCCCACGCGCCGACGCGCGTGGGCGCGTCACCAGATCCTCAAGGCGGCTGTGGCGTAAACTGCAACGCTGCGCCGCACGCAGAGCGCGGGCCAACCCAGAGCCCGCCATCATGTCGCGGCTGAAAGCGCACTCGCGCGCGCGTGAGATAGCCAGACGTGCTCGCGATGTCGCGCACCGTCACCTCAAATGCGGCCAGGCACGGCAGCTTGCGCACCCCGGCACCGGGATAGTCTGCGACGAAGGTGTGCCGCGTCGTAATGCGCAAGCGCTGCGTCCCCCATTCGAAGCACTGATCACCCTGTTCCCCTCGCGGGTCTTCCTGCAGCAGCACCCGGTACAGTTGTGCCGTGCGCTCGGGATCTGGCGACACGATGGTCGCGCCAGTGATGGCGCTTGCGGTGTTCGGGTGCCCCATCACTTCCTGCTGAAAGACGAGCTCGGGGGTGTGGTTGTGCACGAAGCACACCAACCCTTCGGGTGCGCTGCGCGCCGCAAGCGTGAACCAGTGAAACTGCGCAGCTCCCCTGCGTGGGCCGTAGGCCACGTCGCGAGTCGCGATCGATACCGGCGACGGTTCGAGGCCGGCGACACGGCAGCGCTCGACGTCCGCGTTGATGTCGGTGCTGCTGAATGCAAGGATCTCGAGGCCGTGGTGACGGCGCACATAGGCCGATACCGGATGCTGCAGGCCCTCGCTCTGCAGCGTGGAGAGCTCGACATAGCCTTGCTCGAGGACCGCGTGCGAGCACAGCTGCTGGAGCGAGTGCCGTTCGCCGGTCTTCGGGTCCGCCTGCATGAGGAGCTTCGGCGGCGTGGTGATGAACCCGAGCCGCTCGAACGAGCTCTGCAGGGCCGCGACGTCGCGGCCGACGAGACCCACGTGATCGATCCTGATCATCCGCGCGACTATACTAGGCCCGTCGCGATCACGCCGAGGTACACCGGCCCGTCGCTCGCAATCACCGGTGCCGCAATCCGCCGCTGCGAGCGAGCTCGAACCATGGCGGAGCTCATCACAGGCCTCACCGATTTCCTTCTGGCTGCGCTTTGCATCGCCTGCGCCAGACCATTCGCACGCGAACGGTCGTGGCAGTTGCACGGACCAGTGATTTTTTTTGCAGGCTTCGCACTCGCCGCGCTCGCCGGCGGAATCTGGCACGCTTTCTTCAGTGAACGGCAAGACCTGGCACAGGCCATCGTGTGGTGGTTCTCGATGCTGTTCGCAGGCGTAACCGCCGCCGGCCTGGCGTTGACCGGCATCGATCTGCTCGGTGCGAGACACGTACGACTGATCATGATCATCGTCGTGGGCCTGCTGGTCGCTTACGCCGTGTTGAGCTGGCAGGACCCCCGCTTTCTGCTCAGCCTGGTCGCGACCGTTGCGGGTACCCTGCTGTGTATCGCCGGACTCCTTCGCCGGCTGCACTCACCGGGGTCACTGCTGGTCCTCGGTGGACTCGGCACTTCCGTCATCGCAGCGATTGCCCAGCAGCGCGGTATGGCGATCGATCCAGCGCGATTCGATCACAACGCCACGTATCACCTGTTGCTGCTGCCCGCGCTGGGCCTTATGTACGCGGGCCTGCGCCGCCTTTCGGTAGAGCAGGCAGCAGTGCAGCGCTACCAGGCGATGCCGTAGTCCTCACCGTGATTGCTCGAGCCACCCCAGAGCGTGCCATGCGCACGATCGAAGTAAATCGCATTGATCGGCCCGGAAGTCCGCTCTTCGAACTCCAGCTTGTATCCCATGCGCCGCAGGTCCTCGCGCACCCATGGAGAGATCGACTCGTTGAGCGTCAGGCGTCCGGGCATCGACTCGTGCTCGCCGAATGAGTCGCGCATCTGGTAGCTGGTGATATTGGCGGCCTCGGTCGCCTCCTGGACCGTCATTCCGAACTCGACCACGTTCAGAAAGAACTGCAGCAGGTTCTGATCCTGCGTATCGCCGCCCTGCACAGCGAAGGAGAGGAACGGCTTGCCGTCTTTCAACGCCAGCGTCGGTGTCAGAGTTGCACGCGGACGCTTGGCAGGCTCGACCACATTGAAGGGATTCTCGCTTGCGTCGAGCACGAAGCTCTGCATGCGCTGGCTCATGCCGATACCAGTCTTGCCCGCGATCACTGCCGGTAGCCACCCGCCACTCGGGGTGACTGAGACGACCCAGCCCTTGTCGTCCGCGGCCTCTACGCTCGTGGTGCCGAGGCGAAAGTGACGATCGAACTCCGCCCGTGCGTTGAGATCCGGCATCCTGCTGTGCCATTGCTCAAGCAGCGATTGATAGGGATTGGTCCCACCCTGGAATGGATAGGGATCGCCGGGGCGGATGTCCGGGTTGTTGCGATCTGCACCGATGAGCTTGGCGCGCGTGTGTGCGTAATCCTTGGACAGCAGTCCCTTCACTGGCTCCGCTGGCGGGAAATACGGATCGCCGTAATAGAAATCGCGATCGGCATAAGCGAGATTCATCGCCTGATAGAGGGTGTGGATGTAGCGGGCACTGTTGTAGCCCATCGACTTGAGATCGAAGGACTCAAGAAGATTGAGTGCCTGCAGCATCACCGGACCCTGAACCCAGGTCGTGAGCTTGTAGACCTCGATGCCCTTGTAGTTCACATGCACTGGCTCTTCGAGGTGCACCTTCCAGTTCCCGAGGTCCTGCTGCGTGATCAGACCGCCGACCTCCTTCGATCCGCGCACGAATTCAGCGCCGATATCACCCCTGTAGAAGCGCTCGTACGCGGCCATGATGGCGGCCTTGCGGTCCTTCCCTGATGCTCGCGCCTTGCGCTCGGCTTCCACGAGCTTGCGCAAGGTCGCCGCGAGATCCGGCTGACGGAAGATCTCTCCTGCCTCGGGAGCTTCGCGCAATTGGCCCGCATGCACCAACAATGTCCGCTTCGACTCGGGCCACTCCTTGATGCGCGCCTTGTTACGTTCGATGGAGTCGGCTGTTTCGCGCTCGATCGGATAGCCATCCGCGAGCGCAATGGCCGGCGCGAGCACCTCTTCGAGGCTCAGCGTTCCGAACTCGGCGAGCATCGTCATGATCCCGCCGGGTGTGCCCGGTGTCACGGCGGCGAGGGGCCCATATTCGGGCGGATATTTCATCCCGCGCGCGCGAAAGAATTCCGGCGTCGCGCCAGTTGGCGCCACACCAAGTGCATTCACGCCGATCACCTTGCCGGTGTTCGGGTTGTAGATGAGCGCCTGCGTTTCGCCACCCCAGCTCAATACGTCCCACATCGTTGCCGTCGCAGCGATCATGGCGCAGGCCGCATCGACCGCGTTGCCGCCTTTCTGAAACGTGATGGCGCCGGCGGTGGCCGCCAGCGGTTTCCCGGTGATCGCGACCCAATGCTGGCCGTGCAGTGGCGGTTTCTGCGTCTTGGCGAACGCACTGAGCGGCGTCACGGACACCGCGCAGGCGAACGTGAGAACCATCGACCACCAGACTGCGGAACGTAGCTGCATCGTTTTCTCCAGTTATCGATCGTGCGGGCGCGGATTATGCTGATTCTTCCAGCAACTTCACCATCTTGTAGAGCGCGTAGTTGATCGGAACCGGTACGCCGAGCTCCTCACCGACGCGCACCACGTAACCATTGAGCGAGTCGATCTCCGTGCACTTGCCGCGCGCAATATCCTGCGCGGTCGACGAAAGGGCGTCCGGCATCACCTCACCCAGCTTGAGACCCGCCGCGATCTGTTCTTCGAGATCGATGTTCACGCCCGCAGCATTGGCGACCGCTACGGTTTCTGCCGCCACGCGCGTCAGAAGAACTCTCGTGCCGGGATCGCGCACGATCCGACCATAGCGTGCACGCGCCAGCGCCGAGATCGCGTTGTAAGTGCAGTTGAGGACCAGCTTCTTCCACAGGTCGGCCTTGATATCACTCGTGACGGCGCAGGGAATGTCGGCACGGTTGAAAAGTGCCGCCAGCGCATCGATCTCCCCGGCGCGCGCCATCGCCAAAGGATCACCAAGGACCAGATCGCCGCGGCTGCTCTGCCGTACATGTCCGGGCCCAGCCATCTCTGCAGCCACATAGACGGCGGCCGCGAGCGCCTGAAGGCCGCCAGCCGCGCGCATTCGTTCTGCGTTATCGACACCGTTTTGCAAGCTGACCACCCGGGCTCCGCTGTGCAGGCGTGGCGCGAGCGATTGTGCAGTTTCTTCGGTGTTCGTCGTCTTTACACAGACGAGGACGATCTGCGCATCGGCGACGACGGCAATATCCGTCGATGCGCCAACACGAATGCGCTCCCTGACCCGGGTTCCCTCGAGGTAGAGCCCATCGCGCGCCATCGCTTCGACATGCGTGGCACGCCCGATCAGTGTCACGGGCGCACCCGCCCGGGCAAGCATGCCGCCGTAGTAACAACCCACCGCGCCGGCACCCACGACAGCGATTCGAGGCCAAGGTTGCGCTGCCAAACGAGTGCCTCCGTCAGAGGGTGTCCGGGCGGTGCGCCGGAGTGCTGTGCTCAGCCGCGGGCAAGCGACGGCGCTGCAGGGCGAGCACGAGCAACAGGCCGGCGACGGCCAGCAGCACGACCGGTACGTTCCCCCACGCTGCATAAGGCGTCAGCCCCGAGCGAGGTTGCACGGTCGCGCTCAACACCGCCGGCTGAAACTGCGGAAGGCGCTGCACGACTGCACCGCGCGGGTCGATGATCACGGTAATCCCGTTGTTGGTGGCGCGCAGCATGTACCGGCTCGCCTCGCGTGCACGCATGCGCGCAATTTCCAGGTGCTGGTGAGGCGCGGTCGAATCACCGAACCACGCATCGTTGCTGACATTGACCAGCAGCGTTGCCTCCTTGAGCACGGCAAGTTGCTGGCTGCCATAGGCGTCCTCGTAGCAGATCGTTGCTCCAAGTTTCTCGCCGGCCGCAACCAGGGGCGGCTGTTCCGGATCGCCGGCCGTCATGTCGACATACGGCAGGCTCATGAGTCGCATCCATTTGCGCACGAAGGCTGGCACGGGAAAGAACTCGCCGAACGGCACCAGACGACGTTTGTCGTACCAGGTCAGAGAGCCGTTCACGGCGACGATCGAATTGCGGTACTGATCGCGCGTGAAGTCATAGCGCAGAATGCCGATGATGAGGTCGGAACCGCGCGCCTGCGCATCGCGGTAGAGCTGGTCGAGGTAGTCCTTGAGCTCGTGCTCCAGCGCGGGCAGTGCGGCTTCCGGCCACACGATGATCTGGCTCCCGAAGGCTCTCTCAGTCAGCGCTCGATAGAGTGTCAATGTCGTCTCGCGATTTTCCGCCTGCCACTTGAGATCCTGCGAAATCGCACCTTGCACCAGGCTCACCGTCACCGGCGCGCGTACCGGATGTGCCCAATCGACTCGCGATAGGACAGCACCGCTGACCCAGATAGCGAGGGCCACCACCGCGGCGGCGATGCGCTCGGACCTGGAACCACGCAGCAGCAGGACCAGCGCACCCGCCGACACGAGAACCAGCAGGCTGATGAAGTAAACGCCGCCGACCGGCGCATACCCGGCGAGCCAGGTATCGATCTGGCTGTAACCCAGCGCAAGCCACGGAAAGCCGCTCAGCACCCAGCCGCGCAGCCATTCCATGAGCAGCCACATCACCGGCACACCAATCAGCCACCGACACGCTCCGCGTGCCGGAAGCCAGCGCGTCGACGCGTAGCCGACGGCGGCATGATACAGGCCCATGACGGCGACCAGCCCGAGCATCAACAGGAACGCCACCCAGATCGGCGCCTGTCCGAACACGTGCACGCTGGTGTAGAGCCAGTAGGTGCCGGCGAGAAAAGTGCCAGAGCCGAACCAGAAGGCCAGCCACGCCGCGCGACGCGGCGTCGCCGACTCCCACATCAGGAACAGGGCGGCCGGGCACAGGACCGCGAGGGGAAAGAGCTCGAGCGGTGCGAAAGCAAGCGACAACGCCGCGCCCAGCAGAAAGCTGAGCAGTGCCGCCCACCGATCAGCCGTTCCCCGAAGCCTCATTCATCCACGCGCGTGGGAATATCGCGGGGCGTCGTTAAGCGCAGGGTATCGATGCGCCGGCGATCGGCTCGCAGCACCCGGAATTCGAAACCGTCCACCGTGATGACCTCACCCCGGCGTGGCAGGCGCCCCAGTTGGTGAGTGATCAAACCCCCGATCGTGTCGAATTCATCGTTGGTGAACTCCGCGCCGAAATATTCGTTGAATTCACCGATGCGCGTGAGCGCCCGCACCACGAACTGGCGTGGGCCTTCGCGTCGGATCGGCTGATCGTCCTCGACATCGTATTCATCGTCGATCTCACCCACGATCTGCTCGACGACATCCTCGATGGTCACCAGTCCCGAAACTCCACCGTACTCGTCCACCACGATCGCCATGTGATTGTGGCTGCCGCGAAACTCCTTGAGCAGCACGTTCAGACGCTTGCTCTCCGGCACCACGATGGCGGGACGCAGGAATTCCTTGATATCGAAGTCCAGGCGCTCGCCCGCCTCGGCGAAATACTTCAGCAGATCCTTGGCGAGCAGGATACCGACCACCTGGTCGCGATCCTCACCGGTGACCGGAAAGCGCGAGTGTCCCGATTCCACGACCACCGGCAGGATCGCTTCCGGCGCATCGTCCCGCTGTATCACGACCATCTGCGAGCGCGGAATCATGATGTCACGCACCTGCGTGTCCGCGACCTCCAGCACCCCTTCGATCATCGACAAGGCATCCGCATCGATGATGCCTCGCTCACTCGCCTCGCGCAGTTCCTGGCTGAGCTGCTCACGATCGCGGGGCTCGCCGCTCTTGCCCTGCCTGAGGCGACGCAGCCAGCGCCCGGTCGTGCTGGTACTGTGAGGATCGTCAGCCATATGGGTCGGGATACCCCAGCGTTCGAAGCACGCCCACTTCGTAACGTTCCATGCGTCGCGCGTCGTCGACGCGCTCGTGGTCATACCCGAGCAGGTGCAGCGTGCCGTGCACGATCATGTGCGCCCAATGCTGCGCCAACGACTTGTCTTGTGCACGCGCCTCGCGTGCCACGACCGGCGCGCAGATCACGAGATCACCCAGTGGGCGCGTACCGTCCGCCTGCGACACCGTGGCTGGGAACGACAACACGTTGGTCGGGCGATCCCGGCGGCGATACCGGCGGTTGAGCCGGCGGCTTTCCGCAGCGCCCACGACGCGCACGGCCAGATCCCAACGTCCGCGCTTGCGCCCCAGCGCTTCAAACGCCCAGAAAGAGATCCGGACACTCGAGGGCACCCACGGTTTGCGGGTGGCGAAGTGCACGCTGACTTCCAGCGATGGACCACGGGGCTTCGATCGTTGGCCGCGTACTGCAGAAGACCTCGCGGCTCGAGGCTTCGAGCCACCAGGCTCCTGCCCTGTGTCTCCCGGCGCTCACGTCTTCTTGTCCTCGTAGGCCTGTACGATTCGCTGCACCAGAGGATGGCGCACGACATCGCGAGCGGTGAAATAAGTGAACGCCACACCTTCGACCCCGCTCAGGATATCGATGACATTCTTGAGGCCGGAAGCACGGCCGGCGGGCAGATCGGTCTGCGTGATGTCGCCGGTCACGACCGCCTTGGACCCGAAACCGATACGCGTGAGGAACATCTTCATCTGCTCGGCCGTGGTGTTCTGCGCCTCGTCGAGAATGACGAACGCGTCGTTGAGCGATCGTCCGCGCATGAACGCAAGAGGTGCGACTTCGATGACCGCTCGCTCGACGAATCGCGCCACCCGATCGAACCCGAGCATCTCGTAGAGCGCGTCGTACATCGGTCGCAGATACGGATCGACCTTCTGTGCCATGTCACCGGGCAGAAAGCCGAGACGTTCTCCGGCCTCGACCGCCGGCCGTACCAGCACGATTCGCCGCACACGATCGGCCTGCAATGCTTCCACGGCGCACGCCACCGCCAGGTAGGTCTTGCCCGTGCCGGCCGGGCCGATCCCGAAAGTCAGATCGAAGCGGCGAATGTTGGACAGATACTGCTGCTGATTGGGGCCGCGCGCATGGATGCCGCCGCGATGCGTGCGCACCAGCAACTCGTCCTCGGCGCGTGGCTCGCCCGCGGGTTCATCCGTCATGCTGCGCTCGCGCAGCGACAGGTGAACGCGCTCGGGTGTCACCTCACCTTCCTGCGTGAAGGCGAACAACTGCTTGAGAATCTGCTCGGCATCGGCCGTCGCAGTCACACCGCCGGTGACATGGAAATGATTGCCGCGATGGCTGATGTCCACACCGAGGGTCTGCTCGATCTGGCGCAGGTGCTCATCGAGCGGACCGCACAGGCCCGCGAGCCTGCCGTTGTCCGCGGGTTCGAGCTCAAAGTCGCGCGTGGCAATCTGTGATGCCAATTCCCTTCCCTAGCCCGACGCCAGCAGCGCTTCGCCGGCGCAACCGGCACTGGTCGCGACCAGCCGACCCCGCAGGCTGTTCTTCAAGGCTTCCGTGATAGAAACATCCACGAACTGGTCGACGAGCGATGCGGGACCATCGAAGTTGACCCAGCGATTGTTCTCGGTGCGTCCCGCGAGCTGGCGCGGATTCTTCTTCGCCGGCCGTTCAACCAGGACTCGCTGCACTGTGCCGACCATTCGCTCGCTGATCGCGCGCGCGTTGGCGTTGAGGCGCTGCTGCAGGAGCTCCAGGCGCCGCTGCTTCTCGGCGTGCGGCACATCGTCCGCAAGGCCGCGGCGGGCGTCCCGGGACGACGGCTGTAGATGAAACTGAAGGACTGGTCGAAACCGACATCCTCGACCAGCCGCATCGTGGCAGCGAAATCGTGCTCGGTTTCGCCGGGAAAGCCGATGATGAAGTCGGACGACACAGCGATGTCCGGTCGTACCTCGCGCAGCTTGCGAATGCGCTGCTTGTACTCGAGTGTCGTGTAGCCGCGCTTCATCTGCGCCAGAATGCGATCAGAGCCGCTCTGCACCGGCAGGTGCAGATGCGCGGCGAGTTTCGGCACGCTGGCATAGGCTTCGATCAGGCTAGTCGTCGAACTCGGCTGGGTGCGAGGTCGTGAAGCGGATGCGCTCGATTCCATCGAGCTCAGCGACATAATGAATGAGCGTCGCGAGATCAGCGCTACCGCCATCTGCCGTCGCGCCCGCGTAGGCATCGACGTTCTGCCCGAGCAGCGTCACTTCGCGCACTCCTTGTGCTGCGAGCGCGCTCACCTCATCCATGACCTGTTCGAACGGGCGACTCATCTCTTCGCCACGCGTATAGGGAACGACGCAAAACGTGCAGTACTTGCTGCAGCCTTCCATGATGGAAACGTACGCGGTGGCACCCGCCGCTCGCGGCTCGGGAAGTCGATCGAATTTCTCGATTTCAGGGAAGCTCACATCGACGACGGCCCGGCCGCGCGTCCTGACTTCGCGAATCATTTCCGGGAGGCGATGCAGCGTCTGCGGTCCGAAGACCAGGTCGACCCAACCGGCGCGGGCAGTGATCCCCTCGCCCTCCTGACTCGCGACGCAGCCGCCGACGCCGATGATGACGTGCGGGCGGCGTTGCTTGATGAGCCGCCATTCGCCCAGTAGGGAGAAGACCTTCTCCTGCGCTTTCTCGCGCACTGAGCAGGTATTGACGAGGAGCACGTCGGCGTCGCGCGGCTCTGCGGTGGGCTCCAGGCCCTCGGCCTCGCGCAGGACGTCTGCCATGCGGGCAGAGTCGTACTCATTCATCTGGCAGCCGAAGGTCTTGACGAATAGCCGGCCGGGCATTGAAGGCTCGCTGGGAAAGGGCCGGAGAGGTTAGCGGGTTGATGTGAATAATTGAAGCGCTGCCTGCCGGACCCGGCATCTGCGGGCAACCCCCTGGAACCATGAAAATCAGCCAATTAGGCGCCCCTGCGCGGTGCGTGGGGCCAAAAGCGTGACGACGCGAGGAGACCCATGCGCGTGAAGGGCTTGGGGCACCGGGTGCGTTTGAACATAGGAGCTCGACCGGCGCACGGTTCAACAAAAATGTGTTTGAGAGTGATTCGCATTTGCAGTACTATCCCGAATACTTTCGAGCACCTATGAAAGCCGACAGAGCAAGCCCCATCGCGCCTGAGCGAACTCGCGGTAGATGACACCGCGTACGTCGCCGCGGTCGATCCACCGCGCCATGCGGCGGGCGCAGCACTTGGGCAACGACTATCCGAGCTCGGTTTTTTCGTTGGCGAGCGCCTGCGCGTCGTGGCTCGCGGACCGTTCGGTGGCGAGCCCATCGCAGTACGGGTCGGAACCTCCACCTTCGCCCTGCGGCGACACGAAGCCGATTGCATCCGGATCGAACGCACGCAACCGGAGGCTGATCCAGCGCCATGACGTCTTCCGCCGCCGCGTCGACGAGCCCCCTCGTCGCGCTCGTCGGCAATCCCAACTGCGGTAAGACGGCGCTCTTCAATCTGTTGACCGGCAGCCGACAGAAGATCGCCAACTACGCCGGGGTTACCGTCGAGCGCAAAGAGGGCACGCTGCACACCTCGGGTGGGCAGAGTGTTCGCGTGCTCGATCTTCCAGGTTCCTACAGTCTCAACCCGAGCAGCATCGACGAGCAGGTGGTGTGCGACGTGTTGTTCGGTCGACGTGCCGGCGAGCCCGTGCCCGACCTGCTGGTCGCTGTGGTAGATGCGACGAACCTGCGCCAGCACCTGCGCCTGGTACTGGGCCTGAAGCGACTCGGGCGCCCACTCATCGTCGCGCTCAACATGGTGGACCTGGCTCGCAAGCGCGGCCTCGACATCGACACCACAGCGCTCGCACGTGAACTGGGCGTACCCGTAGTCGAAACTGTCGCGGTGCGCGCCGACGGCAGCCGGCGCCTCGCGGAACGACTGGAACGGGAAGTGCAGTCGCTGCCTGCGCGTAGCGTCGCCGGCGGTCGCCGCGATCCAGTCAAATACGCTCCACGACCATCGCGAAGTCCAGCGCATCCTCCTCGCCATTGGCGCGGACCGCGAAACTGCGATGTTGCTCAGCGATCGCATCGATCGCGTGCTGCTGCATCCGGTGCTCGGCGTCGCAATCCTGGGCGTCGTGCTGTTCCTGATCTTTCAGGCGGTTTTCAGCTGGGCCCAGCCGGTCATGAATGCGATCGACGCCGGCGTGAGTCAGGTTGGCGCATGGCTCACTGCCACCCTCCCCGCGGGACCGTTGCGCAGCCTTCTCACCGATGGCGTCGTCGCCGGCGTCGGCAGCGTCCTCGTGTTCCTGCCGCAGATCGTGATCCTGTTTTTTTTCATCCTGCTCCTCGAGGACTCCGGTTATCTGCCGCGTGCCGCGTTCCTTCTCGATCGGCTGATGGGTGGCGTAGGTCTCTCGGGCCGTTCTTTCATTCCGCTGCTGTCCAGCTTTGCGTGTGCCATTCCCGGCATCATGGCTACACGCACGATTCCCAGCGCGCGCGACCGCCTGGTCACGATCATGGTTGCGCCTCTCATGACCTGTTCGGCGCGGCTGCCCGTCTATGCGCTGCTCATCGCAGCATTCATCCCCGCGCTCACAGTGGGCCGCTACTTCGAGCTGCAGGGATTGGTTCTTTTCGTTCTGTATGTCGCGGGAGTGGCTGGTGCGATGCTCGTGGCGTGGCTTCTCAAGCTCGCCAGCTCGCGTCGCTCGATCCAGGCGTTGCAGATGGAGCTACCCGCGTACCACTGGCCGAGCCTCAGGAATCTGCGCATCGGTCTGTGGCAACGCGTCGAGATCTTCCTGACACGGGTGGGCACGATCATTCTCTCGCTGATGGTCCTGCTGTGGTTCCTCAGCTCCTTCCCGGCTCCTCCGCCAGGCGCCGAGGGACCAGCGATCGAATACAGCATCGCGGGACGCCTCGGGGCGGCGTTGGCCGTGATCTTCGGGCCGATCGGTTTCAACTGGAAGATCTGCATCGCACTGGTCGTCGGGCTGGCGGCCCGCGAGGTCGCAGTGGGCGCACTGGGTACAGTCTATGCGCTGTCGGCAGCGAAGCAGGATGTTGCCGGTGACCTCATTCCGATGATTTCTTCTGAATGGGGCATCGCTACCGCGCTCGCGCTGCTTGCCTGGTATGTGTTTGCGCCTCAGTGCCTTTCGACCCTTGCGGTCGTCAAGCGGGAAACCAACTCCTGGCGCTATCCATTGATCATGGCCGGGTATATGTTTCTGCTCGCGTACCTCGCCGCGGGCACGACCTTTCACGTGGCCCGCGCGCTGGGAGCCTGACGTGTCGTACTGGATTCAGGTAATGCTCGTAGCCATTGCCGTAGCTGCAAGTACGCTCTATGCGGCGTACGTGCTGATGCCGGCGAGCTGGCGCTCGGGTATCGATGCGATGCTCGACCGCGTCCTTCCGGAAAGCATCCGTCAGCGACGCGCCGCGCGGCTCTCAGGCTGCTCCGGATGTGCCAATAACCCGGCGACACCGCGTGTAGAGACTCGCATCCCGACGCACCAGATCGGACGTCGCGACTAAGCCACCCCTAAGAGAATTCACGCCTTCGGTTTGCGGTACAGGTGCACGAACCGATCCGTCTTGCCACGGATTTCCTTGTCGAACACGATCTTGCTGCGATCGTCAGCCGCGTTGCGCAGCTTGTCGTAGTGCCCCTCGTACACGAAGCCGTGACTGGTGATGTCCTTGATCGCGAAGTCTTCATCCATGCGGTGCAGGGAGAGTGCGACACTCGCGCCCGCCCCCGCCTTCGCCGCGTGATCCACGATCAGGAAGGCGCCACCCGGCTTGAGCGCCGTATAGATCTGGTCGAGAAAGTGAGGCTCATCGATCTTCGGCCAGCCGTTGAGCGGATCGGCATAAAAGAGGTCGTGATATGACATCACGATGGTTGCCGCATCGAGCGTCGCAGTGCCGAAGCTGCAGATCGCAACTCTCGATGACCGAGCGCTTGACGTTCGGCAGGCGCTTCTCGTCGCTGAAGCGCGCCTTGATGTCGTCCTTCGCGTAATCCTCGTACGGCACGTTGTTGACCATCAGCACTTCGCCCGTCGATCCGACGACATAGCTGATGAGCTCGCTGTAGTAGCCGCCACCGGCGAAGATATCGGCAACATGCATCCCGGGCTTGAAACCCGCGAATGCCATGACCTCGGCGGGACGCTCGCGCGCATCGCGTTCGAGGTCCTTGGCACTTCGGCCCGCGTGCGCAACAGCCTGTTCGTAGACCGCTGTATCCGGCGCTGCCAGAGAGACGGACGCTGCGACGATCAGGGTCGAAGCGATCAATGCGCGCATGGTGGCTCCTGGGGCTAGAAGGGAATGTCGTCGTCGAACTCGGTGTCGCGCTCGCCGCCGCTCGCGGCAGGTTCGGGCGCGGCACTGCGTGCCGGCCTCGTTTCCGCACCCGCGCTCGCGCCGCCAGCTGCTCCACCGCGTCCGCCCAGCATCTGCATTTCGGCTGCGACGATTTCCGTGCTGTAGCGATCGTTGCCCTGCTTGTCCTGCCACTTTCGCGTGCGCAGGCGCCCTTCGATGTAGACCTGTGAGCCTTTGCGCAGGTACTCGCCCGCGATTTCGGCGAGTCGGCCGAACAGCGCCACCCTGTGCCACTCGGTACGCTCCTGCCACTCGTTAGTCTGCTTGTCCTTGTACGACTCCGACGTGGCGAGGCTCAGGTTCGCTACCGACATGCCGCTCGGCATCGACTTGGTTTCGGGATCGGCGCCGAGGTGGCCGATGAGAATCACCTTGTTGACGCCGCGAGCCATGGAAGCCTCCGAGACAGAAGTGAGATCGTGAACGTGCCGAGGGTCAGTCGGGCGGTGAAGGGGCGGTATTCTATGCGCCGCCACCGCGGGATGCATCTGCAACCCTTGCGGAAACGGACAGAAACGCGCCAACCCGGCCCATCACTGAAATCGGACCGGCTCCGGCTTTGCGCCGAACTTGAGGCCGCGCGTATAGTACCCGGCTGGCATTTTTGCCGCCCGACGAGCACTTGCACGGCTCTCTAAACCGCCGACCAGTTACGCGATGTCCGTTATCCGCATTCGTGGCGCACGTACGCACAATCTCAAGAACATTGAGGTCGAGCTGCCGCGCGACCGGCTGATCGTATTCACCGGCCTGTCGGGATCCGGAAAGTCCTCACTCGCATTCGATACGATCTACGCCGAGGGCCAGCGTCGCTACGTCGAATCGCTGTCGACCTACGCCCGGCAGTTCCTCTCGATGATGGAAAAGCCGGACGTGGACACGATCGAGGGACTCTCGCCGGCCATCGCCATCGAGCAGAAATCCGCCTCGCACAACCCGCGTTCGACGGTCGGCACGGTCACCGAGATCTACGACTACCTGCGCCTGCTGTATGCCCGCGCGGGAATCCCGCGCTGCCCGGAGCACGGCCAGGAGCTGGCGGCGCAGACCGTGAGCCAGATGGTGGATCAGGTGTTGCGCATCCCGGCAGGTGCGGCCCTGCTGCTGCTCGCGCCCGTGGTAACCGAGCGCAAGGGCGAGCACCTGGAAACTCTCGAGGAACTGCGCGGCCAGGGTTTCGTACGGGCGCGCATCGACGGAAAGGTCGCGGAACTCGATGACCCGCCGAAGCTCGACGCCCGGCGCAAGCACACCATCGAAATCGTGATCGACCGCTTCAAGGTGCGCGAAGACCTGGCGCAGCGACTCGCCGAGTCGTTCGAGACTGCCCTCAACGTCGGTGATGGCGTGGCGCGTATCGCGTGGATGGACGAGCCGGATCGCGAAGAGCTCGTGTTCTCGGACCGCATGGCGTGCTCGGTGTGCGGATACAGCCTGTCGGAGCTCGAGCCGCGGCTGTTCTCGTTCAACAACCCGGTCGGTGCGTGCCCGACCTGTGACGGGTTGGGGGTCAAGCAGTTTTTCGACCCGCAACGAGTCGTGGGCCATCCGCACCTGAGCCTAGCGGGTGGCGCCGTGCGCGGCTGGGATCGTCGCAATGCTTATTACTTTCAGTTGATCCAGGCGCTCGCCCGGCACTTTGACTTCGATATCGAAACGCCGTGGGACGAGCTGGATGAAAAGGTGCGGCAGATCCTTCTGTACGGCAGCGGCGAGGAACAGGTCGAGTTCCGCTATCTCAATGGCCAGGGCGGCACGATACGGCGCCGGCATCGCTTCGAAGGCATCATTCCCAACCTCGAGCGCCGCTATCAGGAGACCGAATCGATCACGGTCCGCGAGGAGCTCGCCAAGTACCTGAGCAACCGGCCCTGCCCGGAGTGTGCAGGCACCCGACTCAATCG
Organism: uncultured Gammaproteobacteria bacterium; assembly: GCA_963696675.1. Lineage (GTDB taxonomy): Bacteria > Pseudomonadota > Gammaproteobacteria > Steroidobacterales > Steroidobacteraceae > DATBVX01. The sequence goes on along the minus strand of CAVOLM010000039.1, from coordinate 14,240 downwards.
CGCGGCGCGGCATGTCTTTGTCAACGGGATGAGTCTTCCGCAGGTGACGCGCCTTTCGGTCGGCGCAGCCATGGCGCTGTTTTCAGAGCTGAGTCTCGAAGGCTGGCGGCGCGAGATCGCCGCGCGAATCGTCAAGGAGATCGCAGAGCGGTTGCGATTCCTTTCCAATGTCGGGTCTCGACTACCTGACTCTCGAGCGCAGCGCCGAAACCCTGTCGGGTGGCGAAGCGCAGCGCATCCGGCTCGCAAGCCAGGTGGGCTCCGGGCTGGTCGGCGTCATGTACATTCTCGACGAGCCTTCGATCGGCCTGCACCAGCGCGACAATCAGCGCCTGCTCGACACGCTCGTGCGCCTGCGGGACCTCGGCAACACCGTGATCGTCGTCGAGCACGATGAGGAAGCGATTCGCAGCGCCGACTTCGTGCTGGATCTCGGTCCCGGGGCCGGCGTGCACGGCGGTGAAGTCGTGGCACAAGGGACGCCGCGCGACATCGAGGCCAACCCGCACTCCATCACCGGGCAATATCTCGCCGGTCGATTGCGGATCGAGGTGCCCGCCCGCCGTGTGTCACGCGACGATCGCGTGCTGCGCGTGGTCGGCGCGAGCGGCAACAACCTGCAAAATCTCACTGCTGATTTTCCCGTCGGCCTGATGACGTGCGTGACCGGCGTTTCGGGGTCCGGCAAGTCGACGCTCGTCAACGACACGCTTGTATCGCCACGTCGCGGCGCGGCTCAACGATGCAACGTATGACGCGGCGCCATGCGAGCGAATCGAGGGTCTGGAGCACATCGACCGTGTCATCGATATCGATCAGAGCCCCATCGGCCGCACGCCGCGCTCCAACCCCGCGACGTACACGGGGCTGTTTACGCCGATCCGTGAATTATTCGCCGCTGTTCCCGAGGCGCGCGCGCGGGGATACGAGGCGGGCCGCTTCAGCTTCAACGTCAAGGGCGGACGCTGCGAAGCCTGTCAGGGCGACGGCGTGATCAAGGTGGAGATGCACTTTCTGCCCGATGTCTATGTGCCTTGCGATGTCTGCAAGGGCCGGCGTTACAACCGCGAGACACTCGAGGTCCGTTACAAGGGCAGCAGCATCCACGAAGTCCTCGACATGACGGTGGAAGATGCGCGGCGTTTCTTTCAGAACGTGCCCGCGGTGGCCAGCAAACTGGAGACGCTGATGGACGTGGGCCTGTCCTACCTGCGGCTCGGGCAGAACGCGACCACGCTGTCGGGCGGCGAAGCGCAGCGCGTGAAGCTGGCGCGTGAGCTCTCCAAGCGCGCCACGGGTCGCACGCTCTATATCCTGGATGAGCCCACCACGGGATTGCACTTCCACGACATCGCGCAACTGCTGCGCGTGCTCGAGCGGCTGCGCGATGAGGGCAATACGATCATCGTCATCGAGCACAATCTCGATGTCATCAAGACCGCTGACTGGATCGTCGATCTCGGCCCTGAGGGCGGTGATGGCGGAGGTCGCCTGGTGGCAGCGGGGACGCCGGAACAGATCGCGGCCCACCCGAGTTCATATACGGGAAGCTACCTGCGAAGGACGCTGGAAAGCGGGGACTGAAGACCGAGGAGCGAGACGACTGGCGGTCAGCGGTTAGTAAGAGATGTGGGCCAACCGCCGCCCGCCAGCCTCGCAAGAAATCAGCGGCCCCAGCACTGCTGCGGAGTAGCCGCCAACGATCCCGTCACTGCCCGCACATTGGCCTGGTTGAGGGTGAACGTAGCGCACTGGGCGTCCTGCGCCTGAGTGCCTTGCGGCACTGCTTGCAGGCTGAAAGTCGTCGCAGTCGCCGCTGCAGCCTCGCTGATCTGGTAATTGCCTTCGGCTGTCGTGAACGGCAGTGCCACGCAACCGACATATGTGTTGGTGCGCGTAAAGCAGCGCTCGAGATTCTGGGCTGTCTGCGTCAGTGCCGTCTTGGCATTGGTGCGATTGGTGCGCATCACCGTCTGTCGATAGGCAGGGTACGCGATGGCGGCCAGGATGCCGACGATCACCATCACCACCATCAGCTCCATCAAGGTCACACCGCGTTGATGACGAATGCTGCTCATGAAAGCTCCTTGGACATCTCCCGCGCCCTCTCCCAGCGGGAGAGGGCTGCAGGAGCGTTGCCTATCTGATCTGCCGCCACGACTGGCGCCCGAGCGCGTTGGCGCCAGGGTTTTCGATCGTCATCTGGATGTTGCCGGACGTGCCCGGAGTGTACTTGTACTCCGCCTTCTCGCCCGCAAGGATGCCGGGCTTCGGCGTGATGCCCACTTCCGATTGCAGACCGCTCATCGGGCCCGTGTAGGTCGAGCCATCCGGGAGCGTCGTCGTCACGAGGTCCTGGTTGTCGAATTTGCCGTCACGATTGACGTCGAATGGCGGCAGCTGCAGGTGTGAGCCACGTCAGCGCATCCATTTCCATCAGCCAGCTGGTGCCACCCGAATTACACGGATCCGGGTCCGGGATCAGGGTCGTAAAGATGACCCGCCCGTTGCGCAGGATGGAATCGGTCACCTGCATCTCGCCCTTGAAGCCCGCCGGGGGCGGAAGACCTGGCGTGCCCGAGAGCAGATCCATGTACCAGCCGCGTGTGTTCGCCGCTGCCGGATTCTGGCTCGTAACACGTACCGGCGCAGTGTACGTCGTGTCATCCGCGGTGCTGGCCGGGTCGCTACCGGGGTTCACGAACGTAAACATCTTCTCCACCAGGATCTGCTGTGGCGTCAGTGTTGCCGCGCGACCGACCAGCGGGTCTGTGGCGCCGAGGTTCGGATCGATGATGCCGTAGAAGGTCTGCGTCCTCTGGTTGGCAACAACTGTCGGTACGACCTTGTCGTTCGCTTCCGTGAACTTGCCGGTGCCAAACAGCACTACCATGCCAGCGCCTTTCGGACCGCGGCCGACTTCCGGGCGCGAGGTGATCGGCTGGCGCCGGCCGGCCGAATCCTGCGCGACGTAGAGCGGCACAGGAGTCGTGCCTGAATAGTAGGCGACGTCCCAATTGGCGGAATTGCCGTCGGGGAACTTGAACTTCCACATGTTTCCGAACAGGTCGCCCGCGTAAGCGAAGTCGACCATCGAATCACCATTCAGATCCACCAGCGCCGGAGTGGCGAGACCATTCGGTCGCGACTGGGCCAGCGGATCCTGTGCGGCACCGAACTTGGTATCGATCTTCTTGATCAGATTGCCCGTCTGGATGTCCACGATGTAGAGCACCGCGTTGCCGGTAGCGCTGACCGCACCGCCGGCAGCTGCATCGTTCTCGGTGTTGTTGTAGCCGTTGCCGAAGACCGCCACCCACTTGCCGGGCGTGCCGCCGTTGTTGGGCATGCGCACGATGGCCGGACGGCTGTAGGTGTAGCCGAGGTCAGCGTCGTTGTTGTTGGCGTTCGCGTCGCCGTCCTTGTCGCTGTACTGCCACATGAAGATGCTGCTGGCGTTGTCTTCGCTGGCGAAGAGGCCCGGGTTGGTGATGTCGAGAGCGTAGATACCCTGTCCGCCCTTGTTGAGACCACCGACCAGCACCGTGTGCCAGGCACCGCCATAGAAGACATCGCCCACTGTCGGCGTGCCGTCCACAAAGTAACGATGCGTATAGGTCGTCTTGGTGAGCTCGGGCAGATTTCTGAAGACCTGACCGGGTATGAAAGCCAGGCGCTCAATGCCCGTCGTGGCGTTGAACGCATGCAACATGCCGTCGTTGGCGCCCGCGTAGACGATCTTCTCGCGACCGGCTCGCGAGGTGCGGAACGCAGAGTACGGCGCACTCTCAAGTGTATCGGCGTAGAGGAACGCCGGCTTGCCGACGAACACCGGGGCGGACGAGACGATGTCGCCCAGGACGTTGCGGACCGGCAGCACCGGACGATTACGGAACACCGGGGCGATGTTGTTGACGCGATCTTCGCGTACGCCGTCGCCGCGGATGTAGTTGAGACGATACTGGCCCCAATCGTTGGGTGCGGAAGGATCGGTCAGCCGGAGCTGACTCTTGCGTGTCGCATCCAGGATCGTGCCGGCGCCGGTCCAGCGAAACTTGGCCGCAGTGCTGTTGCTGTTGACGGTGATGATGCTGCGACTGTCAGGTGCCGGAATGACTTTGCCTGCATCCCATTCCTCCGTCGTGGCGAGCGTGCCATCCATTGCCACCGGGAACGAGAGGAGCTGACCCGACCAGTCGCCACTGTTGAACTTTGCCTGGTACACGCGCGTCTCGCTCGAGATCGAGCCCGAGTTCACCGACGCGGAGGAAGCCGAGGCCACTCGCGAGACGATCTCCTTGAAGGCCTTGGTCAGCTGGGCATTCAGCGTGAGGGCGTTGGTCACCAGGAAGTAGTTGTCCGGGTCACCATCGTTGTCCTCGTCCCATTCGTTGCTGAGGTTCGGCATGCCGTTATTGTCCTGGTCCTGGAAGCCACCCCACTTGGCCGCATACCAAAGCGGATCCTTGAGCATTTCTCCGCCCCCGGTCGACCCGGGCGAGAAGGTGCGCGTATGGGTGAGGGGCAGCTCCTTGCCATCCTTCCAGGAGTCGGCGCCGGTGTCAGGTGCCGGCGGCGTCCCGGTGAATGCATCCGGAGTGTCGAGGAAGTAGTCCGGATCACTGCCAGTGGCCGTGTCGCTGGTCACGCACCTCGAAATAGATGCCGTCGTGATCGGTGCCGGAAATCACGTAGCCGAGGTGCTGAATGAGGCTGCCGGCAGCATATTCGGAGGTCACTGTCACGTCGACCGAGCTGCCGTTCACCGTGTATTCGTAGATGGCGATCGCGTCCATGTCATGGTCGGCGCCCTGCTCGACGTCTTCGTAGTTCACGCGGAACTTGCCGGAGGTCGCCGTGAGGGAATCAACATAGAAGTCGACGATCTGGTTGGTGGGCTGGAACGCCGTGCTCGCAGCCGAGACGTTTACGCCACTCACGCTGCCGCCGACCGTCTTGGCGAAGGGGACCAGGGTGATCTTTCGACCATTGACGGGAATCTCGATCCTCGGCAGCGGCGAGGCCAGTGCGACCGCAAACGTCGAGGCTTTCTGATCTCCAGTGGCGCTGTTCAGATCGGTCGTAATGCCATAGTGAGCGACGCTCGCCGAGTAATAGCCGCCCTGCTTGGTCGGCTCTTCAGGCGCCAGGCCGCGGATATCGCCCAGGCTGCTCACATCTTTCGCCGTCGGGGCGTTGTCGCTGTTCGAACCCGACTGACCGATGAAGATCTTGCGCGTGCCACCCAGTCCAGGCTCGTTGTCCCAGATTGTCTGTCCCTCATTCTTGACGTTGAGGCCAGCGAGGTCGCCGACGAAGCCCGCGCCGAAAGCGGTTCCGGGCAACTTATCGGTGTCGTACGACGGGTTGATGTCGCTGATCACCGTCTCGAATGGCTTGGCACAACGCGGGTTGGAGCTGTACGGATCGTCCCAGGTCGCAACCGGGAGACCTCCGCCAGGGAGTGAACCCTCTTCGCCGGCACCGAACAATGAATTGAACAGCGGCGTCGGCGCCTGCTTGCCGGCAAAGTAGCGCAAGCCTTCATACATCATCTCGCCGATCGGATTACCCCACATCTGGCACTCGCCGGCCGTAATCGGCCCGGCGACGTTCCAGCCGCAGTTGTACTCGTAGTTGCCGGCGAAACCGGTGGTCCGCAGGCGGTTCAGTGTCTGGATGATGCCGGTCACCGCGGTGTTGAAGGTGCCATCGGCCGTATTGATCTCGTTCGCAATCGAGCTGACCGTGCGCCGGAGGACGCCACCATCCGTATTGAGCGCGTAGGAGCCCGTGATCAAACCGAACTTCATCAATTCAGTGCCGGCCCCGCCCTGCGCCTCGCCGAAATCCTGTAGCAGGCCGGTGGGCTTGTAGGTCGGAGCGGCGCCGTAAGGACGGCAGTTCGATTCAACCGTGTTGACGCCAAGGCCCGTGTCGCAAACCCTCACGCGGACCTGGTAGTCGGTCGGCAGTGGAGTGAGCGTCTGCGCGATCTCCGGGCCCGCGGCGTCGGTGCCAACCACGACCTGATCGTTTCCGACCGGCCGCTCGATGCTCACCCAGTTCCAGATCTTGAGCGGCTGGCCGGCTGGAGTCCTGCTTGTTGGTAATGACGCGCAGGAGCGGGTTGGTCTGTCCGAGCAGCGTCGTGTTGACGAACAGATGGCTGGAATTAGCCGCAGGTATCGACAGCGGCGTGTACTCGGTGATGTTGTAACCGTCCTTGGCGACACTTTCGTAGGATTTGCCCCAGCTGTGGGCGTCCTGCGGAAGCAGTGAGCGTTCCAGCACCGTGACCGCCGACGCTCCGGTGCCATCCGTAGAACGGTAGCCACCGTAGAGCACTTTGCGCAGCGCATCGATGCGGCTCATGGTGATGTAATTCAGCCAGTCACCACTCCACTGCCCCGAACACTTCTTGTTGGCCGTGACCGAAGCGGGATTGAAGCGGTTGTTGCCGCTGTCATAGGTGTAGCACTTGAACGAATCGAAGTAGCCGAAGTAGTTGATCTTGTACGTGCCATCCGCATTCTGCAGATAGCCGTCGTAACCGACGTCGAGCGTGCCGTCACCATCGAGATCCGTATGGTCGTTGTACGCCTCGTAATAGAGCTTGTGGTCGCGGCCCATGACCAGCATGTTGAGCGGCGCCACCGTGCCATTGAGGAACAGTGGCGCGTCGCTGAGGACAGGCACCGCTGCGATGGCAGGTTCCCGCCTGGATCGCCGTCAGAGCTGCCGCGGCAGCAGCGATCAGCAGTCGGGTGTAGCAAGGATTTGACGCTCATGTCAGCTCTCCGATAACCGGTTCTGTGCAATGGGGTCGTTGGTCAGAAGCGACGCGTGTACGTGGTCTCGAGAACCGCACGAGCGGTTTCGCTGCCACCAAATGAATGTGCGGTCACGCGATAGAAATCGCGCCCTTCGGGCGGCCCGTGACCAGTCGTGAGACTGTCCGGTATGAAGCCGAGCTCCTCGGTCACGGTCAGAGGATCGATGGTCACGTCAGCGATCTGCTTGGTGCCGGCGACGCCATATTCCTGGCCAGTGGTCACCCACCAGGCCTTGTTGCGATCGCGGATCGGCGTCGCCGACATGCCCTCGATGACGTTGCGCTGCCACACCGTACACGGCAGGGCAGAGCAGCTGTCAGGCCGCGTGACCATGACGCGGATGCGGTCTTCGGCATCACGCAGGCCGGCTTCAGCGCCCTGGAACGCAAGATTGATGTTGCGTGTGTTGCCAGCCATGCGCTCTTCCATGCCGGTGGTCTGCATCGCCGCGAGGCCGAGCAGCGTCATCACCAGCAGCAGTAGCAGGCTGACGACCAGGATGGCGCCCGACTGACGGGTCCGGGGAGACTGCATTTGCATGGGATTACTCACTGGAGTTCAGATGGCGACGTTGCGCAACGCCGCGGTCGTGATGAACAGCATCCGTTGACGGCGGTCGTTGAAGGGACCGACGTTGGTGCCGAGCAGGTTGTAGGTCTGGGTGTCGATGTCGGTACCGACCTGCTCCGAGCGCACCAGGAGGGAAACCGACACGCTGACGATGTTGGCCCAGTTGGTTACCGCATTTGCGGCAACGTAGTTGTTGACAATGCGATCCGCATCAGTGTCTTCGCCGTAGACGATCTGCAGGGCCTGCACGCCTTCGACCAATTCCTCCGGCGTGTTGGTGCCGATGACCCGCCACAACGAGTTGTTGCGGACGTAGTAGACCACGGTCTGCATCGGAATCAGCCGCGCATCTCTCTGGTAGACATAGCTGAGGTTGTTGGTCGAATTGCCGGGGCCGGCGGCTGTTGCTCCACCGGCGATGTGCTGGACCGCCGGCGGCGCATTCCCGGTCACCTGGAATACCGTCGAGGCGTTGCAATCGGTGATCATCATGATCCCGTTGGCGACCGGCGCCGCGACCTGCGGGTTGTCGGTCGCGCTCGCCAGGTTGTTCGTTACGCGTTGTGATGTTCCTTCGCGCTGTGCGACGCGCAGCAGGATCGCATCGCTGCCGTTCTGCGGTGCCTGGGCTGCTGGAATCACGGCGGTGGTCAACGCAGGAGACCAGGTTGCGCCCGTCGACTCGAACCCCTGCATCGGTCGTGAGTAATCCCACAGCAGAGCGGTCGGCGTGTTGAGCGTGGTGTTGAAGGGCACCGCTTTCGCGCAACCCATGTATCCGGAAGCGCGGATGTCGCGCACGATCATGTCGAGCGCCATGCGGCCGTTTTCCTGCAGCCGGGCGGTCTTCTCGTTGGCGAGATACGTGACCTTCGAGCTGGCAAAAATCGACAGCACGCCGGCCATCAGGATCATGCTCAGCGTCACGGCCACCATCAGCTCGACGATGCTGAAGCCGCGTTGCATCTGATTGTTCATGATTGCCTCGGGGTCCCTGATCTAGAGCCGGGTGTCGGTGACGAACTGCACCGGGGCTTCCGCCCCGCGTGAGTCGTCCCAGCGAATGGTGATGCGTACGATGTTCGGATCGCCGGTCACCGCGGGGTCCGTGGTGATCGCGCCGTCGCCGGTTGGCAGCGCGGCTGCCAGCGCCGCTTTCCAGGCCGTGATATCGATATCGGCCAGGGTCGCGGGTGCAGCCGGCACTGCGCCGAGCGCGATGTTGTAGCCGCCCGCAACTGCAACCGTGCGATTGGCGCGCATGCGGTCCGCGATGTCGTAAGCGAGCGCCGTCGCCTGCGAGCGCGTGTGCGCGGCGTGATTGTTGCGCAGACTCGTCATCTGCAGCGCCGCGACACCGAGCAGCCCGATCGAAAGAACCAGCAAGGCGACCAGTACCTCGATCAGGGTCATCCCGCTTTCACGACCATGGTTCATGGCGCAAGGCGATTTCATGAGTTGGCGCTTCATTTGGCTCTCACTGCTAAGGACACACGGCTTGCGCAGTACTGATGCGCCCGGACGTGCTCACGGTTATGCAACGCGCCGTGCTGGCCGGTGCGCCGCTCTTGAAGAGGGAGAAGTTGGTCGCGCCGATCGGACTCGGCATGCCGGTCGAGGTGTACTGTATGAAGTTGCGCACCGGCGAGGCGGGCGCAGTGCCGACAACCGAATTGAGCTGCAGGCCACCCTGCACCGCGGGCCACACCTGCAACACCTCATCTCCGGCGTTGACCTGACCAGCCGCGCCACTGTCAGTGAACGCGATCCAGCCCGTGCCCCAGGTGCCGCTGCCGGCGCAGCTCGCGCCGTCGGTGCTCGAACAGACGCTCACCGGTATGCCGCGCTTGATCGACTCGCTGCGTGCGATGTTGAGCGCCGACACCATCTCGTTGGTCTGCGCGGTAATGCGGTTGTTGCGAATGATGTTGACGAAGCTCGGCACACCCACTGAAAGCAGGACGGCCATTACGGCAATGGAGGTCATCAGCTCCAGCAGCGTGAAGCCCTTCGCGATGGCGGTATGTGTACGCATGGCGGGCGTTATCGCTGTGCGCGCCGCCGCACTCAAACCGACCCGATGATCGGTTTCAACGCACGGACGAGTGGTCGCCCGGCAGAATCGGGTTCACATTCCAGTGGGGAGTGATGCGGTACTCAGAATGAGCCCGACCAAACATAAGGCGCGCGGCTTGTCATAACCACGCTCCTTACTTCTTCTGATGCGTGCGCGCGCTCTCGAAGCGCCGCGCTGCAACTCAGGCGCTGCGCCTCATCATCTTGCGGATTTCCGCGAGGTGCTGCTCTTCCGCCGCGATCTGCGCGCGCGCGAATTCCTCCAGCATGATGCTCTCACCGGCCACGAGCGAGAGGAGCTTGCGGTACTCGGCCAGACCTACTTCCTCGTGCACCAGTGCTTCCTTGAGGATGTCGTCCACGCTGTGCTTGTGAGTCTCCAGTAATTCGCCGATCTTGAGCGACGGGTGACCTCCCAGCGCCGTGACGTGCTCGCCGGTCAGCACGGCGTGCGCCATCGACTCGGTGGATTGAGTGCGCAACCATGCAGTGATCGGAATGCGGTGGTGACCGAAGATCATGAAACTGTAGTGCAAATAGCGCACGACGCCAGCCAGCTCGAGCTCCAGGATGCGATTGAGCGTAGCGATCACGGTTGGTGTGTCCAGCGAAGCTGCGCGCGCCTTGTTCATGGTCAGAGCTCCTCGGGTTTAGCGGATCCGGGTGACGGGCGTCGTCCGGTTGTTGTCTTTCAGTTGCAGCCGATAGGACTTCATGAGACCGCGCTTGATGATGACCTCGTCTCCCACGCTGAAAGCGAGGTGCCAGTCGTATTCTTTCTGTTGCCAGACCTGGCCGTTGTCGAGCGTCAGGACGTACTCGCCTCTCGGTTGAGCATCGAGCTTCGCGATCCGGGCCTGCATTTCATCCGGACCTTTAGGCTCATCAACCTGGCCGGCGGTTTTTCGACCGTCCAATCCGAAGTCGTCGAGTTTGGTGCTCGCTGAGCTGGCGGCCGTGTCTGCAGCCGCCACTGTGGCGACAGCCTTGCTCTGCTCTCTGGGCTGAGCGCCGGGTTGCACAAACAGCTTGTCGTAGCACTGGAGTCGCTCGGTATCGGAATCGATGGCCGTACAGTGCGCGATGTCAGCTGGCGTTTGCGCCGTGGCCGCACTTGCCAGGAGCGCGAGCAGCATCACGTGGAGCGGCCTCACGAGCGCTTCTCGCCATTGCGTGATGCGGGACTGTTGATGGACCGGAACACCTGTCGCACTTCGCCGTTCGTGATTCGCTCCGTGTACTGGCCACGCGTATAGCCTGCAATGACATTGCGCCAGAAACGCACCGCGCCGGCATTGCGCAGGTATTCCGTCACTTCCCACTGTCCCGAAAAACGATTGAGGATGAGCTGCGCAGCGTCGCGACCGATTCCGAGCCGGCGATACTTCGCGAGCACGAAAAACTCCGACATCCGGTAGTCGATCGTCGGCTTGCCGCTCGCAACATTGACCGGGCGCACGACGAGCGCGAATCCCGCGGGAGTATCGGACTTCAGGATCAGCAGCGGATGAGCCCGATCGTCGGCAAACCAGCGCGCCAGGAGGTCGGGCTCGCGGTGACCGAATTCGCCCAGCACCGGGAAGATTCCGGTGTTGAGCATGGCAAGGTCGTTCAGATAGTCGCGGTAGGCGCCTTGGATCCACTTGCGGTCGTCGGACGACCCTTGCGCATCACGGATACTGACCGCCACTTGGACCTCGATTGGGCCGGAGCACGATTGGAGAGAAAACTCCGGCCCTTCGAACTCGCCCGGGCAGTGAGCCTGCCCGGGCTGTCCGAATTTGCATCAGCAATTACTGCTGAGGCGCGGGCTCCGCCGGAGCAGGAGCAGCAGCGTCGGCGGGTGCGCCAGACGCATCGGCCGCCTGGCCAGTTGCATCCGCAGCTGCGCCGGCCGCATTGCCTGTTGCGTCAGCCGCCTGTCCAGCAGCCATCGCAGAGTCACCGGCCGAGTCCGCTGCCGGTTTGGCAGAGTCAGCAGCCTGGTCTGCAGCGCCGCCACCGCCGCCGCAGGCGCTCAGCAGAAGCGCCGCAGCGAGGGCGCTAAGAGCAGATTTGATCTTCATCTCGTTACCCCGAAAGGATTGGAAAGTTTATGGATCCGCCGACAGAGGCAAACTAGTTTTGTCTCGTTAATTCACCTTATCGCGGCCGCGAATTCTAGAGTGTTTACCCGGCTTTTTAAACTGGAAACGGATGGGTGTCGGTACTTTGCGACGCGCAGGACTCGATCCGCAGAGGTCGTGCTCGAGCTGCGTACTGTTAAGTCAATTTGCAGTCGCGCTATGCTGCCCGAGCAGCGTTATGAGTGGAGTCCGAACTCGCATGGCTGCGAGTCGCGACGCGCTCTCACGGGCATCGATTCCCGGCCCAATCGCACGCAGCGATCTGCTAATCCAAACACATTCAAAGAGTTGCAATGCAATTTGAATCCCCGATGACGACCACAAGGAAGCGCGATCTAGGCGCGCTGTTCGCCGAGCATCTGCGAGAGATGAGATGCGCGCAGCGACCGAGCGCTCGAGGCGGTGCAAGCCGATCGGCTCGTGATCTATTCAGGCGCCCTGTCGATGCTGTTTCTCGACGATCAGGCGTACCCCTTCAAGAGCAATCCACACTTCAAAGCCTGGGCGCCGATTCTCGACAATCCGGACTGCTTCATCCTCTACTCGCCCGGGACGCGTCCGATCCTCTTGTTCCACCAGCCGGTGGACTATTGGTACAAGCCGCCGGCGCTACCGACCGAGTTCTGGGTCGAGCACTTCGACGTTGCAACCCATAGCATCGCTGTCGGACGCACGTCCTCACCTGCGTGCAGAGCTCGCTCGCAGCGTGTTTGTCGGCGAGCTGCCCGCGGCAATCTCTGACTGGGGTTTCGGTCACGTGAACCCGCAAACCCTGCTCGATCGCCTGCACTACGAGCGCGCGACCAAGACGGACTACGAGGTCGAGTGCATGCGTCGCGCCACCGGGATTGCGGTTCGCGGGCATCGAGCGGCTGAACGCGCGTTTCGTAGCGGCGAATCCGAATACGGAACGCACATGGCGTATCTCGAAGCGTGCGGCCAACGTGAAGAGGAAATGCCTTACAACAACATCGTCGCCTACGGCACCAACGGCGCGGTGCTCCACTATCAGTACCTGGAACGCACCCGACCGCAGGCGGGCGAACGGCGATCGCTGCTGATCGATGCCGGTGCGCAGTTCAATGGTTATGCGTGCGACATTACACGCACATATGCGGCGCACGATGGTGAGTTCGCCACGCTGGTCGCGGCGGTTGATAAGGCGCAGCAATCGTTGTGCGACGACGTTGGGCCCGGTATCGACTATCGCGAGTTCCAGCTGCGCGCGCATAGCGCGCTCGCGCGCGTGTTGCACGATGCTGATGTCATCGCTACGCCTGCCGAGGATGCGGTGGAGTCCGGACTCAGCCGCGTGTTCTTTCCGCACGGCATCGGACACCTGCTCGGGCTGCAGGTGCACGACGTTGGCGGATTCATGCGCGATGCGAGCGGCGTGCGGATCGAGCCTCCGGCGACCCAGCCGTTCCTGCGGCTTACCCGAAAGCTCGAACCGGGGTTCGCCGTTACCGTCGAGCCCGGAATTTACTTCATCGATTCACTGTTGAAGGCAGCGCGCGCCAATAGCCACGGCGCTCACATCAACTGGAAACGCGTCGATGAGCTGCGGCCTTACGGCGGCATTCGCGTGGAAGACGACGTCGTCGTCACCGCGACCGGACACGAGAATCTCACCCGAAACGCTTTTGCCCAATTCCCGGGCTGAATCCTCAGCTCCGGCGCGGAAAACAATCGGCCCGCGGACCTCAGCGCTGTTGCTTCGCCAGCAGGTCGCGAATCTCCGTGAGCAAGACCTCTTCTCGCGGTGTCGCGGGCTGCGCGACCGGCTTTGGTGGCTCCTTGAGCTTGTTGATGGCGCGAATGGCGATGAACAGCACCACCGCAATGATCAGAAAGTCGAACAAGGTCTGAAGAAAGGCGCCGTATTTCACGACCACCGGCGCGCCGGTCGCGGGGTTGGTGCCGAGCGTGATCGCGAGGTCGGTGAAGTTCACTCCGCCGATCGCCATGCCGAGCGGCGGCATGACGACGATCCCCACCAGCGATGAGACGATCTTGCCGAAGGCCGCGCCGATGATCGACGCCGACTGCCATATCGACCATGTTGCCCTTCATCGCGAATTCTTTGAATTCAGATACGAAGCTCATCGGTGTCTCCCCTGCCTGCATCGGAAGCCGACGGGTGCCGGCGATGCTGAAAGCCTAGCGGAGAGTACCGGGAGGGCTATTGCACGCCCGTACAGGGCGTCGGCACAAAGAAAGAGGCCGGGACTTGCCCGGCCTCACGCGATCGATCCTGCAGTTCGCGAAGTACTACTTCTTCGCCTTCTTCTTGGCGGGCTTTGCAGTCGCCTTCTTCTTGGCTGCCTTCTTCTTCGGTGCAGGCTCCTCCGCGGTTTCCTCCGCGGCTGCCTTCTTCGTCTTGCGCTTGGGCTTCTCTTCCGTCGCCGGCGCCGCAGTCTCGGCCTTTGCTTTCACGGCCTTCCTGGGCTTCTTTTCCGCCTTCTTGTCCGAGTCCTCGGCTGGCGCCACCGCGGCCTTCTCGGGCTGATCCACGAGCTGCATCAGAGCCATGGGCGCAGCGTCGCCCGGCCGCGGCATCATGCGCAGGATGCGCGTATAGCCGCCGGGTCGGGTCTGGTAACGGGGGCCGAGCTCGCCAAACAACTTTTCG
>CAVOLM010000038.1:0-88255 GCA_963696675.1 uncultured Gammaproteobacteria bacterium | reverse complement strand
TGATCGGCGTGAGCGCCTGCACGATGCGCGCAAGCTGCTCCGGCGTCGTCATGCTCGTCAGCAGGCGCATGAAATGCGGGTGCTGCACGCCGCGTGACGATGTACTGCCAGCGATAGGCCTTGAGCACGCCCGCATCGATTGGCGCCGCTCGTCCGTGTTGAATGCCCGGCCGGCGATGCTTGCGAAGTACTCGGCGTCGGCCGCGGCCTGGGCCTGCAGAATACCGTCGACACCGGCGACCAGCTCGATCAGGTCAGTCACTGCGCGATCGCGCTCGGCCGGCGTGAGCTTCGCGTCCTCGCGCTGCCACTCGAGCTCATCGAGCATGGCGTGCTGGCACTCTTCCTTCCAGTGGAACATGAAGACGTCCTTCCAGAGCGCGCGACACGTCCTGCTCGGTCTCGATGCTCTCGATGTAGTGCTTCTGCGTGAAGAGCTCGATGAAGCACGTCAGGGCCAGCACCGACCAGGTCGACTTGCCGAGCACGAAATCGGCGACGGCATTCGGCTCCGCGTGCCGCACGATAGCCTGCCGGCATGATCTCGGCGATCATGGCCTCGATCCGGCGGAACAGCTCCTGGTGCTTGAGCTCCTCGTCGCTGAAGCGGACCAGTGCCTGCAGCGCCGTCTGGTTGCCGAACCAGTGATCCCGGCTGATCTCGAGCACCTTCGCGTTGATGAAGCGCTCGACCAGCCCGAAGATGAGCGCATAGCGTTCGACCCTGCACCTGGCTGAGCAGGCGCGCTTCGGGCTTGGTGAGGAAGGCGAGGTCGTCGACCTTGCGAAAGCCCGTTCGGCAGGAAGCGCTGCGACAAGTCGAACTGGCGTCCGCGGATGACGTCGGCGTCGATGTCCCAGCGAACGCGCTTCGAAGCGCTGATGCAGCGCGCATAGCGCGCGGTGTTGGCGAAGTGGTTCGCGAGGGTGCCTTGGACTGTCTCTACTGCTGCGTTCACTTGGTTCTCTCCCGGTGCCAAATGCGGTGTTCTGGTGGGCGCGCAGGATGGCGAAGTCAGCATCGAAGGAACAGGGAAGAAAGTCCTGACGTACTACCCAACCGTCCGGATTGGGCGGGAGATTTGTCCCGACATGCGGGCCAAGAGGGGTGCTCCTGCAGCCTGCGAGGTAAACTGACCCTCGGAGGGCGTTCGGTTGCAGCAATCAATTCGCTATCTGAAGACGAGCGATGACGTCAGGCTTGCCTGGGCCACGTCGGGCAAAGGCCCGGCGCTCGTCAAGGCGTCGAACTGGCTGACGCACCTGAGTTACGACCTCGAGAGCCCGATCTGGCGGCACTGGATCGAGTTCTTCAGCACCCACTTTCGCTTCATTCGCTACGACGAGCGCGGCTGCGGCATGACCGACTGGGACGCCGAGGACCTCTCGACGCCTCGAGAGACCGATGATCTCGAGGCTGTGATCGATGCTAGCGGTCCCGGAGAACAATTCGTTCTCCTTGGTGTATCGCAGGGGACCGCACCTGCGGTCAGCTACGCGGTGCGTCACCCCGAGCGCGTGTCTCGATTGATCCTCTACGGCGGCTACGCAACGGGCTGGCTGCATCGAGAGGACTCGCGAGGGGCTGCGACGCTTTCGCGCCATGACCGAGCTGGCCCGCGATCGGCTGGGGTAAAGACAACCCGGTGTTCCGTCAGCTCTTCACCTCGCTATTCGTGCCGGACGCGCGACCGGAGCAGATCGAGTGGTTCAACGAGCTCTGCCGCCGCACGACGACTCCCGAGATCGCGGCACGGCTCCTTGACGCTCGCGCGCGGAGATCGACGTGCGCGCTTTGCTGCCGCAGGTTCGCGTACCGACGCTCGTCCTGCACGCGCGCAACGATGAAGTCGTGCCGTTTTCGGCAGGCACGGTGCTGGCGACCGAGATTCCGAACGCCGAGTTCGTCGAGCTCGACTCGCGCAATCACATCCTGCTCGCGGACGAGAGCGCCTGGGCACGTTTCAAGGACGTGGTGCTCGACTTTACCGGTGTCTCGACCGCCACTGCGCCGGACCCGATGTTCGCCTCGCTATCCGCGCGCGAGCGCGAAATCCTGGCGGCACTGGTCGCCGGGCGCAGCAATACCGAGATCGGCGCAGCGCTCTTCATCAGTGATAAGACAGTGCGCAACTCCCTCACGCGGATCTTCGAGAAGCTTGGCGTGCGCACTCGCATGCAGGCGGCGGTGCTGGCGCGTGATCGAGGGTTCGTACCAGCACCCGAAACCTAGGCTTGGCGCACTGCGCCATAACTCAAAACAAGACCCGCCGAACCAATGGTGATAGCCGGGCAAGCACCGGCGCAATACACTCACGCGCCCAACATTTGGAGATGGAGGTGCACCATGACCCTGCGCATTGGCGATACCGCGCCTGACTTCGAAGGTGATACGACGGAGGGCCGCCTTCGCTTCCATGACTGGATCGGTAACTCCTGGGCGGTGCTGTTCTCCCACCCCAAGGATTTCACCCCGGTCTGCACAACCGAACTGGGCTATATGGCGAAGCTCAAGCCCGAATTCGATCGCCGCAACGTCAAGGTGATCGGACTGAGCGTCGATCCGGTGGACAGCCACGCAAAATGGGCGGCAGACATCAAGGAAACACAGGGCCACGCGCCCAACTACCCGTTGATCGGTGACTCCGAGCTGAAGGTGGCCAAGCTTTACGAGATGTTGCCCGCGGAAACGGGCGGCACCTCGGCGGGCCGCACGCCTGCGGACAATCAGACGGTGCGCAACGTCATCGTCATCGGCCCCGACAAGAAGATCAAACTGATCATCGCCTACCCGATGACGACCGGTCGCAACTTCGACGAGGTGCTGCGCGTGATCGACTCACTGCAGCTCACTGCGAAGCACCGTGTTGCCACACCGGTGAACTGGAAGCAGGGCGAGGATGTGATCATCGCCGGCTCGGTCTCGGACGAAGAGGCGAAGAAGATCTATCCGCAAGGCTGGAAGGCGCCACGACCCTACCTGCGCATCGTTCCACAGCCGAAGTGAGCCGGCGCCGCTGACCTGGTTCTCCGCCGATTTGGCGGAGAACCGGCGGGCCCGTGCGCACGGGCTCAGCTCTGCACCGGGTCCTGAAGTCTTCGTCGCGGAGACGGTTCGCGAGCGAGGAGGGGAGGTGATATACGATCCTAGGCTGTGAATCACGCACGTCCCCATCGGCATCTACCCAATCGAGTAAGTGAACATGCAGCATGCATACGAAAAACTCGCTGCCCGGCACCCCGATCTCAAGGAGCGCGTTCGGGACCATTGGGATCAAGAGCCGTGTGAGTCGCGTGCCGGCAAGACCCTTTCCGATCGGCGTAGGTTCTTCGAGGAAATCGATGCCTATCGCGATTCAACGTCGCCGTTCATAAGGGGGTTTGCGCGTTTCGAGTCCGCTCGCGGGAGACGAGTCCTCGAGATTGGATTGGGATCCGGTACGGATTTCATGCGTTGGGCCCGAGCTGGCGCAAACCTTACGGGCGTCGATTTAACGCAGGCTTCGGTTGCGCTTTGCCGAGAGCGTCTAGAGCTCGAGGGCCTCAGCGCCGAAGTTTCCGTCGGAGACGCAGAGAACCTCGAGTTTCCGTCCGAGACCTTCGAAGTAGTCTACTCCTACGGGGTCATTCATCACTCGCCGAATACCGAGGCATGCGTCAAAGAGATTTGGCGCGTCCTAAAGCCCGGCGGGACCGCACGTGTGATGATCTACAACGCCCTTGGTCTCACGATCGGATATGAATGGCTTCTGCACGCCGTGCTAAAGAAGTTTCAGCCTTGGAAATCACCGAGAGAAATCGTCTACTATCACAACGAGAGCCTGGGCACGAAACTTTACAGCCGACGGGAGGCCCGGGCACTGTTTGCGGATTTTTCGCAGTGCCACATCCGGACCGTAGTCGATTCCGGAGATACGCTGAACTTCCAGCTCTCGGCCCGATACGAGCGAGATCCGGTCATACGTGCGGCGTTCAAGATCTTTGGCTTCCTGAAGTATCTTCGTCCCATCATTCCCGCACGCTTGGGCACGACGATGCTCATCGAGGCAACCAAGCCGACGACGCGCTGATCTGCTGCGCAGAAGGCAGGACTTGCCCGATGCCGCCGTCACGCTCGTCGCTCAACGCCGTACAACCGGTCGCGGGCACCCGGCCGACAGGTCGGTTGTCATAATGTCGGCCGGTTGTGCCGCGGTATGCTCCATTACTTGGCCTTTCGCCTTCCCGGCGGTCGGTCAGACCCCGGACGTGATTCCTTGTGCCGGGGGTCATCCGCTGAGCATCATCGCCCGCGTCTTCCAGCGTGGTTATTGCGAGGTGCCCGTGCAATCGATCATCAGGCAACTCATCTCGGTGTCCGTTCTGGCGCTGCTGTCTCTCGGCACCTCAACAACCGCGCTTGCGGAGTCGAGCGCGAAGATCATCGCGACCCAGCCGTCGACCAACGCGACACTCGGTCACGGCCAGTCATTCTATGTGCGCATCGAATACTCGACGGACGCACCCATCAGTCTCTGGGCGCGCCCGTTTCTCAACGGAAAGGAAGTCCAGCGAGCGATGTCGAACGCCTCCGCGGCGTACCTCGGTTCGGGCGAAGCTCTCGGCTGGTTCGAGCTGATCGATACCGGCGCCGTCGATGAGATTCGCATCAAAGCGGGTGGCGGCAAGCCCTATCGTGAGTGGGTGCTGGCGAGCCAGCCTGTGCAACTGCGCTGGACCTCGGCAAGCGCGGTTGCCGAGCCGCGAGCCGCCTGGGTCGACGAACTGATCGCCGC
Organism: uncultured Gammaproteobacteria bacterium; assembly: GCA_963696675.1. Classification (GTDB taxonomy): domain Bacteria; phylum Pseudomonadota; class Gammaproteobacteria; order Steroidobacterales; family Steroidobacteraceae; genus DATBVX01. The sequence goes on along the minus strand of CAVOLM010000038.1, from coordinate 83,480 downwards.
AGAAACGGCACGCATGCACGAAGATGCGCAGCGGCGCGCCAGCGAGCCCGTTTCGGTGGGTGGCGCTGCGCTCGCGAGCGGATTCATGTTGTTCATGCTCGCGTTGCTCGTCGCTGGCATGGGCATTCCATTGTGGAGCCTCTGGAAATGGCGCGGTGGCTGGAGGATCGCGGCAGCGGTTCCGGTCGCGGTCATCGCATTCGTGGTACTGCGGATCATCGTTGACACGGCGCGCGATCCGACCTCGCATAATCTCTGGCCGTTCGAGATCATCATCTTCGGAGCCGTGGCGGTGGCCATCATCGGCGTGCTCAAGATCGCACGGCGGATGATGGGTGTGCAGGCATAGCAGCCATGCCGCGCGCGCTCGGCTCGATCATTCTCATCCTGCTGGGTGCCGGCGTCCTCGCTATCGCGTGGCGCGGCTATCTGGCGGGCGTGATTCCGGCGGGCGCCGCGGGACTTCGCGCCTATCGCCCTAATCGCGAAGATAACCCGCTCGCGTTCCGGTTCTTCCTCACCCTCTATTTCTGTGGCGGGATGGTGCTCGCCGTGTGGGGAATCCTCGCCCTGTTCGGCGCGGCGCCAGCGCTAAAGCTGGCCTAGGGGCGATTGAAGTTTGCTTGCGGCCGGCTGAGCTGCCCGCGCGGCGCTGCGGATTCCGCTCGGTTCGCAAAGCCCGCACTCCTGCCTTGATCGCGGTTGCTGCTGGCGCCGCTACCGCGACTCGCTCCCGAGGGTTCGGTCCGCTGTGACATAGACACGGCACGGTCACGGTTACTCGAGGGGCTCGCACGGTCCGCCGAGGAGTTCGGGGCAACCCGGACGACCGGTGGTGGCGTCAGGGTCTTGATCGCCCTGTCGCCACGAGGTTCGATGGCAGGACGCTGCGCCGCGGGGCGCCCGAACGAGGCACTTTGTCCATCGATGCGCGTCCAGTTGACGTCGCTGTGAATCTGCCGCCGGTCCGTTGGCTCACGTGGCACGGTCATTCGTCCATCGCCAGCACGCCGGCCGCTGTTCACGGGGGCCAATGCCGTCGGCGGTGCCGTGTTGGTCGCTTGCCCGGACTGAGAGCGCGGATCGCGCCACGCGCCATTGTCATGATCGGGCCGCGGTCTTGGCGATGATCGATCCGGTCCGCGCTGCAGACGCGCATTGTCTTTGAAGTCCCCGGTCCACACCGGTTTCGGGCCCGGGCGCGGCGCAGTGAATGCCGTGCGCGGTACCGTCGTTACTGCACCCAGGACGTCGCGATTCGCGTAGCGAATGTCGCGCACGCGATTCTTGGCGATGTTCGTGAGATACGCATTATTGGGGATCGTGGTGTTCGCGACGTTCACGTTCCTGAGGTAACGCGGACTTACCGTCTTGGATGGCACGTAGACGTCACGCGGTCCGAGCGGGATCCAGCTCACCGGCCGGGTGTTTGGATTGCCAAGGCCCGGACCTCTTTGCCAGGCCACCAGGCCCGGCGCCCAGACCGGCCGATGAAAGCGCGGGCCCGGCACCCAGCACCACCGCTCGCGCAGGAACGCCCAGCGTCCGTAGTGGTAGGGTGCGAACCCCCAGGGCGCATGATCGACCCACGTCCAGCCCCAGGGCGAAATCCAGGTCCAGCGTCCGTAGCGATAAGGCGCCCAGCCGGCGACGATGACCGTCGGTGCCCAGACAGCCCCGTAACCGGACTCGGAGTACCAGGAGCCGTAGGTGTCGAGATCCTCGTACCCCACGACGTCGCGCGAGACGTACCGGGTCGACTCGGCTTCGGCGATGCCACGCTCTCGCTCGATGCACCACTCATCGAACGCATCCTGCATCGTCAGATTCTGCACGTCGGCGTATTGGTCACCCGCGGCAAGACGCACGCGCTGTCCGTCGCGCAGGCGGATTGGGCCATTGACCGTTGTCAAGCTCGGCATCACCCGACCGCACGATCAGAGCCGTCGAACCTTGTGCATCGGTTTCGACCCGATAATCGCCAGGGCGCAGGAACGTCACGGTGGCGTTTGGCGTGTCGATCTCGAATGTCTCGCTTTCGCGCAGCTCCCGAATGTGGATGCCGAGCGTGCCCGAGTTCAGGGCGATCTGTGCGATGTCCTGGTCGAGGTTGTCGATGGTGAGGTCGCTGTAGCTCGTCCACGCGCAATGCAGCGGTGCCCACGCTGAGCTCGGCCCTGGATCCGGAGTCTGTCGTGAGCCGATCATTGATAGTGAGCGGGCGGTTGAGGACGGCTTCTTCTGGTGCCCCGGCATCGGCAGCCTGCACGGAGACCTGACCCTGGATGTAACTTATTCGCGCGACGCGACTTGGCGGGTCTGCTTCCGCGGACGTAATCCGCTTCCTGGGCGAGACCGGTACCGGAGAAGATCAAGGCCAGAGAAAGAGCAGCTGCACGAAGGCTCCTCATGGGCCGAAGTCTACTCGCGGCGCCTTAATTCAGCCTGAACGCCAGCGTGGCTGCGTGCTAGGCTCGCGTCCCCCGCCAGAGGCGGGCAGGAGGTAAGCATGAGCGCGCATTCAGCGACCGTCGTCTGGGAACGCCCGGCCGGCGTGACCTTCAAGGACAACAAGTACTCGCGGGCCCACCAATGGCGCTTCGATGGTGGCACCGTGGTGCCGGCGTCGAGCTCTCCGAGTGTCGTGCCCCTGCCGTTGTCGCGGCAGGATGCGGTCGATCCGGAAGAGGCATTCGTTGCCTCACTGTCTTCGTGTCACATGCTGTTTTTCCTCTTCTACGCCGCCAAGGCGGGGTTCGTCGTGGACCGCTACGAGGATGAAGCGGTGGGCGAGACCGGCAAAAATGCCTCGGGCGCCGTTGCGATGTTGAGAGTCCGCCTGCGACCACGCATCACCTGGGCCGACAATGCGCCTGCGGCCGACCAGCTCGCCGACCTGCACCATCGCGCGCACGAATCCTGTTACATCGCGAACTCCGTGACAGCGGACATCGCGATCGAGCCACGCTGAATGACTCCCGGAGAGCACCCATGATGCTGATCGGAATGTTCGATTCGCCATTCGTGCGCCCCGTGGCGATCAGCATGAAGCTGCTCGATATCCCTTTCGAGCACGCCAACTGGTCGGTGGGAAAGGACTTCGAGCGGATCCGCCGCTACAACCCGCTGGGACGGGTGCCGACACTGGTGCTCGACGACGGCGAAGCGCTGATGGAAAGCTCTGCGATTCTCGACTATCTCGATGATCGGGTCGGCCCTGAGCGTGCGTTGCTGCCGCCTTCCGGCCGCGACCGGCGCAGCGCGTTGCGCTTGATCGCGATCGCCAACGGTGCAGGCGACAAAGGCCGCGAACAGCTCTATGAGCTGGCCTTCCGTCCGGCTGACAAGCGTCACCCGCCGTGGGTCGAGCGTTGCCGCACGCAGATGCACGCGGCATGGGCGGAGTTGGAACGACACGCTGCCGGGAAAGGCGCCGGTTCGTGGCTCGTGGGTGAGCGCATGACGCAGGCCGATATCGTCGTGAGTTGCGGCTTCACATTCGCCAACCAGGCGCTGGCCGCCACCTTCGCTCCGGGCTCCTATCCGGCGCTGCGCGCGCTGGCGGCGCGTTGCGAAGAACTGCCGCAGTTCAAGTCGACGCGCCTCGACTTTGTGCCGCCCAGCGCTTGACTCGCGATCTATTTCTTGCGGGCACGACCCGAGCGCGCCTTCTTTGCCTTTGGTTTGCCGGCGCGGTGGGCCGAAGGCTTGCGCACTCGCCTCGATGCGCTCTTCGCTCCCATCGCCCGCGGCCGTGCATGCCTGGGTTGATAGATACCGAGCTGACCGCCGCCGGGGAGCATGACGTGGGTGCGCACACCCCAGCCCAGGTCCTCGACAGCGGCGCAGGAGATCCCGTGCAGCTGCATTTCTGCCACCAGCCCGTGCACGTCATCACACATCAGGTAGAACTCGTGCACGTCGTTGTTGCTTGACGGATGCACCGCCACTTCTGCGGGCGGCAGGCCGAAAATGAGCCAGCCGTCTCCGACGTCTACGTGATTGAGCCTGAGCACGTCGCGCAGGAACGCGCGATCCGCTTCGGCGTTGGTGCTGTAGATGATCGAATGCGCACCGATGATCATGGTGATTCTCCTTGCGTCGACCGTGCGCGGCGCCTTTCCGTTGCCGGTTGCGCAGGGTACGCTAGCGCTGAGGTGAAATGATGAAACTCCTGCTCTGGCTCGTGTTGCTGGTGCTTTGCTGGCCGATTGCGCTGCTGGCGCTCGTGCTCTGGCCGATTGTGTGGCTGCTGTCGCTGCCGTTTCGGCTGGTCGGAATTGCCGTCGAGGGTGTTTTCGAGTTGCTGCGTGCGCTCATCCTGCTTCCGGCCCGGCTGCTTGGCGGCCGGCCTTAGCGCAGGCAACCGGCCTCCCCATCGTCCCTCGGTCAGTTACTGCAGCTGCCGCCCATGGCGGCGACGCTCTGCAGTTGTTTCTCGGCTGCATCGAGATCGCTTTGCATCCGGGTGAGCGTCATCTGAGCCATGGAACTGTCGACCGATTCGAGCTGGCTGACGCTGCTGCGCAGTCGGCTCGTCTGCGAGCGAAACTTGCCTGCGACCTCACGTGCCTCCTCGACGCACTTCGAGGCAAGCCGGGCGACGTCATTGCCGATATCCGCCAGCGTCCCGACATAGCGTTTCAATTCCGAGTAGCTCGCGCGACCGCTCGAAAAACCGCCTGCCGCGCCGGCACCGGATCTGGGCGCGGCGACCGCGCTGCCGAGGTTGCTATCGATCCGGGCGAGCTCGTTGCGGATCAGGCTGATCTGTTCGCGTGCCGATTTGACCAGGTCACCGATCTGTCGCGATGAATCCGGCGCGTCCACCGCGAGAGTGCCGGACATCGGAACGCAAGCCAGCGTGACATACGCCAGGTGCCGAATCAGCGCGCGCACGTTGTGGCTCCTTGAGAATAGACATGACCGGGCCGCACGTCACGCGCCATGCGGATCGCGTCCTCGGTGCGCTCGTAGTAGCCGGTAATACGCTCGATTTCACGATACCCGAGCGCCGTATAGAAGGCGTGACCCGACGCGTTGGCGGCGCGCAGCTCGAGAGCGATGCCGAAAGTCCCTGCCGTCAGGGCGGATTCCTCGAGCCACGTCATCAGTTGCCGTGCCACCCCACGACGCTGATATCGCGGCGCCACCGCCAGCAGGTTGAGATGAGCCGCATGCTCGCCGAACTGCATGATCGCAAAGCCTGCCATCTCCCAGCCGGTGCGCGCGATCAGCACGACGCTCTCGCGGTGACGAATGTGTGCGACCACTCGTGCCTCGGGCCAGGACGGACTCAGTCCCGCTTCGATCAGCTCGCGTGACATCGCTACGATCCGTCGGGCGTCCGCGATGCGAGCGGGAATCAGCTCGTAGCTCATATGCCAAGGATAGCGCTTGCAAAGCGCCGCGCGCAGAATCACGTTTCAGGACACACCCCGGAAATTCAGCTTAGATGCGAACCATCATCGGCTGGCTGTGCGCATTCCTGGCCGGGTGGCTTGGGTGGTGGCTTGGCGCGCATGTTGCATTGTGGATGGCAGTAGTCCTGAGCGCGATCGGCGGCGGAATCGGGCTCTACTACGGGTATCGGTGGTTCGACGCGAACCTGGGCTGACTGGTTCCAGCGATCGGGGAGGTAATTGCGGTGCACTCGGTTCTCATCACCAGCGCGAGTCGGGGCATTGGACTCGAGTTCGTGCGCCAATACGCGGCGAACGGTTGGCACGTACTCGCAGCGTGCCGCGACCCTGCCGCCGCGAATCAACTTCAGGCTATCGCGCGGGCTCGGAAGGGCGCGTCGATGTGTTCGCGATGGATGTCAGCGACGCGCAGAGCATCGCGAGTGCTGCTCAACGTCTCGGCGACCGCTCGATCGATGTGCTCATCAACAGCGCCGGCATCATGGGCAAGTCGGGCCAGCGAATCGGCGACATGGACTACGACTCCTGGGCAGAGGTTCTCGATGTCAACACGATGGGGCCGATGCGAGTGACCGAGGCATTCATCGATAACCTGCGCCGCAGTGAACGCAAGACTATCGTGACGATCACGAGCGGCATGGGCTCACTTGCGGACAATACTTCAGGTGGCTGGATCGCCTATCGCACCTCCAAGGCCGCGGTCAACATGGTGATGCGCAGCCTCGCTGTCGATCTCAAGCGCGACGGGATCATCTGCGTCGTGCTCAATCCGGGCTGGGTGAAGACCGACATGGGTGGCCCAAACGCGAACATCACGCCCGAAAAGAGTGTGACGAACATGCGGCGCGTGATCGACAAGCTCGCGCCCGCGGACAGCGGTAAGTTCTTCCACCACGATGGCAGCGAATATCCGTGGTGATTGCCGCTACTCAGTCCTGATTCGGCGCTGACGCTGCAGCCTGTCGCTCCCCTGATGCAGCGGTGACGCGCCAGATCACGTTGCCGACATCATCGGCCACGAGCAGCCCGCCCTGCTTGTCGATCGCGACGCCGACCGGGCGCCCATGCGCATTGCCGTCGGCATCGACAAAGCCAGTCAATACATCGATCGGTTGTCCCGATGGCGCGCCGTTGCTGAAGGGCACGAAGATCACCTTGTAGCCGCTCAGCGGTTTGCGGTTCCACGAGCCGTGCTGCCCGACGAACATTCCATGCTCGAAGCGCGCCGGGAGCTTCGCGTTGCGCGAGGCCGCAAGCCCCAGTGAGGCGGTGTGTGGGCCCACCGCATAGTCGGGCTTGAGGGCACTGCGCGACCAGGTCCGGATTCTGCGGCTTGACGCGCTCGTCGACGTGGTTGCCGTAGTAGCTGTAGGGCCAGCCGTAGAAGCCGCCATCACGCACCGAGGTCATGTAGTCGGGCACCAGGTCGCTGCCGATCTCGTCGCGCTCGTTGACGGCAGTCCACAAGCTGCCACTTGCGGGCTCCCAGGCCATGCCATTCGGATTGCGCAGACCGGAGGCAAAGATCGCGGTGCGTGCCCGATTGCGGGTCGACTTCCCAGATCGCCGCGCGCTCTTGCTCCTTGTCCATGCCGTTTTCCGCGACGTTGCTGTTCGAGCCGACGGTGACGTAGAGCTTGCTGCCATCCGGGCTCGCGATGACGTTCTTGGTCCAATGATGATTGAGCGGGCCGCCGGGCAGATCTGTCACCTTGGTTGCCGCGGCGCGTGATCTGCGTCTGCCCGGGCGAGTAGGGGAAGCGCACCAGCGCATCCGTATTGGCGACGTAGAAATCATTGCCGACCAGCGCCATGCCGAACGGAGAGTTCAGGCCCGACAGGAATACCGAACGCTGCTCGGCGACGCCGTCGCCATTCGCATCGCGAAGCAGCGTGATCCGATTGGCGCTCGGCGGTGCGGCGCCGGCCTTGGCGACAGCGCGCTTCTTGAAATAGGCCTTTATGCCCTTGTTGTCCTCAGGTCGCTGCGGGGCGTTGGTCTCTGCGACCAGCACATCGCCATTGGGCAGCACGTAGAGCCAGCGCGGGTGATCGAGCTTGTCGGCAAATGCCGCGACCGCGGTTCCATCGGCGGATGCGGGTTTGTCACCCGCCGCCCAGCCCTTGGCCGGTGCGACCTGGATCGTGGGAATCAGTGATTCTTCGGGCGACGGCAGCTTCGGGATTCGGGCCTGTACCGTCAGCAACCTGAAGCTGCGCCTCGCCGCCGCAGCCTGCAAGGCCAGCCATGGCGAGGACGGATAATAGCGAAGCGAAGACGCGCGAGAAGAACCGTCCCGGTTCGGAATTCAAAGTCGCCGCTCCTTGGCAAGGTTGGTGAGCGCACCAACAGACTCACTGGATTCAGGCACCGGCGCGCAAGCAGAGTTCTGTGGATTATTTACAAGGCAAGAGGAGACTGCCTCGATGCGTGATCCCGTCAGGTCTGGAGGCCCATCCACTTCTCGAGCTGCTCGACGCGGTTGCGGCTGACGTCGAGTTTTATGCCCGACTTGAGCCGCACTGCATAGTCGCCGCCGGGGTCGCGCAGCAGTGTGTCGACCTGGTCGAGCCGGATGATCGATGACCTGTGGATGCGAAAGAACCGCGCGGGGTCCAGTTGCTCCTCGAGACTCTGCATGCGCTCGCGGATGACGTAGGTCTTCTCTCCAACATGCAACTCCGCGTACGGGCCGCTCGCGGTGATGTATTCGATCTGCTCCACGGCGACGACGCGCACCTGGCCGCGTGACTCGACCGGGATGCGCTGCAGGTAGTTCGAGGTCGCTGAGCCCGGTGCGGCCTCGCGTTGCGTGCCCTGCAGGAGCGCCAGCAAGTGCTCGGAAAGGCGACCCACTTCCTGCAGTTCGATCATGCGTCGTGCGCGCCTGAAGGCCTGTTCGAAGCGCTCGTCATCAAAGGGCTTGACCAGATAATCGACCGCCGCGAGATCGAAAGCCTTGAGCGCGTAATGATCGTAGGCGGTCACAAAGATCGTGGCGGGCATCTTGTCCAGGCCAACCGTGCGCGCCACCTCGACCCCCGTCTTGCCCGGCATCTGCACATCGAGGAATACCAGGTCTGGCTTGAGTGCTTCGATCGCCGCAACGGCGGCTTCACCGTTGTCGATCTGGCCGACGATCTCGACGGCATTCTCGCGCGACAGCAGGTCCTGCAGCCGCTGGCGAGCCAGCATCTCATCGTCGGCAATGACAACCCTGAGTGGTCTGCGCTCGCTCACCGACCATAGCCTCCAGCGCGCGCGGCAGCCGGCGTGCCCTGCAGATCCGCGCGGGTATGGAACGGGATGATGACTTCCGCGAGCACGCCGCCGCCTTCGGCTTCATGCAAAGTCGCGCTCTGTTCCGCTCCGTAGAGCTGCTGCAGGCGCTCGCGCGTGTTGCGCAATCCGAGCCCTTCGCTGGCCGATTGCCCGATGAGGCCGGGACCATTGTCGCGCACGCGCAGGATCAGCCGATCATCCTGACGCAAGACGCGAATCTCGATTCGACCCGTGCCGTCGATCTTGCTGACGCCATGCTTGATCGCGTTTTCCGCCAAGGGTTGCAGGATGAGGTTTGGTACCAGCGCATTGCCCACTTCGGCATCCACCTGGATGTCGACCTCGAGCCGCCCGCGAAAGCGGATTTCCATGATTTCGAGGTAGCGCTTCAGGAGCGCCAGCTCCTGGTCCAGCGGGATCTCGGGTTCATCCGCACCCTCGAGCGTATTGCGCAGCAACTCGCTCAAACGCGCGATCATGCGGCGTACTCCGCGCGGATCGTGCTCCACCAGCGCGGATACCGCGTGCAGCGTATTGAACAGGAAGTGAGGATCGAGCTGGGTGCGAAGCGCCGCAAGCCGCGCATCCGACAGCTGCGCCTGGAGTTGCGCCGCGTGGGCCTGCAGGCGAATGGTCTCTTCCCGGCGCGCCCGATAGCGCAGGAAATAGTCGCGCGCAAACCCCGCTGCGACGACCGCGATGTACACCAGGAATTCATTGACGAACCAGAAGCGGGTAACGCGGGCGAGCGGCGCCACATCGGTCGTCGGCCGGCGCGGCAGGATGTGAAAAACATTCACCCGCAGCCAGCCGACGCTGATGTCCACGAAGATCGCCACGACGATTCCGACGACGAAGAACAGCAGCAGCCGCGAAACCCAGTTGCCCCGTTCCAGCGTGAAGCGGCTGACCATCCAGAAAATGAGCGGCGTGAGCAGCGCCCAGAGATAGGAAGAAGTGAAGGCCAGCGCAAATGGCGCGGCGGCAAAGACGGTCAGAGGGACTGCGACCGCGTGGGTCGAGCAGTGCATTGGCGGCAGTGAGGAGTGCAATCAACGTCCAGAAGGCAAAGATCAGCAACAGGTCGACCCGGCGAAATGCCAGAGGCTCGGCCGTTGGTGGGCCGTTCCTGGGCACGGAACTCGGCGACGGTGGGTTCGTCGCATCCACGAAAGACACCTCGCGGTTTGCAGTTGCGGAGTGAAGCATAGGGACTTGGTGCAGGTCATCGCAAAGTCTATGGTCTCATCGGCACGCGGGAACGCACGAAGTGCACGCCGGGGGCACGAACGGGGGCTTGCCGGGCGGTTCGTGCTGCGCGGGTGGCAATTCAAGACATGCGCGTGCAGGCTGTAACAGCCATTAATGGCTGCCCGCCGCGCTTCGCTACGATCCGCTCAGAGGAGCCATGAAGCGATCACACATCATCGTGGCAGCAGGTGGCGCGCTGGTGCTGGCGGCGGCGGCGTGGCTGATCTCGGGCGCTCGCAAGAGTGACACCTCCGAGTATCGTTTCGCGACCGTCGAGCGCGGTGATCTCGAGGCGACGGTTTCATCGACTGGCACCCTGAGCGCCGTCACCACGGTGCAGGTAGGCACCCAGGTCTCGGGCAAGGTCGTCGCCATCCATGCCGACTTCAACGATCGGGTGAAGCAGGGCGAACTGATTGCCCAGATCGATCCGGTGCTACTGCAGCAGACCGTGCGCGATGCGCAGGCCGGCCTGGAACGCAACCAGGCGCAGCTCGAACAGACGCGGCGCGAGTATGAGCGCAATAAGCTCCTGTTCGAGCGCAAAGTGCTCACCGAAATCGATTTCAACACCGCCAAGTACGCCTACGATGTCGCACTGGCGAACGTCAAATCGGCCCAGGTCACTCTCGAGCGTGCACGGCAGAATCTCGCCTACACGAATATCTATGCCCCGATCGACGGCGTAGTGGTGGAGCGCGACGTGGACGTCGGACAAACGGTGGCTGCGAGCCTCTCGGCGCCGCAACTATTCCTGATCGCCAATGACCTGGCGCAGATGCAGATCCTCGCGTCAGTGGATGAAAGCGACATTGGTGTGATCCACGAAGGGCAGTCCGCGCGCTTCACCGTGCAGGCGTATCCGAACGAGACCTTCACCGGTCGCGTGAAGCAGGTGAGGCTGCAATCGAAGACGACGGAGAACGTCGTCAATTACACCGTGGTGGTGAGCGTCAGCAATGCGAACGGCAAACTGCTGCCGGGCATGACGGCGACGATCGACTTCATGACCGGCTCGGCGAAGGACGTCCTGCTGGTGCCCAACGCGGCGCTGCGCTTTCGCCCGACGGAGGAAATGCGCCAACAGGTGCGCAAGTCTGCCGGTCCGCGCGGCGAGGCGCAAATCACAGGCGCAACCTGGAGACGGGCAGTCCGCGGATCGAAACGGCTCGGGCGCAGGTCCTCGCAATCCTGCGGCTGCGGGTCGCCCACGCAACGTGACGATGCTCTGGTATCTCGATGACCAGGGCAAGCTTGCGGTCGCGCGCGCGCACACGGGACTCACGGACGGACAGCGCACCGAAGTGAAAAGCGACAGTCTCAAGGAGGGCATGCAGATCATCGTCGGCGTGACCCAGGCGTCACCGACTACCGCGGCATCGAATCCATTCCAGCCGCAGCAGCCGACGTCGCCGCGTCGGCCGGGCGGTTTCTGAGCAGGAGCCCGGGCGTGGTCGCGGAAGTCATCCGGGTCGAGGGCGTCACCAAGGTCTATCAGATGGGCCATAACGAGGTGCACGCCTTGCGCGGTATCGATCTCAAGGTCGAGAGCGGCGAGATGCTCGCGGTCATGGGCGCGTCGGGATCGGGGAAGTCCACCCTGATGAACCTGCTGGGCTGCCTCGATGCGCCGACCAGTGGCGAGTACTTTCTCGATGGCGTGCGCGTGAACGGCTTGGGCAGCAACACGCTCGCCGATCTGCGCAACCAGAAGCTCGGTTTCGTTTTCCAGGGCTTCAATCTCCTGGCGCGCACCACCGCTCTCGAAAACGTCGAGCTGCCACTGCTCTACGATCGTACCGGTCGTGACCTCGATACGCGCGCGCTCGCGGCCGAGGCATTGGCGCGGGTCGGCCTGGCGGAGCGCGCCGAGCATCAGCCGAGCGAACTCTCGGGCGGCCAGCAGCAGCGAGTCGCCATCGCCCGCGCACTGGTGACCAAGCCAGCGCTGCTCCTGGCAGATGAGCCCACCGGCAATCTCGACAGCAGAACATCGATCGAGATCATGGCCCTGTTCCAGGAGCTCAACGACCAGGGCATCACCGTACTGGTCGTGACCCATGAGCGCGACATTGCGCGCTATGCCCGGCGCGTCGTCGAGATGCGAGACGGCCACATCATCCGCGACGCGCGATTCCCAACCGGGGCCGCGCCACTGAGGACCTGCAAGCGCTGGATGCGAGCGAGGGGTCAGCGTCATGAGGAAATCCGCCCTCATCAAGGTTGCGACCCAGAGCATCCTCAAGAACAAGCTCCGCATGTTCCTCACCATGCTCGGCATCATGATCGGCGTCGCCGCGGTGATCGTCATGGTCGCGATCGGCAGCGGTGCGCAATCGACGATTCAGAAGCAGGTGGGCAATCTTGGCACCAACATGATCTTCATCATGCCGGGCGCGAGCGGGCAGGGTGGTGTCAGCCAGGGCGCAGGGACCTTCAATCGCCTGACCTTGCAGGATGCTGACAAGCTCAAGCGCGAATCGACCCTGCTCGCGGCGATATCGCCGGTCACGTTCACCGGTACGCAGGCCATCAGTGCGCAGGGCAACTGGCGCACGCGCGTCAATGGCGTCTCCACCGACTTCCAGACCATCCGTGACTGGCCGGTGGCAACGGGCTTGTTCTTCAGCGACAGCGACCAGCGTGCGATGCGCAAGGTGGCGGTGCTTGGCAACACGGTGGCGCAGAATCTGTATCCCGGAGAGGATCCTGTCGGCCAGCAGATTCAGCTCCGCGACGTGCCTTTCAAGATCATCGGCGTGCTCGCGCCAAAGGGCCAGCAGTTCGGCGGCCAGGACCAGGACGACGTGATCATCGTGCCCTACACGACCGCGCAGGCACGCCTCAACAACAACGTGCGCATCGGCATGATCCTCGCTAGCACTTCCTCACCCGACGACATTCCCGCGGCGATGCAGGAGATGCGCTCCATCATGCGCGAGTCGCACAAGATCGCCGACGGTGAAGACGACGACTTCACGATCCGCAATCAGGACGAGCTTGCGGAAGTCGCTCAGGGGACAACGAAGGTGATGTCGGCACTGCTCGCTGCGGTCGCCTCGATTTCCCTGCTGGTCGGCGGCATCGGCATCATGAACATCATGCTGGTGTCGGTCACGGAGCGCACGCGCGAAATCGGTATTCGCATGGCGATCGGGGCGCGTGGCTCGGACGTGCTGACCCAGTTCCTGGTCGAGAGCGTGGTATTGAGCCTCTTCGGCGGCCTGATCGGCATCGTGCTGGGCTTTATCGGCGCGGCGGTGCTGGGACGGCTCACGGGCTGGAACACGATTACGCCGCCAGGTGCCGTCCTGATGGCGGTCGGATTCTCCGCAGCGGTCGGCGTGTTCTTTGGTTTCTACCCCGCCCGGCAGGCTGCGGCACTCAATCCCATTCAAGCACTTCGATATGAGTAGAGCACTCAACGCGACCATTGTGACCGCGACGCTGCTACTGGGCGCCGCCGCCGGCGCGCAGGACACGCGCGTCATCACCTTCCAGGAGGCGATCCGCATCGCGCTCGATCAGAACAGCACGCTCAAGCAGGCCGAGAACGCAGCGGAGCTCGGCCAGGTCGACGTGAAGGCGGCGCGCCAGCAGTTTCTCCCGGATCTGCAGCTCGACGTGCGTGGCAGCGAGAACGTCGGGCGCAATTTCGATTCGGGCGAGGGCCGCATCGTCGACCAGAACACGACGAATGCCACCATCGGAGTCTCCTCGGGCGTGGTGCTCTTCGATGGCTTCGGCAATACCGCGACGCTCAAGGCGGCAGAGTTCAATCGCGACGCGAGCACGCTCGACTTGCAGCGCTCCCGGGAGACGATTGCATTCACCGTCGCGACCAACTACCTCGTACTGATTTCGCAACAGGAACAATTGCAGGTACAGCGTGAGAACCTGTCTGCGCAGGCCGCGCTCGAGCAGCAGATCCAGACCTACGTCGATGCCGGTGCGCGCACCATAGCGGATCTCTACCAGCAGCAGGCCAATGTCGCGAGCGCCAGGCTCGCGGTGGTGAATGGCAGAACGCTCCACGAAGCTCGCCGAAGTCGACTTGATGCAGACGCTGCAGCTCGATCCGCGCGGCACGTATGAGTTCGAGGCGCCGGCGTTCGGATCGCTTTACCCGGCGACGACCGAGCTCGATCTTCCGAGCCTGTTGACGCGCGCCTACGCGCAGCGCGCCGATCTCGTGGCAGGTCAGGCGCGGGTCGACGCGGCGGCTCAGGACGTGCGCGTCGCGCGTTCGGGTCACTGGCCAACGGTCTCGCTGAGTGCCGGCTACGACACTGCGTATACCAGCGCGGCGGATCTGCCATTCTCAGACCAGATTGATCAGCGCCGCGGCGGGGCGATCGGGCTCGGCATCTCGATCCCGATCTTCGATCGCGGCAGCGCCTCGGTCGCGACGCGTCGCGCGGAGATTCAGGAGCAGAATGCGCAGATCGATCTCGAGAGCCTGCAGAACGATGTGGGCCTGCAGGTGCGCCGCGCCCACCTCGACCTTGAAGCCGCACATGAACAACTCGCAGCTGCCCAGGCGCAACAGAAGTCTGCCGAGCTTGCGTTGCAGGCCACCCAGGATCGCTACCAGGCGGGCGCGGCTACGCTGGTCGAGCTGACACAATCGCGCGCGACCCAGGTGGACGCCGCCAGCTCGGTCGTGACCGCGCGCTACAACGAAATGTTCCAGCGCACGCTGATCGGCTACTACATCGGCGCGCTTGACCCGGGGAAACTCGCTGGCGAAAGCCAATAGGCGCTTCGGGCCAGTTCCTTCGGGAACCGACTCGCACGGCTGGTATTGACAGACCGAGTTCGCTCCCCGAATGATCCGGCGGCAGTCTCTGGACTGCCTCAATAACAATCAGGGGGACCTCATGAAGTCGGCTCCACGCTGGCGGCGGTGCGCGTTCGGCCTTGCCGCGTTGGTCGTCGTCTGTCCTCGCCCAGGCCGACACCCCGACCGCGGCGCGCGCGCGAACTCGAGATGCAGACGCCTGAGGCGGCTGGTTTCTCTTCGCAACGTCTGCAGCGGCTCGACGCTTCGATGCAGCGCCTGACGGATTCGAAGCAGATCGCGGGGATCGTCACGCTCGCTGCCCGTCACGGAAAGATCCTGCACTGGAAGAGCTTCGGCATGCAGGACCTGGCAAGCGGCAGGCCGATGCCAAAGGACGCCATCTTTCGCATCTATTCGATGACCAAGCCGGTCATCGGCGTCGCCATGATGATTCTCCATGAAGAGGGTCGCTGGCAGCCGGGCGATCCGATCGCGAAGTTCGTCCCCGAGTTTGCGAACCTCAAGGTGTTCTCGAAGCTCGATGCAAATGGCCAACCGGTGCTCGAGGACGCACAGCACCCGCCGACGCATGGACGAGTTGATGACGCATACGGCCGGGTTCACCTATGGCGTGTTTCAGAAGGCGCTGGATCGACGAGCAGTATCTGAAGACGGGCGTCATCTCGCCCGCGACGCTCGAGTTTCCCGAGCGCTCGCTCGAGGAATTGGTCGCAAAGATCGCCGCGCTCCCCCTTGCGTACCAACCCGGCACGCAGTGGGAGTACAGCGTTTCCGTCGACATCCAGGCGCGCATCATCGAGAAGCTGTCCGGCCAGTCGTTGGCGGACTTCCTGCGCAAACGCATTTTCGAACCGCTGCAGATGCAGGACACCGCCTACTACGTGCCGGCGCAGCAAGCGCGCGCGCCTCGCCACGCTCTATCAGTTCGATACCGCAAAGCAGTCCCTGGCGGTTCGCGATCTCGTCGCAGACCCAAGCGAGCCGCCCATCCATGACGCCGGGCGGCATCGGGCTTTATTCCACGGCGAGTGACTTTCTGCGCTTTGCACAGATGCTGCTCAACGGTGGTGAGCTGGACGGCGTGCGTATCCTTGCCCCGCGCACCGTCGAGCTGATGCGCTCGAATCACCTGCCGGATCGCCTGCTGACCGGCGAATTCGGCGCCGGCCCCAATCGCTTCCAGCCGGGTCTGGGCTTTGGCTACGATGTCGGTGTCCTCACGGACCCCTTACGGCTCGGCGATTCCAGGGGTACGGGTACCTACTACTGGATCGGGATCGCGGGCACCTGGTTCTGGATCGATCCGCAGTTCGACATCGTGTTCATTGGCCTCGCGCAGCGCTGGGCGGATCCGACGTTGCCCGCGATGTGGGACATCACTCGCGCCACGCTTTACCAGGCGCTCATCGATCCGCGGCGCTGATCAACTCCCGCCGTCCGTTCGAGAGGTGCAAATTTTGACTGATGCCCCCATCGTTTCGATCATCGAGGTCTCGACATGAACCACGCCGTTGTTCTCTCCCTTGCGCTGTCTCTCGCCGCGTCGATTGCAGGCGCAGATGAGCCCACGCCCGTGCCGAAACAGGCGGTGTTGGTCACCGGCGCCAGCACGGGCATTGGCCGCAAGATCACCGAGCGGCTCGCGGCGGACGGCTATTTTGTGTATGCCGGCGCACGCAAGGACAAGGACCTCGCCGAGCTCAGTGCAATCAAGAATGTGCAGGGCTTGCGGCTGGATGTAACCAGCCCAGAGGATATCGCGGCGGCTGTCGCGACCGTCAGCCAGGCGGGTCGGGGTCTCTATGGCCTGGTCAACAATGCGGGCGTGGCGATCGCAGGACGCCTGGTCGAGACCGAAGACAGTGATTTCAATTTCCTGATGCAGGTCAATACCTACGGACCCTACCGCGTCACCAGGGCATTCAGTCCGCTGATCACTGCAAGCAAGGGCCGCATCGTCATGATCGGTTCGATCTCGGGGATCCTGGCCCGGCCGCTCCTCGGCGTGTACAGCATGAGCAAGCATTCCATCGAAGCCTACAGCGATGCGCTTGCAGAGGAGCTCGCGCCGATCGGAGTCGGTGTAAGTGTCATCGAGCCCGGCAATTACCGCTCGGATATCACCGCCAACATGCTCAAGCGCATGACGGACAGCACTGCGGACGCACAGCGTCCACCGCCCGGCCAGGAAGTCGTCAAGAGACTCGGCAGCGGCAGCCGGTCCGAATACAAGGAGCCTGACGAAGTGGCGGACGCCGTGAAGCGCGCGCTTTTCGACGCCAGGCCGCAACGGCGCTACATGGTGGTACCGAATCAGCGTGAAGCCGAGATCACGATCAAGAAGCAGATCGAGCAGCTCGTGCAGTTGAACGAAAATCAGCCGTACAGCTACAACCGCGAGGCACTCGTCGCGATGTTGGACGCGGCGCTCGCCGAGTCAAAGGCTGCGCGCTAGCCACGCATCGATTATCCGGGAGCTGAGAAACATGAAGGTCGAAGAGATGTTCAGCGTCAAGGGCTACGGCGCAATCGTCACCGGTGGGGCGAGCGGTCTGGGGTTGGGGTTCACCGAGGTGCTCGCCGAAAACGGTGCCCGCGTGACCATGCTCGATCTCAGCGAGGAGCGCATCGCAGCTGAGGGAAAGCGCCTGCGCGATGCCGGGTTCGATGTGCGCGGGGTGGTTGTCGATGTCACCGACCGTCCGGCTGTGCATCGGGCTTTCGACGAGGCGGCGGCCCTATACGGACGGTTGGACGTAGTGTTCGCGAACGCTGGGATCGCCGCGGGCCCGGGATTCGTCACGCTGGATCGCAAGACACGCGTGCCGGAGGGCGCAGTCGAGAACTACGACGATGCGCGCTGGAACAAGGTCATCGAAACCAACCTCAACTCGGTCTTCACGACCATCAAGGCGGCTGCGCGGCACATGAAGAAGCGCAATTCCGGCCGTATCATCGTGACAACGTCGGTTGCGGGGCTCCTGATCGAGTCAGGCGTCGGCGCCGCGTACATGGCAGCTAAGGCCGGCGCCGCTCACTACATGCGGGTCGCAGCACAGGAACTCGCGCGCTACAACATCCTGGTGAACGCGATCGCTCCCGGTCCCTTCATCACCAATATCGGCGGTGGTCACGCGCACAAGCAGGAGGTGCAGGCGGCTTTCGCCCACACCATCCCGCTCGGGCGCATGGCGAGTGTCGAGGAGATCAAGGGCCTGGCGCTTTACCTGGCATCGCCCGCTTCGAGTTTCATGACCGGCACCCAGATCGTGATCGACGGCGGCGCCCTGCTAGGGACTGTCGACTAACTTTGCTGCCTACGCAGCCTCCCTGCGGCTTGACGCGGTGAGTCGATCGGCGAGTGCACGCAGTAGACTCGATCCGTCGCCGCGCCAGGCACTGCCGTGCATGCACGCGAGTGTCGTCGGTTTTTCCGCGGCAATGCGCCTGAGGATCGCACCGGTATCTGGGCGAATGCGCGAAAGTAGTCCATCGGCGCGCGAAACGCCTCGCTCGGTTCCAGGATATCCGTCTCGACCAGTGGCTGTTCGCCAGCTCCCCCCTGCGTGAACAGGTCACCGCACAGGAACGTGCGGGTAGTGTTCTCCATCATCAACCCACACTCCCAGGCGTGAGGTACGTGCGGAGTGTCGAACCAGCGCACGGTGTGCGTACCCAGAGGCAGGAGCGCACCGTCAGCCAGCACGCGCGGTGCACGGTTCGCCAGATCCCCGATCGAGGTCATGGCGGCGATGGCGCCGCACACCGGCTCAGCACTGGGTGCCGCTTCGAGGAATTCGTTCAGCGAACCGCATTCATCCGCTTCGACGTGGGAAAAACCGACGTAGCGAAGCCGCTCCACCGGCATGACCTTACCGATCGCCTCGCGCACCAACGCGAACATGCGCCGCGGGCCGGTGTGAAAGAGCAGGGGCTGCGCATCCGGTATCAGGTACTGGTTGAAGCTGAAGTGTCCAGGGCCATCGGGGAAGGCCACTGGGGTATTGATCCGGTAGATGCCTGCGGCGATTTCGTGGACGTTGGTGCCCGAGCTTGTGTTGGTGATCATCGATGAGCCTCCTGGTTGTTGCGAGGAAGTGTAACGAACGGCCGGGCCGTTACACTTCCTTTGCAGACGGAGGCTCGCATATGCTCGCGCCGTGCCGGAATCTCCACTCGCCGAAAGAGATGAGTCCGCGCTGGTGCATGCGATCGTCGCGGCGCGGCCGGCAATCGCGCGCGACGCCGAGGCTGAACTCTGCAGGCGTCTCGCGCCGAGAGTCCGCCTCTACGGGCTCAAGCATCTGCGTGACGGGCACGCGGCGGCGGATCTCGTCCAGCAGGTCCTTCTCATCACTCTCCAGCATCTGCGGGCCGGCGAGCTTCGGCAGCCCGAACAGGTGGTGTCGTTCGTGCTTGGCACTGCACGCCTGACGGTACTGGAGCTGCGACGTGGGCGCGCGCGGCGCGAGCAGTTGCTCGAGGCGCACATCGAGGAAGGAATCGCGATGGACCCTGAAATCAGCTCGGAGGCGCAACGCCGGCGCCTGCTCGGTTGCCTTCGCAACCTCACGGAACGCGAGCGCTCGGTGGTGCTGCTCACGTTCTGTGCTGACAGGCCGACCGAAGAAGTTGCGGATGACCTGGGCCTGGAAACAGGCAATGTACGAGTGATCCGTCATCGTGCCCTGCAGAGGCTGCGGGATTGTCTGGAAGCGGCAAGCCCATGAGCCTGATTCCCTGCAGCGCGCCGGTGTCCATTGGAAAGCTCGCTGACTATTGGCTGGGCGAGATCGGCGGCGATGAGGAGCGGCAGATCGACGAGCACTTGCTCGGCTGCGATGCCTGCTCGCGAAGGCTGCAAGCGCTCGTGGGACTGGGTGACAGCATCCGCGTGCTGATGCGTCAGGGCGTTGTGCCGGGAGTTGTCAGCGCAAGGCTGCTGGAGCGCCTGGTGAAAGAAGGCTTGCGCGTGCGGGAGTATCGGGTCACGCCGAATGGCAGCGTCAACTGCACGGTGGCGCCGGAGGACGATCTGCTGGTGGCTCGTCTGCAAGTACCTCTTGCCGGCGTGAAGCGGCTCGACCTGGTCGCGATCGATATCCTCAGGCCGGGGGAGGCGCGGCTTTGCGAGATTCCCTTCAATCCCCGTTCTGACGCGGTGATCCTGGTGCCACCGATCGACGAAGTGCGCCGGCAGCCTGCCCACACGGGAACCATGCGACTGCTGGCGGTAGAGGGCGCGCAGGAGAGACTCCTCGGCGAATATGTCTTTCACCACTCTCCGTGGGCCACTCCAGACAAAGCAGGTTGACGCCGACCCGAAAATGAATACGCTCAGCCCCGGCGGGAACCTGTTTCATCAAGCAGGACAGGGGGGTTAGATGAGCTAAGGTGCATATTGGGCTGATGAGCTCAGCATTGGTGCTGACCGCATCGGCAGTCGGGTTTACCGGCATCGCGGCGGCGCAGACGTGCGGCACAAGTACAGGGCGACCTCGGGAGGACCCTGGGCGAAGTCATCGTCACGGCGCGCAAGTTCGAGGAGAACTTGCAGGACACGCCGATCGCGGTGACCGCTTTCACCGGCACGGAGCTGGAAGAGCGGCAGATCTTCAAGACCGACCGCCTGGACGAGGTGGTTCCGAATCTGCAGTTCGCGAACAACGCGCCGCTCGCGGGCAACAACTCCTCATCGCGGTGTTCATCCGCGGCATCGGCCAGACCGATCCCGACCTCGACGGTCGATCCGGGCGTCGGCCTCTACATCGACGACGTCTACATGGGCACCTCGGTGGGCGCCAACATGGAGCTGCGCGACATTGCCTCGGTCCAGGTGCTGCGCGGTCCGCAGGGCACACTTGTTCGGACGCAACACCATCGGCGGCGCGATCGTGATGACGACCAAGGACCCGGGCGACGAGTTCGGCGGCACAGTCAGGCTCGGGCGGCGGCTCCGACAGCCTGATCGATGCGTTCGGCGCGCTGGACGTTCCGTTTTCCGACACCTTCAAGTCACGCTTCACTGCGGGCCTGCGCAAGCAGGACGGCTACGTGACGCGTACCGACGGCGAAGACCTGGGCGACACCAACACGTATACGGTTACCGCCAAGCTGGTGTGGCGCCCGAGCGATGCGTTCGAGGGCAAGTTCCTCGCCGACTACACCAACTCGGACGAGAACGGCAGTCCCGCTCGTGTTTCGCTGCCTACACTGAGACCGCCGCCTTTGGACGGGTCGCGAGTGCCTGACGCTGGCTGCCCGGGATTTACTGACAACAACGGCGACGGTCCGCCGGACTGTCAGCAGCCTGCCTGCGGTGCCGATGATCGCAGGACGATCGACTGCGCCAACGACCTGCAGAACCGCGGGCCGTATCACAACAACGGCACGGCGCCGCTGACGAGCCAGCTCACCAACTGGGGCGGCTCGCTGAACCTCACCTTCAACTTCAACGACGCCCTGTCGCTCAAGTCGATCAGCTCCTACCGCGGCATCAGCTGGGAAGGCAATCGCGATGCGGACAACACTCCGCTGCCGATCCTGCACACCTTCTACGATGTCGATGGCTGGCAGTGGAGCCAGGAACTGCAGCTCCTGTATGAGGAGTGGTCCGCTCAAGGGCGTGTTCGGGGCGTACTACTTCGAGCAGGCCTCCGATGACATCGTGACGATCACGCTCAATCCGCCGGCGCCGTGGGCCTGACCTCCGGCGGACCGAATCTCGACAGCGACAACAACAAGGTCGAGAACGAGAGCTGGGCGGTCTTCACGCAATGGACCTACACGTTCTTCGAGCAGCTCGGTCGTCACCGTCGGCGGGCGCTACACGGAGGACAAGAAGGGCTCCTATCCGGACCAGTTCGACTATTCGGCGCCGAACGTGAAGCAGGTGCCGGTGCAGTGGTATCGGGACACGCTTCAGCAAGTTCACGCCGTCGGGGTCGGTGGACTTCAGGCTTCTCGGACCAGGCGATGATGTACGCGAGCTACTCGGAAGGCTTCAAGGGCGGCGGCTGGAACAGTCACTTCAACCAGCCGCCACCGCCAGCCGCCTTCCTGGCGCGGTGCAGGAGTTCCAGCCCGAGGAGGCGCAGACCTACGAGGTCGGGTTCAAGCTCGACCTGGCGGGCAATACGCTTGCGCCTGAACGTCGCGGTGTTCTCGACCGACTACAAGGATCTGCAGGTGACCTATCGCGGGCCGGACGCCGCCGCCGCAGTATCGGCGTCGCGCCGTTCCTGATCAACGCGGGCAAGGCGAGCGTGGATGGCGGTGAACTCGAAGCCACCTGGGCACCCACCGACAACTGGATCATTCGAAGCGAGCGTCGGCTACCTCGATGCGACGCTCGATGAGCTTGATATCAATCCGGTCGCCGCGCCTCCCGCCTCGCTCCTGCCCGGCAACAAGCTGCCGTTCGCACCCGAATGGCAGGCGCATGCGGGCATCGGGTACACCGCTCATGCCGGCAGTATCCTGATCATTCCGCGCGTCGACATGTCCTATCAGGACACGACCTTCTTCGATGCGGCGAACACACCGCAGATCGCGCAGCTCGACAGCGTCACGGTCTACAACGTGTCGCTGCGCTTCGAGTCTGAGAAGGGCAACTGGGGAGTGACGCTGGGCTGTAACAACGCGAGCGACGAGACTTATCCGATCGCTGGCAACTCGTCATTGGACACCGGCAGCGGTTACGCGGAGATCGCGTATTCGCGGCCGCGCGAGTACTTCGCAATACTGAACTACGACTTCTGAGGATCGAGAGCCAGAATCAGTGACGGATCATCATTGGGCCAAGGATGGCCCAGAACCCTGCGAGGATCAGCAGCGCGCCACCGAATTGGCCCGCACGCATTCCGAAGGGGGCCAGCTTCTCGAACAGGATGAACAGGCTGATGGCCGCGATCACCCACAGGTTCATCACCCCACCGACAAATAGCAGCAGCATCAACGCCCAGCAACAGCCCAGGCAATACAGCCCGTGCTCGAAGCCCATCCGCAGCGCCCCCATCGTCCCGGGGCGGAACTGCTCCACGATCAGCTCAGCCGGGGAGCGGCAGTGTTTGAGGCATGAGCGCTTGAAGCGCGTGAGCTCGTAGACACCGGCGAGGATCAGAACGACACCGCTCAAGGGACGGTTCTGCAACTCCAACATGGGGGAGAGCAGCATCAGGTCGCGCAGCATCAGTTGCAGCGGCGTTACCGCGGCACTGAAGAGAGTCCACACCGCGAGGTACCCGCAGGCGAACGCATACACACGCAGGCGTGTGCTTGCGCGGTCCTGCGATTTGCGGACGACGGCGGCGTAGAGGAGAAGTGCTGGCGCAGCTGACGGCAGCATCATGCCGATCATCATGATTTCCCACATCGCGAACAGCAGCAGCGCGCAAGTCCAGTCCCATTCCGGCGCCATCATCCACGAGGCCGGTCCATCCATCGCGCCGTACATGTCGCGAGCCATCGGCACTATCCATGACCAGCACAGCAACACCACGATCGCGAGAGCGCCGGCCGTGAGCCAGCGGTCGTGCTTCAGCGCCGTCTCGAGTGTGGTTTCGTCGGTCAATGAAGGTGCCCACGGATCAGCCGGGGCGCACGACCCCGTGCGTCGTCCAATGGATGCGCGCCAGGCCGTTGAACTGGCACGGGCAGCCCCAGTTGCAGTTGCAATTGGCAAACTCGGTGCCCTGCAGGCTCCATTCGGTCAATGCCATCGGAGTTACTTTCCAACGCTACGCCTGCGGACAGCCTACTCTACCTTCCGTCGCGAGTTGAACTTCCCTTATCGAGTCGGCAAGACCGGTTTGAGGTAAAGTCGCGTGCCAGTTTCCATGCCGAGGAGCAACCATGGCCGTTTCGATGTATGACATATCCGTCGCCCCTTTCTCGCGAACCCTGCAGAACCTCTCGGGTATCCTCGACAAGGCGATCGCCTACGCGGCTGCGAAGAAAATCGACGGCAAGGTGCTGGTCGAAGCCAGGTTATTTCCCGACATGTTTGCACTGTCGCGGCAGGTGCAGATTGCCTGCGACTTTGCCAAGGGCAGCTCGGCGCGCCTGGCGGGCGTAGAGGTGCCGAAGTACGAGGACAACGAGTCTACGCTCGAAGAGCTCAAGGCGCGCATTGCGAAGACCCTGGAGTTTCTCGGCACGATCAAGCCGCAGCAGCTCCAGGGGTCAGATGAGCGCACGATTACTCACGACATGCGCGTCCAGACGCTCAAGATGCCGGGCTTGCAGTACCTGACCGGTTTCGTGCTGCCCAATTTCTATTTCCACGCCACCACGGTGTACGCGCTGCTCCGCCACAACGGCATGGAGCTCGGCAAGCGTGACTTCATCGGGCCGGCGCCGTGAGCGCGCGATCTGGGTGACGCGGGTCACCGAGGGCAGCGCGAAAATCGGCCGCGTGCCCTTCCTTCTGGGCGACACACAGGTCGATGCGTTCGAGTGTCCGGGCGAGCTCGAGCTCGCCCATCCCCAGCTCGCGGCTCTTGGGTGTCAGGAAGGCTTCAAGTTCCTTGCGGTGCGTGGTGTCGCAAAACCCGTCGGGAAACTGGAACGTTGCTTCCTGCGCGAACCCGGGCAGCCGATGCGCGACGATGTCGTAGTTGTCGCGCAGCCATAGCCAGGCGTCCTCGCGCATTGCTGGCGAGCCGAACTGACCGCCCAGCATCGAATACATCTCGTAGGTCCGCGTGCCCGGGTCGATGGCCAAGGTGCGCACCTTGGCCGCTGTCGCAGGCTGCTCAGACCAGCCCAGCGCGGCCGCGGCATGCTGCCGGAGCAATCCATCCTGCGTTTGTCCGAGCTTCTTGATCAGGGAGTCGGCAAACGCCGCATCCTCCTGCGCGGCAACGCCCCACGCAATGTCGCGGATCGAGGTGTCGAGCGCCGCCGGCTCGGTGAGCGAGGCGCGCGCCGCTTGCAAAAGCACTGGGCACACTGCCGGGTCGCGAGCGGTCAACGCGAGAATGCCGAGCAGCGAACGGCGCAACAGCTGCTGTTCGACCGGCTCCTTGTCATGCGCGCCGGCGCGCGGATCGAAGCCGAGTGCCTGCAGTCGCGGACCATAGATCTCGCTCAGTCTGTGCTCGAGCGCGGTGCGCTCCGCGGCATCGAGGACGCGGTCGTGCAGATCGATGAGTGAATGCGCCAGGGTCACGACCACCTGGCGGTCGGAATGCTCGCTGAGGGCTCGGGCGGCACTAAGGAGTTTATCTAGCGACAACGCGCCCGTCTGATACGCAGCATCGAGGCTGTCGGCGAGCGCGAGGCCTTCGCCGGCGGTGAGCGACTTGGTGAGTCCGAGCAGGCTGTCGATCGCAGCGGGTGCCATCGCGAAACGGTAATACCCGGCACCGGCGGCATTGGGCATGACCGCAGAGACCTTCATGCCGGAGGGCGCCTCGAGCGTGGCCCTCGGGCCGGTAATGAGTGTGCAGCGCTTCTGCGGTTTCTCGGGGCCGAGAAATGCCGCGCAGAACGGGATTTTCCACTCCCCGCCCGGCGGGATCGTCGAGCCGAGCGGGCGATAACGAGTCTGCGCGAGCTCCAGCCTGCGGCCATCGGCAGAAGTCTGTACCGTCACCAGCGGGACGCCAGGCTGCTCGATGAAGGTTCGAAACGCCTCGACGACTGCGGGCTGTCCTGCCGCCTTGGCCAGCGCGCCGAAGAAATCCTGTGCGGTCGCATTCGCATGCCGATGCGCCAGCAGGTGCTGGTGAACGCCGCGCTGGAAAACCTCATCGCCGAGGTAGGACTCGAACATCGCCAGCACGCCGCCACCTTTCTCGTAGGTGATCGAATCAAAAGTGCTGGCGATGCGTGTGTTGTCATCGATCGGTTCGCGAATCGGCCGGCCCGCACGCTGCGAGTCGACATTCATGGCGCCAAGCGCTCCAAGGATGAGTGATGTGCGCACGCCGAGATCCGGGCGCCACTGGTCCGCGATCTTGACCCCGCTCCACTGGGCGAACGACTCATTGAGCCAGATATCGTCCCACCATACCGGCGTCACCAGGTCGCCGACCCAGTGATGTGCAATTTCATGTGCCGTGACCTCGCCGAAGTCGCTCACCTGCTGCAGCGGGGCGTCCGGCGCGAGCAGGATAAGGGTGTCGTCGAAGAGGATCGCCCCGGCGTTCTCCATGGCGCCGGCCATGTCGGGCGATGCGATCAGGTCGAGCTTGGGATAGGGATACGCGATCCCGAAATACTGCTCGAGACGCCGGACCAGCTCCGGCGTTTCGCGCAAGCGCGAGCGCGAGCTTGCTGCCCTGGCCGCGAGTCGCGACGCCTCGCAACGGCAGCGGCTTGCTGCGAATGTCGTTGGGCGCGATCGCCGGCGCGTCCACGATGTCGAGGGGACCGACAGCGACTGCAATGAGGTAGGTAGGCAAGCGGCAGTGTTGGGCGAGAATTCGTATCGAACCCGTCCGTCCTTCATCGGCCCTTTTGAGGAGAGCTGCGCGTTCGATACGGCCTGGTTGCCCGCCGGGGTGATGATCGTGATCGAGAACGGTGTCTTGAACCGCGGCTCGTCGAAGCCCGGAAACGCACGACGCGCATCGATCGGCTCCATCTGCGAGAACACGTACCACTCCGCGCCCGCCTGCGAGCGAAACAACCCTTCCGCGCCCTTGCGAAAGCCACCCGCATAGGTGAAGTGGAGAACTGCCGGCCCGGCGGGTACGGCTCGAATCGAAGTCCAGCTTCGCGACGCCGCTGATCGGATCGACCTGCTCGTAACGCGCCGGAAGGGTTCGACCGCCGGTCTCGATCGCGGCTTTCGAGACGGTCAGTCCGCTCCCGTGCAGCCAGATGCGTTGCGTGGGGTGATTGATCTGCACCCGGATGTCAGCCTGGCCCGAGAAGGCGGATTGGCGCGGGTCGATCTCGAAGGTCGAGCGTGTAGCGCTCAGGCGTTACCGTGTCCGGCAGGCGTCCGTGTGGGAAGGCCTCCTGCGCGGCGGCCGGGAGCGATGACAAAGCAGCAATGAGCAGGATGAAGCCAATGCGAAACTGCATGATGCGTACCTCTGGAGAACGATTATGCCCCGCATCGGTGGTATCGTCTGCGTCAACATCCGCAGGAGCCCGTCCATGATTCGCGTGCTCATCGTTGCAAGAAAGGGCATCGACCTCTATGCGCTATTGATCAAAAAGCAGTCCGATCTGCATCGCGGCGGTCGCGGCACGCTGCATCGCAAGGGCGCGAAGGAGCGCGGGCGCGCCAAGTGGCGCCACGTCAAGTATGACGGCTGGATCTGGCTGGAGAAATGCCGCGCCGGGGTCGTTCTCGCAGAGATCTTCTCGCGCGCCGCGGGCGGAGAATCACAGCTGATGAATTCGCTGGTGGGGTTCCTGGATCGTCATTTCCGCGACGAACTGGCGACCGTCAGCATTCACTACGACTGATCACTCGGCGAGCAGCGCTCGCGTGACGCCGGCCATCGCCTCGAGGCTCGCGCCATAGAACTCCGCGCGCAGGTTGCCGCCTTGTCGACCGGCGAACACCTGGCCGGAGTGGCCGACCACGTAGTTTCCCGCTGGTCGCGTTCGCTTCGCCCTTGAAGAAGGCCGCTGAGAACTGCGTGGCGATCTCGTGAATGCGCTGTGGATCACCCGTGAGACCGATGAATTCGCCGGAGAAGTGCCGCAGGTATTCCTTCAACGCCGCGGCGCTGTCGCGCTCCGCATCGACGGTGATCATGACCACCGGCACGTCCTTGAGCTCCGGGTTCGATTGCTTGAGCAGAGCTGAGTTTCTGTAGCGAAGTCGGACATACGTCCGGGCAATGCGCGAAGCCGAAGAGCATCAGTGCGGGTTCGCCACGCAGTGAGCTGAAGCGAAAACTGCGTCCGTCCTGATCGGTGAGCTCGAAGTCCGCGGATCGGTTTCGGTGCCGGCTGCAGCATCACGCGGTCGAAGGCGGGCAGCGCGCCCTCGGTGGCGATCGCCGCCAGCGGTGCGACGCTCGCCGTCCAGGAGCGTTGCCGCTGCGAGCCCGCAACGATGCGACACTGTTCAGCAGCATCATCCGCACCTCACGGCGCCACCGGCGTGTTCATGTCGGCCTGGATCTCTGCCGGCGCTGAGAGCGCGATTGTAGACCCGTGCGTCGTCGATACGCCCGGAGAAGTACTCGCCGTACGGACTGTTGCCGCCGATCCAGAGCGGATTGCTGGATGCCTGGACTGCACCGGTGCGGTTCTTCGAGGCGACCTGGACACCGTTCACATACAGGATCAGCTGCGAGCCATTGTACGTGAGCGCCACGTGCGTCCACGTGTTGACCGCAAGCGCACTCGTCGAAGTGACGAAGTCGAAGTTTCCACCGAAGGTTCCGCCGCCCGATGGCCGACCAGCGCCCGTTTCGTTGCTCGCATTGCAGGACATAGGCGTCCGTCTCGCGTTGCATGATCGTGCGCCAGCCGCTTTGCGCGCTGGTTGGATAGACCCACGCCTCAAGCGTCATCGCGCTGCTGACACCCAATGAGGCCGAGGCGTTCACGAACACCCGAGTCATCGACTCCGTCGAACTGCAACGCGCCGCCGTTCTTGCCCTGCGTGGTCCAGGCCGTGGCGCCGGAAAGCGAAGCGGTATTCGAATTTCCCGAAGCGTCGAGTGAGGTCGTACCCGTGCCTTCGTTGAAGGCGAAAGGCCGCGACCGGTCCGGTCGCGGACGGTGTACTGGCGCTCGCGGTGTTGGAGTATGCACTCGAGTTGAGCGCCGCATCGATCGCGCGCACCCGGTAGCTATAACTGGTCGCCGCCGCGAGTCCGGTGTTGCTATAGGTCGTCGTGGTCACGGTGGTGAGCAGCGCGAAGTTGGTGCAGCCAACGCCCTGACACCGCTCGACCTGGTAACCGGTGACCGCCACGTTGTCCGTCGATCCGGTCCAGACTGAGGTTGATCTGGCTCGGCGGACGGCGTGAGCGTCAGAGCGCTCGGCGTGCTCGGTGGCGTCGTGATCCGGTGCTGGAGGCGTGTAGGTCACCGTAAGCGTATCGGTACCGGCGTTGTTCGCCGCGTCGCGCGCCGTTACGGTCAGGACGTTCGTACCCTGCTGCAGCACGATGCCGGTCACCGACCATGAGGTCGTGCCGGTGGCGGTCCCGGTGCCGCCACGATCATTGCTCCAGCTCACCTGGGTGACACCGACAGTGTCCGAGGCCGTTCCGCCCAGGTTGATCGGCGTCGTCGAGGTGCTGTAGCTCGTACCACTTGTGGGCGCCGTGATGGTCACCGTCGGGCGCTGTCGTATCCGGCGGCGGCGGGGCCGTCGTCGTCGCGCTGGCCACGTTCGAGTAGCCGCTCAGGTTTCCTGCGAGATCCGTGGCGCGCACTCGATAGCTGTAGCTGGTCCCGGCCGTCAGACCCGTGTTGCTGTAGGTCGTCGTGGTCGACGGTAACGAGCGCCGCGAAAGTGCTGCATCCGGCGCCCCTGGCAACGCTCGATTTGGTATCCCGTGACGCCGAGATTGTCGGTCGACGCGGTCCAGCTTAGGTTGAGCTGCGTGCCGGAAACGACGCTCGCCGCGAGGGCGGTCGGTGTCGTCGGGCGGCGTCGTATCCGGAGCCGGTGTTCCGCCCACCGGCGTATTCATGTCGCTCTGCACTTCTGGACGCAGAGGCGCGCGGTTGTAGACGCGTGCATCATCGATTCGACCCTGGAAGTACTCCCCATAGGGACTATTGCCACCGATCCACAAGCGGATTGGAGCTGGTCTGCACCGCACCGGTGCGCGCCTTGCTCGCGACCTGGGTGCCGTTCACGTACAGGCGCAACGTCGTTCCGTCGTAGGTGAGCGCCACGTGACTCCAGGCGTTGACGGCGAGTGCGCTGGTCGAGGTCACGTAGTCGAAGCTGCCGCCAAAGGTGCCGCCGCCCGACGGGTCGACCCGCACCACTGTCATTGCTCGCATTGAGGACATAAGCATCGGTCTCACGCTGCATGATGGTGCGCCAGCCGCTTTGCGTCGCGGTGGGATAGACCCAGGCTTCGAGCGTCATGCCGCTGGACAGCGCGAGGCTCGAGTGAAGCGTTGACAGAGACGCGATTGCTCACGCCGTCGAACTGCAAAGCGCCGCCGTTCTTGCCCTGGTGTGGTCCAGGTCGCGCCGGACAGGAAGCCGGTATTAGAGTTGCCGGAAGCATCCACTGTGCTCGTGCCTGTACCTTCGTTGAAAGCGTACGCCGCAGCGAGACCCGCCGGGATGGCTGCCTGCGTCGTGGCCGACGCGGTGCTCGAATATGCGCTTAGGTTCCCGGCGGCATCGGCCGCGCGCACGCGATAGCTGTAGCTAGTTCCCGCCGTGAGACCGGTATTGCTGTAGCTCGTCGTGGTGACGGTGATGAGCGTGCGCGAAGGTCGATGCAGCCCGCGCCCTGGCAGCGCTCGATCTGATAGCCGGTGACGGCCACGTTGTCGGTCGATGCGGTCCAACTCAGGTTGATCTGCGTGCTCGTAGCCGCCGTCGCCGTCAACCCGCCGGCGCGCTCGGCGCCTGCGTGTCGGGAGTAGTCGCCGAAGACAACGTTCGAATAGCCGCTGAGAGTTACCCGCGGCATCCGTCGCACGGACGCGATAGCTGTAGCTCGGTCGCTTGGTGAGGCCGGTATTGCTGTAGGTCGTGGTCGTGACCGTCGTGAGAGCGGTGAAGTTCGAGCAGCCCGCGCCCTGGCAACGCTCGATCTGATAGCCGGTGACGCCGACGTTGTCGGTCGATGCGCCCCAGCTCAGGTTGATCTGCGTTGCCGGAGAATGGCGCTCGCGCTCAAAGTCGCCGGCGTCGTGGGCGCCGTGACATCCGGCGGATTGATGATGGTCCAGTTGAAGTTCGCCGAACCGTCTGAGCGTACCGTCGCTGGCGGTCACTGTGACGCTATAGATGTTCGACCGTCGTTCGGCGTGCCCGTGATGTGGCCGGTGCTCGCGATTGATGCCGAGTCCCGCCCGGCAGGCCGCGTAGCGCTGAAGGTCAGCGTATCGCCATTCGGATCGCTGGCCGAGATGGCGAGATCCAGCGCGACACCGACGATGCTGTTCTGGGCGCCCGGGCTGCGTCACGGTCGGCGCAAGATTCGTCGGCGCTGGCGCGGCAATCTCGTCCCTGCCGATCTGCTGCAAGATACGCGACCAGCTTCGTCAGATCGGCATCGCTGATCGAGACGCCGTTGTGCGCTCGCACGGCGACTCGCGAGCGTCGCCGCCGAACCGTCGTGCAGGTAGGGCGCCGTCGCCCAGACATCGCGCAGTGTCGGCGTATCGATGCCCGTCAGCGGGCCGCCGAGGCGTTGGCCGCTGCTCGGCTTGATGCGTACCGATATCGCGCAGCGTTGCCGCGCCGCTCTCGGTGAAGGCCGTGCCGCCGTGGCACTGGGCGCAGTTCAGATCGCGGAAGATCTGCTTGCCGGCTTGCGCATCGGCGGTCAGCGTTCCGTCGCTGTTGCGCAGCGGGCTGCTGGTGAAGGTGTTGAGCGAAGTCGACGTAGGCCGCGAGTGCATCGAGATCGGCGCTCAAGCCCGCCTTCGGGTCGCCGAGCGGCTGACTGCGCGTGCCGGCGTTGAAGTCGGTATTCGTCATCAGGCCGGTGCCGCCGGAGAGGTTGCGGATCTGGCCCTCGAAGTCCTGCACCTCGTCGAAGTTGCCGCTCCAGTGCAGGAAGCCCTGGCCCTGTGCGCCGGCGCGGCCGCGCAAGCTGATCGTATTGCGCAGGCCCTCGCCGAAGCCGGTGAGATCCCATACGCGTCCATCCTGGCCGCCATCGTTGTGGCACGACGGCGCAGCTCAGGTAGCGATCGCGCGCGAGGCGCGAGATCGAGCGCGTCGTAGAAGAACTGCTTGCCCTTCAGCACCTGGGCGCTGAGTTTCTCGGTCGTGACCGCCGGCAGTGTCGCGAGCGGCGGGAACGTTGGTCTCGCCGAAGTTGACCAGCCGCGCGAGGTCGAAGACGCCGACCGTGCGATCCATGAAGTTGTTGACGTAGAGCTTCAGCCCATCGGGCGAAACCGCGAGCCCCTGGGGCGCGCGGCCGACGTTGAAGCGGAAGATCTCCCAGCGGCCGTGCGCATCGACGACCTCGATCTCGCGGCTCGTCTCCAGCGCCACGAACATGTAGACGCCGTACTTGTCGAAGGCCACGGCGCTCGCCACGCTCGCGTTGTCGTGATCGAGGCGCGAGGCGAAGTCCTCGGTGCTGGTCGCGAGGTCGATGCGCGAGCTGATCGCGCGGACCGTGTTCTGGAAATTGAGATTGAGCTGATTGCGCAGCATGCCGCGCTTGATGTTGTCCTGCTTCGACGGCACCCAGGCCGCGGTGCCGTCCGGCGAAATGACCGGCGCGCCGAGATAGTTCGGGCACGCCGCTGCCCTGAGTTCTCGGCGTCGATCTTGTCGCTGTGCCGCAGGACCGTCGTCCCGAGCACGGTCATGCTGGCGCACTGACGCGCACGACTTCGCCGCCGATACTGCATCGCCGCCGTTCTGCGTCTGCACCGCGGCGGTTTC
Organism: uncultured Gammaproteobacteria bacterium; assembly: GCA_963696675.1. Lineage (GTDB taxonomy): Bacteria > Pseudomonadota > Gammaproteobacteria > Steroidobacterales > Steroidobacteraceae > DATBVX01. Next base: position 51,192 of record CAVOLM010000038.1, on the reverse strand, counting down.
CTCGCCGGGCAGATGCGGTGTGATGAAGCGCGACACGTAGAGCGTTGCGCCGTCGCCGCTCACGGCCAGATGCCGCGGATTCGGGCCGACATCGACGCTGCCGAGCTGCGCGCCGCTCGACGCGTCGAGCTTCAGCACGCGACCGAGGCCCTCGAGCACCACGAAGGCGAATGAGCCGGTCGGCGCGAACGCGATGCCGTAGGGCTGCGAAGCGAACGGCAGGCTGACGGTCTGCGCGACGCTCAGCGTGTCCGGATTGATGATGCTGATGCTGGCCGACAACTTGTTCGTCACCCAGAGGCGCCCGTCGGGAGCGCGCGCGATACTGCGCGGCGCAGTGCCAACGGCGATCTCAGCGAGCTTCGCGTTGGTGACTGCATCGAAGGCGGTGACCGAGTCGTTGTCCTGGTTCACGACCCAGATGCGGCTGTTGCTGCCGGAGCGCGGCTCGTAGGCGATGCTGCTCGAGTTCGTCGGGACGATTGGCCGTGGCTGGCCAGGTAGATGGTCTGCGCGACGGTCTGCGTCTGCGGCCGCGCGTGAAGTCGTCGATCGCCGTGACCGTCACGTAGTAGACGCCGGTGCGCGCGAACGTGTGCGTGATGGATGGCGAGCTCGAATACGCGGTCTGCGCCGTGCCGTCGTCGAAGTACCAGCTGTAGCGCGCGTTGACGCCGTTGCTGCTGCTCGCCGTGAAGGTCACCGCGGTCGCCGGCGAGCGTTGGCTGTAGCTGGCGGCAGTGGATTGAGCACGAACGGCGCTGCCGGACTGATGGTCCAGGTGAAGTTGGCGTTGGAACTGGCGTTGCCGGCGTCGGTAACTGTGACCGAAGCGTGAAGCTGCCCGGCACGGTCGGTGTGCCGGTGATATGACCGGTAGCTCGGGTTGATGCCGAGGCCAGTCGGCAGGCCCGAGGCGCTGAAGGTGATCGCCTGCCCGTCAGGATCGGAGGCAGCAATCGTGCACGTTGACTGCTACACCGACCGTGCCGGTGAGGTTGCCAGGATTCACGATTGTCGGCGGCGAATTGACCGTCGTGAGCGTCGCCTGGCGGCACTGCATGCCGAAGTTGTCGAGCCAGCTCCCCGACCGCCCGGTCAAGTGCGTAAGCCGGATTGTTGGTTCCGCAGTTGTAAGGTCCTTGTGGCGGTTCCGCCACTACCGCCGACTGGGCCGAGAAACTGTCCCACGCCGGTGATCTTGCCCTGCGAGGTCAGGGCGCGACATTCGAAGTCGAGCTGGTCGACAAACGTACTCGAGCGCCCACGGTAGCCGCTGATGGCGTAGTTCGTGGGGCAGGTCTTCGTGTAGCTCGTGCCGCTCGCCACGCCAGTGATTCCGCGATTGACCGGAGTGCCGATCCAGCGCCCGTTCTGGTCGATCTGAATGCACCTCAGTCCCGCCTGGTTGACGTGTGTGCCATCAGACGTGCCGTAAACGCCGGCGAGTACTTCGTTCGCGTTACACGCGAGCGTGAAGGGCGAGCCGCCGGTGCCGCCGATGACCTGCGTCGCGTCTGGAGTCGGGTTGGGATTGGCCGCGACACCGATGCGAACGATCTTTCCGACTGAGGGAACTCCCTGCGAGCTGAGGATGAAGAGCATGTAGTAGCCGGGCGGTGTGTCGGTGGCGCGCAGCGGCCCATTCACGTCGAGCATCGCGCCGTTGGCCTGGAAGCCCAGCTCGATGAAACGCTGGTCCATGTTCACGCTGTGCGTGATCGAGCCGGTCTTGACCAACGTCACGCGACTGATGCTGCTCGGGCTGGAATACCCGACCGAGAAGCTCTGTCCGACGTCGATGGTAGCTCAGCTGGGTGGTGATGCTTGGCCGCGGCATCGAGCGTCAGCCCGTCCGTGTCGAGCAGGTACGAGCGGCGTGTACATCTCGATGTTCGTGTTGACGAGCGGTCCGGGTGCTCCGCCACCTACGATCATCACGCGCGCATCGGGCAGGAGCAGTGCGCCTGAGTGATACAGGCGCGCGTTGACACCCGAAGGTCCAACGGTCCACTTACCGGTGCCGCCGTTGCCATTCGGATCCCAGACCTCGGCGCTGTTGTTCACGTTGGTCAGCGCGTTGTCGACCGCGCTGCCGCCGGTCGCGAGCACGCGGCCATCGGGCAGCACCGTGGCGCTCACCCACTGGCGCTGACTCGACATCGACTGCGTCGCGGTCACGACCGGCGTCGCACCGTTGATATCGATGACCAGCGCGGCGCTCGACGCGCCGCCCATCTGCAGGATGCGGCCGGGACGGAACATCGCGGCGCTCGAGGTCCAGCTCGGTCGCGCCGGGCAATTGCCCGCACCTGGCCTACCGGCGTGATCGTGCCGGTGCCCGTCGGCACGACGTAGTACATCTTGCCGCGTGTTGTCGAAGCCGAAAACGCGCCCGTCGGGCGCGAGGAAGTTGCGCGGGAAGGTCTCTGCGTAGCCGCTGGTATTGGCGCCGACAACAGGCGGAAAGCCCCATTGGTACCGCGCACCTCGGGGCGATCACCGCCGCTCGTGCCGCCCTGGATGTAGATCTCGCCGTTGAGCAGCGTCGTCGACGAGGAATACCAGCGCGCGCGATTCATGTTGATTGCCGCGGGCGAGCAGGTTAGTTGCGAGGGCGTGAAGACGTTGCTGTTGTTGTTGCCGGTGTTGGTGGTGGCGCCGTTGACGAAGTTGTCGCCGCCCGCGATCAGCACGTTGCCGGTTCTGCGACAGCATGATCTGCGAGCTGCAGAACAGGTCTGTGCCGGTCGTGTTCGGCAGCGTCGCGTGGACACTGGGCCATTGCCGGCACCGGTCCCAGATGTCGTAGACCGTGAAGCCGGTCTGCTTGCCCAGTCTCCGTCGTGCCGTAGGTCAGCACGCGGCCATCGGGCGTGAGCACCGAATGAATCGCGATGATTGGCCAGTTGGCGGGCGGGTGCCCACGCGCCGACGACATTGTCGGCTCGCGCGACTCGACGCGGCCGCCAGCAGCAGCATTGCGCCGAGCGCAATGAGCGAGCGTTTCAGCGGCGAGGTGCGAAGCAACATGGAGCGGAACGGAAGACAATTGACAGGCCACGACAGCGCGCGGTGTCGGGACCAAACGGCGGACGGCATCGAAACTCCCGCGGCTCTTGTTGCTTCTCGTTAGTGGGCCTTCTTCAGAGGCCCTTGATTAGCGCGCAAACTATCAAAGAAGGGTGAGCGAGTCTCGACGCGTAACACATAATTTGGTGTCGAGAAAAATTACACTTTTCCGCGCATAATTCTCGGGCCGGACGGCCCAGAAACTTGCGCCCGGAACGAGGGGCGGCTATCCGCCGGAAATCCTGCGCTATTCGCTGCGCAACGCACGGCTCTCCTTGGCTCTGACCGCTCGATGCAATGCCGCAATTGCCGCCGCACATGCTGCTGCGAGTATTACCGCCAGCATGAAGACTCGCTGCGGACTGGCATTGGCGCCGAGGAATGCGCCGCCGATGATCGGCGCGCAAATTGCGCCGCCGCGACCGATGCCTAGCGCCCAGCCCACGCCCGTCGCGCGGGCGCGCGTTGGATAAAGACTCGCCGACAACGCATTGAGCGCGGCCTGAGCGCCGACCACACCGTTGCCGATGACCAGCAGTGACAGGATCAGCGGCGGCGGCGAAGCCACACTTGATGACAGGAGCAGCAATGCTGCGGCTGCTGCTGCATAGGTCGCGATGAGTACGACGAATGGCCCCCAGCGCTTGATGAGCCATGACAGTAAAAAGCCGCCGATGACTCCACCGATCTGAAACAGCCCGGCGTAGCGCAGCGCGTCCTCCAGGGGCAGCCCGCGCGCCTTCAGAAGTACCGGCAGCCAGCTCGCCAGCAGAAAAAGCAGCCCGAGATTCAGGAAGAAAATGATCCAGAGCGCGATGGTCGTGGGCGCAAGGCCGTCCATGAACAGGTGTCGCACCGATACCCGGCTGGCATGTCCGGTCGGAAGCGTGAAAGCATGCGCGGTCGAATGCCGGTAGCCCGGATCGAGTCGTTCGAGAAGACGACCGATAGCGCCAGGATCTTTGGCGCGCGCGACCATGAAACGCACCGACTCGGGCAGAGCGAGCAGTGGCAGCCACGACAGGAGCATCACGGCGCCGCCAGTGGCGAAGATCGCCCGCCAGCCGCCGAACGCAATAACGACGCGGCGCGAGAAAACCGGAGCACGCGCCGCCGAGTGACAGTCCGGCCGCGAGAAGCGTGATCAGGGCGACGCGCCGCGTCGACGGCACGTACTCTGCGGCCAGGGCCAGCGCGTTGGGCATGCTGGCGCCGAGGCCGATGCCGGTGACGAGGCGCCACGCAAACAGTGCGTTCGCGTCCTTCGAGGTGGCAGTCATCACCGTCGCCAATGCGACCAGTCCGAATGACCCCAGAAGCATTGCGCGCCGCCCGATGTAGTCCCCGAGCGGGCTGACTAACAGCGCTGCGCCCGCAACACCCATGAGCGCTGCAGTCGCGATCCAGCGCAGGTCTCCGGGCGCCATGCCCCAATCCGCAGCAAGAGTAGGGATCGCGGAGGCCATCGATTGCAGGTCATAGCCATCGAGGAATGCTATGAGCGCGCACAGGACCAGCACGCGAACATGCAGAGGGCCCATGCGCGTGCGATCCATGAAATCCTCGATATCGATTTGCACTGTGAGATCCCAGCGGGTGAAATGACCTGACGAGTATGCAACATCCAGACTCAATCCTCGTCGAGCTCAGCGCCTGTGAGGTCGTCGATCGCGTACGCGGCGGCGAGCTGCGTGCCGAGGAGCTGGTGTCCGTCCTGCTCGAGCGGCAGCGGCGGCTCTCTGCGCTCAACGCACTCGTCTGGATCGACGAGCAACGCGCCTTGCAGGATGCGCGTGAGATCGATCGCAAGCGCGCGAGGGGTGAGAAGCTCGGTGCTCTCGCCGGGCTGCCGCTCCTCATCAAGGACAACATCGCAGTACAGGGATCGCCCAATGCCGCGGGTACGCTCTCATTGCGGGATTCTGTTGCGACGACGAATGCGCAGGTCGTGCAGCGCCTGCTCGATCAGGATGCACTGGTGTTCGCGCGCGCCAACATGCATGAGCTCGCAGGCGGCGGCACTTCGAGCAATCCGACGTTTGGCGCGGTGGCTAATCCATATGATCCGAAGCGCGTACCCGGCGGTTCGAGTGGAGGCACGGCAGCGGCGCTCGCCGCGCGCCTTGCGCCCGCGGGGCTTGGCAGCGATACCGCAGGTTCGGTGCGCATTCCGTCTGCACTGAGTGGCACCGTCGGGTTGCGCCCAACGATCCGCCCCGAAAAGCTCTATCCGGACGAGGGCGTCGTGCCACTCGCGCTCGATCTCGATACCGTCGGGCCGATGGCGCGCTCGGTCGCGGATGTAGCACTGTTGCACCGGGTGATCAGCACAACGCCCGTACCCACGGCGCCCGCAGCCGCCGCACTGCGAATCGGCATTCCCCGCAAACCGTACTGGGAGGATCTGGAAACGGAGGTCGCGCAAGTTGCACAAGACGCGCTCGAGCGCTTGCGCGAGTCGGCCGTCGTCCTGGTCGAAGTAGACGTCGGCGGCTACTACCCGCTCGCGCAGGAGATCTACATGACCCTCGTGACGCACGGGATCAAAGAACGACCTGCAGCCGTATCTCGCGCATGCGGGCGCGACGGTGAGCGCGCAGGAGCTGATCGAGCGTATCGCGAGCAAGGACACAAAAACGCTTTTTGAGGACTGCGCCAAAGCGCAGATCACAGCGGGAACTTTGGCGAAGGCACGCGGGGCTCTGCGCGAGAAGATTCAGCAGGCGTACCGCAGGCTCTTCAGCGCCCACGGCCTGACCGCGATCGCCTTTCCCACTTCGCCGATCGTGGCGCCATTGATCAATCCAGACGGCGACAGGCGCGATGCACAGATCGACCTCAACGGGCGACGCGTGAACCTGGGCCAGACGATGTTCCGGAACACTCGCGTGACCGGAGCTCTCGGCGCACCGGGCCTGAGTCTCCCGGCGGGTTTGACGCGCCAGGGCCTGCCCGTGGGCCTGGAGCTCGATGGTGTGAATGGAGCCGATGCGCAGCTGCTCGCCGTCGGCCAGCGAGTGGAGCAGCTGCTAGGAGCGCTTCCGGCGCCGGATATCTAACCAGCTAGAACAGGCCGTGGATCTTGCCGTCGTCATCGACGCTGATGGAATTCGCTGCCGGCGTCTTCGGCAGTCCCGGCATCGTCATGATGTCTCCACAGATCATGACGATGAATTCCGCGCCCGCCGCCAGTCGCACCTCGCGGATATTCACCACGTGACCGGAAGGCGCGCCACGCAGCTTCGGGTCGGTTGAGAATGAATACTGCGTCTTTGCGACGCACACGGGGTAGTGGCCGTACCCGGAATCCTGGAGCTGCTTGATCTGCGCGCGGATCTTGCTGTCCGCGGTGATTTCCGAAGCGTGATATACCTTGATCGCGATCGCCTTCATCTTGTCCCAGAGCGTCGCGTCATCGTCGTACACGTACCCGAAGCCGTACGGCTGCTCACACAGGTGTACGACCTCGCGCGCCAGTTCAACTGCGCCCTTGCCTCCCTCGGCGTAGTGGCGGGCGAGAATCACCCTGACGCCCTGGCGTGAAACCCGATCTATCAACAACTGTGTCTCGGCCTCGGTGTCATCGGCGCGATGGTTGATCGCGACCACGCACGGCAGGCGATACACGTTGCTGATGTTGTCGATGTGGCGCTCCACGTTGGCGAGGCCCTTTTCGAGCGCCGCCAGATTCTCCCTGGGGAGATCTGCCACCTCGATACCGCCGTGGTACTTGATCGCGCGCACGGTCGCGACCAGGACCGCGGCCGCCGGGCGCAGGCCCGCCTTGCGGCACTTGATGTCGATGAATTTCTCTGCACCGAGATCCGCACCGAAACCCGCCTCGGTCACGACATAGTCCGCAAGCTTGAGTGCTGTGCGCGTCGCCATGACGGAGTTGCACCCGTGGGCGATGTTCGCGAACGGTCCGCCGTGAATCAGGGCGGGGTTGTTCTCGAGTGTCTGCACCAGGTTTGGCGCCAGCGCATCCTTGAGTACCGCCGTCATTGCACCGTGGGCTTTCAGATCGCGCGCCAGGACCGGCTTTTGTTCGCGCGTGTAGCCGCACGACGATCTTGCCCAGCCTTTCCCTCAGATCCAGCGATGTCGATGGCGAGACACAGGATGGCCATGATCTCCGAGGCGACCACGATGTCGAAACCATCCGCGCGCGGATAGCCATTGCCCGGACCGCCCAAGCCGACGGTGATCTGGCGCAGCACGCGGTCGTTGACATCGACGACCCGCCGCCAGGCGATGCGTCGAACGTCGATGCCGAGCTCATTGCCCTGGTGAATGTGGTTGTCGAGAAGTGCGGCGAGCAGGTTATTCGCCAGGGCGATGGCGGTGAAGTCACCGGTAAAGTGCAGGTTGATGTCTTCCATCGGCACGACCTGCGCGTAACCGCCGCCGGCGGCACCGCCTTTTTGCCCGAACACCGGTCCAAGCGCGGGTTCTCGCAGGCAGACGATGGCTCGCTTGCCAATGTGGTTGAGGGCATCGCCGAGACCGACTGTAGTGGTCGTCTTGCCTTCGCCCGCCGGAGTCGGAGACATCGCCGTGACGAGGACGAGCTTGCCGTCGTGGTTGCCCTTGAGCTGCTTAACGTAGCGCAGCGAGATCTTCGCCTTGTAGCGACCGTAGGGTTCGAGAAACTCCTCCGCAATCCCGAGACGCTCGCGGGCCAGCTCGGTGATCGGCTGCATGCGGGCACGTTGGGCGATGTCGATATTACTGGGGACGCTAGCTGACCTCGGGCTGTCGCTGGGCATAGGCACACTCGCGCAGAAAATTGGGATGCAATTACACGCGCGCCCGGCGAGATTCTCGCCCAAGAGCGAAATGCACGTGCGGGGGAGGGGGCAGGATTCAGCCGATCCGGTCCGCCAGACGATGCAACAAGCGCACGATGGCAGAGCGATGTGCGTGTTCGTCGCCGCGCAGATCGGTGCTGGCGAGCGCTCCGAGCAACTCTTCGCGCGTGAAGGCCGGCGGTTGGCGTGCGCGCCGAAATCCTGGCGGTGGCCTCGGCGACGTACACCTCGGTGAACGACCGTGGCGCGACCGAGGGCGTCGATTCCGCCGGCGTCTGCGGGGCGGGCGCGGCAACAGGTGCGGATTCCGTCGCCTCGGGGAGAACGGATGACCGCAGTGGGTTACTCGCCGGTGCCTCTGCCGCCACCGACTCGGGGCTGGTGTCTGGCGCTGCCGTAGTGACAGGTTCCGGGTGGATGTCCGGCGCCTGCGTGGAGACAGATTCCGGGGCGATGTCCGGCACTTCCGGGGCCACAGATTCCGGGGTGATGTCCGGCACTTCCGGGGCGACAGATTCCGCGGTGATGTCGGGCGCGAGAGCTGGCACAGTCTGCGGCATGGCGCGGATCTCGCGCAGCGTAATCATCTCGCGGGCGCGCGCGTACTCGCGCTCGCTGATCGGAACCACCGCGACCGCCGGAAATTCCGACCGAACGTACAAGGCCACCTGTCGCGCCGAGATGGCGCTGGTGAAAAAACCGAGCCGGATGCCGTAGTACCGCACGCCGGCACGCGCCAGCGTCACGGTGTAAAGCGCATACGCCTGGAAGATGGAGAGCTGTGAAATTTCCGCAGGATCGATGCGCCTGCTGGCCCAGCTCAGCTGCACCACATAGCGTTGGACGTCTTGCGCCGGTGTCGTGGGTGCGTGCGTTTCGATCGCCGTCGCCAACGGCGTCGCCGTCCGAATCAGGCGGAATTCCGACAGGTTGGTATCGTCGAGCGAGCCGAGGCCGCTGCGCGGTGCGGAGGCGACCCATGCGCTCGGGAAATGTTTTTGGACGATTGGTAGTGCATCTTCCGCGTCGGCCCGCGCGTCGAAGTAACCAAGATGCAGCCGGTAACGCTCGCGACCATCTTCCATGCGGCGCGACCGAAACACTGCCAGCCCTTCGAGCCCGCGCGGGTCAGGGACCTCGAGGGGCATCGGCATCAGGGAAGAAAACAGCGTAATGACGTAGAGGGAACGTGGGTCGTTGGAGCGAGGGAACCTCCCCCGGTCGCCCACAGGGGCGCTGATCGGGTCACCGTGGCTATCGTTCGTCGTCATTGACGCAGTACTCGCACGCTCCCGAACTATGCACCTCGGTGAGTCGAGGCTCAATAGCTTCCGTCGTAGGGGATCGGCGACAGGCGCGGTCTCGCTCCCTGGCGAGCTACGCCGTTGGCAACGCAACACGCCTCATGAAACCGAGGCACGGTTGCCCTAGACTGAGCGCCGCGCCGAGGGCGCCAGGGAGTCAACTTGGTCACCGCCGACATCACCAACATGGCGCTTTTCTGCGATTTCGAGAACATCGCCCTGGGCGTGCGCGACGCAAAATACTCGCGCTTCGACATCCAGAAGGTGCTCGAGCGGCTGCTGCTGAAAGGCAGCATCGTCGTGAAGAAGGCGTACTGCGACTGGGACCGCTATCGCGAGTTCAAGGCTGGGATGCACGAGGCCTCCTTCGAGCTGATCGAGATTCCGCACCTACGGCAGTCGGGTAAGAATTCGGCGGACATCCGCATGGTCGTCGACGCTCTCGACCTCTGCTACACCAAGTCGCATGTCGATGCCTTCGTCATCATCAGCGGCGATTCGGACTTCTCGCCGCTGGTCAGCAAGCTGCGCGAGAACGCCAAGGTCGTGATCGGCGTCGGCGTCAAGAATTCCACCTCCGATCTCTTGATCGCCAACTGCGACGAGTTCATCTATTACGACGACCTCGTGCGTGAGAAGGCACCGCGCCGTGCTCCCGCACGCAAGGCAGCTGGAAAACCGTCTCCTGGTGTACCCGCGCCCAAGGGAGAAGAAGACAAGAAACAGGAGGCGATCGACCTGATCCTGGCCACGCTCGAAGCCTTGATTGCCGAGCGTGGCGAAGAGGAGAAGATCTGGGGCTCGATGGTCAAACAGGCGCTGAAGCGGCGCATGCCCGGATTCAACGAGTCCTATTATGGATTCGGCGCATTCAGCGACCTGCTGGAGGAAGCACGCTCCAGGGGCTTCGTCGAGCTCGAGCGTGACGAAAAGTCAGGCGGCTATATCGTGCGCATCCCGGCCAAGGCCTAGGTTGCGAGGCGCATCAGATCTTCGTCACCCGCGCAGCACCGTCGCCCCGGCGCAGAATCTTGACTCGCTCGCCCACCTGGAACTGCTGATCAGCCGCCTGCACGACCGCGATGGATGCGCCCTTGTCGAGATTGACCGTGATCTCGAACCCCTTCTCGCGCGTCATGCGCTCTTCGGTCGCGCCACCCGCCACTGCTCCGGCCACCGCTCCAACCGCTCCGGCAACGTCGGTGGCGCGACCGTTGACAGCGTAGCGCCCAACTTCGTAGCCAATATAGCCGCCGCCGATCCGTCCCAGACCGGTGCGTTCCCCCTCGATGCTGACGTCCTTGATGTCCGAGACCTTGCCTTCCTCGACGGTCCAGGCCTGCTGAGTCTGGTGGCGCGGGTAGACGCTTCCCGGGTTGCTGGTGACACAGCCGACGCTGAGGAGCGCGCCGCAAAGGGCGATGAGAATGAATCGTGACATGACCGGCCTCGCGAATGTGGTGCTCAACCCGTTCACAACGGACGACTGCCTGAGTCGTTGACAGCGCGAGTGGAGTCTCGTTCGGCCGCGAACAAGGAACCCGGCGAGCGCCGGATTCAGGACTCTCCGGGAGCTGAGTGCCGGCCGACCAGAGGGGGTGGTCGGCGGCGCCCAGCTCCCGGAGTTTCTCAAAGGTGGCAGTGGGTCATTTCGCTTCGCGCGCGGACAGCATGAGTGGCCTGCTGGTCGATGCCGGCAGAGGCAGCAGCGCGAGGCTGACGCCCGCTTTTCGCTTCGCGGTGCACTCGGCGCTGGCCAACAGCGTTCCTGTCTTCGGATCGGTGGCGAATAGCGTGTAACGCAGGGGAAACGCATATGGCCCGCTCACCGGATCCCGCGCCAGCGAGCGCAGTTTCGCCTCGGGCGGCACGACGCGAATCTTCGCGACTGGCCCGTGCGTCGCGGTGAATTTCGCAATGAACGCGTTCGAGCAGGCCTCGAACACCGCATCGGTGTAATCGGCGCGCGCGAGCAGCGGTACGACGCCGAGTGTCGCGGCGGCTAGCAATGTCGAAAGTGTGCGTGTCGTCGTCATGGGTCTCTCCTGGAAGAATGACAATGGCCGATGTGTCAGCGGCGCTTGCAATCTAGGAGGCCGTAGCCGTGGCGACAATTGATCATTTCTTGACCAGCGCACGATCTGGCTCATGCGTCGAGACGAAATTCGCCGAGCAGCCATTGCTTGAGCGCCAGCACTTCGTGACGGGCCGCGTCCTCGTGTCGATGCAGAAGAAAATAACTTTCGCCCACGTCGAGATCAGCGGCGAACAGGCGCACCAGCGCTCCGCTGGCGAAGCGCTGTCTCCCCAGCGGTGCCGAAACGAGCGCGATGCCGAGGCCGCGCTCGGCGGCCTCGGCGGCGGCGAACATGGTGTCAACGCGCAAGAGCTTGCGCGGCTGCAGGGTCTGCAAGCCGTGCAATTGCGCCCAGCGATCCCAGCCGTCACGCCGCGCCTCATGAACGATGAGCGTGTGACCGTTCAGATCGCTGAAGGCGCGAATCGTGGAGCGAGCCAGCAACGTCGGCGCGCACGCCGGCGTGAAGCGCTGCGAGAACAGCCGCTCAGCATCCAATCCTTCCCAGGGTCCGGTACCGACGACGATCGACAGGTCGGCGTCGGCGGCATGCGAACACAGTGGCGAGAGCACCGTGTCGAGCTCGATGTCGGTCTCGGGCGCTGCATCGAGAAAGGTCTGCAGCCGCGGCAGCAACAGCTCGCTGGCGAAGAATGGCGGCACGTGCAGCCGGGCGAGCGCGCGCCCGAAGCGCACCTGCAGTTGCTCGGTGACCGATTCGAGCCGCCGGAACAGCGCGTCGATTTGCTCGAAGTAACGTGCGCCCGCGTCCGTGAGCGCGAGCCCGCGCGCGCCACGCACGAAGAGCGTGATGTGCAGCTGCTCCTCGAGACTGCGAATCTGGTGACTGACGGCGGAAGGCGTAATGAACAACGCCTCGGCCGCCGCCTTGAAGCTCAGGCGAGTGGCTGCAATGTGAAAAGTCTTCAGGAACTTCAGTGAAGGTAAGCGCACTGCTCAGTTGCATATCCCGGCCTCTCTGCAATTCAGGAAGCAAGTGATGTGCCAGCGCGGAAGTGCTTGAATTGTCGTCTCACCCGGTCGCTCGCATGATCCAATGGTGTGCGGAAGCGCGCACGGCTGCGCATTCGCGGTGCAAGGGCCGATGCGCATGCATCGAACGGACCGCTTGCGATGCCTGTCTGATCACTGCAGTCTGCAGAACTTTGACGCAGGAGTAGAGAAAACCAACATGGCTGGATCCAGCCGTCGCACCCGACGCCTGCGGCGCGTTCTGCTGATGATCGCGCTTATTGCACTAGTCGCCGACGCGCTCCTGATCCTGTACCTGGACCGGATCGTCACGCCGCAATTCGAAGGCCGGCGCTGGACGCTGCCCGCGCAGGTGTTCGCACAGCCGCTGGAACTGTATTCCGGGCTCGCACTGTCCGCCGATGCGCTGGAGCAGGAGCTGGTCCGCCTGCACTACGCTCCGACCGAGGTGCTCAGGCGGCCTGGTACTTACCACCGGCGCGGCTCCCGGATCGACGTGGCCACCCGCCGCGTGCAGTTCGCTGAGGAAATCCGCGAGGCCGGCACCATCAGCGTGATGACCGGGCAGGGCGGTATCCAGCGCTTGCAGGGCAGCGATGGCACACAGATTCCGCTGTTTCGGCTCGATCCGCTCCTGATCGGCAGCATCTTCCCGATCCACGGCGAGGACCGCATCGTCGTCACGCCGGCCGAGGTGCCGCCGCTGCTGCCCGAAGCGCTCAAGGTCATCGAGGATCGCAAGTTCGATCGCCACCACGGCGTCGACCCGGAAGCGATCCTGCGCGCGCGTGGGTCAACCTGCGCTCCGGTGCCATCGAGCAGGGAGGCAGCACGCTGACGCAGCAGCTGGTGAGCAGCTACTTCCTCGACAGCCGGCAGACGCTGTGGCGCAAGATCAAGGAAGCGATGATGGCGGTGATTCTCGAGGCCCGCTTCGACAAGGCGGACCTCATGAACGCCTACATCAACGAGATCTACCTGGGCCAGGACGGCGAGCGCGCCATTCACGGCTTCGGCCTCGCCAGTCGCTTCTACTTCGGCAGGCCGCTCGATGAGCTCGATCTGCACGAAATCGCGCTGCTGGTCGCAATCGTGCGCGGCCCCTCCTACTACGACCCGCGCCTGCATCCCGAGCGCGCACGCGCGCGACGCGACCTGGTGCTGCATCATGCTTGCGCGAGTTCAAGGGTCATCAGCGAGGACGACGCCACGCCATGCGATCGCGCGCCCACTCGATGTTACGACTCGGGTCACTCCGCCGGTTACTACCCGGCATACCTCGACTTCGTGCGGCGCACCTTGCGCCGCGACTATCGCGAAGAGGACCTCACCGAAGCGGGGCTCAAGGTGTTCACGCAGCCTCGATCCGCGCGTGCAGGCGACTGGCGAGCAGGCGCTCAGCGATGAGCTGACGCGCCTCGACCGGCAGCGCAAGACCGAAGGATGGCGCACAACTCGAAGGCGCGATCGTGGTCACCGCGCCGCAGAGTGGCGATGTGATCGCCGTGATCGGCGGCCGGCAACTGCGGATTCGATGGCTTCAACCGCGCTCTCGATGCCCGAGCGCTCGATCGGCTCGCTGGCGAAGCCGATGGTGTACCTCGCGGCGCTCGAGACGGGCAGGTACAACGCCGCGTCGATCGTGCTGGACGAGCCGATCGAGGTGAAGCTCGCGCGCGGCAAGGTCTGGCGACCCGAGAATTTCACGCCGGAGACGCATGGCCCGGTGCCGCTGATACGGGCGCTGGCCGATTCGCTCAATCTGGCGACCGTGCACGTCGGCCTTGACGTCGGGCGTAGAGCCGGATCGCAGACACGTTTGCCCGGCTCGGGCTGGAGCGAGACTCCCGACCCGAATCCGTCGCTCATTCTCGGTGGCGCTGGACCTGGCGCCGATCGAAGTCGCGCAGCTCTTCAACAGCCTCGCGAACGGCGGCTTCCGCACGCCGTTGCGCGCTGTGAGAGTCGTGATTGGCGCCGACGGCGCTGCGCTCAAGGCATTTCCACTGCAGGTAACGCCCGTCGCCGACCCGGCCGTTGTCTATCAGCTCAATCGAATGCTGACCAAGGTAACGCAGCGAGGTACGGGGCAGGCGGTCTATGCACGTCTGCCGCCTGATGTCGTGGTCGCCGGAAAGACCGGCACGTCATCGGAGTTTCGTGACAGCTGGTTTGCCGGCTTTACCGGCAGCCATCTGGCGATCGTCTGGGTCGGCTATGACGACAATCGACCCACCGGCCTCACCGGGGCGGGCGGCGCGCTCAGCATCTGGGCGAACCTGATGCGTCGCCTGCCGATTACATCGTGGGATGAACCCTTGCCCGAATCGCTGCGCGAGACATGGATCGAATACGACACCGGGACGGAGACGCGGCCCACCTGTTCCGAGGATGTCGTGTCGATCGCGTTGCCGCGCGAGGTGATCCTGCCGACCAAGCCGGGCTGTCTCGAAGGCACGTTCAGTGACTTCACCGAACGCGCAAAGCAGTGGCTGAAAGGTATCATTCGCTGATGATGCGAATTTTCTTCCTGCTATGCGCGGCGGTCATACTCTCTGCCTGCCGGCTCCCGAATCCCTACACGCCGTCACCCCCGCCGCAGCAACCGGCGCCGGGCGGTGCACCGACATTGCCGGGCCCGCCGCCCCAGCAGGGCCCACCGCCAGTCGAAACTTATCCGGAAACTCAGCCCGCGCCGCCTCCTCAGCCGCAGAAGAGCTACGAGCTCGGGGCAGCTGCGCGCTCGCTCGTCGAGCAGGCACACTCGCAGGCCGCGACCGGAAACTACTCTGTTGCCGCGAGCTCGATCGAGCGCGCACTACGAATCGAGCCCAACAATCCGTTGTTGTGGATCGAGCTCGGCCAGGTGCGGCAAGCGGAGGGCAACTTCGAGCAGGCCGAGAATCTCGCGCGCAAAGGTCTGTCGCTTGCCACGGGTGATCCGAGGACCCAGTCCTCGGCGTGGCGGCTGATCGCGGAAGCCCTGCGCGGCAGAGGGCGCGCGCCGGAGGCGAGTGAAGCCGAGGCGCGTGCCAATGAGCTTGCGACGCGCTGACCTGGCCTCCCTGGGCAAGACAGCGGCAGCTTGATGCAGATCGATGTCACCCTCACGCGCGAGGACTGGTACGCCTACGCCCGGTTCATCGGCGCCCGCATGGGTCAGCATCGGCGGCGTTGGTGGGCAGTCTCCTCCTGGTCGCCGTTGCGCTCGGAGTCTCGCTCGCTTACCTCGGCCGGGTTCGGGGTTGGGATTTCGCACGCGGGGAGTGCGTTGCTCGCGATCGCGCTCATGTATGCGGCGATCTGGCTGAGCGCCTACCTGATGCGACGCTTCACCCCGATTCCTGACGCATGGATCGGTCCCAAGCGCTATGTACTCGGCGTCGAAGGTCTCACGGTGCAAGGCGCGATGAGCCTGGCACGTTACGAGTGGCCTGCAATCCGCGCCGTGGAGGAAACCGATGGCCAGCTACTCCTGATGCTGGATGGCCTGAGCGGACTGGTGATTCCGAAGCGTTATCTGTCAGGCGCCGTCGATGTCGAGAGCGTCAAGAGCGAGCTTGCCCGACTCAGAACCTCCGTGCGCGCGACAGGCGCTGTCAGCTGCGGGTGCTCATCGCCATCGCTCTCGCACTCGGCGGAGCAACCCGGACCCGCTGCGGTTTCACGTCCGTTTCTCAGCAACGTGATCGCAGGCCTGCGACTGCTCGCATTTCGCAAGGTCGATGCGAGCGCGGTTGTGCCGTCAGCGCGGCAGGTACTGCTGTTCACATCGATTGCGGCGCTCATCTGGATCGCATACGACCGTCTGGGCGCGGGCGAAGAGGCCTTCTTCGCGCAATACGCCCTGGCGCAACTCGGCTGGCTCACGCTGGTCGCGTTCGCGCTGTTCGTGCTCTTCACACCAACCAGTCACGGCGCGGCGGTGCTGGGCCGCTCATCGATTGCCGCGGCCAGCATGCTGCCGCTGCTCACGGTCCTGGCGCTCGCGGCGGAGCACTTCGCACAAGACACACCGGTGGCGCGCTGGCTCGGGCTGCTCATCGCGGCGGTGGCCGCAATCTACCTGTTTCGCGCCAAGCGCAGCGTGGGCAATGAGCCCACGATCAGCGCCCTCGTGGGCTCTGTGGCGATTGTCCTGATCATGGTGTGGGTGTACGGCGCGACCGTGATGATGCGCCCGCAGTTCTGGTACTCGGGCGATGACAGCGAGGAGGATGCGCTCGACTGGAGTGGCGCCGAGGAGCAGATCTACCGCCAGCCCGAACTTCTCGAGCGGCGCGCTCGCGGATCTGCAAGGCCAGGATCCCGCTCGGGCCGACGTGTATTTCCTCGGGTTCGCCGGCGATGGCGGCCAGGAACTGTTTTCCAAGGAGGTCGCGGCTTGCGCGCGATGCTTTGGCACAGCGCTTCGACCTTCGCCAGCATTCGCTGATCCTGGCGAATTCACCCGAGCCCGCGCGCGATGCACTGCTCGCGAGCTCGACGGCACTGCGGCGCTCACTGGCCGGTGTCGCCGCGAAGATGGATGTCGCGAACGATGTACTCGTGCTGTACATCACCTCCCACGGTTCGGACGAAGGTTCGGTCGCCGTCAGCGAGGCTCGGAATGCCCTTCAACGATCTTTACGTGGACGATCTGAAAGAGGCACTGCAGGACTCCGGCATTCGATGGCGTGTGATCATCGTGTCCGCGTGCTATTCAGGCACGTTCATCGACCCGCTCAAGGACGATCACACGATCATCTTTACTGCAGCGAGCGCTGATCGAACCTCGTTCGGCTGCAGTGATGAGCGCGAGCTCACCTATTTTGGCGAAGCGCTGTTTCGCGCGGCGCTACCCGCGAGCAGCTCACTCCTCGATGCGTTCACGCGCACCCAACGCATCATCGCGAAGCGAGAAGAAGAAGAGGGGCTCGATCCCTCACAGCCACAGCTCTACATCGGCGAGCAGATGAGAACCAAGCTCGCGCAGCTGGGCTTCGCTCAGGGACACTGAAATCCGATTGCGCCGGGTCAGCCGGCGGCAGCAGCGGCAGTATTGCGCTGGCTACCCGTGAGCTCCTTCAGGCAATCCTCGACGATCTGCAGGCCCTCATCGATGATCGCATCGCTCGCGGTGAGTGGTGCGAGGAAGCGGATGACGTTACTGCGCACACCGCAAGAAAGCAGGATCAGGCCCTTGCGCCCAGCCGCCTGGGTCAGCGCCTTGGTGAGATCCGCATCCGGTGCGTTCGCATCCCGATTGCGGACCAGCTCCATGGAGACCATCGCGCCGAGACCGCGGACGTCTCCGATGCAGGGCAGTCTCAGCTGCAGGGCCTTGAGCCGCGCCAGCATTCGATCACCGATCTGGCGCGAGCGCTCGAGGAGATTTTCCTGACGGATCACCTCCAGGATCGCGAGCCCCGCCGCGCAGCCCAGTGGCGATCCCGCGAACGTGCCTCCGAGTCCTCCCGGGGGCGGTGCGTCCATGATCGGCGCCTTGCCGACGACTGCTGACAGCGGCACGCCACCGGCGAGACTCTTGGCAATCGTCATCAGGTCCGGTTCAACGCCCGAGTGCTCGATGGCGAACATGCGACCCGTGCGTCCGAAACCGGTCTGAATCTCATCGGCAATCAGAACAATTCCGTGGCTGTCGCACAGCTGGCGCAGCTTCTGCAGGAACGCGGGCGGTGCGATGTAGAAGCCACCCTCGCCGAGTACTGGCTCGATGATGATGGCCGCCACGCGTGCGGGATCGACGTCTGCCTTGAAGAGCTGATCGAGCGCGCGGAAAGAATCCTCAGGCGTGATGCCGTGGTAGCCGATCGGGAAGGGCACATGGAAGATCTCTGGCGGCATCGGCCCAAAGCCCGCCTTGTAGGGCTGCACCTTGCCGGTGAGGCCGACGCACATCAGGGTGCGGCCGTGAAAGCTGCCGCTGAAGGCGATCACCGCGGAACGGTTGGTGTGGTAGCGCGCAATCTTGACGGCGTTCTCCACGGCTTCGGCACCAGTGGACAAGAAGATCGTCTTCTTTGGCGTCGAGCCGGGCGCGATGGCGTTGAGCCGTTCGGCGAGTGCGATGTAACTCTCGTACGGAGTGACCTGAAAGCAGGCGTGTGACAGCCGGGAGAGCTGCTCGGCAACCGCAGCCCGCATCTTCGGATGAATGTGCCCGGTGTTCAGCACCGCGATGCCGCTGGCGAAGTCGATGAAGCGGCGGCCTTCGACGTCCCACACTTCGGCATTGCTCGCGTGATCGGCATAGACAGCGAGTAGATTCGACACGCCGCGCGGCACTGCATTCGCCCGACGCCGATGCAGCTCTTCGTTGGTCAGGGTGCCCGCGGAGGCGGAAGCGGGGTTCTTGGAGGTCGTCATGACTGTGATCCGTGTCCCGGGTTCAGGGCCATTGGGGGCGCACATCCTACAATGAGCGCCCGGATTGGTCATAACGTGGCGACTGTAGGGTAAACGCTGAGACCTGTGGCGCAGCAGGAAAAGCCCAGTCCTGACATGGTCCTGCAACTATCGTCCGCTCGCCTCGGCGCATGGAAACCGGCACTCGAACCGATCACGTGCCACCGCACCTGCCGGCTCCGGAAGCCGCCCCGGCGCAGCCGCGCGCCCGTAGCTTTCGGCCATCGCTCGGCGCATGGCTGGCCCTGGGCCTCATGGCAATCATGGTGGTGTGTCTGACGGGTAACGTGCTCGTCCAACGCAGCACCCGGCTCGCCACGCAAAATGCGGCACGCGTGCAGGAAGAGCTCGAACCGCTCGCGCACCGCGCACGCACGCTCGCCGACGCCATCGGTGCTTTCGATCGCACCGTGCTCACGTATCTGAAACCCGGCTCGCGCCAGGATCGCGCGGCCATCGAGAGCGCTCGCCTCGACTTGCAGGACGCCGTCGCCGAGCACCTCAAGCACCTGCGGCCACAACTCAACGTCGATCCGCGCGATGACCTGCCCAAGATGCTCGAGGAACACGAGCACGCTGGCGTCGCATTGATGGACCAGTTCGACCGCCGTGCCGAGCTGCTCGCCTCCTGTTGGTCACTCATGGATGCGCTCGGTCAGCGCATCGGCTCGGCTGGCGCGAGTGGCCAGCGCGTCGGCGAGAACGTCATGGCGCGCCGCTCTCTTTCGGAGTTGAGCCAGGCGCTCGATGCGGTTCGCGATAGTCTCAGCGCACAACTGGCGCAGCCGAGTGTCCGCAGTGTCACCGAAGGCGCCAAGCGCGAAGTCGCATTCCGACGCAAGCTCCTCGAGCACGCCGACGAGCTCAAGCGCTCGCCGGGTATCGCCTGGTTCGACCTGGTGCAGGGCGATTTCGACGATGCGACACGTCTGCATCGCGCCGCGCGCAAACTCGACACCGAGCTGGAATCGAGCCGACGCACTTTCGCGGCAGCGGGCGCAGACCTCGTCGAGCAGGTGCGCGTAAGTTTCGAAGAGCCCGCGCTGCGCGCGCTTGCAGCCTCGGCAGGTGAAGCGCGCGCTACGGCCCAGGATGCCGAGCGCATGATTGCCCTGGTGAGTCTGGCGGTGATGGGCGTGATTCTGCTCGTGACCGCAGCCACCCTGTACGGCATCACGCTACCGGCCAAGCGTCTCACTGCGGCCACGCGGCGGCTCGCAGCCGGAGCACTGACCACGCGTGTTCCGCAAGGTGGCGTGCGCGAGCTCGATGAACTTGCCGGAGCGTTCAACCACATGGCGGCCGAGCTCGCGAGTGCTGAGCGTATCGTGCGCACTCATCAGGCGGAGCTCGAGGATCGCGTCGCGCGCCGCACGCGCCAGCTCAAGCATCTGGCCAATCATGATCCGCTGACCTCCCTCCCCAATCGACGCCATCTGTTCATGCAACTCACCTCGATGCTGGCGAGCGCCACCGCGGAGCAGCGCCAGCTCACGGTGCTGTTCGTGGATCTCGACAACTTCAAGATGATCAACGACAGCCTGGGACATGAGTTCGGCGATCGCGTGCTGCGGGTGATCGGCGAGCGCCTGCGTGCAGCAGCGGGCGACACTGGCTTCGTGGCGCGGCTCGGCGGTGACGAATTCACGCTGATCCTCGAGGGTGGCGATGCGCCGGAGGAGCTCGAACGCCGCACCCAGCAGATGGTGGCACGAGTTCCATCGACCGATCGCGGTGGGCCAACGTGAGCTGCTGATCGGAATGAGCCTGGGCGCGGCCGTGTTTCCGAATCACGGCCGGGATGTGCCCACACTGCTTCGAGCCGCGGACGCCGCGCTGTTTCGTGCCAAGGAAATGGGCCGCAACCGCTCGTGCGTGTACAGCCCGGAGCTGCTGCTCACCGCGAGCAGCCGTTTCCAGACCGAGCAGGCATTGCGTCGCGCGGTCGAGGAACACGACCTCATGCTGCACTTTCAGCCCCAGGTGTCGTTGCTCACGCTGGAGACCACGGCTGTCGAGGCATTGCTGCGCTGGCGCCAGCCGAAAGGACGCATTGTCCCAGCGGCAGAGTTTCTGGCGATCGCCGAGCAGTCCGGGCTCATCGTCGAGATCAGCGGGTGGGTCATGCGTCAGGCCGCACAGGCGGCGGAGCTCTGGCGGCGCAGCGGCTGGCCGCAGGCCAAAGTGGCCCTGAACGTGTGCTCTCAGCAGTTTCTGACCGGTGACTTCGTCAATACAGTGGAGCGGCTGCTCGCCACCAACAAACTCGATCCGGCGTGCCTGGAGCTCGAGCTCACCGAAACCATGCTCCAGACTGGTGCCGTTACCGTCGATGCGCTCAAGGGCCTGCGCGCGCTCGGCGTCGGTATTGCGCTGGATGATTTCGGCACTGGCTTCTCCTCGCTCACCTCACTGGAAAAGCTGCCGCTCAATCGCGTCAAGCTCGATCGCAGCCTGATCGCGGACGTCGATACGAACTCCCGGTCTGCCGCCATCGTGCGCTCGATCATCAGCCTGTGTCGCAATCTCAACCTGCAGGTCACGGCCGAGGGCGTCGAACGACCAGCACAGCTCGATTTCCTCACCGCCTGCGGCGATGTTTGCGTGCAGGGGTACTACATCGAGCGGCCAACAGTCGCCTCGGAAGTCCTGAAGATCGTACGGACCACGCAAAACCGCATGTCGATGCTGCTGGGTCGCGCAGACGATGCCCGCCTGCAGGTCGCGGAGACGGAACATCCCGCCGTGCGTGTCGATGCTCCCGCGCCGACGCTAGCAACCAGCCTTCCATCGGGTCGTCCTGACCTCGAGCGACGGCCCGCGCCATCCGAGCGCGTCCATTGCCGACAGTCTGCAAACGGGCCCTGTAGAATAGCCGCCCCACCGGCTTTTCCAGGACGCCTCGAGTGGCTGAAAGCAACGGACCGATCGAATGTGACGTGGTCATCGTCGGCGCAGGCCCGTGCGGCCTGTTCCAGGTCTTCGAGCTTGGGCTACTGGGCATCTCCGCGCACGTCGTCGATTCGCTCGCGCATCCGGGCGGGCAATGTACTGAGCTCTACCCGGACAAACCCATTTACGACATCCCGGCGCTCCCAGTGTGTGGCGCGCAGGAGCTCGTGGACCGGCTGTTGCAGCAGATCAAGCCATTCAAGGCGATCTTTCATCTCGGCCAGGAAGTCACCGAAGTTCGCAAGGAAGGAGAACAGCGGTTTTTCGTGCGCACGGCAATCGGCACCACGTTTCGCACGCGCACGATTGTCATTGCGGGCGGCGTCGGCTCATTTCAGCCGCGTCGTCTCGGTGTCGAAGGGGCTGAAGCACTCGAGGGACGACAGATTCACTACCGCATCAAGAGCGCGCCGGCATTTCATGGCAGGGACCTCGTCATCTTCGGTGGTGGCGATTCGGCGCTCGACTGGGTACTGGACCTGTGCGGCAAGGCGCGCAACCTCACGCTCGTGCATCGTCGTGCTGAATTTCGCGCGGCACCGGCCTCCGTCGCAAGGATGCGCGAACAGGTCGCGGCCGGACGCATGCGATACATCGAGGGCATCGCGGAAAGCCTCCTGGTTGCCGGCAACGAGCTCAAAGGCATCGTCGTCTCGGGAACCGATGGTGCCCAACACGAGCTTGGCGCAGAGCACGTACTCGCTTTCTTCGGCCTGCATCCGAAGCTTGGTCCCGATCGCGGAGTGGGGATTGGACCTCGACAAGCGTGCGATCCGCGTGGACACCGAGAAATTCCAGACCAGCGTGCCCGGCATCTTCGCGGTGGGCGACATCAATCATTATCCCGGGAAGAAGAAGCTGATTCTCAGCGGGTTTCACGAGGCAGCGCTGGCGGCATTCGGCATCCAGCATCACCTCTACCCGGAAAAGAAGCAGTTCCTGCAATACACCACCACAAGTCCTATCATGCAAAAGCGCCTGGGCGTGGCAGGCAGCTGAATCAAGACTCATAACATTGGAGGCGAACTCAATGATCAAGAAGCTGATCCTCGGTGTTGCACTGCTGTCGTGTGCGAACCTGGCGCTGGCGGCGAAGACCTGCAACCTCGCCATCGAGGGTAACGACCTGATGAAGTACAACGTCACGGAGCTCAAGGTCGGCGCGGACTGCACCGACGTCGAAGTGACGCTCAAGCACGTCGGCAAGCTGCCCAAGCAGACCATGGGCCACAACTGGGTGCTCGCGAAAACTGCCGACTACACCGCCGTTGCCAATGCGGGCATGGCCGCAGGGCTCGACAAGGAGTACCTGCCGCTCGATGACAAGCGAATCATCGCGCACACCAAGGTGATCGGCGGTGGCGAATCGACTTCCGTGAAGTTCCCGCTTTCGAAGCTCACCAAGGGCGGTGACTACACGTTCTTCTGCTCATTTCCTGGCCATTACGGCCTGATGCGCGGCAAGTTCATCTATTGAAACTGGCGCGTGCCGCGGGCACTGCGGCGCTGCGCACTCGAAGAATGTCGTAGCACGTCGCCGAGAACGGCGAGGGCGGTCGGCCAGCGGCCGGCGCCCTTGCCGCGCAGACGCACGTACTGTCCGTCCGTCGTCGTGATTTCGATGCGGTTTTCTTCCCCACGGGCGCCGTGCAGGAAGCCGTGCGGTGGGACACGAACCGGCCTTACCGCAGCATGCACGCGGCCGCCCGAGCGGACGCATTCGGCGATCAGTCGAATCCTGGAGCCGGCGGCGCGTGCCTGCGCCGTATCCCGAGTCGTGAGATACGCAATTCCCGTGGTGTCGATTTCAGAAGGCTGGAACGTCGCTCCGAATGCTGCCTGCGCCAGCAGGCAGAGTTTCTGTGCGGCATCCGCGCCGCTCAGGTCGGCGCCCGGATCCGCCTCTGCGAAACCCCGGGCTTGAGCTTCTGAGATCGCGTCCTCGAGGGACACTCCACGCTCGAGCTCATCGAGCACGAAATTGCAGGTGCCGTTGACGATTCCGCGCACAGTGTGGATCGCGTGGCCCTGGCGCAATATCGACAGGGCTTCGAGGACCGGTACAGCGCCGCCCACGGCTGCCGAGTAGCTCAGGCGAGGCGCCGGCCCTTCCGTGAATCGCTTCAGTGTCGGCCAGCGCGAAGCGACCAGGAACTTGTTGGCGGTGACGACGCTGCGGCCACGGATCAACGCGGCGTGCACCACGTCCGCCGTCGGCTCGAGGCCGCCGATCAGCTCGATGACGAGATCTGCGGGCTGATTGATCGCCTCCCATACGTTAGTCGAGAAGAGTGCGGCGGGCACGCCGTCATGCGCGTGCTTGTCCGGCTCACGCACCACGATATCCAGGACCTCGAAAAGATCGGGCCGGTCGAGCCAGATGGCGGTACACGCCGAGTCCGACGGTACCAAGCCCCAGCAGCACGATTCGAAGCGGCGGCTCTCTTGATGGCAATTGCTGATCCGGAGTCCAGCGCGTAACACCAGCGACAACTTGTGTTTGCGGCGTGCCCTGGCAGTTGGCTGCCCGTATACGGCGCTGAGTACAATCTCTGCTATGGACCGTCGTCTCGCAGACCTGCTCCGGCTCCTCGAGCTCGAGCGCATCGAGCTCAATCTGTTTCGTGGCGAGAGCCGCGATATCGGCGCACCCCAGGTGTTCGGCGGACAGGTACTGGGTCAGGCGCTGGTCGCCGCTTACGCCACGGTGGAAGCGCGCATCGTACATTCGCTGCATGCTTATTTCTTGCGCCCGGGAGACTTCAACGCTCCCATCGTCTATGAAGTGGATTGCAGCCGTGATGGCCAGAGTTTTTCGAGCCGGCGCGTCACCGCGATCCAGCATGGCCAGCAGATTTTCAACATGGCGGCATCCTTTCAGGCGCCGCAACAGGGCGTCGAGCACCAGATCCCGATGCCCAAGGTGCCACCGCCCGAAGATCTGAAGGACATGGACACGCATCATCGCGAGATGATTCCGCAGATCCCGGAAAAGCTGCGGCGCCTGTTCGAGCATCAGCGCCCGTTCGAATTCCGCGCCAGTGCGCGTGCCCGACTATTCCAAGCGCGAGAGGCTCGAGCCGATCAAGCATGTCTGGTTTCGTGCCGTCGACGTGCCCCTCATTGACCAGGCGCTGCAGCGCTGCCTCCTGGCGTATGTGTCGGATTATCACTTGCTCGACACCGCGACTTTGCCGCACGGCATCTCCTGGCTGCGCAGCGACGTGCGCCTGGCGAGCATCGATCACGCCATGTGGTTTCATGCCGATGTGCAGATCGGCGACTGGTTGCTCTATTCGATTGACAGTCCAAGTGCCTCGGGCGCGCGGGGTTTTGCGCGCGGCAGCATCTTTTCGCGCGACGGCAAGCTCATCGCCAGCACCGCGCAGGAAGGTCTGATTCGCGTGTTGTCGACGCAGAACGAGGGCGGCTGATGCTGCGCGCAATCCTGGTCTTTGCCCTGGTCCTTGGCATCGTGGTCGGCGGGCTGCTGCTCCTGCGCCGGACCGCGAACATGCAGCCGCCGATCCCGAAGCGGAATCATCCACCCGCCCAGGAATCCGAGGAGGACGAAGAGAGCGGCTGGTAAGGTGCTTGATCAGCGCATCGAGAGCTCCATGCGCACGAGCTCGCCCTCAGTCGGCGCCGGGCCGGCATTGATGATGAAAAGCCGACCCGGCTCGATATCCCCTGCGCTCAGCAACAGGTCCTGAACCTTTTGCGCACGTGCCTTACCGAGGTCCGCGAGGTCGGTGTCGGGTACCTCGATGGTTGGTAGCGCGAGATCCTGCAGGGTCGTGATCTCCGCCTCGAGTATCTCCGGCTCTGGCGGCTTGTCCGCCTTGCGCCCTTTTTCCTTGCTCGCCTCCGGAAGGAAGGCAGCGTCCTTGTCGTACTCGTGCAGCAAGCGCCAGTACTCCTGGCGATCCTCCAGCACGCTGGCATCGAGGTCATCAACCGGTTTGCGTTTCGCCAGCAGCTCACGTCGCTTGATCGCCACGAGCCGCTCATCGAGCTCATTCTTCTTCAGAAAGGGGCCATCGAGTGTCGGGTTGACTGTGACGGGCACCTCGAGCTGCAGCCCTGGCCGCTCACGCATCGCTTTGCCGACCGATTCGATGCGGGCCATGCTTTCTCCCTGCGGCTCACTGCTTCCCGCGGCAAACTGCAGCTGGTTGACTTGATCGCCGCCGCCGAAGAGCTTGCCGATCAACGCGAACGGCGCCGTGACGATCTTGGTGACCAGGTTGACGACGATTTTCCAGATCAATGGCCCGAGCCGGAATTTTGGATCATCGAGAGTTCCGGTCACGGGCAGATCCAGATCGATGACGCCGTTGCGATCCTTCAGCAACGCAATGGCAAGTTTCACCGGAAGCTTGGTCGCATCCTTGCTCTCGACGCGCTCGCCGAGCTGCAATTGGTTCAGTATCACCTTGTGTTGCGCATCGAGCTTGCGATTCTCGATCTTGTAAGCGAGGCGCACCGAGAGCTTGCCTTTTTCGATGCGATACCCCGCGAACTTGCCGGAGTAGGGCGTGAAGGTCGTGAGCTCCATGTTGTCGAAAGCCAGCTTGAGGTCGGTGTAGGAATCGGCGCTGAGATAGTTCACTTCTCCGTCGATCGTCATCGGTGCATACGCATCGACCTTGCCGTCCAGATCCACCTTGGCGCGCGAATCCGGCTTCGACGACAAGCCGGTGACCGTGCCGGACAATTCCTGGATTCCGGTAGCGAAGTTCGGTCGCAGCGTGAAGTCGGCGAAATTGGCTGATCCCTTGTCGATGCGCACGAGTCCGATGCGCACATCGAAGGGGGCTGCCGGCTTCGAGGGCTCCGCCGTCTTCGCTGCCGCTGCGGCGTTATCGCCCGACGCAGGGGCGCTGGCGGGCCTGAGGATCTCGGTGATATTGATGGTTCCGTTCGAGGCGATGATCACGCGCGCGTAAGGCCGGCGCGCGGCAATCTGCTTGATGATGAGGTGCGAGTGAGCGCCGTCGTAGTCGATGCCAGTCGCAACGAGCTGATCCCAGCGAATGAAGTCCTGCTCCAGCGCGTTGTCGATGGTTCGAAGCTTGGCAACCTCGAGCGTGCCGGCGTAGGCCGCTTGCAGGGAATCGGCCTCATCCCGTCGTAACCCCGAGCTTTCCCTTGGCACCGAGCTTGCCGGACAGGAGGGTCATGTCCGTCACGCGCGCGATGTATGGTTGGGCAGTGCGCAGATCGATGCTCTTGATCTCCACGTCGAGCGCGCTGACCAGGGTGTCTGGATCAACGGTGCCTCGCGCGCTCAACTTGCCCTCCTCATCGATACCAATCTGGGCTTCGAGCGTCACCGGACCTGATTTCGCACTGTCGTAGCCCGTCAACTTCACATCGATAGGCGCGACCTTGATCGGTACGACGGGCTTGACGCCGCGGTCCTCGAAGGCGACCTCGAGTGCGGAAATCTGCACCTGAGGCAATGCGATCTGCCAATCACGGTCACCCTTCGCCGGCGCAGTCTTCGTGGGGGCAATCCTGGTGGGCGCAGCTTGGGCGGGCGCCGTCTGGGCGGCGGGCGCGGGCGTCGGCTCCGCTGGTGGAGCTGGGGCCTGCGTCGCCGTATCGGTGCCTGCGAGGCGCGAAAGACTGAACGTCCCGTCGGGTTCGAGCCAACTCAGGATCTTCCCGCCCGTCGAGGAGATGTCGGCCACAGTGACGCGCCGATCCGCCACGCTCACGCGCGCATCGCGAATCGTCAGCTCGCCCAACGTGACGTCATCAACCGTGGAATTCTTAGGGCGTACCACGAGCCCGTTGAGCTTCATCTCGCTGCCGACGATGTTCAGATCCACCGGAGTGCGGGCGAGTGAAAATGTGTAGCTACCGGTCAGGTCGAAGGTTCCCGCCGGTACCTCGAAGGCCACCGCGTCGCGGATGTAGTCCCACACCGTTTCCGCATGGATGTTCGTGAACGCGAACTCGCCGCTCGAGTTCACTGGTTTGGCATTCAGACGTCCACGCCAGGAAAGGCGCTCTCCCAGTACCGATTCGGCCTCGAGGCGGTAGGCATTGTCGCCGGTGCCGAACGTGCTGAAATTGCGCAGGGTGAAGGTAATAGGCTTGAGCGCGGTCGCAAATCGTGAAGGCCGGCTCTGGTCCTCGAAATCGATCCGGCCGTTGTTGACGATGAATGCCTCGATGAACAGACGCGGCAGGTCCTCGTCCTCCTTGGGTGGTTCTGCGGTCCTGGTCTGCGGCTCCGGCGGTGCCAGGTCGGCGAGATTGAGTCTTCCGTCCGGACGCACCACGACCAGTGCGGCCGGTGCATCGAGCGCGATCGACTGGTAGGACAGCGCGCGCCTGCAGAATTGATTTCAGCTGGAAATCGATGTGCAGGCGTGCGAATTGCAGCATCGGCCGCCCGTCGATGTCAGGCAATGCAAAATTGTCGATCTCGAGGACGAACGTGAATGGGTTGAACCGGACTTCGCCGACCTGGGCGACGCGGTGGTAGGTCTTCGCGATGTTGCTACGAATCTGGGACTGGACCAGACGTGGCATGAGCAGAAAGCCCACGGCCGTATAGAGGGCGAATGCGCCGGCCACGGCGACCCAGAACACCCATCGGGTGAAAATGCGCGGCAAGAACTTCATGGGAGCCCCGGCGCAAGGGTGTAACCCGGACCGTTGCTGGCGCAATCGGCCTTTGTGCTTAGGAAAGTTCTGCACTGGTTTCACGAGGCACAGTCGCGCCCCCGAAATCCGTGCGGGGTATCCTAGCGGATTCCGGCCGACCAGGCCTCGCGAGACAGGGTAAAGAGATGGCAATCGCGCCACTCGCCGCGGATCTTACGTAGCTTTCGGTAGGTGGCTTCCCACCGCAGGCCAGTCTTTTCGAGAACCCGGATCGACGCAGTGTTGCGTACATCGACGGTCGAGATGATCCGCGCGAGACCCAGTTGGCTGAAGCCCGCTTCGATGAGGGCGAATGCAGTCTCCGTCCCCAATCCGCGACCCCAGGCGTCCCGCCGCAGCATGTAGCCGAGGTCTGCTTCGCCTGCGGCCATCAGCGTGAGGTTGCACGAGCCGAGCAACTCACCACCCGCCAGGTCCGCAATGGCCAGTTCCCAGACGGCGCGCGGACGTTCGTTCTGGTAAGTCACTGCACGCTGCAGATACCCCTCGGCATCACATCGCGCGCCCGGCATGTAGAACATGTAGCGTGTCACGCGCCGGTCGCACACCAGACCACACAAGGCATCCAGATCCCCGCTGCCGAATTCCCGCAGCGAGAGACGTTGCGTCTGGATCGGCAATGACAGGCCACGCGAGCGCCGCTGGGACGCGGGGTGCGCGAGATTCATAGATCGACTCATGCTCGTGAGCCGCGCTCAATGCTTCGGGCGGGTGAATGCACGCCAGACAAAATAAACCGGAATTCCGCTCAAGGATATGGCCACGTTGAGGAGCGAAATCGCACGCTGCTCGAGAAAAGAGTTCGCGAGCACCAGGATGGCCGCCGCGACGAACACCAGCGGCACCACAGGATAGCCCCACGTCCGGTAGGTCCGCGGCGTCTGAGGTTGCCTGAACCGCAGCACGATCACCCCGAGCACCGCCAGCGCGTAGAACGGCCACAATCCGAGTATGAAAGTGGCAATGAGCTGATCGAAGTTTCGCAGCGAGACATACACGATCGCGATCACGCCCGCGACCAGGACTGCGACATGCGGTGTCTCGCAGCGCGGATGCACCTTGCCGAGCGCCTGGAAGAAGAGTCCCTCCCGCGCCATTGAATAGAACACTCGCGGGTCCGCGATGGCCGTGGCTGCGACTGCTCCGAATGTCGAGAGCATGACCAGGGCAGAGATGAGGCTCGCGGCGGAATGTCCTGCGACGCGCGTCATGGCATCTGCCGCGACCAGTGAGGAGTTCTTCAGCGCGTCGATCGGCAGGACGTACAGGTAAGCCGCGTTTACGAGCAAATAAAGTGCGGTGACCAGGGCAACCCCGTACAGCAGGGCACGCGGCAGGTTGCGTGCCGGGTCCCGAACCTCGCCCGACAAGGCGCAGAATGCCGCGGCGCCTTCGTACGTGAACAACACGCCGATGAGCGCAACGCCGAATGCGCCCCAGTTCGAAACATTGAGGTGTATGGGCGCCGCCAGGGCGCCGTCGGAGCCTTTGCCCAGTGCAAAGATTGCGACCGCGAGGGCCAGCAGTGCGAGCGCCTTCGCACTGGTGGAGACGTTCTGAACCGCGGCGGCAAGGGTCACGGATCGATAGTTGGCGAAGGTGATGAGGCCGATCAAGGCCCCAGCGACCCAGCGTTTTTCCGCGGCATCGAGTGGCACGAAGTGCCCGAGATACTCCGCGAAGATGAGCGAGATGCCGGCCCAGGAAGCCGGATTGATCAGCAGGAACGTCCACCCGAACAGGAACGCCACCACTGGTCCGTAGGCCTCGCGCAGGAATACAAAAGTCCCTCCGGGGCGCGGAAACATCGACGCCAGCTCCGACAGCGACAGTGCGAGGCACAGCGAGAGGATGCCGCCCAGGATCCAGAGCAGCGCGATCGTGCCGACCGAGTCGATGCTTTGCGCAATGCTGCTCGGAACGCGAAAGATTCCGCTGCCGATCGTGATGCCCACCACCAGCGCGGTCGAGGTCCAGAGCCCCAGGCGGCGTGGCAAATGGGAGGCGATTGGGTCGGCCACTTGCGGCACTCCGGGATCGCGCTCAGTTCCGCGCGGATGGTTGTGTCAGTTCCTGCACAGTCTGTTCGAGCAGCGCATTGAAGCGCACCGGGTCCTCGATCATCAGGAAATGCCCGGCTCCTGGCATCAGCTTGAGTCGGAAGGTAGGCGCATGCAGGCGAATGCGATCCACAATCGTTGGCAGCCGGTCGGAATTGATCGCTACGATCGGCACACTGATATCGCCGAGCGCCGCCGAGTAGTTCATGTTGCTCATTCCGATCAGCGTCCCGATGGCAATGCCGGGCGGCTGCGAAGCCATGTCGTCAGCGATGCGCTGTACGAGCTCGGGATTGGAACGCGGGGTAAAGAAGTGGTGTGTGACGTAGTCGCGCATCGCGGCCGGAAAATCGCGCCGCAACGGCGCCAGGCGAGCTTCGAGCTCTTGTGGCGTGGGTTGGGGTGAGCCGATGTTGCCGAATGTATCCACGCCAACGATGCCGATGACTCTGCCCTTGAGTCTGCGCGCGGCTTCCAGCGCAACCGCTCCGCCCGTCGAATGACCGACGAGCACGAGCTGCCGGTTGGGAATCTGCTGCACCACCGACACGACATCATCGCCGAACGCATCCATGGTCCAGTGGGCCCGCGCCGTACCCGAGTCGCCGTGGCCTGCGAGATCCAGCGTGACGACCGTGTAGTGCTTCGAGAATGCATCAAGTTGCGCATCCCAATACGTGCTGTCGCAGCTCCAGCCATGGATGAAGATCAGCGCGGGTTCACCCGTGCCGAGCACACGGTAACGAATCGGGACTCGATCCGCGGAAGGCACGCTGCGCTCGACGCCATCGGCGAGCGTTGCCTCGACGGCGGGCTTGGGCGGTTCAGGCGCGTGGCGTGTACAGGATTGCAGCACAGGCAGTGCTGCAAGCAGGATCAAAATGAACCGCTGGAGCGCCCCCAAGCCCGGCATTTGTAGTTCTTCTCGAGCTCGACGCGCAGACAATAGTGGCAATCCGCCGGCGTTGAAGGAGGTCGCGAGTGGCGCGGATTCTTGCACAGGTACCGCTGAGCGGCCAGCGATGCGCAGAAGCCGAGTCACGCCCGCTTGTGCAGGAGTTGTGAAGGAAGTCCGCGGATCGACGCTGTCCGCGCGTTCAGGCACGCACGCCGATGCAACAACGGTGGCGAAAGGCTCAGCCGGTCGAAGTGCGATTGCCGAGTCCGAACTCGATGGGCACCAGCACGACCGCCTGTCGGGCGCGACCGTTTTCGGTCCACGGCTTGAAGCGGGCGCGCCGCACAGCATTGCGCGCTTCTGCATCGAGGCGCTCGAAGCCGCTCGACTGTTCGACTTCGACGCGCAGCGCGCGCCCGTCGATGTCGATCAGGACGCGCAGCAACACGACGCCTTGCTCGTGCAATCGTTTCGAGACCGGCGGATATTGCGGCGATGGAGCGCGCAGGTACTCGACTTCGCTGACGAAAGCGGTCGTGCCGACCGAGTTCACCGCAGCCGGAGGCTCCTGGACCGCTGACACCAGGGTGATGGCATTCGTCGGGGTTTCAGGCTCAGGGAATTCGCTATTCGGCAGGATGGGCTGCGCGATCTCCGGCCGAATGTCCTCGAGCCTGACGACAGGCAGCGGGGGAGGTGTGTCGGCGACGGCGCTCGAGAGGATCATCACTTCGACGGGCCGGGACGGCTCGTGGACGTTTGATGCCGGATTCAGATGTGCGAGTCCGTAAATCGTCGCCACATGTAGCGCGGCGATTGCGAAGCCGATGACGCAGCGGCTTGCCGCGGTGGGCCGGCTATATTCGCCTTGATTTGTCAGTCCACGCAGGATCATGTGACGCAGCTATGCGAATAAGAATAATTCTCATTTATATTCTCGCGCAATGGGGCAGCACAGGCAAGTGCGTCTTGAGGGCCTCTGCCGCGGGCCCCCAAATCCGGCGGGCGCTAAGAAGTAAGGAGCGTGGATTATGTCGGCTCGATTCGTTGCACAGGTGTTTGAAACGCCTGTTCAGGCCGTCCGCAATTCGCTTCTCAGCACCTTTCCCGGATTCAGAATCCCGAGTGGATCGAGTGTCCGTTTGAGCTCGCGCATGAGTGCGAGGGCGACTGGATCCTTGTAGCGTTCGAGCTCTCCTACCCTGAGTTGCCCGATGCCATGCTCGGCGCTGAAACTGCCGCGCAGCGCCGCCACCAGGTCGTGGATCGCTCGCTGCGTCTCGGAAGCGCGCGCCAGGAATACTTTCACGTCGGTGCTGTCTCGCTGCTGGATATTGAAATGCAGGTTTCCGTCGCCCAGATGACCGTAGGCGATGAGTTGCCCGTCGGGGACGTGCTTTGCGATCCACTCGCCGCCGCGCGTGATGAATTCGGCGAGGGCACTGATCGGCAATGAAACATCATGCTTGATGCTGCCGCCGGCGTGGCGCTGCGCCTCCGGGATCGATTCGCGCATGCGCCACAGCGCCTCCCGTTGTCGCAAGCTCGAGGCGATGGCGGCATCGAGCACCAGTCCGCTCTCGATGCCTTGGGCGAGGGCGGTTTCCAGCGCATTCGCAAGAGCGCAATCCGGACGCGCGGACGTCAACTCCACCAGCACATACCATTCGTGGCGCCGGTCCAGCGGATCGCTAACGCCGCTGATGTGCCGGACGGTGAGATCCACCGCCAGTCTCGGGATGAGCTCGAAGGTCGTGACCGTATCACCGCTCGTGGTGCGCACTGTTGCGAGTAGCTCCACCGCCGCCGCCGGGTCACGCACCGCAACGATCGCGGTTGCAATCTCGGCGGGCTTCGGAAACAGCTTGAGGGACGCGGCGGTGATGATTCCGAGCGTGCCCTCGCTGCCGATGAAAAGGTGCCGTAAGTCGTAGCCGGTGTTGTCCTTGCGCAGATCCTTCAGCACGTCGAGCACTCGCCCGTCGGCGAGCACGACTTCCAGACCCAGCACCAGGTCGCGCATCATTCCGTAGCGCAGGACCGCGGTGCCGCCGGCGTTCGTCGCGAGGTTCCCTCCGATCTGGCACGAGCCTTCGGAGCCGAGACTCAACGGAAACAGCCTGTCGACTGCATCCGCAGCGGCTTGCACATCCGCCAGAACGCAGCCGGATTCGACGGTGATCGCGTAGTCGAGCGGCGCGACCTTGCGAACACGGTGCATGCGCTTCAGCGCGAGCACGATCTGCGAGCCACTCGCATCCGGAGTCGCTCCACCGCAATAGCTGGTGTTGCCGCCGTGAGGAACGATTCCGATCCCGTGCTCAGCACAGATGCGGACGACGCTCGCGACCTGCGCAGTGCTGTCAGGCAGGAGGACGAGAGGAGTTCGGCCGGAGAAAAGATGTCGGAAATCGTGAACGAACGGCTCGACCTGCCCGGCTTGCTCGATCACACCGCCCGCGCTGACCGCGGACTTGAGCCGGCTCAGGACGGAGGCGGAAATCTGCGTGTGGGACATGGCGGAATCTTGCCTGTGCCCGGGTACCTGCAAGAAGGACGCGCAGACCCAACAAGGGCCTGCGCGTGATGGTTCAGATCTTGCCGCGTGTCAGCGAGGTTGAGCAGCCTGAAGCGCGGTGATGCGTTCATCCAGCGGCGGATGGCTCATGAACAGCCGCTTGAAGCCGTGTGGAACGCCGGCGGTAATACCGAACGCCGCGATCTGCGCCGGCAGTCCCGCAGGTTGACGACGCTGCTGTTCGATCTTCAGCCGCTCCAGGGCCCCGATCATGTTGCTCGTACCCGCCAGTTGAGCTCCGCCCGCATCGGCGCGAAACTCGCGCTGGCGCGAGAACCACATGACGATCATGCTGGCAAAGAGGCCGAGCACGATCTCAGCCACGATGACGGTGGCGATGTAAGCAATGCCGCGACCATTCTCGTTACGAAACACGGCCCGGTCGACGAAGTTGCCGATGATGCGCGCCAGGAAGATGACGAAGGTGTTCACGACGCCCTGAATCAGCGTCAGCGTCACCATGTCGCCGTTGGCGACGTGCGTGATCTCGTGACCAAGGACGGCCTCGGCCTCCTTCTGCTCCATGCCATTCAGCAGGCCGGTGCTCACCGCGACCAGCGCGCTGTTGCGACGTGCGCCGGTGGCGAATGCATTCATCTCCGGCGACTCGAACACGCCCACTTCGGGCATGCTGATGCCCGCCCGGTCAGCATGCTGCTTCACGGTGTTGAGCAGCCACGATTCTCCCGCGGTGCGGGGTTGAGCGATGACCTGCACGCCCATCAGTCGCTTTGCGGTCCACTTGGACAGGGCAAGCGAAATGAACGCGCCGCCGAATCCGAACACCGCAGCGAATGCCAGTAGCCCCCCGACGCTGTAACCCTGTGCGTAGAGGTACCGATCCAGACCCAGCGCGTGTACCACGAGGGTCAGGAGCACCATCACAGCAATGTTGGTGACGATGAGCAGAAAAATGCGCTTCATGAATTCACACCTGTGACTGCATTAGACTTGAGGGTGCGAATACTAACAGGCACCCCCTTCAGGGCGTACAAGGTTGCGCCAGAAGGGAAAAGTTCAATCCGGCGACTGCGATAAATGTCGCGCGTCCGGCTTGAAAGGCGGTGTGCTACCCCGATGTGCGCCGGTTCGGCGCCAGGGGCGCTGACTGGCGGCGGCTGTTCCGGGCTATGGGTTGAACTGTGGAATACAAGGACTACTACAAGGTACTGAGCGTCGCGCGCACCGCGAATGCGGATGAGATCAAGCGCGCCTACCGCAAGCTCGCGCGTCGCTATCACCCCGACGTCAGCAAGGAGGCGCAGGCCGAGGAAAAGTTCAAGGAAGTGCAGGAAGCCTACGAAGTGCTGCGCGATACGGAAAAACGCGCGGCATACGATCAACTGGGCGCTCAGTGGAAAGCCGGCGAGCAGTTCAGGCCACCACCTGACTGGGGCCAGGGATTCGAATATTCCTTCGGTGCTGGCAGCGGCGAAGATGCGGCTGGTTTCAGTGATTTCTTCGCCAACCTGTTCGGTTCGAGCAGCCCGTTCGGTCGCCCCGGGGGGTCCTCCTTCAGGCGTCGCGGCGGCGATCGTCACGCGCGTATCGAGATCGATCTCGAGGACACCTACCAGGGCGTCGAACGGACGATCCGCCTGCAGAATCCGGAAGTGACGGCGGAAGGGCGCGTGGTGCTGCGCGAGAAGGAAGTTCGCGTGACGATCCCCGCCGGTGTCACCGAGGGACAGCAGATTCGCTTGCGCGGCCAGGGCGAGTCAGCCGCTGGCGAGGGCACCGCAGGCGACCTGTATCTGGAAATCGGCATCAGGCCTCATGCGCTGTATCAACTCGAGGGTCGCGACATCATCGTGACGCTGCCCGTCGCTCCGTGGGAGGCGGCGTTGGGTGCCAGTGTGGAAGTACCAACGCTGGGCGGCACGGTGGAAATGAAAATTCCCAGTGGCGCGCGTGCTGGTCAACGGCTCAGGCTCAAAGGGCGTGGTCTGCCCGGCAAGCCTCCGGGTGATGAGTTCGTGGTGCTGAAGATCGTGCTCCCTCCGGCTGACTCGCCGCGCGCACGAGCGCTATACGAGCAGATGCAACGGGAGCTGGCGTTCGACCCGCGGGCCGAGCTGAAGCGCCATCCGGCCTATCGTGGTGCGCATGCCGCTGCGCGCCAGGAGAGCTGACCATGATCGCGCCGCGAGAAGTCGAAGTTGAACTGCTGGGCGAAACCGCCTGCGTCAGCGCGAGCGAGCTGTGCCGCGTCTGCTGCGCCGATCTCGCCAGCCTGGTCGAGATGGTCGAGTGGGGGCTGCTCGAGGTTGAAGGCAGCAGCCCGGAGGAATGGCGCTTCGATGCTCGCGCGTTGCGCCGCGCGCAAACGGCATTTCGTCTACAGGCCGATCTTGGCGTCAATCCTGCTGGTGCCGCGGTGATCATCGAGTTGCTCGATGAGCGCGGTGCCCTGGCGCGACGGCTGGCCCAGCTCGAGGTCCTGCTGCAAGATGATCCGCATCACCGCTAGGCACCAGAAGAGCCCGCCGCCGGATCTGGCCACGGTTTTCAGCTCGCATCAGCAGGAGCTCGAGCGCGCTGCCGCTGCCGTGGCGCGCAATCCGTCTGCGAGCGCCGTGCACCGGACTCGAGTAGCCGCGCGGCGCCTGCGCGCGCTGCTGAGTGCTCTCGGTGAACGCAGAAACCGCATCGAGGTGCGCCGCTACCGGCGCGATCTGCGTTCGCTGGCTCTCGAGCTGGCTGCGGTCACGCCAGGCCGACGTGATGCGCGATGAGATGCTCGCGACGCTTGCGAAGCTCGACGACAGCGAGGTTCCGGCGCGGCGCAAGGTCAGGGCGCTGCTCGAGCGGGAATGTGTGGTGGCTCGCCGACGGCTCCATGCGCACGCCCGCTCACTCGCGTGGCAGGAACGGCTGCAAAGGCTGCAACGTTCCAGCACGGAGCTCCAGAAGCTGCTCGGACACACACGTGATGACCACAGCCTGGCGCGCAGCATGATCGTGAATTCCGCGCAGGCCTTCTGGCGAGCGCGACAACGCGGTAACGGCAACTGGCGCAAACTGCACCGGGTACGCATCCACGCCAAGTCGCACCGCTACGTGGTGGACGCACTTGCGCCGCTCGTTGATCTCGATGCGCGGCAGTTCAGTGCTGCGGCACGCAGCATCCAGCATGGCATCGGCCGCCATCTCGATGCGCGCGCCGCGCGCAAGTGGCTCTCCTCTCACGAGGAACCGGTCAGCGCAGCGCTTGCGAAGGATGCGGCGGCGCGCCTTCGCAGCGAAGGGCGCAAGTCCCTCAAGGAAGCCAAGCAAAGACTGCGTTCGTTGTCCGCCTGAGGTTTCAGCCGGTCATGACGCCGAGGGCGCGGCCGATCAGCCAGGTCACCAGTGCTGCGGCACTGCCAATCAGCACCATCCGTGCCCCACTTCGCCACGCGCTTCGTCCTGTGAACAGGCTGATGGCCATTCCCACGACAAACAGGGCAATCGTGCTCAACCCTGCTGCAATGACGAGGCCCCGTTGACCGGGCTGCCCGAAGAGGAATGGGAGCAGGGGAAGAATTGCCCCCGCGGCAAAAGAAACGAACGATGAAGTGGCGGCGCCCCATGGCGAGGCGAGATCATCGGGGTTGATGCCGAGCTCTTCGCGCGCGAGCGCCTGCAGAGCTTGCTGCGGATCGGCCATGATCTGGCGGCTCGCTTCGCGCGCCCGGTTGAGCTCCATGCCACGTGCGTTGTAGATCAGCGCGAGCTCCTCGGCTTCCTCTTCCGGGTATTCCTCCAGCTCGTCGCGCTCCAGCCCGATCTGATATTCGTACATCTCGCGCTGGGAGCGTACCGAGACATATTCCCCCGCGGCCATGGACAAGGCACCGGCGAGCAGGCCCGCGACGCCAGCCGGCAGGATGAGTTCGTTCGCTACGCCGCTACCCGCGACGCCCATGATCAGGCTGACGTTCGACACCAGCCCATCGTTCACGCCGAAAACCGCCGCACGCAGATTGCTGCCGGAGACGCGCCGATGGCGCACGCCGATCTGTTCGACCGAGGTCGGCATCGGATGGCCGGGCAGGGGCGCAAGGTCGTAGACGGACAGGCCGCGCAGTTTCATTGCGGCGAGTGCCGGCTTGAGTGTCCGCGGGCCGACCCAACGCACAAGTCTCGCGACGACTCGCGCACGCAGCGTTGGTACGAAGACGTCCGTCGCGCCACCCTCAGTGTGCGCCGTCCAGCGCAGCGCCTGACGCTCGGCGGCGTCGGCCAGCGAATTGAACAACTGCTGCTTGCGGGGATCCGGCTCGTGCTCGGCAACGCGCCGGTAGAGCCACGCCGATTCGCGCTCGTGAAACCAGTTCTCGCGGTGGGCGCTCATGCTGGGGCATCAGCTGCCCGAGGGAACAGCGGCTTCAGGAGGTGAGCTCAGTAAGTATCGTTCTCGTCGTCGTCGTCCAGGTCGTCGTCGTCATCGTCATCGTCATCGTCATCCCAATCGTCATCGTCCTCGTCGTCTTCCTCCTCCTCCTCTCCTCCTTGGCGTCGTCGGCTTCAGAGCCCGACCAGC
Source organism: uncultured Gammaproteobacteria bacterium (assembly GCA_963696675.1). Taxonomy (GTDB): domain Bacteria; phylum Pseudomonadota; class Gammaproteobacteria; order Steroidobacterales; family Steroidobacteraceae; genus DATBVX01. The sequence goes on along the minus strand of CAVOLM010000038.1, from coordinate 12,833 downwards.
CTTCCGGCTCGTCCACCTTCTCCAGGTCCATTTCGGCCCAGGTTTCGAGGTCGATCTCCTCGATGTCGCCATCGAGGTATTGAATCTCGATGAGCTCCGAGTCTTCATCGACACTCAGCACTTGGAAGGTCTCCTCTTCCTCGGCGTTTTCATACCACTGGCCCGGGACGGGATCGTAATCTCTGCCCACGAAAGACACCTCGAAGGGACACACGGCGCGACCGGCGGGGGGAGTGTATGGTGTTGCGTGCAGTCAGGCAATTGGCGTACCGGCCGCCGCCGCGCCGCATTTACCTCTTTGCAAACCGTGTACCGTCCGACTCGAGTTGCACCGGCTCCGTGGGGAAATCCGAACGTGCGCGAGCGCCAATGCAGGAGCATCGATGGTCGATGAACTGAATTTGCGAGGACTGGCCGTCGCTTTTGGTGTCGGATTGTTGATCGGCACCGAGCGCGAAAAGAGCAAGGGTTCCGGGCCCGGTCGTGGTCCCGGCGGGCGTCCGCACGTTTACGCTCGCCTCGCTCCTGGGAGCATTGGGCCAGATGGTCGCGGGCACGCCGGGTCTCATTGCGGCAGTCGGCGCAACCACTCTGCTGGCGGCAACTGCTTACTGGCGCGGCCCGAGCGATGACCGCGGTATCACCACGGAACTTGCGCTGATTCTCACCTCTCTGCTCGGCGCAGTAGCGCAGCGTTGGCCGAGTGTCGCTGCAGCGCTCGGTGTATTGACGGCACTGGTCCTGCTGGCCCGCAGCCGCCTGCACGAGTTCATCCAGGACAAGCTGACCGAGCGCGAGATTGCGGACGGGCTGCTGCTCGCCGCAGCGGCCGTCGTGGTGCTGCCCATCCTTCCGGATCACGCCGTCGATCCCTACGGGGTTCTGAATCCACGCGTGATCTGGACGCTGGTCGTCGTGGTGATGTTTATCAACGCCGGCGGATATGTCGCCCTGCGTACATTGGGTCCCGCCCGCGGCCTGGCTCTCTCCGGATTCGCCGGCGGCTTTGTCTCGAGCACCGCCACCATCGGCGTCATGGGCTCGCGCAGCAAGGCGGAACCCGCCCTCGGTCGCGCGGCCACGGCGGGCGCGGCCTTGTCTTCTACTGCCACGATCATCGAGCTCACGATCGTGATCTTCGTGACCAATCGCAAGCTCCTCGGCCTGCTGTGGCCGGCGTTGCTGGGCGCGGGTCTGGCTGCGCTCATTTTTGGTGCGGCTTACGCGGTTCGCGCCGTCAAGGCAACGAAGGCGGAGAAAGCCTCCTACGGGAGGGCATTCGAGTTGCATACGGCGCTGATCTTCGCGGTCGCAGTGACCTTGATTTCACTGCTGTCGGCAATACTGGCGCAGCGCTTCGGAAGTATGGGTGCCGTCGTCGGCATCGGCCTCGCGGGTTTTGCCGACTCTCACTCTGCTGCAGCCTCGGCCGCGAATCTTGCGGTCAACGAAACCATCTCGGAACGGATCGCGTGCCTCGCGATATTGCTGGCTTATTCCACCAACCAGGTGAGCAAGGCAGTGGTTGCGTGGACGGCGGGTGGGGCGAAGTTCGCGCTGCGCATCATTGCGGGCCTGCTGTTGATGTTCGTGGGTCTGGCCATCGGCGCGTTTACGAACGGCCTGCTCCCAGTTTGACGTCAACAGGCGACAGCCACGCGCCTGCCGCAGGATTGCAGCTCACGTATAGTGTTGCGCCATGTCGGTCCTGGAGCGCAAAGAAGCTGCCCGCCTTCTGACCCAGGCGCGGCGCATCGTCGTCAAGGTCGGCTCGACGCTCCTCGTGGAGCAGGCGAGCGGCCGTCTCAATCGTGCCTGGCTCGAATCGCTGGCAGAGGATGCCGCACGGGCGCGCCAACGGGGGCAGGATCTCGTCATCGTTTCCTCGGGCGCGATCGCCCTCGGTCGCCGTCATCTCGGCTTGCCCGACGGCAAGCTGCGGCTCGAGGAGAGCCAGGCCGCCGCCGCGGTCGGCCAGATCCGGCTCGCGCACGCCTGGAAGGAAGTGCTGGAGCAACACGAGATCGTCGTGTCGCAGGTACTGCTGACTTTCGATGACACCGAGATCCGGCGCCGCTATCTGAATGCGCGCAGCACCCTCAACACGCTGCTGCGACTCGGAGCAGTGCCAGTCATCAACGAGAACGATACTGTGGCGACGGCCGAGATCCGCTACGGCGATAACGATCGGCTCGCGGCGCGTGTCGCCCAGACGATCAGTGCCGACTGCCTGGTGCTGCTTTCGGATGTCGACGGGCTGCACACGGCTGATCCACGCAAGAATCCCAAGGCCGAGTTCGTGAACAAGGTCTTGCAAATCACCCCGCAGATCGAGGCGATGGCGGGCGGCGTCGGCTCGCAGTCCGGCCGTGGCGGCATGGCGACGAAACTGGCCGCTGCGCGCATCGCACTCAACGCCGGGTGCACGATGTGTATCGCCAATGGGCACGAGTTGCATCCGCTGCGGCGGATCGAAGAAGGCGCGCGCTGCACCTGGTTTCTGTCGGGCTCTTCACCCGCCAACGTGCGCAAGCAGTGGATTGCGGGCAGCCTGCGTCCGGCTGGTGCACTGACGGTGGATGCGGGCGCAGTGGCCGCGCTCGCGAGCGGCAAGAGTCTGCTGCCTGCGGGCGTGATCAAATCTCTGGGCAGGTTCGAGCGCGGCGACACCGTGAGCGTGCTGGCACCGGATGGGAGCGAGATTGCGCGTGGCATCTGCGCTTACTCGGATGCGGATGCAGCCCGCATCATGGGTCGCAAGAGTTCGGAGATCGAGGCGATCCTGGGCTATCGGGGACGCGATGAGATGATTCATCGCGACGATCTGGTGCTGACCATCGAGGCGAATCCGATCGAGATTCAGGCGCAGCAGAGCTGAAGTCCTGAGGATCGGTCCAAAGCACGCATGACCACGGAAGTAATCGACGCTGAAGATTCCGTTCCTGAGCAGTCGCTCGCCGAGTTGATGCAAGCCACCGGCCGCGCGGCTGTGGCTGCGGCACAGGTGCTGGCGCACGCACCCTCGCGGCAAAAGGAGCAAGCGCTGCGTGCTGCCGCGGCTGCGATCCGCAAACGCCGCTCGGAACTGGTGATCGCCAACCAGCGTGATACTGAGGCCGCCTCGCGCAAGGGCCTGCGCGGAGCGTTGCTCGATCGGCTGAAGCTCACGGAGGAGGGCATCGAGACGATGGCCCTCGGCCTGGAAACCGTCGCGGCATTTCCCGATCCCATAGGCACTGTGCTCGCCGAATGGACGCGCCCCAACGGACTGCGGATTCAGCGCGTGCGCGTGCCGCTCGGCGTGGTCGGCATGATCTATGAAAGTCGACCGAACGTGACCGCAGACGCAGGCGCTTTGTGCCTGAAGGCCGGCAACGCAGTGATTCTGCGCGGCGGCTCGGAAAGCCAGCACTCGAGCCAGGCAATTCACGCCTGCCTGCTCGATGGCTTGAATTCGGCTGGGCTCCCTTCGACCTCGATTCAGCTCGTCGGCACCACCGATCGTGCGGCAGTCGGCTACATGCTGGCCAGCATGTCGGCATTCATCGATGTGCTGGTGCCGCGCGGTGGTCCGGGCCTGGTCGCGCGCGTCCTGCAGGAGGCACGCGTTCCTGTCATCGGTCACCTGGAAGGCAACTGTCACGTATACGTCGATCGGGACGCCGACCTCGGGATGGCACGCAGCATCGTGCTCAATGCGAAGCTGCGTCGTACCGGCGTCTGCGGTGCAGCCGAAACGCTGCTGGTCGATCGTGCCTGCGCGGACACACACCTCGAACCGCTCGTTGCCGCACTACTGCAGGCAGGCTGTGAAGTGCGCGGCGATGCATCCGTGCAAAAACTCGACGCGCGCGTTCGCCCCGCGACCGAGGAAGACTGGTACATGGAGTATCTCGACGCGATCATCGCAGTCAAGGTCCTCGATGGTGTCGACGCGGCGGTCGCGCACATCCACAAGTATGGCTCCTCGCACACCGAGTCGATCGTGACCCGTAATCAGCAGACCGCCGACCGGTTCCTGACGCTGGTCGACAGCGCCATCGTGCTGCATAACGCGTCTACGCAGTTTGCTGACGGTGGAGAATTCGGCATGGGCGCTGAGATCGGCATTTCGACCGATAAGTTTCACGCCCGAGGCCCGGTCGGGGTGGAACAGCTCACGAGCTACAAGTACGTGGTCCGCGGCGACGGGCAGGTCAGGCGGCCGTGAAGGCGCGGAAAACGGGTGACATTCAGAGTGCCGCGATGCCGCCGCGCAGGGAAAACACTCGCAGCAGGCCGTGACCGCGCAGCTCGGCTGCCGCGGCGCGGCTGCGTGATCCGCGCGCGCACAGGAGCAGATAGCGCCGCTCGGGGTCGAGCGTCGCGTGATCCTGCAACAAGGCCTGCATCGGAATGTGTCGGCAGCGATCGTCGGGAGCGGGCTCACGCGCCACTTCGTTGTCGTCCCGGATATCGATGACCTCGTAGCCCGCGCTCAGGGCATTGTCGAGTGAGCCGAACGTCAGCTCGAGATCGGCCGGGATCGCCTCTGACGCACGCGTCACGTCGGTAATGAGTACGCACTTTCGACCCCGACACGCCGCGGCGCGCGCTGAGCGGATGCGCCGCGTCTCGAGAGTCGTCAGATCGATGATGAGGAGCTCGCTGCGCAACTGTCCTGGCAGATCGAGCAGGATCTTCAGCGCTTCGACGGCTTGCAGGCTCCCCAACACCCCTGGCACCGGGCCGAGGACACCCGCTTCGGCACAGTTGCCGACGATGCCGTCCCGGCTGGCATCGGGCCAGAGGCAGCGCAGACAGGCACTCTCTTCATCCGGGTGATAGGTCTGCAGCTGGCCTTCATATTGATACACGCTGGCAAAGACAGCGGGCTTGCTCGCCAGCACGCAAGCGTCGTTCAGCAGGAACTTGGTGGCGAAATTGTCGCTGCAATCGATCGCGAGGTCGTACTGCTCGACGAGCTGGCGGGCATTCGTGCTGTCGAAACGCCCGGCGTGGACGGCACAACACACCTCAGGATTGAGCGCGCCCAAGCGTTCGGCCGCGAGCCGGGCCTTGGGCTTGCCAACATCCGCGAGCCTGTAGAGCGGCTGGCGATGCAGATTGCTCGCCTCGAGCACATCGCCGTCGACGATCCCGAGCGTTCCGACACCGGCGCCAGCAAGATAAGAGAGTACTGGGACGCCCAGACCGCCGGCACCAATCACCAGCACGCGACTCGCCTGCAGCCGAGCCTGGCCCCGGGCGCCGACTTCCTTCAATGCGACCTGGCGTGAGTAGTCCGGCCGGCGTTCCTCGTCATGTTCGTGGGTCGCGCAACGCTCGCAATTCACCCAACCCGAGTCGCCATCCAGGTAGTGTTCCTTTTTCCAGATCGGCACCCGGTGCTTCACTTCATCGATGATGTAGCGGCATGCGGCGAACGCCTCGTCGCGATGCGGCGCGCTTACGCCAACCCATACGGCGAGCTGGCCGATATCGAGCGGACCCACCCGGTGCACGCACGCCGCCTGGAGGATCGGAAATCGCCGGCGCGCTTCCTCGATGATGCGCTCGCCTTCCTTCACAGCGAGCGCTTCAAAAGCCTCGTATTCGAGACGCGCGACCACCTTGCCCTCGTTGTGATTGCGCACCCAGCCCTCGAAGGCCGCAAAGCCGCCGGCGGCAGCATCCGCCAGCGACTCGCGTAGCGCCTCGGTGTCGAAGGGAACATTGCTGAATCTGAACGCGCTCATCCGCCCGCCACCGGTGGAATGAACACCACCGAATCGCGATCGCGTAGCGGTGCCGACCAATCGGCGAACTCGGAGTTTACCGCGACCTTGAGTTGCTCGCGCGTCAGCGCAAAGGGGTAGCGGCGGCTGAGCTCGGCGTAGAGCTCCGCGGGCGTGGAGGCTGCAGTCACCAGTTCTTCTTCATTGCGGCCGGCCCGCTCGCGCATCACCGCGTAATACTGCACGTGAAGTGTTCGCGTAGCGGGAAGCGTTGCCCCAACAGGCTGCCCGGTGGCGGCGCGATATTCATCCGGCGTATTGGCGTTGTCGAGCCAACGGCGATCGAGCTGGTCGAGCAGTCTCACATCGGACTGGATCAGGAATTTGCGCGGGCAGTGCTTGCCCGCCTGAACGTATGCGCTCATGGCGGCGCGGCTCGACGGCTCGTAGATCGCGCACAGGGGCTCGGGCAAACCGTCGTGAGTGCTGCGAAACGCGGTCGCGAGTCGCGAGGGGTCGCGGTTCGCGAGCAGGAAGGCGAGCGTTGCGCGGCTCAGGTAGGGGAGATCACAGGCGAGCACCAGCCACGCCACGTCCGGATGGGCAGCCTGTGCCGCGGCGATTCCCGCGATCGGACCCCGGCCCTCGAGCTGATCGACGATCTGGGGGAGGGCGGCGCGCACCGGATCGTTCGCCTGGTCGGCGCGCACCGAGATGAAAGTCCGCTGGCAGAGCTGATCGAGCAGCTCGAAGCTCCACTGCAACTGCGCTTTACCGTGATAGCTGAGCGCAGCCTTGTCGCGCAGCATTCTCGTGCTCGCACCGCCGGCGAGGACCAGACCGTAGATGGAGGCATTGCGGGCCATGCTGGCGTGCCTACAAGCTGAGCGGCTCTTCGTCCTTGCCGCTCTTGCCACCGCGTTTTTCGAGCAGGCGTGTCTCACCGATCACGATGTCGTGCGACAGCGCCTTGCACATGTCGTAGATCGTCAACGCCGCGATCGAAGCACCGGTGAGCGCTTCCATCTCCACGCCCGTCTTGTGATGCACACTCACCGTGCATCGGATCAGGACGTCCGAGGCTCCCTCCATGCGGATCTCGATGCGGCAATTCTCGATGCCGAGCGGATGACAAAAAGGAATCAGCTCGTGCGTGCGCTTGGCGGCCATGACACCGGCCACGATCGCCGTGTCGAACACTGGCCCCTTCGCGGTGCGAAAGCCCGCTCCGGCCAACGCCTCCGCCACCACTGGCGGCAGGTGCACGATGCTCTGGGCAACGGCCGTGCGGTGCGTCGCCACCTTGTTGCTGACATCGACCATGGTCGGCCGGCCGGCGGGATCGATATGCGAGAGCTTCATGTTTCACCCGCCGATGTAGTACATCTCGACCTTGTGCTCGCTGCGCGCTTTGGTCGAGGCGCGCAGTTCGCTGTACCGATCCGTGCGCTTGCGCCACACGGTACGCATCTGGTCCAGCAGCTCCGCATCGGTTGCGCCGGCACGCAGCGAAGTGCGCAAATCATGACCGCGCGTCGCAAACAGGCACGTGTAGAGCACGCCATCCGATGACAGGCGCGCGCGCGAGCAGGCGCCACAGAAGGGATTGGTCACCGAGGAAATGAACCCGACTTCGCCGCCGCCATCCTCGAATATATAGCGCTCGGCGACTTCACCGTGGTAGTTGCCCGCCACTGGCCGCATCGGCCAGCGATCGTGAATGCGCTCCATCAGCTCTCGCGATGGCACCACGCGATCCAGGCTCCAGTGATTGCGCGTGCCGACGTCCATGTACTCGATGAAGCGAACGATGATGCCGGTGCCGCGGAAGTGCTCCACCATGTCGAGCACAGTGTGATCGTTGAGACCGCGCTCGACGACCGCATTGATCTTGATCGGCGTCAGGCCCGCGTTGAGCGCAATGGAGATACCCGCGAGCACTTCGTCCTTGCCGCCGAAGCCGCCACTCATCTTGCGGAAGACTTCATCATCGAGGCTGTCGAGGCTCACTGTCACGCGCTGCAGGCCGTTGGCTTTGAGTTCGGCCGCATGGCGGGCGAGCAGGATACCGTTGGTGGTGAGTGCGACGTCCTCGACACCGTCGATCGTCGTGAGCTCGCCGACGAGATCCGGAAGATTGGCGCGCAACAAAGGCTCTCCGCCCGTGAGACGGATCTTGCGGACGCCCAGCGCGACGAACAGGCGCGTGAGCCGGGCGATTTCTTCGAAGGACAGCCGCTCGCTCGACTTCAGGAACTGGTAGTTCTCGTGAAAAGTCTCGCGCGGCATGCAATACGGGCAGCGGAAATTGCAACGATCCATCACCGAGATGCGCAAGTCATGAAGCGCGCGCCCCCGCGTATCCACGGGCACCGCGGGTCCGCCGAGCGCGACAACCTGCGATGTGGATCCAGTGGCCTTATTCATATTCACCAACGATAGATTCGCGTCACGAACCCTTTTGGCCAGACATTGGGCCCGGGAGGGAGTTCAACGAATCCGTCAGTGCCGGCGAGCGAGCTGAAATCGCCCGAGCCGTTGGTCGGCTTCGGCACCGCCCACGGCCGGCCCCAGTCGTCGTACTCCACTGCAACCGGCAGAAAAGAAGTCAACGATGCCTTGAATTCCACCGGCTCGGCGATCGCAATGCGCTCTGGGCGCCGCTCGCGCAGACCCATAGCCTGGTAGAGCGCGGGCAGCACATAGCGAACGAGGCAGACCAATGTCGAGACCGGATTCCCCGGCAGCGCGAATACCGCCGGTCCACCTTCCGTGATACCGAACCACATCGGCCGCCCCGGACGCTGCGCGATGCGATGAAACACCAGGCGCACGCCCAGCTCTTCGAGCGCCTTGGGCACCAGGTCGTAACGGCCCATCGAAACGCCGCCACTCAGAATCAGCACATCGTGCGTGTGCAGGTGCAGGCGCAAGCGCTCGAGAAGCGTTGCCATGTCATCGGGAAGATGATCGTCGGCGACGCGCAGAAAGCCGCGTTGGCGCAACGCCGCCGCGACGCCGTAGGAGTTGGAGCGACGAATCTGGTGATCGAGGATCGGATCGCCGGGTTCCACCAGCTCGTTGCCGGTCGAGACCACGAGGATGGTCGGCTGACTGCTGACGCGAATGCGCGACATTCCGGCCGAGGCCGCGACCGCAATCTCTGGCGCCCGCAACAGTGCGCCGGCTTCGAGCAGCAGATCCCCCTGCCGACCGTCTGAGGCGCGCTTGTGCACGTTCTGGCCGCAGCGCACGTCCGTTTCCGTACGCACTTGCGCGAGCTCCCCGACCACCTCCAGCTGCTCGGTCGGAATGACCGTATCGCAGCCCTGCGGCAGTACCGCCCCGGTCATTACTTCAAGGCAATCATCCGAGGCGGCGAGCTTCCGATGGGGATCGCCCGCCGCCTGCAGTCCTTCAACGTGAAACTTTCGCCTGCCGGCTTTCCACGCAGCGCTGTCGATGGCGATGCCATCCATGGCAACGCGGTCGAAGGGCGGTTGGTCGCGCTCGGCGTAGACGTTTTCGCGCAGCACCGCGCCCATGCACTGGGGCAGTGGCAGCGATTCGACCGGCAGACACACCAGGTGTTGCCTGATCAGGGCTTCGGCTTCTGCTGGTGTAACCATGTCTGCGGGCCCAGGCGACTGTCTCGCCGTCCCTGCCCAGGACGTGCGACTACTTCTTCGCGGCGGGCGGATTCTTCTTGTTGTATGCGCGCAGTTGTTCGTTGAAACGCTCGACCACAGCGGTCACTTCATCGAGGGCGGCGTTGTTTCGTTCGACCAGCTTGCGCTCGAGCTCCGCCTTCTGGGCTGCGAAGGCCTTCTTCTCCTCATCGGTCTTGGCCTGCTTTTCCAGCTCGGCAATCGAGCCATCGCTCTCGAGCTTGATGCAGTTCTGGTACGCGGTGATTTCGTCGTTGTACTTAGCCACGGCCTGCTTGGCGGCGATCATTTCGTCGCGAGTGGCCGTACTGCCGTCCGGGATCTTCTCGGGCGCGGCGGGATAGGTGCAGGCAGCCTTGGCGGCTCCGGCGAGCAGGGTCAGGGCGGCGATGGCCGCGAGCTTGGAAATCATCATGGTTCAGGGTCCCCCGGGGATGGTTATGTCCAGAGCGCCTGGGGCGCTCTTTTTGAGCACTCTATATTAAGACGCGCCGCGCGCCGGCGGGAAGCCTTCGCGAGGGCGAGCTGCCCGGCGCTCGAAACGCCGGCCCTGGGCCGCTACTGCCTTGACCAGCGCGTAACAGCGCACCTCGTCGGCCAGGCGCAACTCGCGCACCGCGCTGTGGGTGACCCGCGCCAGGAGTGCCCGGCCGCCGCTGCGAAGGTGCAGGAGCACGGAGCCCTCGAGCGGCTCGAGCCGAACGATTTCGACCGGCAGCACGTTGCGGGTGCTGACGTCCTTCACCTCATCGAGTGCAATCACGACATCGCCGGCGGGCACAAAAATGCGCAACCGCTCCCGGGGAGCTGCAGCGACGGCCACGCGCAGGCTGAGCCCATCGCACTTCACGGTGGCGAGTCCTTCGTCAGCGTCGTAGCCGGTGACGCTCCCTTCGAACACGCTCCCCATCACGCTTTCACCGACGATCGCGTGTAGCCCGGGCTCGAGGCAGATCTGCGCCACCGAACCCGACGCCAGCACTTCGCCGTGCTCCAGGAGCACGACGTGCTCGGCGAGTCGCAGCACCTCATCGAAGGAATGACTCACGTGCACGATCGGAATGCGCACTTCGTCGCGCAGTCTTTCGAGGTACGGCAATACTTCCTCGCGCCGTGCCGCATCGAGCGAGGCGAGCGGCTCATCGAGCAGCAGCAGGCGAGGTTGCGCCAGCAGTGCGCGGCCCAGCGAGACGCGCTGCTTCTCGCCGCCCGACAGCTGGTGCATGCGACGCTCCAGGAGCGGCTCGAGCCCGAGCAACTCCACGATCTCGAGTTCATTGATCGGCGCGGGGCGGCCGCGGACCCGATTCAGCCCGTAACGCAAGTTCCCGCGCACGTCGAGATGTGGGAAGAGCCGCGGGTCCTGGAATACACAGGCGATGGCCCGCTCTTCGGTCGGTACATTGACTCCCGCAGTGGAATCGAACAGCACTTGGCCCTCGACGACGAGCCGACCGCGCTCTGGAGTCAGCAGGCCGGCGAGCAATGCCACGATCGTCGACTTGCCGGCGCCGGAGCGACCGAAAAGGGCTGTCACGCCCGGGGAGGGCGCAAGAAACTCGACGTTGAGCTCGAACGTCTCACGCCGCAGTGTTGCCTGGAATTCGAGCATTCAGCGGCCGAAGCGCCGTCGCAGGGCGCGCGCGATCCACTCTGAGGCCAGCAAACCCGCAAGGCCCAGGCCGACGGAGAGTGTGGCAAGACGTGCGGCCGCGATATCAGCGTTGGGTGTTTGCAATGCCGTGTACAGCGCGAGGGGCAGAGTCTGTGTTTCGCCGGGTATGTTGGACGCAAAGGTAATCACCGCACCGAACTCGCCAAGACTTGCAGAAAAGGCCACGACCGCTCCGACCAGGATGCCCGGCGCCATCAATGGCAACGTGATGCTGAAGAAGCGATCCATCGCTCGCGCCCCGAGGGTGCGTGCGACGTCTTCGAGGCCGGGATCGATGTTCTCAATCGAAAGCCGAATTGCCCGTACCACCAACGGGAAGGACATGACTGCGGTGGCAAGTGCCGCGCCTGCAGTCGTAAAGACAAGCTGCAGATCAAACGTGTCCTTGAGCCATCCCCCGATCGGCCCGCGGGTGCCGAACATCAGCAGCAGAAAATAGCCGACCACCACCGGTGGCAACACCAGCGGGAGATGCACGAAAGCGTCTACGACGGTGCGGCCAAGGAAGCGCCGTCGCGCCAGTATCCAGGCCACGACGATTGCGACCGGCAGGCTGAAAATGACGCTGCGCGCAGCGACGTCAAGGCTGAGCCAGAACGCCTGCCATTCTTGTGGGCTGAGCGCGAAGAAACTCACTTCACCTGAAATCCGTTCTTGCTATAGATCTCGAGGGCCTCACCCGACGTCAAGGCGCGCAATGCAGCGCGAACCCGCGGCGTGTCTCGGCCCGCGACTGCCGCAAATGAATAGAGGATAGGCTCATGACTGTCGGCCGGAAAAGTCGCGACCACCTGGACGGACTTGGAAGCTCGCGCATCGGTCGTGTACACGATGCCGAGCGGTGCTTCACCACGCTCGACCAGTGCCAGGGCGGCGCGGATATTTTCCGCGCGCGCGAGATGCGGCTCCACGGCCTTCCACCAGCCGTAGCGCTCGAGTGCCTGCTGCGCGTAGCGGCCTGCCGGCACATGCGCCGGGTCACCGACCGCAAGGCGCCGCTCGCCGAGAACGGCTGCGAGGTCGAACTTCGGATCGAGCGCGATCGTTTTGACTCCATCGGTTGGTGCCACGATCACGAGGTCATTACCGATGGGTCGCGTCCAGGTGTCTGTGGCGATGAGCTTGCGCGCATCGAGATACGCCATCCATTCCTCATCAGCAGAGGCGAAGATATCCGCGGCGGCGCCATTCTCGATTTGCCGGGCGAGGGTGGAGCTGGATGCGAACGACATTCTCATCCGCGTGCCATCCGGCTCGAGCCGCGCGACGATCTGCTGCAGGGCGTCAGTCAGAGATACCGCAGCAAATACGGTGATGAGCTGAGCATCCGCATCGGTATCGGCTGCGAGCGTGACACTCGACCCGAAGCAGCTTGCAAGAAGGAGTGCCAGAAGCGGCCGGCGGCTGACAGGCATGACACGGTCCCGGGTTGAGAGTAGAGGGGCCGTTATTCTCGCGCGTATATAACGAACTGCAAGAGGGATGCGTCAACCAAAGTAGGCGTAAGCACGGATCTCGACGCTCGCCCGCGGCGTGACGCCCTCGGGACAGGTCGGGTCGTTGAAGGCGCTGTGCGGACAGCCCTGCACGCGCCCGAGTTCCGAATCGAAGGCCTTGAACACCAGTGCTTCCTCTCTTCGCATGCCCGAGAAGTAAAACCAGCGGTGCTCGGGATTGAATCGATACAGCGATGACTCGAAGCGTAGCTCCGGTCCATTGGGCGGATCGATCACCGCCAGGCCCGTAACGATGTCCGTCAAGCGAGTGCTCGGC
>CAVOLM010000037.1:0-6827 GCA_963696675.1 uncultured Gammaproteobacteria bacterium | reverse complement strand
GCCCATCAAGAAATAGAAAGAGAACATAGGCAGCGTCCCAGAAATGCAACGGTCGACCCAACCAGAAAGAACGCGGTCATACCAATCACAAAGCCCGTCCGATACGCGATCAGATGATCATCGGGGCCCTTTCCGGAACCTACCGCCAAGAAGACCGACAAAAGAGCCAAGAGCAGGAGAAAAGGGCGCGGGGAGCCAAAGCGGACTGCATCAAGAAAGCCAGAGATTGTCAATGCTTGGCGGCATCCGTCCGCCGGGCGTTCCCAATCGGTCCATCCCAATGCCGAAAAGTGGGTGGTTCAGGGCTGACGCAGACCCCATACTGCCATATCATCCAGCGAAACCAATACGACCTGGTCCTCGAATAGGAAATAAAGGACGACGATTGCAGGCAAGGATCGGTTGGCAACTCATTTCAATCGATAGAACGATCAAAACCAGAAGGCCGATCAGAATTTTCCACCGAATTCTTGATGCCCCTTAGCAACCCGTTCCATGACAGAAGGAACCCCTGGGTGACTATAGCGCGCTTACAGGCCCGGCGGACAACGACAAAATCGACGTTGCTCCGACGATCCCGGTCCTGAAGACAACGCTGAAAGAAGCTTTTTTGGTAGCCGAGAACCAGGTGAACCAGGGCAATGATACCGCCGGTGCACACCCCGAACAGGATCGGATGATCAAAAACCGATCGCACCCGAATTAACCCCATCGCGGCCTCATGCGTAATCGGACGAACGTCGGCAAGATCGCCGCAAACAGTTCGCGCGAAAGGTTTTGCCCGGTAACGAATTCAAAAATGGCGAACGGCAACAGGAGTACCACGATCCGGAACAGTAACTGAATCACATTGTAGAAATCGTCCGCGTCGCGGATGTAGCATCGCGCCAACAGATAAGGGCCCGAGGGTTTCTATGAACAGATTCCTGATGTCTGGATGGAGAATGCCATTCCATGGACAACCATGAGGCTGAGCGTGCACCAGAACGAAAACAGCAGCAGTGCAATGTCTGCGGTCCTTATCCGCCCTGCTTTCCCGGCCATCCACATGCCCAAACAGGGCAAGACCATCACGAGCAGCACAATACGGTAGAGCGACATTCGCAGCGGTCCAACGAAAATCACCCACGGCACGAGAGGGCAGCAAGAACAGGAATACGGCCAACATATTTTCTTCTTTGGCCCGATGTAATTCCATTTTTCGTCGCCATTGCAGGCCGGTCAGCCTGTCTGAATCCGCGAACCGGCGACGACTGGAGCTCCGCTTGCGTTCGCCACCGCTTCCCGACCACCGACATCCGCGTCACGGCATCTCCTCCGCATTGGTCGTATTCCGCGGCTGCTCTGATGACCGCAGGGGAGCACGCGCCAACAGCATCATTTTTGGATCCCCAGTTGAACTTGCTGAACTAGTTGGTGCCGAAGGCCGCCGGGCCGCTCAGATGCTGTCCAACCGCAACTTCATTCATTGATTATCAATCCTGTAAATATGGATCGCATTGCCATCTGCAAAGCTGTCCGAGAACCGACCATTTGAGATGGGAATCGTCCTATTCTCGCCAATGACCGTGGCCGTGCCGCTATCGACACCCGACAACGACAACGTCGGCGTGCTGGCGGCATTCTCCTTGCTGCCAGCAAACACGTAGTACTTGTTGTCATGGAACTTCGCCATCGTCCGGACGGATGGACCGGCGCTGACGAAGCCGTCCGCGAATGGTGCGTTGAGCACTGGCGCAAGTTGCGTGACGAGTTGGTTCGTGCTCTTTACGGCGGCGCGCACTGCCGCATATGCCGGCTCTCGTAGGCAGTGCTGTGCTCTGGTTGGGGCCACCGAAGCTGTGGTTGAAGTAGATGATGCCCCGCGCCCCTGCGATGATGCTGTGCCACACCGCCGCCCTGACTTCAGCCGGCTGAATGGCCCGGGCCCCCTGCGCCGCCGTCTCGGTGAACGGCCAGCCCACCTCCACGAAATTCCAGATCGGCTTGCTGCCTCGATGTCCAGGGCGCGCATGCGATCGACCGTATAGCCGTAGTTCGCCGCCCGCCGCGTCTGGGTTGGCGTTAGCGGGTGGCCACCGTTGAGCAGCTTGCCGCCTTCCGAGCTCCCTGAGACGTTCGGATCGGTGAACCAGTAGATATCGTTCGATACGACTTGCTGGAAATCATTCACGAACCGCTCGGCCTGTGCGTCTGTCTCCCAGAACATGACGCCCTTGCCGTAGTTGTTGTAACGCATGCGGCCATCGTTCGGGAGCTGCGCAAGGATGTTGTTTAGTGTCGTGTAGCCCTGGCCCGGCCCCTGCTGCATATCAATCTCGTCGAACAGCTCCCAACCTGCGACTGCGGGGCTGTTGATGGCAGTCTGGTTAGTACGCCATTCTGACTGCTGGAGAATAGCGCGCATGCCGTTTCTCTGGACAAGAGACAGGTTGCTGTTGGCGGTCAGGACGACGTAGAGATTGAGGCCAGCGTCCTTGTCAAGATCGACATCCGCTTGAGAAACGACGCTTTCAAACCAAACGCCAAGAGGAAAGTAGCTCGGATCGGAAGGAAGCGAGTTGGAGAACTGGCTATAGTAGTTCTGGGCCGCCATCCACATTGCGGAGCTGCACTACATCGGAAGATGCGACTGATGTGCGGAGGACAGTGGCCAGCGCCAGAGCCGTCACCCCAATAATTAGCCGCCGAGTCGAGGACGAGCGAGCCATGCGGACCAAGATTGTCAACGCCGTTCGATTCCGATTGCGGATGCTGACTGAACAGATTTGATGCGAGGTCTGCAAGGCGTCCAGACTGTCGCGACGAACCGAGTGATGCGGCTGGCTCTCAGGCGGCGGCCTCCACGGCGTAAGCGCTGCCCGCACCGCAGCTCTGTGCCCCGGCGGTCCGCGAACGGCGCGCATTCCTTCCCCCACAATGATGCTTAGCCTGAACACGGCCGTTGACAGCGGCCCGTGGTAGCGCCGGTAGTAGCGGATTCGATTGGCGGACAGCAGCGCCGACAGACGGGGATTTTCAATATACTCTCCTTCGATGTGAACCGCTTGCGCCTGTGGAACATAGGCCACAGAGAATCCGCACTCGCGTACCCTTCGCAGGTAATCGACCTCTTCCCTGTACAGAAAGAACAACTCATCCCAATCGCCGACGACACCACGCGCCCGCGCTGCAACCGCGAGAATGGCTCCAGTCGCCCATTCGATCAGGCCGCCCCGATCGTAAATCGCCGGATCGCCGATCATCTCGCCCGTGCCGATACGGGCAGCGAACGTTCCCCCTAGAATGGCGTCCGTCCATGCCGTCATGAGGGAGGGTTCCCGGCGCAGTGACCAGCGGGTAGTTCCGTCCTCGGCCAGGATCCGCGGCACCGCGACACCGACGGACGAATCCGTCAAGCGATCGACCAGCAAACTGGCTGCGCCGGGGAGGAGACGGACGTCGGGGTTGAGAATCAGCAGATCCGCATCCGGGCGGACAGTGGCCGCTGCTGCATTGATGGCCGCGGCGTAACCGGCGTTTCGGCCCATCCTGATGACTCTCGGCCGGATTGCGTGAGCGAGTGCGATATCGACGCTGTTGTCAGCCGAAGTCGTTATCGACCACGATTGTTTCGAATTGCTTGACCCCCTCTAGCCCGGCCGGCAGAGAATCCAGCAATCCCGGTAGGACCGACGCGCTGTTGTAGGTCACGATGACAATCGACAGCCCGAACTCCGCCGCCGGCTGCGTCATCAGCGAAGCGTCCCGAATTTGCATTGGCATTCGTTCAATTGTTGGCCCCGCTGCTAACTATGCCGCAAATCTTCGATCGCTTGATCCGGAATATAAGCACTAGCTGCCGCGCCCCGATTCCACACCACCGCTTTGCTCGCGCTCAAAAGACTGAGCATTTTGCGAGCGCGATAGGCACGGATCGCGAAAAGCACTGAAATCGCCTTTAAACGGGTTGATACGCCCTGAATTCGATCGCTGCCTAATACCTTCATGGAATCCACGATCGGTGACGCCAGAACTGCCAGTGCGCGAGCGATCCAACGAATTTTCCACCCAGGCTTCCCACGTGCCATATTGAGATTATGCTGTGTATGACGGTCCCATTTCACACATAATTCTTGCAGCGAACGACGCGCCGGATGGAAAACAATCATCTCCGGAACGTAACGGAATGTAAGCCCTGCGGAGCGGGCGCGCTGTCCCCATTCGACATCCTCGGCAAGCTCGATTCCTGCAAACGGCCCAGCCTTTTCGTAATCCGTACGCCGCACGACCAAGTTCCCGGTTCCGCAGTAGCCATGTCGTTCGATAAACAATTTGAAACGGTATCCAAAAACGCCCTCATACGCTTCGATTGCCGTGGACGTATTCCAGCGATTACGCCAGATCCGAACATCGCCACCGAGAATCGTTCCTTCGGGCGAGGAACGAATGGTCTGAAGAGCATTGCGGAGCCAGTCGCGATGCGCGCGACAATCGGCATCGATGAAGGCAATGATATCACCGGTCGCGAACCGAACTCCGAAATTACGCGCAGGGCCGGGTCCCGGCTGTAATTCACGCAGCAATCGCGTGCCGGAATGATTGGCTACAATGTCTTCGGGAATGGAAACCGAGCCATTGTCGACAACAATGATCTCGAAGAAACAGCGTGCCAAGCTTTGAGCATCAAGGCTGCTAAGGCAGGCTTCGAGGGCCTCTGGCTGATTAAGATGAGGAATAACAACTGAAATCAAAGGCCCCTTTGAGATCATCTTCGGTCCCATTTGTCTCTTACCCGTACCCAATATAAGACATCAGAATACACATGATGATGGTTATAGTCATGTCTGTGGGTTAATTAACCCTACGCCAGCGGCGCAGTTGGCCGCTGCCGGGGTGGGATGTTAGAATTTAGCGCCAAGTGAAAGCGTTGTTGCATCTATCAGGTGAGTAACCCATGACATCTGCGGACAAGCGTCCCCTGCGTCCAGGTGACCTTGTAGAGGTCAGACCGGCGTCCGAAATTCTTGCCACCTTGGACGCCGGCGCCGCCCTCGAAAAGATGCCATTCATGCCGGAAATGGTTCGCACGTGGGGCGGCGTTACAGAGTGGCCCGCCGCGTAGACAAGATCTGCGACACAATTGCGGCGACCGGAAGCCGGCGTATGCACGCGACCGTGTACCTTGAGGATCTCCGTTGCGACGGGTCTGGGCACGGCGGTTGTCAGGCGGGCTGCAGGCTTTACTGGAAGGAGGCGTGGCTTCGCCGGGTCGACGACGGAGCACGCTCCCCGGCGGCAACCGTGAGTGGTGAGGACGCTGCCAAGCTAGGCCAGCGTGCCCAATCAGGCGACCAGGACCGTGCGCCACCTCGAAGGCGCTCCGTACCGAGGCGTGGCGCTGCCAAGCAACGGAAGCCTACATTGCCTCCGACCGGCTAAAGGGCTACGACCTTCGACAGTATTGGCGTGAGTTGACCAATGGCAATTTCGATCTGCTTCGTTCATTCGCCTCTTGGCCCGTGCGTTCATCATGGAGCTCGCCAGCAAGGCCGGCCTGCTGAAACCCCTCCCGCTGCGTGGCGCAGCAAATCCCCTCCAGCCCTCAAGTCGCTTAACCTTCAAGCCGGCGATCTCGTCGAGGTGCGATCCCCCTCCGAGATCGCATTCACGCTCGACGAGAAGGGATTGAACCGGGGTCTTTCGTTCGACCGCGAGATGCTTCCCTATTGCGGACGCACTTTACGTGTGAGTGACAGGGTGCATCGATTGATCGATGACAAGACCGGTCGCATGCTCAATGTCGGGAAAGATTGCCTCATACTTGAGGGTGCAGTCTGTTCGGGCCAACGGAGCGCGGGCCGCTGGTTCTGTCCGCGCGAAATCTACCCCTACTGGCGCGAGGCATGGCTTCGCCGCGTCGAGAAGTCGGACGCACGTGATGTGGGCTAGTCGGCTCCGCGTCGGAGCGCTCGGTGTCGCGCGTCAGCGAGCCGTGAGCGGACGCTCCTAACCACTTCGTTGATCCAGAAGCGCCGAAGGGCGCGCTTGCAATGACGCAATTGCGCCTCCTTTAGGTCGGCCGTTACAGCGAGAGCAAGCAGCTCACGATACAAGCGCCGAGGCGAGCTTTTTAGCTGTTCTGCTCGGACGGAATCGAGGCGGCGCCTCCATGCGGCTCGATCGATACCTACCGGGTAGGAACGTGTTCGATGGGCCAGCCGCTCCGCTACATGAATGATGGGCCCCATGAGCGCGAGTTCGGCGCTCAGCAGCCAGTCGGCGCGCTCCGATGGGCGAAAGAGACGCGAGCGAGCGAGGTGACCTCGCCGATACACGCCATAAATTGGATCGTACTTTGCGTCTCCAGCGTGGAAGAACCATAACATGCGCGCGAACCGTTCCGCCGGGTCTGAAGAGGTGGGGAACTCACCCCCATACTCCTCGTATCTGCTCAACCCGTCCGCCGTGTGGATTGTGAACCAGGTGGTAACGCCGATCGCGTCGGGGCGCCTTTCAAGTGCGTGCACGCATGTTGAAAGACATCCCGGCTCCAGCCAATCATCGGCGCTGATCCAACGAAAAAAAGTGCCTCGCGATGACTCGAGGACAAGCCTCATGTTCTCTTGAGAGCCAATGTTAACAGGATTAAGCGCCAAACGGATGCGCCGGTCAGCACGGGCATAGCGCTCGAGTATCGCAATCGTCCGATCGTCGGAGACGTTATCGCAGATGACGAGTTCGAAGTCTGCAAAGTCTTGCGCCAGAACCGAGTTGATGCACCGTTCAATGACGTTCGCGACGTTACGGACGGCGAGCCCGATCGACAGTGCCGGAGACTTCTCACT